>JADFYG010000169.1 GCA_015233155.1 Candidatus Rifleibacteriota bacterium
AAAAGGAGAAGATGTAGTCGGACGAAAGTATATTGAAACAGCTTGTCGAGCTAAGGGATTCCACAATATTAAGGAGAAAGAAAAGATCAAAGATTTTATACAGGCGCATCCGAAAGAAGTTATGGAAATCTGTGGATGTCACTCTGAAGTCTCGGGACTACTGCGAAACTGACATGTTCGACAGGTAAAAAAAGGGCGGCGGATATAAAATGCCCCCGCTCTTTTTTTGTTCCACGTCATTGGTAGCAATAGAGCTGTATTACATGACCGGACAATTTTTTTATATAACACTGATTTTGACTTCGAAATTTCTGCCAGCTTTGTCGTTTCCGGCGTTGATGATGAACGCAGGCCGTAACTAACAACGTCAGCGGTCTTAAGGTCAATATAATGCCTCAGATAACATTACGGCCTATGCTTAGCTGCAACACTTACCTCAAAATTCTACTTCTGTCATTTCGACCGAAGGGAGAAATCTTGTATTTATGAGATCTCTCACATTCGTTCGAGATGACAAACTACCCCCTAAGTTAGCGCATATGCCGGGTCGCCCCTACATTCAGACTTCCTGAGTCGGTTATGTAATGATCAGCGTTTGATGGAAATTATCTAGAAAATAGAAATGGCACCTTTTGATGAGAAATCGAGTAAAATGTCACAAAGTTCATCGGTATTTTCATTTCTTTTACGGCAAGCGATTTTCCGGCCTAATTACATCGAATCTGGCATTGGGAAATGCTTTTCGCCAAAGTGATGACGATGAGCCCTCTGCTTATCGAAATATTCTGCAAGAAGGAAATCAACATGCCACGTCAAGGGCTTCTACCTGGTTTTCCCGAAGGAGCTACGAAAATTGGCAAGTCTCTGAGCATTCTGAAAAAAGAAGGGCAGATTACTTATTTTGTCGGCGGTGATAATTATTTTTCTCACCGCGATGGTGACTTGAAGTCTCAACGATTTGCTCTCGCGACACTCATGGGCAACGGGCATGTTCGCCCATGTGAGTTGGAAGGTCCGCCCCTATTCATTCCCCATCGCACGGCCATGAATTGGGCTGAGCAATTACGAGAGCAGGGGCCCGGTTCCTTTTTTCGTCCAAGATGCTCGAAAAATGTTTCCGTGATGAGATCGGAAAGAATTGCAGAATGCGAGAAACACTTGCAGGGCGGGATGAGCGTTTCAAAAGTTGCAGAGCTTGTCGGCGTTGGAGAGTCCACACTTCGAAAGGCGATTCAGCGTGGAGCAGTTTCCAGAGCACCTATAGAGAAATCGAAAAAAAAATGAGCTTGAAGTTGGTACCACCAAAGCCGAGCGTAGCCGTGTAGATGCGGCGGCTGCAGCGTGCATGGGAACGGCCTGTGTTCGCGTTGAGGATCGTGTCATGGCAGCCGTTGGGTTGGCAGAAAGCGCGACGGCGCATTTTGAGCCATCCTGTGATGTGCCGATGGGTGGGCTATTGGCAGGTCTCCCAGCCTTGTGCGCCAACGGCCTACTCAGCGGGATCGGAAAATTTCATCTGTTACCGAGTGGTTTTTATAGTTGCCTCCATATCCTATTGACGATGGGCTTTATGGCGCTGGGGCGAATACGTCGTCCGGAAGGGCTGCGTCATGTACCGCCGGGTGAATTAGGAAAGGTTATCGGACTTGATCGCGTTCCAGAGGTAAGGACGTTGCGAGAGAAAATCACCCAGATGGCCAACACCGGAAATCCGGAAGCCTGGATGAAGGAACTTGCCAGAACCTGGATGGAAGAAGACCCTGATGAAGCTGGTTACCTGTATATCGATGGTCATATTCGCGTGTATCACGGTCAAAAAGCCAATCTTCCACGCCGCTTCGTATCCCGTGAACGTCTTTGCTTACGTGGAACCACGGATTATTGGGTGAACGATGCCGTGGGGCGACCGTTCTTCGTTGTCTCCAAAGCTGTTACGGATGGATTAGCTGATACCTTGCTGAAGGACATTGTTCCCGAACTGTTGAAGACTGTTCCTGGACAACCATCGGAGAAGGAGCTGGTTGCCGACCCACTGCTACACCGCTTCGTGATCGTTTTTGACCGCGAAGGGGCCAATCATAGCTTGCTTTCGGCTCTGTGGGAAAAACGCATTGGAGTTATCACCTACCGAAAAAATGTCAAAGATGTCTGGGCGGAAAGCGAGTTTACCGCACACAAAGTCGACGCCCCCGGAGGCGGTAGTACCAAGATGAAATTGGCAATGCGGGAAACCACCCTCACGGCTGGAATATCATTCATTCCAGTCGCGGAGATTCGTCGTCTGACGGATACTAGTCATCAGACGGCCGTCATCACCACCGCGCGACGCCTCGGCAATACTGTCATCGCTGGTCGAATGTTCTCAAGATGGTGTCAGGAAAATTTCTTCGCATATATGATGAGACACTATGATATAGACGGTCTTTTGCAGTATGGAATAGAATCACTTCCAGGCACGACTTCAGTCGTCAATCCTGTATGGCGCAGTCTCGATAAAGCGATAAAAACAGCTCTTCAAGGAATCCGAAAACTCCAGGCGAAGCTGGGGGCGGAGGAGGTTTTGGTTGAGGGGCAGGTTATCGAAAATAAGGCCAATCTTCTTCAGAAGATTCAGACCGCACAAGACGATCGGGAAAAACTATGTGCCGAACGCAAAGCAACTCCCAAAAAGGTGGCGCTGGATTCGTTGCCGGAAGAGCAGCGACCAACGAGTCTTTTGCCATTGAATAAACAGTTGGCGGATACGGTAAAAATGATTGCGTATCGAGCCGAGACGGCGCTGGTAGCAATTTTGCGGCGCTCTTTGAACAAGGAGGAAGAGGCACGCGCACTGGTGCGTGAGTTGTTCGTTTCAGCAGCCGATATCGAGCCCAACAACATCGCTGGAACGCTTACCATCCGAATTCATAGAATGGCATGTCCAGCGCATGATTCGTCTATTTCCGCTCTTCTGGTTGAATTGTCAGAGCAAAAATTTTGTCATCCAGAAACAGGAGCCCTCATGATTTTTGCCTTGGTATGATTTTCAACGGACAAAGTGCCAATTTATCTTACTTCCGGATCAGGAAGTCTGATATTACGCTTATTTGTGGAGGGGAAAGGTCATAAGCGCTTACTTAAGAGGGGCTTGTCATCTCGAACGAATGTGAGAGATCTCATAAATACAAGATTTCTCCCTTCGGTCGAAATGACATAAGTGGAATTTTTAGGTTTAAGTAAGCGCCTATAGGGGGGAAGGTTGGGCGGGTTTATTTAGGCCTCTCCGGGAAT
>JADFYG010000016.1 GCA_015233155.1 Candidatus Rifleibacteriota bacterium
TTCAGACAGGCGATACTTCGACCAAACTCGATTATGTTGCAACAAACTCTTTGACATTGAATGGAGCAACAATCAGAGATGCCACCGGAAACAACGCTGTTCTCACCCTTGCGACTCCTGGCATGGCCGGGTCGCTGGGTGCTAACAAGGCGATTGTAATTTCAGCGCCGGCGATTCCACCGGCGGTCCTGAATGTGACTTCGGCCAAAGCTAACGGCAATTATACGGTCGGTGAAAACATCGATATTACGGTTCAATTCAGCCAGACTGTTTGGGTGTCCGGCATTCCGAAGCTGACTCTTGAGACCGGTACCATTGATTATAATGCCGACTATACGGGCGGCAGCGGCACGGCCACTCTTACCTTCAGATATACTGTACAGGCCGGTGATACTTCAAGCGATCTCGATTATGCCACAGGTACGTCTCTGATCCTGAGCGGCGGCAACATCAGGGATATCGCCAGTAACGACGCAGTTCTGACCCTGCCTGCTCCTGGGACAGCCGGTTCTCTTGGTGCAAACAAGAATATTGTAATTGATACTACGGCCCCGACAACTCCCGGCTCTGTCATCGACGGCGTAGCTTGCGCTTCTACCACCAGTTCGCCAAATATCACCTGGACGGCAAGCACGGATACCGGCGGAAGCGGCATCACTCGTTATGAGGTCGCGATCGGCACTACGGCGGGCGGCAATCAAACTCTGAACTGGACGAGCGTCGGCGTTGTTACGAATGCGACCATGACCGGTCTGGTCCTGACGAACGGCACAAAGTATTATGCCAGCGTTCGCGCGGTTGACAATGCGAGTAATGTTTCAACGGTAGGCCAGGGCGACGGATGGTGGGTCGATACGACGGCGCCAACGCAACCGGGTTCGGTTGACGATGGCGTTGCTTCGACTTCTACTACCAGTTCGCCCAATATCACCTGGACAGCGAGCACTGATGGAGCGAGCGGCATCAATCGCTATGATGTTGCTATTGGTACTACAGCGGGTGGCACTCAAATAAAATACTGGACAAGCGTCGGCAATGTAACGAACGCGACTATGACCGGTCTGGTATTAACGAATGGCACGAAGTATTATGCAAGCGTTCGCGCAGTTGACAACGCCAGCAACGCTTCCACGGTAGGCCAGGGCGACGGATGGTGGGTCGATACCACTGCGCCGAACGTGACGTTGTCGGCTCCCTCTCAGGACCCAGTCAACGGTGTCTTTACCGTGACGGTAACTTTCAACGAGGTCGTCACTGGCTTCGATGCCTCAGATATCATCGTGGGAAACGGCACCAAAGGCACTTTAGCAAATACGACACCTGGCATGATCTGGACGATTCCGATCACACCGGTTACTTCGGGAACCAACGTCACCGTGAATGTTGCCGCTAGTGCGGCAAATGACATTGCCGGCAACGGCAATACAGTGGCAACTCAGTTGACGCGCGGCTACACCGCCAGTGGCGGCAGTCCAAACCCTTGCAGCTTCAGCTACACTGGAGCAAACCAGACGTATATTGTTCCGGCCGGTTGTACTTCGATTTCAGTTAAGGCATGGGGCGCTGCCGGCGGCGCTGGCTCAGTATACTCTGGTGGAGGTGGTGGTTATGTGGATGGCGTCATATCGGTAACTCCAGGTGAAACTCTTATTGCCAGAGTCGGGGGTGGCGGTAGCGGCACTGGCTCTGGAGGCTTCCCTAATGGCGGAAGCGGGGCCAGTAATGGTGGTGCCGGAGGCGGTTCCAGTTCAATCTTGAGAAGTTCTACGGTTTTGATCGAGGCAGGCGGAGGAGGAGGAGGTTCAATAAATCAGTCCGGTTGGGGCGGAGGGACCGTAGGACCTGCGGGAAATGGCCCGGGAAATGGTATTGGGCAAAGCGCCGTTGCGAATACTGGAGCTGGTGGTGGCGGTTATTCGGGGGGTTCAAATGGTGGTAGTTATGGTATGAGTGGACACGGCGGCACCACATACTGTCCGGATGGTGGAAAGGAAATGGTTTTCTGGGGACCATCTTGCGCAAATAGTTCTGATCCCGATCATCCGGCGGGAATTGGTGATGCTGGCAGTACCAACGGAGGAAATGGATTTATCAAGATTTGGACCGGTGATATTATGCCTCCAAACATGGCGTTGTCGGGGCCTTCCACAACTGACGGTGGTTTTTGGTTAACTATAACTTTCAATGAGATAGTCACCGGCTTCACGGACACGGATGTCAATGTGGTAAACGGCACCAAAGACTCTTTGACAGTGTGGACACCTGGGAAGATGTGGCAGACTTATATCACCCCGACTTCCCCGGGCCTCGTAACCGTAAATATTCCCGCAGGTGCGGCTAAGGACTTAGCAAACAATGATAGCGTAGCAGCAACATTCACTTGTACCTACCAACCTCGGGTTACATTTGATTATCCGGGTAATGATGGCGATGACAATATACAGACATTCCATGTTCCATCGGGTTGCCATTCAATATTCGTAAAAATGTGGGGTGCAGGTGCCGGTGGTGGGTATGACTCATTTGGTGACCAGCCCTACGACCCGAACACTAACAGCAGCAGGCATTGTGGTGGCGGTGGTGGTTATGTTGAAGCTACTATTGATGTGACTCCCGGCGAGGATTTGACTATAAAAGTAGGAGAAGGTGGCCATGATGCCGTCTATACTTATGACAATAACGGTGGCTATGGTGATTGTAATGGTGGATGGCCTAATGGCGGAGACGGCTACTTTACGGGCGGTGATGAATATGATTCTGGTGGCGGCGGCGGCGGAACTTCGATCTGGAGAGGCGATACGCTGTTGATTGCGGCGGGCGGCGGCGGCGGTGGAACGCCTGACGGCTGCGGCGCTGGAGGCGGAGATTCCTGGGGACAGGATTTTTGCGCTGATGAATATGGAGAAGGCTCAGTAGATTCGACTTATGGCGGCGGCGGTGGCGGCTATTACGGCGGTCACTCCTGGAGTGGTGGTGCGCAAAGTGGGGCCGACGGTGGCTTCGACTCCGACGAGAATGGTGATAGTAACAAGCCGGCAAACTACGGTGATGATGATTATCCGGATTCGGACAATTTGTCTGATATAGATCTTGAGATCAATGGTCATGATCGTCACGAGCGTGATCGGGGTGATCCGAATAACATCTCTGCGACAGGTGAGGGTGGCTTGTTCCTGAATGGAGGAAACGGTTTCGCCGTGATCTATATAAATCCCTGAGCAAATGGCTATAGAATAATGATATGGTCAGCGCCCATTTATTTATAAGTGGGCGCTGATCTTTTTTGGGGGTAGTAGTAAACTCTCATTTTGCTGAAAAATGTGTTTGCTTTATCACGGGTTATAGGCGTAAAAGCAGAGAGCAATGGCAAACACTAATCGAAACAATGACTACATTTTCAGCATTTCAATCAACTAAGCGGTTTTCCGCATTTCGTACAATAGTATTCCCGCAGACTGTTCGCAGTTCCGCAGCTTTTGCAAACCGTGCTCTCGCCACCTTGGGGAGCGGTTGAGGGGGCGGACATCTTGATGGTCGGCCTTGTGGTGATACGTTGGGTAGTCGCCTCGCTTCTGTTTCCGCCACCGCTGCCGGTGACGCTTGCATCGCCACCGCCTGTATTTCCGCCTGGGGTCTGTAAACGGTTATCGCCTGAGGGTTGGCGTCCCGGAGTGGCAACTCTCTGAAATTGCTCATTATCGGGCCAGCGCTGGGCTCCGGCGGCAAGTAATTTCTCGGCTTCTTCCTTGCGTCCCGTTTGCATAAGAGACTGCGCATACCCGTATGCGTATTCCGACCTTTCGGGGTCATGTTTCATGGCGCGCTCAAAAATTCTCATGGATACTGCGTTATACAGGCTGCGACGGGTATAAATGCCAGCTAAATAGATCACCGTGTCCAGGTCTTCCGGAAACATGGAGACCTGTTTGTGAAGAAGATCTATCGCTGTTTTACTGTCGGAGTTCTGTCGTTTGACGTCGGCTATCAGAAAGGTAAGCACATCGCGACGCGATTCATCCACTTTGAACAGGTTCTGAATGCGTTCCATGGCCTCAGGCGAAGTTTCCCCAAGTTGAAAGAAGGCTTCTCCAAGGATGCGTGCAGCCACGGGATTTTTGGGGTCCTTGTTGATGACCTCCAGTGCTCGTTCCTTGGCGTTTTGATAACGCTTAGTGCGCAGACAGGCGTCGGCGAGAGAGAGAATCAGAGCGCGACGGTTGGGCATGGAGTCTCCGCTGGAGAGACGCGTTTCAATTATCGGGATGACGGCTTCATACTTCCCTCTGGCAAGAAGTTGCTCTATACGGCCTTCCTGGGTTGCTTTTGACAGGCCGCTCATCAATGATTTCAGCCAGAAGAATAATTTCCATCCGATGAAAAGGACGAGAAGAATAATGCCATATTTGTACTTCTGAAAACGCAGTTGCCAGATCAATGAACCCAGATCGGGTTTGAACGTCGGATTCTTCCCGTATATTTTGAAGAGCGCTTCTCCGGCCTCTGCATATTTGTCCCGTTTCAGGGCGATGCTTCCCTGAAAATACGTCAGCTCGTCAGATGCCGTGGCCAGTTTCGCCAGTTTTTCACAGTAGCTGTCGGCATCATCGAGCCGCTCCATGGACAGGCAGCATTCTATGAGACATGGATACACCTGAATAAGAGGGAAACTCTTCTCTTCCGCCATTTCCTTGAGAAGAGCGAATGCTTCATCATATTTGCCCTGTTCTATTAATTTCGATGCGCGGGAAAAATTCTTGCCGGCTTTTTCCATTTGCTCTTTGGCCCCGGCAGCAGCCGTTCTTACCCGTTCGATCGAGGCTTTAAGTTCTCCGTTTTCCGGGTCCAGGGTGAGGGCTTGTTCAAAATTGATGAGGGCTACATCGTAGGCCCGTCTGACCTCGTTTTCATGAGCGACTTTCAGGAGGGAAGCAAGTTTTTGACTATGATTGAGCTGTGCCTGTCGCTTGTCCAGCTCGACGCTCTTTATGTGGGCCTGCTTTTTTTCAAACTCTTCGAGTTTAATACTCAGGCTGGCGGCCCGATCTCGAAGAGCCGTGTTCTCATCGTCGATTCCGATGGCTCGATTCACGAACTCGAGCGCCTGATCGAATTTTCCCGCCCGCTCGGCCTCGTCGGCTTCCTTGAGAAAATCATTAGTTGAAAGCTTCTTTTGAGTGAGATTGACCAAATCGTCAATCTCTGTGTTCGATGTATCCGCTTGCTGTGCCTTTTTTAGCTTGTCAAGAGCGATCTTGTACTGACCCTTGTCGATGAGGGCGCGACACTCCTCTATTACTGAGCCTGCCACGGTCTTGGTTTCCTGGGGCAGTAGCTTGATAAGCCTTGCCAGTTCATCATTCGGCTGTTTGATCATGCCCGCCGCGTTTAAATATGCGCGGGCACGGCCTGGCTCTTTGCGCTCGATATATGCTCGCGCTACCCAGACAAGTGCGGCCTGAAGATTTTTGTCGTCGCCAGCCTCGATTCCTTCCTGGTTGGCGGTTTTAACTTTGTCGGCAATGGCTGTAATCTGGTCCCAGGAGGCGTCTTTGCCCCAGATATTGAAAAGCGACGCCACGATCGGAGTGTTTTTGGGATATGTCAATACCGCTTTTTTCAGATTCTCAATCATGCCGGCGCGATTGTTGGCCTGTTTGCAGTCTTTTCCGAATTGAAGATATAGTTCTGAAAGTGCCTTTTGGCAGTCGGTTTCGTCCGGGGAAATGGCAATCGCCTTCTCGAACGCTTTGACCGCTCCGGTATTGTCGTTGAGCTTCCTGAGAGTCATTCCGAGGTAATACCAACCCTCAGAACGTGTTCCGTCAAGATCTACGGCCTTCTGGAAGTTTGTGCGGGCGTCGGGAAAATGGAACAGACCGAAATGATCGCGACCGACCTTGAGGTAGTCATCGTAGGGTTCGGAATAGACTGGCGCGCAGCATGACAGCATGAGCAGAACGGCCAGCAGAGAGAGGACGCGTCTGATATATTTCATGGAGCCAGAGCGGTCACTGGCATTCGGGAATAGTCGAGGACCGCACAATAGATTAATACTGCTCATAGCGATGATTTCTAGCATGAATAAGGGGAGGGGGTCAACTATATCTTTATTTTTCCGTGAAAACTTCGCTGAAGTTGTACTCGATAAGAAGTGACGGAAACCCAAACTCCTGATAGATTAGTTGGGCAAGCCAAAAATTACATTGACTTGCTCACGTCGGTGCAAGTATAATCCACCTTCATGTTGAAGCACCATTATTCGGGGAGCTGCTGTCAATGAAAAGTCAGTATCAGTTCAAGATTGGCGTTATCGTTGTGATCTTTTTGTTCACGATCTTGTACACGTTTCCGTCCACCCCTTACTGGGAAAAGATGTTCGGCGCCCTCACAATCGACGAGCAGTCTGCTGTCCCTGAAAACAGGCTCCAGTTCAAGGACTCTGAAGACGGAAAAGCCGGAATCGTGGAATTCGCGGTCGACAAGGCTTCTGCCATATTTGGCGAGAAAAGCAATGTCCGGCCTGATGACATTCTCAATAGTGTCGCCGACACGGCACGTCGCCGTCTTGTAGACGCCGGCGAGGATGCTAGGGTTGTCAACCCCGATTACACTAAGGGAACAGTATCCCTTCGCGTAAACGGTAAGAAGGGCGAAGAAGTTCGCGCTCTTCTTGGCAAGGTGCATCTGTTCGCCTCTATGCCCCTTGCTGTAGCCAGCGTATTTCCGAGGTCTCGTATCACTCTCGGCCTGGACTTGAAGGGCGGCATCGACCTGGTTTATCAGATCGATATCAATTCGGTTGCCAAGGAAGACAATCCGGCTGATGCGGTCACTCGCTCAGTTGAGATCATCCGCAATCGTATTGATATGTATGGCATTGCTGAGCCCAGCATCAAGGCGCAGGAAGGCCATCGTATCCGCATACAGCTTCCGGGTGTCAAAGATCCAGAGAATGTTAAGAAGCTCATTCAGTCGACAGCCATGTTGAAGTTTCATCTGGTGAAAGACCAGAATATGACTGCTACACAGCTTGAGCCGATCGACAGCACCTCGGAACTTGTTCTGTTCGAAGCCGGCAATCGTGACGCGCAAGGTCGTTGGTACAAATTGAAGCGCGAAGCCGAAGTCACTGGGCGTGATCTGAAGTATGCCCAGGTTTCATTCGATGAAATGGGCGCTCCGATCGTTCACCTTTCCTTCAATCCAGATGGTGCCGCAAAATTTGCGCAGGTTACCGGTCAGCACATAGGCGAGCAACTCGCCATTGTGTTGGATAACAAAGTTCACAGTGCTCCGACTATTCAAAGCCGAATAACTGGCGGCCTTGCCCAGATTACCGGCCATTTTACACTTGAAGAAGCTCAGAACCTCGCGATCGTACTACGCGCTGGTGCCTTGCCGGCAAGTTTGATTCTTCTCGAAAGTCGTGTTGTCGGTCCAACGCTCGGCGAAGAGTCAATCAAAGCTGGAGCGCGTGCCGGTTTCGTCGGTGTTCTGGCTGTTGTTATCTTCATGATTTCGTATTACAAGTTCTGCGGTTTCCTGGCTGACCTTGCCGTTATGTTCAATACACTGATCGTCTTTTCTTTTCTCGTTGCCTTCGGCGGCACGTTGACACTGCCCGGCATCGCTGGCTTGATCCTTTCAGTCGGCATGGCGGTCGATACCAACATAATCATTTATGAGCGCATTCGTGATGAGCTGCGAACTGGAAAAACTGTTCGAGCAGCCATCGATGCCGGGTTTGACCGGGTTCTTGCCTGCATCATCGATTCTCACGTGACGGCGATCCTCACTGTTGCCGTGTTGTATACCTTCGGGTCCGGTCCGATCCGTGGGTTTGCAACGACATTGGGTATAGGTCTGCTCGCCAACCTTTTCACCGCCGTCGTGTGCGTAAAATTAGCCCTGGACTTGATCTTCTCTCGGTCCAAGGCAACGACACTCAGCGTCTGAGTTTGCAACCAATCGCCAGAGGAAGATCACAATGAAATTCGATTTCATGGGAAACCGTTTTATCGCCTTCGCCTTTTCGGGCTCGCTGACCATCGCATCTATACTCATCATGTTGCTGATGGGCTTTCACTACGGCATCGACTTCAAGGGCGGCAGCATCATACACGTTCGGTTTATTGATGCAATGTCAGAGCCGAAGATTCGCGATGCCTTCTCAAAGATGCCGAATCTGTATTTTACGCCTGACCAACTGATGATTCAGGCTGTAGCTGAAGGACAGGGCAAGGAGTTCATCATCCAGTATCCTGCCGCTCCCAAAGAAGACACAGACACCGCACGTGTTCACGCGGACATCTTGAAGAGTCTCAAACAAAATGCCCCGTTCAAGGATGATTCGCTTGAAACCGCCAACGTAGGGCCGACTGTCGGTGCAGAAATGAAGACACAGGCAGTGATCGCCTCGATCATTTCCGTCTTCGGCATTCTTCTTTATCTTGCATGGCGCTTTGAGTTTCAGTCAGCTACAGGTGCCGTCATCTCCATTGTTCATGACCTGTTCATCGTTCTTGGCTTTGTCGCCCTTTCCGGACTCGAATTCGATATAACGGTCCTGGCCGCCATTCTCACGATGCTTGGTTACTCCGTTAACGATTCGATCGTTGTTCTGGATCGAATCCGGGAAAATCGTCGATTGATGCGGAGCAGCGATCTGTTTACCATCATCAATGATTCGATAAATCAGACTCTGGGTCGAACCATAAACACATCAGTTGCGACCCTCCTGACTCTCTTCGCGTTGCTCTTTTTCGGTGGATCCTCCATTCACGGATTTGCTCTTACACTTACCGTTGGTGTCTTTTTCGGAACCTACTCTTCAATTTTTATCGCCAGCCCGGTATTATTGCACATGACGCCTTCCAAGGCTGATCGCAAGGTGAAAAAGAGCTAAAAATACTTCTTTAAAAGTTTGTTGATTCATTGTAAGGGCGGCTTTCAAAGCCGCCCTTACATTTTTTAGACAATGTACAGAATCGCAATGAAATTTGTTTATGATTCGGTATTCATACACCTTTGTATAACAAGAGGTCGTGTAAATGAGATCGGTTGTTCAGCGTGTCGAATCCTGTCTTTTGTCTGTCGAAGGCCGCGAAATTTCACGGATCGGACCAGGTTTAGTCTGCTATTTGGGCGTGGCTGCCGGAGACACCGATTCAGACCTTGCCTGGATGGTTAAGAAAGTCGCCGGACTGCGTATTTTTCATGATGAAGCAGGGAAGATGAATTTTTCCGTGCTTGATCTTGGTCTCGCTGTTCTTGTAGTGCCGCAGTTCACGCTGTTCGGCGATGTCCGGCGCGGATATCGTCCGAGTTTCTCGGGAGCAGAAGCTCCGAAAGAAGCGCAGACCCTCTACGAACACTTCCTTGATTCTCTCAGAACCGCCGGAGTTAAGTCAGTTGCCGGGGGCGTATTCGGAGCTGACATGACAATCGATCAGAAAAACAGGGGGCCGGTGACGATCATACTCGATAGCCGCTCCGAAAACACCCGGCAGTAATATCACGCAGTAATATTTCTGAGATCTCTCACATTCGTTCGAGATGACAAGCTATCCCTAACTAAGCGCTTGTGGGTTTGAAATCCTCTCTTGGCACATCAAATAACTTTGCAGGTTTCCTGTTTTTTCTAATCGTTCTTCTGGAACAACTTTTTTGACAGCCGGCGAAGATAATCAACTTTTGGATAGCGTTTCAACTCGGGCTGATCACGCTTTTCACGTTTTTCGATCAGTGCCAGAGCACGATTGAATACTTCTTTGTCAAGCAACAGGCTGTATTTCGGACGAATTTTGGCTACTTCCGCCAGTTCCTGTAATATTTCCTCGTCGAATTTTTCCAGGCCGTGCGAAAGAATGACCTGCATGAACATCTGGTTTTCTTTCGAAGGTTTTCGCGATTCCGGGCGTCTGCTCAAAACATATTTGAAGAGGACGAACACGAGAAAAATTGAAAGAAGGATGCTGAAACCGATAGCGATACTCGGTGTATACCATGCTGGTTCAAAAAAATCCCGGACTACCCGCGCGAAATCGCTGAAGGATGCTACGACTCCCTCGTGCATGGTGGGCTCCATTTATATGATCCTGTAGCTGAGCTCGGTTATCAGACGCTTTATGTCCGGTGATGGGTCCCGTCGTAACTGCGGAAGCAGCGGCTTGAGAATCTCCGGCTTTATTTTTGAAGCTGAGCGCATGGCATTGAACCGAATCATATCGTTTTTGTCGCGTAAAAACGGAATGATCATACTCAAATAGTCTTCCAGGTTTATTTCTCCGAGGACCCAGAGTCCGGTGGCTCTCATGTTGGCGTCCTTATGGACCAGCATCTTTTGAACGACCGGAATGACATTGACCTTTCCTATTTTCCATACTGCAAACGCAGCGTTTCCGCGAATTCGGTTATTTGAATCGTTCAGAAATGGAAGCAGTATGCGAACCGCTTCTTCGTCACCGATGCTTGAGATAGCTTCGATCGTATTGGCCCGGACCCGTTCATCCGGGTCGTTTAGAAACTCGATCAGATTCCCGAGCAGAGCTTGATTTCCCATTACTCCAAGGGTTTTTACCACCGCCGCCCGCACTTTCTGCGAAGGGTCTTCCATTGCTGACAGCAGTGCCTGGTGGGTTTTTTCTCCGACCTGGAGGTTTTCCATTATCATGGCCGCCCGTAATCGGGAATCGACATCAAGGGAGCGAAGCTCGCCGATCAGGTGATCGACAAAACTCGCATCCAGTTTTAGAATCGCTGATCCTGCCAGCTTTCTGACCTGAGGAGGAAGGTTTTGATAATTATCGAGGTATTTTTGTTGCGTGATTTTAGCGATTTCCTTCAGCGCATAACCTCGGATCTCTTCGGACGGATGATTGATCGCGCGGGCAAGAAGTGAAGGAAACCTTTCAGATGGAGCGGTATCGCGAAGGCTGAGAATAGCCTTCATGACAACCTTTGGCGATGGGTCAGTCAGTGCGTTTTCCAGAATTGCCGCGAGTTTCGGATGCCGTTTTTGCAACGCAAGTGTCAGTGCAATTTCGCGTACTTCAGGAGACGTATCGCGGGAGCGGTCATCGATAATCTGTGTGATGTCGGCTTGTCCCTCTCCGACAAGATTCAGGACAGTTGCGCGGACTTTGGGCAAAGGATCGACGAGCAGATCGGCAATATGTACTATCGGAGAGCGGCCGGTCAGATACTTCCGGAGTAGTTCGCGCTCTTCGGAAGTCAACTCATCCATCAATTCGAGAAAACTTTTTATCACTTCGGGGTGGGGAAACTTAACGGCGGCTTTTATCATTGCGTTTACCAATTGGCGATCGTGCCGCATCACTTCCTGAATAAACTCAAATCGGGAAAGGGGAGGGAATGCCGAAAGTGATTTGATGACATCAGCGGGGGCATCGGCCAGCAGACGTGGCAATGCCGGAAAAATAATATCGCGATTGGTACCGGCAAGTGCGAATAAGACCAGGCTCAGGCTGCCGAGTACGTCGTCCGATGGTTCGACCTGAATCATGGAAGAGAGCTCTTCCTGCCAGTGGGTTATCTGTTCACGCAGAAAGGGCTTGTTTTGTTCCGATGGGTCATCAAGGCGCTTCAGTGTCGTCGTGACGAGTTCGCACAGGTTATCTGAAACGAGCTGGCGGATTGGAGCATAAGAATCGCCGAGAAGAGAAAGAGCGGGCAGGAACAATGTCGTATCTATTTTTCGGAAAACCTTGGCGATAAGCTCGTGGCGGACTTCTTTGCGGGGAACCATCGCCGCGAGTTTCAAAAGCTCTCCCTTGGCGTTGGTCCGTATGAAAAGGACCTCATCAAGGATTTTCAGCAGAGCTTTGCTCGGGTCCTTGCTCAATGCTTCCGCAACCGGGTCGATCAGTTCTTCTGTTGAGTAGTCCGTGAGTGCCTTGCGCAGCTTATTCTGGATGTTGGTTCCGCCGATGCCCGCCATTTGCAGCATGAAAGGAAGGAACTCAGGGCGGTGAAACCGAATCATATTGTTGAACTGGAACTTTTTCACCTCATCGTCGGGGAGGGAAAAATTTTCCATTAATTGATCGAACACGCCCATTTCTTCACACAGGGAAACGATCTCGAAATAGTAAGGCGACGAATGGTCCTCGGGTACCGCACGTAAGAGAGCGCCCGCAGCCTTTTCCCCGAAAATTCCCATGACTGTCTCGCGCACCTCGCGCCGAATGTTTGCATTATCATCTATGATCAGCGGAAGGATGCTGTCCAGGCTTGCCTGGGTTGGAACATGGATAAGTGCACGAAGGGAGGCAAGTCTGATCTGAACGTCATCATGGGCGAGATATTGACGCAAAGCATCAAGACCGTCTTCGATGCCGCGCTTTCCGACTAGTTCGATCAGGGGAAGGACTTGTTCCGGGGGGGAGTCGTGGGATTCCCGCAGGGCAGCGAGAATGATTTCGTCGGTTTCGGGGTTATCATGTTCGGCGAGTTCGTTGAACGCTTTCTTGCGTTCCAGCATTTGACCATTACGCAGGAGAACAATGAGTTCGGCCGGTGGGCGAGCTGCTTGGAAAGGCCACATCATGCTTCGGTTTTCCCCTTTCCCGCCGAGCTCAGGATGTCCATCACTATTTTCCTGACCGCCTCATCCGGGTCGAATCGCAGCGATCGAATATATGGCGCGATCATTAATGGATCGGCAAGTCTTCCCAGACTCTTAACGACGTTCGTTCGCACATCGGCATCCGGATCGCGCAGGCATTGTACCAATACCGGGATGAATCGCTGATCTCTGATTTCGCCGAGAGCAAAAGCGCCGGATGCGCGCATCCATTTGTCCGCGTGACGAAGCATCTCGATTACAGCGTCATTTATCTGGTAATAGCCTATACGCCAGAGGGTGATCAAAGTATTACCACGGACTCGATTATTTTCGTCATGCAAGAGCGGAGTGATTGCGTTTGCATGCGAGAGATCGCCCACTCCAGCTAATGATTCAACGGCGTTTGCGCGCACCCGATCGTCCTGGTCCTTGAGGAATTGGACCAGCATGTTGGCTACTGAAGGGCCGCCGATTTTTCCCAGGCACATAATGACGATTGCGCGCACATGAGGATCCGGGTCCTGGATGGCAACAATTAGGTTTGTTTTCACGTCTGGGGGTATGTGGTCGCACAACACTTCAAGTATTTTTGCTGCCAGTATCCGGATTTTTTGATCGGCTGCGGAAAGATCTCGTGTCATGTCTTCCAGGAATAGCGGGTCCATTTTGATCAATGACTGCCCGATGGCAAGTCGTGTTTCCGCATTCATCTGTTCGAAGGAAGTCATGAACTTACGCCTTGTGATAAAGGCTATGGCAGCGTGCGCCATATCCTTTACCTTCTTTTCCCGATTTGCAACCAACTTCGTCAGATTTCCGATGATCTTGGGATGATCGCGGTCGCGCAGGATGTTTATGGCGCTAAGAACCACGTTCTGATCTGTGTCCTTGAGAAATTCTATCAATGCTTCGGTTCCGGAGTCATTCTGGAAATGCTGGAGTTTCAACAGATTCAGGATCGTTATACGCACCGAAGAATCCGGATCGCGCATCTTTCCTATCAGGATCTGCAGGACGTTTATGGATCCGGTTTCTCCAAGGATCTGGAGAATACGCGAACGAACCTGAGGGTCATTATGAAGAAGAACTTCCTCGACGAATCGCTTTAATTGTGGATTCATCATCAAAGCGATGATTTCCTCCTGGATCGCCTGAGGAACCCTCATGAAATATTCCAGAAGAAGACTGTTCAGGGTTTCGATGATGAAATTCTCGCTCGGATTACTGAGAAACGTAATAGCGGCATGTCCGGTTTCAACCGCCGGATAGCAGCATGCATTTATAAGAAGATCTTTCCGATCAGCGACTTCCAGGCCTTTGAGGTATGAAAACAGATAATGTTCCTGATATTTCAGAATTTTTGGAAAATTTCTTAGAATGGTTGTCTGATTAAAGCGGCCAATGCGCAGCAGGCACTCGCAGATCAGCATACTGACCTGAAAGTAGTTGTCCGTCAGGCAATTTTCGAGAGGCTTTACAAAAAATGCGATACGATCGAGAATTGCGGGAGATTTTCGGACTTCGGGGGAGAGGGCTTCCAGCTCGTCGGAGAATCTCTTAACGATAGCAGTTATCGTATTTTGGACAATTGGCGGTATTACTTTTGCCCGATCAAGCAGATGGGGAAAGAGCAAAGGATATGAGTTCGAGTCGGACAGCTCTTCGACGAGTTGCAGTATTTTGAGGCGAAACCCTTCGCTTTTTCGTTCGAGGTTATCTAACAGTTTTTTGAAAAAGGCTTCTCCCTGCGTCTGCATGCACTTGAAAACGGGATGCCACAATGTCGGGTCGATGTTTGGAAGATTCTTCAGAGCCTGGTCCGTGAATGCGGGATCTCTTACTTTCTCGATATGCCTGGCGAATTCCATCTGGATGATCTTTTTTTCTTCACGCTTACTGTCAAGAACCTCTTCTTTCAGGATGTCGAAAAAGATCGGGTAAAGGCGAGGATTTTGGAGAAGAATTATTTCTTCCATGTGCATAAGCTTTTCTTTGGTGCTGTATTCGCCCCATTTTTTGAGCAGCTGATCGATGATTCCGGAATGTTCGACGGCGAACTGAAGGACGGTCCGAATGCCGGGATCATTCGTATTGCAAAGCATGTCCGCGACAGGACGAAGTCGTTCTTCGGTTATGTGGCGAAGGATGTCTTTGAATCCTTCTCGGAGGAGATTGTCGGGATAAGCGAGCAGCTTGAGAATCTCGCGAAAATCCTCAACTCCGAGGGCCTCTGAAGCTTCGGCAAATATTTCAAGAATCTTTAGTCGGACTTCGGTGACTTTATTTTCCTCGAATTTCTCGACCAGAAACAGGACGAGATTATTATTCAGGCTGGATTTGAACTCTTCTGAAGCCATTTGCGAAACCTTTTTGTCGGGGCTTTTAAGGCGCGCGAAGGCTTCGATCGGATCAGTTATTTTTCGGGTAAACCAGCCCATTATGATCCCATTTCCTCCATATTCTGCTTATCGGTATCGGAAAGATCTTCGTTGTTGCGATGGCGACGGAAAAAGTCGGCCAGCATAATGCCTATTTCGAGTAATGCTATGAGAGGAAGTGAGACCAGTGTCTGGGAAATGACATCCGGTGGAGAAAAAATTGCGCCGAGAATGAATGCTACAACTATGGCATGCCTGCGATGGGAACGCAGGATTTCGACCGGCATGATCCCAATGGCGTCAAGCAAAGCTATCAGAAGCGGTAACTGAAACATGATTCCCATGGCTAACAAAAAAACGACTGTAAAGTCTACGTAAGCGCCGTAGGAAAAGACCGGAGTAAATGTATTTCCTAAATCGGTTAGAAAGAAGTTGACGGCAATCGGCAAAATGACATAGTAGCAAAATGCCGTACCAGCGAAAAATGAAGCCATGATCGGAAAGACCAGGTTTTTTGTCCATCGTCGTTCCCTGGGGAGTAGGCCTGGTTCCACAAAGCGCCATAGCTGCCAGCCTATGACCGGGAGAGTCATTACAAGCGCGGCATAAAGGGCTATTTTCATGGTGGTCATAAATCCTTCGGTCAGTGAAAGCGTCGCGAGCTTCATCGTAGGAGCGGCTTCTTTGAGAGGTCTGAGTACGATAACTATGAGAATGTCGGACTGCCAATATGCAAACACAAAAGCGATAAGAAACGCGCCTATACATATCAATAATCTGTGCCGAATCTCGGCAAGATGGTCTGTGAGCGGGGCTTCAGTTGATTCTTCCTGGTGAGAGGAGATCTTCGATTTGTCTGAAATGGTATTTTCCTATTATATTGGGTGAGAGGATACAGAAGCGATGACCAAAGAAGATTATAGTCTTGATCTTGACACGGGTCAATCGGAATGAGATGAAAACAGGGGCATTTATTTGTCTGGTATCTGGAAAAAGTTCTTTACAGAAGTGGTGTCATTTTGCTAGGATGCATTCTACCAAACTACAGGAAAGAGGGAGAACTCCGCCGTGTGGATTATTAAAAAACTCTTTTGGATTTTCACTCTGCCGTTTTTTGCCCTGTTCGGGGTATTGATGTTCGCTTTCCCCGAAGAAATGAAGGAATTCAAGAAAGATCTCGTGGACATGATAGAGAATTCCTGGCTCCGCTGGATCGGTTTCGTCACCTTCGTTGCCGCCATGGTTCATCTGCTCAAATTCTTTGACGGGAAGCACACGTTGGTACGCTGGAGTTGCCCGGAGGACTGATCAGAGAGCGGTTTTTTTGTATCGCCCCGATTCTCGGGCGAAAGCAGAACAGGCGATCCATAATCGGATCGCCTGTTCTGCTTTATCAACATCTCTTATTCGAAACTGGAAACTCTCACCCGATAAGATTTTACACCCGGTGGAGGATCATTGAAAGGGATTTCGAATAACGAAGTTTCATTCGGGAAAAGGCCACGTTCCTTGAGACTCAGCGAAGTGCTGGTTTTGCGAAGCTCGTTTTTCTGGTCGTCAAGAAGGGTTCCTGTAAGTTCGATCTTGCTTTTCAGGCTTCCGGAGATATTTTTTACCTCTCCCACAATGTATACCGTACCGAATTCCTGATAACTTTCCACGCGTATGAAGTTGAAAAGTGGTTGCAAGTCGCGCTCGATAACAGGATTGACCTTTTCCTCCCGGGCCCGGCCAACGTAGTAGGTTTCGACACAGTAATCATACAAACCCCAGGCCTCAAGGTTCATCGGTTCCAGTCTGATGGCGGTTCGAAGGGCTTCCTTGGCTTCAGATAGCCTTCCTTCAGCCATATAAGCCTGTGCCTGTGTGATCAGGGTGCGCCCCTGTGTGCCCGATGTAACCAGGCCAGGAGCTCCCTTAACCGGGGCTCCGGATCGGAGCGTTGATGCCATCGCGGGCGGTGGGGTCTGAGCGGCGGGAGGATTCTGCCCTCCGACAGTCAGGGTCAATGATGCCAGAAGAAGTCCGGCAATAATCCATGGGCGCGAGTGGCGAAACCAAGTCATCAGGAAGGATATCGACCATTCCGGATGGTTTCCGAAGATGGGCTTTTCTTTGACCTGGTCGCTGTTGGTCAGAGCCTTGGCGGAGCAAACGCCTGGATAACAAGTCTGAAAAAACGCTCGAATCCGAAGAGAATAATGCCCTCATGCAGCATGTGATATGCCGATAAACCTGCCTCATTTTCACGTTCACGCAGCATTTCCAGGAGAGAGGATGGGGTTACGGACATGTAGGTTATCCGCGGCTGGAGCGACGATGGTGCAAACGCGTGAAATGTGGGCTCCAGATCATGATCTTCAAATGAAGACTCATCAAGGATCAGGAATAGGTCGAGTGAGGGTGCCGGAGCGGGATCGGATTCCGGGACGCGATCCACTGATGAGGGCTGGTTTAAAAAAGCCTGCGCATTCAGCAGAAGGGCGGCATGAAGATGATCGGACAGACGGTTCTCCAAAAATGCTTTTAGCTTGGAGACCAGCCATGCGACATGTGTTTCCGCTGCGAGGGCCTCGGATGTTTTTCTGGCAGCCCCAAGACCTAATATCGCAGATGTCTGCGGGTTTTCCGGGTTCAGGGCGCAAAGCTTCGCTTTCCCTTGGGGAACTATGCGAAGAATGCCCATTTCGCCAAGCTGGTGAACGCGATTGTATGCGGTTCCGTAGGGGATGTCCAGGCGGCGGGATAGTTGATGAATGGACAGCACGGTTCCCGGAGATTCGAGGAAGGCTTCCGATAAACGAATATATAAATCCATAGAGGCAGGATTATACCGTACCGACACAAAAGACCCAAGAACTTTGTAAATCATCGTTTATATTTTTTTTGTCGAGGCATAAAAGAAGCCGACGATTCCCGGCAGATGCCGGCCAGGCAAAGCTTTTCATACTGCTAGCATAGAAATTGCATATTACTATTGACCGATTCAAATATAGGTGTTATAATGCCTCCTCATCGTATTTTTTTAGGTTCGTATGTATGTACCGGTCGAATTAAATCGTCGGCGGGCGGCGGGAAAGCGGAATCGTTGAGCGTACAGGTCACAATAGATGGAGAGGGTGGTTCCTTTCCGTAATCATCGGAAGACGTCCCGAAGGGGCTGGTCCTTTTCGCGGATTTTTCTTTTTCAGGGGATTTCTTGAACGTGTTTTCCGGCTGGCGCAGTGTGCTGACGGGAGATATCTAGTCAGATCTAAGGAGTGAGGCAGAACATGGTGATGATGCAACATCCTGGAACCGATCGACTCCTCATGGCGGACAAACGGGTCTTTCGGGATATTCCGAACCTCATCGATATTCAGTTGAAGTCGTTCGAGTGGTTCCTGCAACCTCAAAAGAACTCTTCTGACAGGAAGAGGCAGGGTCTGCAAGAGGTCTTCCTGGAAGTTTTCCCTATTCAGGACTATGTTGGAAATCTGTGTCTTGATTTTATCGATTACAGCCTTGGCTTGGCTATGTGCAAGAATTGTCCGCAGATCAAGCTGAATAAAAAGTGTCTGTTTGATGATTGTTCGTTCCCGGAAAAAGAGTGCGAGATAGCATTCATCGGGGATACCCCCTTCCGTGTAAAGCATAGTCCGGATCAATGCCGAAAACGTGATTTGACATATGCGATTCCGCTGAACATTCGTGTCCAGTTGATCATGCAGCAAACGGGAGAAGTGAAGGAACAGGAAATCTTCCTGGTCAATCTCCCATGCATGACCGAGCGCGGAACTTTCATTATCAACGGGGCTGAACGCGTCGTTGTCAGTCAGTTGCATCGGTCTCCGGGCGTGTATTTCTCCTTTAACCGCGCAAAGAAGCTTTATTCGGCAAAGATCGTCCCTTATCGCGGTGCCTGGATGGAGTTCGAACTCGATCTCATGAAAGATTCGATCTATGTTCGACTGGACCGGAAGCGCAAGATTCCAATAACCACATTCCTTCGTTCTGTCGGCTTTGCCACGGATGAAGATATTGCTGAGCTTTTCGACCGCAACGAGAGCATTTTGTCTTCGATCAAGTTCGACAAGCAGGCTGTGAGCCGCAATGAGGCTCCGGACAAGATTCAGAAGGCGGTTACTGACTCTCTTAAGGTCATTTTCTCGAAGCTTCGACAGGGTGACCTCTTCGTTGAAGACAATGCCCGTACTCTCATCAGAAGCCTCTTTTTCGATCCGAAGAAGTATGATCTCGGTGATGTGGGCCGGTACAAGATCGATAAGAAGATGCGTCTTGTTGACCGTCTTTCCGGACAGACCATATTCAAGAAGATCGTTGATCCGGCTAACAACGAAACTGTAATCGACGGGGATGAAGTGGTTCCCGAAGAAGTAGCCATAGATCTTGAAGAGCGCATGCTGCCTGCATACATCCGAATGGGTGAATCAAAGCAGGGTTATCGTATCATGTTCAATCCAGCCTTTACGACCGTTCGCCTGGCCGATGTCAGTAAAGGACTTGTTTTGCTTGCCGGACGTCAGGCTTATGAGACGCTTGTTGTTCCTGAATCCGGAGAGGTTCTTCTCGAGAAAAATGCCGAGATCGGCGAAGATACAATCAAGAACATAAAAGCGCACGGGATTGAGTCCGTCAAGGTCGTTAAAGATCGTGTCTTGTGTTCAGAAGATATTCTTGGAGTCATTCGCTATCTTATAGATCTTTCCAACGGCATTGGGCGTGTGGATGACATCGACCATCTGTCGAATCGTCGTATCAGGCGCTGCGGTGAGTTGCTTCAGAATCAGTTCCGTATTTCTCTCTCCCGCATGGAGCGCGTGATCAAGGAACGCATGACGATTCATGATCTCGATTCATATACGCCGCAACTGCTCATTAACACAAGGCCGGTATCGGCGGTTGTGGAAGAGTTCTTCGGTTCATCTCAGCTTTCTCAGTTCATGGATCAGACCAATCCTCTCGCTGAGTTGACACACAAGCGGCGTCTTTCAGCGCTCGGGCCGGGTGGTTTGAAGCGTGAGCGTGCCGGCTTCGAAGTTCGCGATGTGCATCCGACGCATGATGGCCGCATCTGTCCGATTGAAACGCCTGAAGGTCCAAACGCCGGTTTGATTGCTTCGATGGCCGTTTATGCCAAGGTTGATGAATTCGGATTTATTACGACTCCTCTTTGCAAAGTCGACAAGGTCACCGGTAAAATCGAAATCACTGATCTGCGTTATATGGATGCCTATGATGAAGATCGTTACAAGGTATGTCAGCCAGACATCAGCATCAATGAAGATGGTGAAATCACTCAATCAATAGTTCCTGTAAAATACTTCCGTGAAGACTATGAGTTCGAGTATGTCGATCGTCATGATGTAGAGTATGTGAAATTTTCACCGGTTCAAATGGTAAGCGTTGCTTCGGCTTTGATTCCATTCCTGGAACACGATGACGCCAACCGAGCCCTCATGGGAACAAACATGCAACGGCAGGCGGTTCCTCTGATCGTTACAGAGCCGACTCATGTCGGAACCGGTCTCGAACAGCGCGCTGCGCATGATTCGGGCGCCATGGTTCTCTGTCGCTCTGCCGGAACCGTCGAATACGTTGACGCCGCCGTTGTGAAGATAAAGCGCGCAAGCCGCCGCAAAGACGATGAAAAGATTCCTGTGACGGAACAGGCGTTTCGTAAAATTCAGGGACGCAAGATCATGGACACCTTGATCGATCCGCTGACAGGCGAAGTCATCATAGAAGCCGGCAGTCCTATCGAAATCGGTAAGCTTTCGCAGATCAAATCTCTCGGAAAAGATGAAGTTCGGCTACAGCAGGAATCAATAGACGTCTACCATCTTCAGAAATTCATGCGTTCCAACCAGGGAACATGCATCAATCAAAAGCCCATCGTAAAGAAGGGCGATAAGGTGAGACCCGGTTCAGTGCTTGCTGATGGCCCCGCGACTTCTCACGGAGAGTTGGCCCTCGGCCGCAATGTTCTGGTTGCTTTCATGCCTTGGGAAGGCTACAACTTCGAAGACGCCATTATTCTTTCGGCGCGTATGGTCAAGGACGATGTTTTCACCTCGATTCATATTGAGGAGTATGAAATAGATGCACGCGACACCAAACTTGGTCCAGAGGAAATCACTCGTGATATTCCGAACGTTGGCGAAGAGGCTCTGAAAAACCTCGACAACGAAGGCATCATAAGAATCGGCGCCGAAGTCGAATCAGGTGATATTCTTGTTGGAAAGGTGACACCGAAGGGCGAAACCGAGCTGACGGCAGAAGATAAGCTTTTGCGTGCCATCTTTGGTGAAAAAGCCCGCGAAGTTCGCAATACATCTCTTACAGTCCCTCACGGCGAAAAGGGCAAGGTCGTTGATGTCATGGTGTTCTCCCGCGACAATGGGGATGAGCTTCAGTATGGTGTCAACAAGCTGGTTCGCGTATTTGTCGCTCAGAAGCGCAAAATCACGGTCGGCGACAAGATGGCCGGTCGTCATGGAAACAAGGGTGTTATCTCCAGAATCGTTCCTATCGACGACATGCCTTATCTCGCCTCGGGCCGCCCGATCGACATCATTCTGAATCCGCTTGGTGTGCCTTCTCGTATGAACGTCGGACAGGTTCTTGAGACACACCTTGGTTGGGCAGCAGAAGTGCTCAATAAAAGATATGCCACTTCAATCTATAATGCAGGTCGCGAGAAGAAGAACGAGGATTATGTCGTTGATCTTCTCCGGCTCGCGAATGAAAAAGATGTGGATCACCTCGTCGACGAAGAGGGAAAAGCATGGCTGTTCGATGGGCGCACAGGTGAACGCTTCCATAAGAAAGTCATGGTTGGCATGATCTACATTCTAAAGCTGGCTCACTTGGTCGACGACAAGATGCATGCCCGTTCTACAGGGCCATACAGTCTTGTGACTCAGCAGCCCTTGGGTGGAAAAGCCCAGTTCGGCGGTCAGCGATTCGGAGAAATGGAAGTCTGGGCTCTTGAAGCTTACGGAGCGGCCCACGTTCTGCAAGAGTTGCTTACGGTCAAATCGGATGACGTCGAAGGTCGTGTTCAGGTCTACGAGACGATCATCAAGGGCAAGAACATCATGAAGCCGGGGATTCCGGAATCCTTCAAGGTCGTCATTTCAGAACTTCAGAGCCTCGGACTTCAGGTCGACCTGAAGAAGGAAGCCAAGGAAGTAACTCTTCTTGAAGGTGGCGGCGGAGCGAGTTCAGATATCGACGAAGCCTGGGATGAAGAGGTTACTGTCGATGAAGATGATCTCCTCAACGCTACTGGCGAGGAAGATGAAGATGAAGATGGTGCCGGAAAGAAGGATGATGACGACGGCGACGACGACGGCGGAGATCAGGAAGAAGAGTAAGCCGTTCGCTTGGAAGGTTGGACCGACTTAGGAGGGATAAAAAACCATGTTGGAAATGGATAAATTCGATGCCATTCAAATAAGCATCGCTTCCCCGGAAAAGATTCGTTCCTGGTCTTATGGTGAAGTAAAAAAGCCGGAAACCATCAATTATCGCACTCACAAGCCAGAGCGCGATGGACTTTTCTGCGAACGCATTTTCGGGCCACAAAAGGATTGGGAATGCTTTTGCGGAAAGTATAAGAGCATTCGTTATCGTGGCATCATCTGCGAACGTTGCAATGTTGAAATCACCAAGTCAGCCGTTCGTCGCGAGCGCATGGGACATATTCAGCTCGTGACCTCGGTAGGGCATATATGGTATGCGAAGGGCAGTCCGAACTACGTTGCCCTTCTCCTGGATATCTCTGCGCGAGACCTGGAAAAGGTACTGTATTTCCAGAGCTATCTCGTTATAGATCCGGGCAATCTCCCGCTTTCCAAGAAGCAGCTCCTCCCGGAAGAAGGTCAGGGCGGAGAAATGGGCTATCGTGAGCTTCGCGAGAAATACGGTGACATGTTCACCGCAAAAATGGGAGCCGAAGCTGTTAAAGAGCTTCTGGCCGAGATCGATCTCAAGAAGCTTGAAGGCGAACTCGCTATTCAGCTGAAAACAGCCACTGGAACGCGCCGGGCTCATTTGCTCAAGCGCATGGAGCTGGTGAAATGGTTTTCAGTGTCGATCAGCCGCCCTGAATGGATGATCCTGGATGTCATTCCTGTGATTCCCCCTGATCTGCGCCCCATGGTTCAACTCGACGGTGGTCGTTTTGCCACCAGCGATTTGAATGATTTGTACCGCCGGGTTATCAATCGCAATAATCGCCTGAAGCGCCTTATCAAGCTGCAAGCCCCTGACATTATCATCAAGAATGAAAAGCGCATGTTGCAGGAAGCCGTGAATGCTCTCATCGATAATGGCCGTCGCGGAAAACTGGTTACCGGTCCGAACAATCGGCCGTTGAAATCCTTGACCGACATGCTCAAGGGAAAACAAGGCCGGTTCCGTCAGAATCTTCTCGGAAAGCGCGTCGATTATTCCGGACGTTCGGTTATCGTCGTCGGTCCGACTCTGAAAATACACCAGGCTGGTTTGCCTAAAAAGATGGCCCTGGAGCTCTTCAAACCATTCGTCATGCAGCGTCTGGTGAAAGAAAACAAGGCCCATAATATCAAGAGCGCCAAAAAGATGATCGAACGCGAAAAGTTCGAAGTCTGGGACGTCCTGGAAGACGTCATACGGCACCACCCCATAATGCTGAACCGCGCTCCCACATTGCATCGCCTCGGCATACAGGCTTTCGAGCCGGTTTTGATCGAAGGCAAGGCCATTCAGATTCATCCGCTCGTTTGCGCTGCATACAATGCTGACTTCGACGGTGACCAGATGGCTGTGCATGTTCCTCTGTTGCTTGATGCCCAGATTGAAGCGCGCATGCTCATGCTTTCCAGCAACAATGTGTTGAAGCCGGCGGATGGACGCCCGATCATGACTCCGACCCAGGACATGACTATCGGTTTGTTTTATCTGACTGTCGACCACCGCGAACGTGATGATTATCCGACCCGCATATTACAGAAGGCCCCTGGTCAGCATTGGACGTCCGTTTTGCTTGATCCGCGCCGGAAGTTCGATTTCCGTCTTGCCGCCGAAATTAAGAATGGCAAGGGAGAAGTCGAAATCGAGAAGCGGGCAACTATCGATTCCAAGGAACTTGTTGAAAAGATTGAGAAGCTCAAGCTTACTGAGCTTACGGTTTATGCTCCACCGATATTCTGGAATGTCGATGAAGCCATAAATGCCCATCAAACCGGCAATTTCGATCTTCAATATCCTGTATACATTCATCGCGACGCTTTTACCGATGAAAAAATCACGCCTCACATGGGGCCCCGCGACAACGCCATTCCCGCAACTCTTTTCCTGCGAACGACCATCGGTCGCATTATTTTTAACTCCGCTCTTCCGAAGGCGGTTTCCTACAAGAATGTGCATGTCCGCAAGGAAACAGTCAGCTCTCTTATCAAGGAAATCTTCGGTTCATGCACATTGACGACGGTTGGTGAAACCCTCGATAATCTGAAGGAACTTGGCTTTCACTATGCCACTCTGTCCGGTCTGACTATCTCGATCGTTGACATGGTTATTCCGCCGAAGAAGAAGGAAATCATCGATCAGGCGACCAAGAAAGCCGACAAGGTCAAGGAGCGTTACGAAAAGGGCGAGATAAGCCGCGATGAGCGCAAGCAGGCCGAAGTAAACATCTGGACGAAGGCCACTGAAGACGTTTCCGATGATTTGCTTCAGGAGTTTGAAGATAAAGCCAGGGATGGCGATTATAACCCGGTTTACATGATGGCATACTCAGGCGCACGCGGTAATATGCAACAGATTCGTCAGCTGGCAGCCATGCGCGGTCTGATGTCGAATCCGCGTGGAGACATCCTGGCCTTCCCGATTAAATCCAACTTCCGCGAAGGTCTGAATCAGTCGGAATACTTCATTTCGACATACGGCGCCAGAAAGGGATTGGTCGATACCGCTCTTCGAACCGCCGACTCCGGATATCTTACCCGCCGTCTCGTCGATGTCGCACAGGATGTCGTCATTACTATCGCTGACTGTCGCACTCCGAGCGGTGTCGAAGTTGCGCCGGTTCGCCAGAGCCGTACCTCGAATAATATTCTGGTTGACGATGTCGTTGTTCCTCTTCGCTACCGTCTCGCGGGCCGCTATCTCGCGAAGTCTATAGTCCACCCGGTTACGGGGGAAATGTTGCACGTGCATATCGGTGAAGAGAAGATCGCTTTGACACCGGGGCTCTATTGCACTGACGACATTGCGGCAGAGATTGAAAACATTTGTGACTTCATGGTTCCGGTCGACAAGTTGCGTGAAGGCATGATCTGTGCCGAGCAGCTCATCGATCCGAAGACCAACCGTATCTATCTCCGGCCCGATAGGCCTCTGAACGGCTATATACTTCGCCGTATAGGCGAGTCAGGCATCAATGAAGTCAAGATTCGATGCGTATTGACGATTCGTTCTCCTCTTACCTGTCGTTCCCGCAGTGGTATTTGCCGAACCTGCTATGGAGCAGATCTTTCGACCAATAAACCGGTCGATGTCGGTGAAGCCGTCGGCATTATTGCTGCTCAATCAATCGGTGAACCAGGCACACAGCTTACGATGCGCACCTTCCACTTGGGCGGCGTCGCTCTGGCTCAGCGCTCATTCATCAAGTCCCGCGGCGCTGGTATAGCCCGGTTCGATTCCCTCAGACTGGCGAAAGTTTCCGACCGCACGAAGTTCGAAATCGGTTCCGGAACCGAAACATTCGACAAAACAGAATTCGGATCCAACATCCGGACCGTGGTTGTTGGCGGACATCTGATTATCGAGCAGAAAAACAAGAGAGATCGCCTGCATATTCCCGTCGGTGCTGAAATGAAGGTTGAGGACGGCAGCAGGGTCGGTCATGGCAAGGGAGTCGCGGAATACAATCCGAACAATATCGTTTCCGGATATACCGGCGAAGTCGTTTTCGACGGTATCGAACAGAAAGACGGAATGGTCGTTTCGGAAAAAGGCGTGATTCGTATTCTGACCCAGGAATTCGATCCGGTCAGCAAGGATTTCCATATTGAGGATTACAAGATTCCTCAGGGAGCCACGCTGAAGGTTGAAGACAACGAGATCATTCACGCGGGCAATCTGCTTGCTGAAATGTCGGCCGAGCAGCACGCCGCTATCGCCAGACTCGATGGTATCTGCAAATTCGAGAACATTCGTGTCAAGAACAAGCAGGTCATCAGCGATAACGGTCTGGTCTTCATATTCCCCGACGAAACCCGCGACGGCAGCGATCGCCTCGAGTATCCTCTTCCGAAGAGTGTCAAGGAAGCCAAAGATTTGTCTCTCAAAGTCGGCGGCATGATCCTCAATGTCAAGAATGGCGATACGATTCAGGCGAAAGAGCGCCTGCTGTCAGTTATTTCCGAAATGGAAGGCTCTGTCAGTATCTCCGCCAACGGAACAGTTATTACTGTTGGTCGCGACGTCGTTGAAGAATACGAATTCAAGGGCGAGATGGCTGCGGCTATCGACAAAAATAATAAGACCTTGTCACTGCTTGCTCCAATAAGCGGCGTAGTTCGCGTCATCAACGAAAAGAGTGCCGCTAACAAGACCCTCGATCGCAAGCGTGTCATCGTTAAAAACGAAATCGAGTACCAGATCCCGCGTGGTGTCATCCTGCGCCCCAAAGAACACTGCAAAGTTCCGAATGGTGGAGACGCTGTCGAAGGCGGAGAGTTGACGACCAAGCTTACGATGCAGGCCGAGATTGATGGGGTGATCGAGGTTCGCACAATCCGTTCAGAGCGTCGCGTTCAGTTGATCACCGATGATATCAGTTCCATCAAGGGTGCTGCCTTGTCGCGTGCCGCAATGAATAAGGATACGGGCGAGGTGGTTGCGTCTGCCGGCTCTGAAATCGATGAAGCTCTCTATGAAATAATCAATGATGCGCGCGATGCGATTCGCGAGATTCATCTGACAACGGGTGACCCACAGGAAGAAATCCTTCTCAAGGGTGAAGATCAGACGATCGCTTATCCGATTCCTCATGGAAGCACTATCCACGTGGAAGATGGGCAGAACGTCAAAGCCGGCGATCGTATTGCTTCCGACATCGATCCGATCATCAGCGAGATCAACGGCAAGGTCAACTACATGAGCGGGTACAACAAGACTCTTGGTGAAGATATCATCGAGAAGATCCTGGTGTATTCCGGTATAGAGTTCAGTTACCCCGCGACTCTGAATCTCAAATTCCCGCGCACCGTAGTGAAGGATGGCGAGCTTACCATTGCTCCGATTCCTTTTGAAGATTATCAGCAACTCGATGAGGAAGATGGTGGCGGAACCGGTATCCGGATTCGCCAGCGTGTGACCCGCGAGAAGAAATATCGTATTACCAAGGAAATGGCTTCTTCCGTGTCGGTCGTGGTGAAGGAAGGGCAGCCTGTTCGTGAGGGTCAGACTCTCGCTATCCTCGAAAGCCGGAATGCAGGCGTTGTTTTGCTTGAACGTAAGGTTTCCAAGGAAGGCAAGACGCGTTCAACGGTCGAGAATATTATTATCCAGCCCGGTGAAGCCCATCAGATTCTCGACGGCGCTGAGCTGCGCATTGATGACGGTTCGTTGGTCAAGAAGGGAGAGATCCTGGCGAAATGGGGACTCTCGATGCGGAAGACCACCGACATCATTCAAGGTTTGCCGCGTGTCGCTGAGCTGTTTGAAGTCCGCCGTCCGAAGAAGGAAGCCATCATCTCTGAGGAAAGCGGTGTTGTGCGTATCAGTGGAAACTCGATTTCGATCATCGACCCGGAAACCAGCATTGAAAAGCCGGTTCGCGTGCAGTACGGGTCCAGCGGACTAGTAATTCACGATGGTGAAATGATCGAGGCGGGTGATGCCATCACGGATGGAAAGGTTTTCCCGAAGAAGCTGGTCAAGGTCGTCGGGTTGCCCTTCGCCCGCCGGTATCTGCTCGATGAAATCCAGCGCGTTTATCGCGATCAGGGAGTTTCCATCAACGACAAACATCTGGAGATCATTGTTCGTCAGATGTTGCGCAAGGTCGTCATCAGTGATGCTGGCGATTCAGATCTGTTGCCCAACGAGACTGTTCATGTCAAGATGTTTGAAGCAGTTGTACATGATCTGGTTTCGACCAAGAAGACTCCGCCGGTTGGATATCCGATGATTCAGGGTATTACCAAGGCGTCGTTGACCACGGACAGCTGGATTTCCGCAGCATCGTTCCAGGAAACCACACGCATTCTGACCAAAGCCGCCATCAAGGCGAAGGTGGACGTGTTGAAGGGGTTGAAGGAAAATCTGATCATCGGTAAGCTGATTCCAGCTGGAACCGGCATCGGTATCGGGCACAAATTCACATTCCTCAATCTGCCTGCAGAGGTCGAGAAGAGTGAAACCGCTAATGACGATCTCTTCCTCGAACAGGAAAAAGATGCTGACCTGGACAAGCTTGAGAATGATCTGTTCCTTTCCAAGAAGGCGCCGGAGTCTGAAACCGTTGAGGATGAGGCGACTGAGAAATCCAAATCAGATAGCTGATTTCTCTTATCTGAGCAAATAATCGTAAGCCGGGCACCTTCGGGTGCCCGGTTTTTTGTATCGTAGGACTCAAATAGTCGCGCTATCGCAGGCACGAGCGGGCATAAGCGTGAACGTCAGCCAATATTTTTATAGGCATACTTTTACATTGAATTTGACGCGTAGTGTGGCGTGATGTAATGTTGTAGATGTAATGATGTAGAAGGGGGATATCGTGAATCGCACTCAAATTTCATTAACAGAAGAGCAACACCGCTTCCTGGTGGAGGTTTCTCACCAATCAGGCGAGTCGATCTCGGAAATTATCAGGAGGGCGGTGGATCGTCTGCGTGCGGAAAATGACGTCCCCAACCGAAAAGCACTCCGGCTCATTGGTGCGTTTGAAGCTGATAGACCCGACGTTTCCATTCGGCACGACGAGTTCTTATGGGGGGAACCATCGGATGACGAGAGGCAGAATTGCTGATGAGAGTTTTTTTCGATACGTCAGGCTTTTTTGCCATCCTCGTTCGCAATGATTGCATGCATGTCCGGGCGCGGGAAACGTTTGAGTATCTTGTAGAGCAAAAAGCGGCGTTGTTCACGACAAGCTATGTTCTTCTCGAAACAACGGCTCTCCTCCAGGCTAGAGTCGGATTGGAAGCTGCTCAACGGTTTCAGCATGAATTCGCCACGATTTTAAAAATCCATTGGGTCGATGAAAGACTTCATGAAAAAGCCTTCCGTCGGCTGGAACTTCGAGGTCGGCGCGAGATCAGTCTGGTGGATTGTGCGAGTTTCGTATATATGGAAGACACTGGAATAGCACATGTGTTCGCCTATGATAATCACTTTTCGGACGAGGGGTTCGTGGTCTTTGGAACTGCGAAAGATGTAAAGAGATGTCAATCTGACAAATTCCCCAAACCGTGAAATGAGGTTTTTTTTTTGACACGCATAAACGCTCATGCAAAAAGTGCTCACGTGGAAGCGTTTGGCAAGGGGAATTCATCGATCATGTTCAATTTTATTATTATGGACGGCGTCAATTTCTCGTAGTAGCATTCACCAATTTGCAATGCGAGCCAATGAGCAAGAATAAGTAAAATCATCGTTTTTGGGATGAGAGTCTGACCGATCTCTTGGCCAGATAATATACGAGGACTGGAAAAATAGGGGGAGAGATGTTGTTCAAAAAATGGTCTTCGGGATTTTACATTTTGGCTTTGGCGCTTCTATTTATTGTAAAGCCGGGGTGGGGAACCCAAGGCGTTGAGAAAGCCCTTGATGAGGCGCTGAGGAGCCAAACGACAAGACCGGTCGAGGAAGTCACTCAAAAATTTCTGATAGCAGCTGATCAAATCACCAACCCCGAATACAAAGCCTCTATTCTGGCATTGCTGGCTGAATTTCTTATGAAAAAGCAGGAATGGGCCAGGGCAATTGAGGTTTTCAAGAAGATCCTTGCTGAGGGAGCGACTGCTGAAGAGGTCACGGCCCATTACAGCATGGCGCAGGCTTATTTGATGCTTAATCAGCCGGAAATTGCAAAATCGATATGCGCGGAACTCATCGCCAACCATCCAAATAGCAGAATGGAAGAGCTCGCCAACTACATGAAAAGGGTTTCCCCCGAAAGCGTTCATGCAAGGCTGGCTGATTTCTTCGTGCAAACCCCTTCGGTGAGCCTTTCGACAGCCCCGGTGAAGGCTGGCGGTATCGCCGTAGCAACTCGATCTGAGTATAGTAAATCATTTATAGAAGCTAATCTTCGAAAAAATAAACCGGCCGGAGGAAAACTTACGACAGCGTTAACAGCCACGGCAACCAATGAACTGAGGCAACCCGTGGATGAAGCTAAAATCGAAGAGATCCGAGTGGCAGTTAGTGGCAAAGGCTGGCGCAGTGGACTTACCGGACATATCAACTCCAAGGGAATGAGTCTCAGGTTGGACAATGACACCGATATCAGTGCGCAAAACAGTTTAGCCCTGAACGGAAACTGGAAGTTGTCCGAGAAAAATCAGCTTCGTTTGAATTACATCCGATTCGGGCATAACGGAAGCCTTACAAATGTGGCCACCTTCGACTCGATTCTTTACAACCCTGGAGACTTGGTGCAGGTAAGAACCAGCTCTTTTGATGTCGGACTTTCCCGGCTTTTAAATGAATCGGAGCATGGTTCATGGAAGTTCCTTTACGGGATGAAATTCAGTAGCTCTTTCATGCGTCTGGCACAAAAACTGGACTCTGGAGCCGGGGAACTGACTCAAAATCTCAGCGTTCCGTATTTAGGAGTCGAGGGAAACGCTAAACTATCTGGTAATGTAGCCCTGAATGGGGCTGTGAAATACTTTTCGATAAATCAAAGCGGCGCGAGCGGTCGTCTGACTGACTTTGACGTTGCTTTGTTGTTTGGGAGTGATTACGCCAAAGAGCCCGCTGAAACCGAATGGTATGGATCTTTGGGCTACCGTTTCTTTCTGCTCGGTGGCGGAGGCGATACTGATTCCGCTGAAATCCGCTATTCCGGGCCGACTTTCGGCCTGGAAAACCGGTTTTAGGGGAATATATGGTTAAAGCCCGGAGTAAAACATTTTTTTTGGTCACTGTTTTGAGTCTTTGCTTTTATTACGCATGGGGCTGTTCGTCTGGCTCTCCCTCCGGTGGAACTGTTTCTAATCCTGTTGGGCCAGGTGAAAAAAAATGGCAATCAATATTAACTGAAACCCAAACTGCAATAAAAGAACAGGGATTGAAGTGGACGGCAGGAGAAACGTCAGTCACAAGGGAATATTCTCCAAATGAAATGGCATTACTGACTGGGGCCATTGCACCGGATGCTTCAGAATCGGCCAGTATTTTGAAATTAAAAAAGCTGGGTAGTACAAATGGAGCTTCTATCCTGCCAATAAAAATTTCCTGGATGCAAAAGGATGGGAAAAATTGGATTACATCAATAAGAAATCAGGGGCGATATGGAACCTGCTGCTCTTTCGCTTGCGCAGCTGGTTTAGAAGCCGCCATCAGAATTTCCAATTCCAATTCAGATTCGAATCCTGACCTTTCGGAATGGGATCTATGGTGTGAGGCCACCAAGGGTAGAAAACCAAACCCAGGTGGGGCCGGTTATTCCGAGAACTTAAATTTTCTGCGTGATTTCGGGATTGTTACTGAGGAACTGTGTCCTTATACCAATGCTGAAAAGTATCCCGACTTTATTGAACCGCCGGCAAATTCTCAAAGATTCAAGATCACGTCCTATGACTGGGTTTCCGGCGAGCAGGAAATGAAAACGGCTTTGGCGAGTGGTCCAATTATAGGGTACATGGATATTTATTCTGATTTCGCTGGTTATACGGGCGGGGCCTATAAACATTGCCTGAACAAAAATTGGACCGGATATGCACATGCGGTTTTGATTGTTGGCTACGATGATGATGAAAAGGTATGGATCTGCAAGAATTCGTGGGGAACTGGTTGGGGAGATGCCGGTTTTTTCAAAATGGCCTATGATGAATTGAAATCCACCCAATCAACTAAATGGTTGGGTAGCAATGAATTTGCGTTTACCATGCAGGTTGCTCAACCAGACTTGATTAGCCCGACTGTTAATGCGGTTGTTCCAGTCGAGAACGCCGTGAATGTAGCCAGCGATTCGAAAATCACAGTGAATTTCAGTGAATCGATTGCCACTTCGACCATTGATGCTACCACCTTCACGATTGCCAGTGGTGGTTCCGCTATCTCAGGAATTTTTACCTTCGGCAGCGATGGGAAAACGGTCGTGTTCACGCCGTCAGCCCCACTGCCTTCCGGTAGTGCGATCACCGTTACTGTGGCGGTTGGAGTGAAAGATCTGGCTGGTAACGCCTTGGCGGCAAATAAGGTGTGGAATTTCACTACAATGGCAGCGGCGGCACCGACACCAACGCCGACGCCGACACCGACACCGACACCGACGCCGACGCCGACACCGACACCGACACCGACACCAGCACCAGATTCCACACCCCCGACTGTTTTCTCGGTTGTTCCCATCGAGAATGCGGTAAATGTAGCTACCGGTTCTAGAATCACGGTGAATTTCAGTGAATCGATTGCTACGTCGACCATCACCGGGGCTACTTTTACGGTCGCAAGCGGCGGAACTGTCATTACCGGAGCCTTTACATTCAGCACCGACAGCAAGACAGTTACATTCACTCCTTCGAGTGCTTTGCCGTATCAATCCCAGATCACCGTAACCATATCGACGGCTGTGAAAGACCTGGCTGGTAACGCCATAGCGGCAAACAAGATCTGGACTTTTACGACCGCGACAGCACCAGATACTACACCTCCGACTGTTTTCTCAGTCGTTCCCGTCGAGAATGCCGTGAATGTCGCTACTAGTTCCAAGATCATCGTGAATTTCAGTGAATCGATTGCAACATCGACCATCACTGGAGCTACCTTCACGATCGCAAGCGGCGGAATTGCTATTACCGGAACATTTGCAGTCAGCACCGACTGCAAGACCGTTACATTCACTCCTTCAAGCGCCTTGCCGTATCAGTCCCAGATCACCGTAACCATATCGACGGCGGTGAAAGATCTGGCGGGCAATGCCATGGCGGCAAATAAGGGCTGGACTTTTACGACCGCGATGGCACCAGATACCACGCTTCCGACTATTTTCTCGGTCGTTCCCGCCGAAAATGCGGTAAATGTAGCTACCGGTTCCAAGATCACGATTAACTTCAGTGAGTCGATTGCCTCTTCGACCATCACGGGGGCTACCTTCGCGGTCGCAAGCGGTGGAACGGCCATTGCCGGAACCTTTGCATTCAGCACCGACGGCAAAACTGTTACATTCACTCCTTCAAGCGCGTTGCCGTATCAATCCCAGATCACCGTGACCATATCGACGGCAGTGAAAGATCTGGCTGGGAATGCGCTGGCGACTGCGAAAATCTGGACATTTACCACAGTTGCACCGCCTATTCCGATTCCGAATATCCGTTCGGTGGTTCCCAGGGAAAATGACGTTGCAGTCGCGACAGATTCGAAAATCACGGTGGTTTTTAGCGAGTCGATGGATACTTCGACCATTGGCTCAACCAGTTTCATAGTTGCCAACGGCGAGACTGCTATTAGTGGAACCTATGCATTCACTAGCGATGGAAAGATTGCCACGTTCACGCCGTCTGTCTCACTCCCCGATGAGAGAGTCATCACCGTCACGATTGCTTCAAGTGTCAAAAGCCTCGCGGGAAAAGCGATGGCTGCGAATAAAGTCTGGTCTTTCAAAACCGCCGCACCCACTGAAATCACGCTTCCCGGTGGCATTAAAATGAATTTTGTGCAGATCCCAGCCGGAACCTTTCAGATGGGGAGTACAACAGAATATCCCGATCAACAGCCAGTTCACTCAGTGACAATTTCAAAGTCCTTTTTGATGGGCAAATATGAAGTAACGCAGGAACAATATCAAAGTGTTACCGGAGTAAATCCTTCGTATTTCGTTGCCACGCAAACTGATTTTTCAAGCGGATATTCTATAACTTCTACCCTGCCAGTAGAAGAGGTTTCGTGGTTTGCTGCCGTATCTTTCTGCAATTCTCTCAGTACAAAACAGAGTTTGACACCATGTTATAAAGATCAGAGTAATAGTACAAATATCGCTTCCGGGGACACCGTGACGTGCGATTGGTCAGCCAACGGATATCGTCTGCCAACTGAGGCTGAATGGGAATATGCATGCAAGGCGGGCACTACAACCGATTATTATTGGGGTGATGATTCATCTGAGGGCATGCAAAAGCAGTATACTTGGTATTCCCTTAATTCATTCGTTGGTAGTTGGACTGTGCCGCACGCGGAGAAGGGAGGCCCTCAGCCGGTCGGAATGAAACTGTCCAACCGATTTGGTTTATATGATATGATTGGAAACGTGTATGAATGGTGCTGGGATTGGTATGGGCCTTATACCTCCGGTGTTACCACTGACCCTCATGGTTCCGAAACAGGGACTAATCGCATTAACAGGGGCGGAAGTTGGTATAGCACCACGAACTTCTGTCGTTCTACCTATCGCGACTACTTTGGCCCCACACTCGGCGGAAAAGCAGTGGGCTTCCGCCTCCTGAGGGCCCCATGACCTTTCTTTGGGCACACGACTAGTTTTTCCCGATGAATGCATTTTCTCTTTGATAACTGGTCGTGTGCTCCAGGTTTTTTCTGATGGATGGTTTCAACTGGCATTCCTGATAGGTGACAAATCAGTTTTTTGAACTCGCCTTGATAGGAGTGCCGTAACCGGTCAAGCACTATCCTTGAATAACTCTGTGTTTTCGTTCATTTGAGAAACTTGGAATTTCGATGTAAAATGGTTCCATGAAGCAGAAAATATATGTTGAGACCACTATTCCAAGTTTCTTTTATGAAACTCGTCCTGAGCCAGATATGGTTGCCAGGCGGGAGTGGACAAATGTGTGGTGGAAAGAATATAGAGAGAAATATATTCTAGTTACGAGCATGGCGGTTGTTGATGAGCTTTCCAAAGGAAATTTCCCAAATAAAAACCAGTGCTTGGATTTCATAAAAGATATTCCGATTTTGCCAATCACAACTGAAATTACCGATATTGTTCAATTTTATATTCAACACAAAGCTATGCCAAAGGATGTTCTGGGCGATGCTCTTCACCTCGCTCTGGCGTCATTTTATAAGTGTGATTTTCTTCTGACATGGAATTGTAAGAATTTGGCAAACGCCAATAAATTTACTCAAATAAGGCGACTAAACGGTGTTTTGGGAATTTTTGTCCCAATTTTGACAACTCCGCTAGAACTGATAGGAGATTAAAAAATGGATGATCCGACCATTTCAAGAATAAGAATGATTCGAAAAGAGATTTCCAGCAGTTGTGAAAATGACCCTGAAAAATTTATTGAATATTATATAAAATTGCAGAAACAGTTTAATGGAAAGTTTTACGAAGATGAGATTTCCCATGAGAAAGAAAAAATAATCAAGAAAAAAGTGGCGTAATCGAATTTTTACAGCCCGTAAAGGAAAGAGAATTCCACGAGAATCTGAAACCGGGCGAAAGCAAAATGATCAAATGTTTCGGCGTCAGCTGCAAGTAAACAGCGCAGAAGATTCTCACGCATTCGACGGGATCGCAGAGTTTTAGATTCAGTTTTACCTAATTTTCATTTATCATCCGACAATAAAATCCAGATAATTCTCACGGTTAATCATTTGCCACTCTGCTTCTGGATATGCGGTAATCCAATCCTTTGGTGGACGCGGTTTAGCTTTTCCCCATTTCATCTCGTAACCATACAGTCCGCCATTACGCTCTTCAACCAGATCCACCTCTTTTTTCGTGTAGGTCCTCCAGAAATAATTATTGGCTGATTCCCGAAGATACTCTTGCCTTTTCAGTCGCTCAATTAGCAGATAGTTTTCCCACAATTCGCCCACATCATTACGAAGCTCAATGGGATTGAAGTTGTTGATCAATGCGTTTCGAACGCCATTATCGATGAAATAATAGCGGCTGTTCTTGATTATTTCGTTGCGCAGGTTGCGGCTGAAACCGCCCAATCTCTGAATGACGAAAGCCTTCTCCAGCAGATCAAGATAGTGATCAACCGTGTTCTTGCTCATCCCAAGACTGGTTCCCAGCTCGGTGTAAGAGACCTCCTTGCCTATTTGAAAGGCGATCAGCTGGAGAAGCCTGCCAATCTTGGCCGATTTCCTGATTCCTTCCATTTCCAGAATATCCTTGTATAGATATGAGGAGACGATCTCCTTAAGATACTGCTGTCGTTCGCTTTTATCTTGCATCAGCACGACTTCAGGGTAGGAACCGTAAATCAGACGGCTTTCCAGACGTGCTTCGGTCTGATGACGCTGTTCAGTGCAGCCAATTTCCAATTGGGACAGGGGATACTGAATCAGGGTGGTTTTTCTACCGGTCAGCGGCTCGCCGATGCTGCGTGCCAGGTCAAAGGATGATGATCCGGTGGCAATGATACGAATGCCGGGGACATTGTCCACGATCATCTTGAGATTGAGGCCAATGTTATGGACTTTCTGGGCTTCGTCTACTACCAGTAGCCGATTGTTGCCTACAAACTCCCCAAGTTTTTCAAGAGATTGACTGGAGAGATAACTTTGAACGGTGATATCTTCCCCGTTCACCAGAAGATAGGGCTTGGTTTCTCCCTTCAGAAACTCCCGGATCAAAGTCGTTTTGCCGGTACGTCGGGCACCATAAACAACAATTACTTTTCCAGGTTTTACCATCGTTTTGAGATTATCGAGCTGTTTCTGTCTGATATACATTATCGCAAACTCCGTCATTAAACTGACTGAATTATACATTTTTTCGAAACGAATGCGCCAGGAAAATGCTAAAATAGAGATGAATTTGTGCGGGTAGCGAGGAAAGTCGCATCAGTGGCAGAATAAATGACTGAATTAAAAATTGTACATTGACAGGATACGCTTGCTGTGCTAATATCCTAAGCTACCACTTACTTTATGGTGGAACAGTCGTTATTTATTTTCTAAGATGCAAAATTTTGGAAGGAAGGTGTTGTCAGGTGCCGACCATCAATCAACTCATTCGTAAGGCACGGCAGGGAGTTCGTTACAAATCTTCTTCGCCAGCCCTGGAAAACTGTCCCCAGAGACGCGGGGTTTGCACGGTTGTCAAGACGACCACCCCGAAGAAACCGAACTCAGCGTTGCGTAAGATCGCTCGTGTCCGGTTGACCAACAAGATCGAAGTTACTGCCTACATTCCCGGCGTGGGTCACAATCTCCAGGAACACTCCGTGGTCATGATTCGTGGCGGTCGCGTAAAAGATCTTCCCGGTGTTCGCTATCACATCATTCGCGGAACCCTGGATTGCGCTGGCGTCGCCAATCGGAAGCAGTCGCGCTCGAAATACGGCGCCAAGCGACCCAAGAAGTGAAATAAGGAGGATTATAGCCAATGCCTCGTCGTGGTCACATCTCCAAGCGGGAAATAATTCCCGATTCAGTTTACAATTCTAAGCTGGTTACACGTTTCATGAATTGCCTTATGTATTCGGGCAAGAAGAGCATTGCGAGCCGCATTCTGTATAATGCGATCGAAAAGCTTTCCAAGCACAACAACAATGAGAATGGTCTTGAGCTTTTCAAGAAAGCCATCGATATGGCCAAGCCCATCGTTGAAGTTCGCTCGAAGCGCATTGGTGGTGCCAACTACCAGGTGCCTATTGAAGTGAAGCCAGATCGTGCTATTGCTCTTGCGTTCCGATGGATACTTGGTTTCTCACGCTCGCGCAAAGAAAAATCCATGGCGGATCGTCTTTCGGCCGAGTTTGCGGAAATTTTGAAGAACACGGGCGCAACTATGAAGAAGCGTGACGAAGTGCATCGTATGGCTGAAGCCAACAAGGCTTTTGCTCATTACCGCGTCTGACGTCTCTATTCTGACTGACTAATTAACGAGAGGGGAACTAATCCCGTTTTGGGTAAGCATCATGAAACCGCGTGAAGAACTTCAGAAGGTAAGAAACATCGGTATTATCGCCCACATCGACGCCGGAAAAACGACGACGACCGAGCGGATTCTTTTCTATACCGGCCGTAATTATAAGATGGGTGAAGTGCATGATGGTACTGCCACCATGGATTGGATGATCCAGGAACAGGAACGCGGTATTACCATTACCTCCGCCGCAACAAGATGTTCATGGGGCGGTTGTGATATCAACATCATAGACACACCCGGACATGTGGACTTTACGGCCGAGGTAGAGCGCTCTCTGCGCGTACTTGATGGTGGCGTTGTTGTTTTTTGCGCCGTCGGGGGTGTGCAGCCTCAATCTGAAACCGTTTGGCGGCAGGCGAATAAATACGGTATACCCCGCATGGCCTTCATCAACAAGATGGATCGTGTCGGGGCTAACTTCGAGCGAGTGGTTACACAGATTAAGGAGCGTCTTGGCTCCAGACCTGTTCCAATCGTTCTCCCCATTGGTGCGGAAGAGCATTTTCAGGGATTTATCGATCTGGTCGAAATGAAAGCTCACATCTGGCCGGAAGGCCCCGGAAATGAAAAAGGCGTGAAATTCGAAATATTGCCTATTCCGGCTGAAATGCAGGCTGCGGCCCAGGAAGCGCGAAATCAGCTTCTTGAGGCGCTTTCCGCGTATAACGACGAGATTATCGAGAAATATCTTGATGATCAGGAAATTTCGAATGACATTGTTCGTTCTACGCTGCGCGAAGCTACCTTGAAGGGGAAAATCGTCCCGGTTCTCTGCGGTTCCGCGTTCAAAAACAAGGGAGTTCAGGCGATCCTGGATGGTGTCGTGGCTTATCTTCCCTCGCCAATAGATATTCCGCCTGCACGCGGTTTCGATTTGAAGACCGGCGATCCGATAGATATTCCGGCAGATCCGAAGGGGCCTTTTTGCGCAATTGTTTTCAAGATCGTAACAGATCCTCATGTCGGAAAACTTGCCTACCTGCGTGTATACTCCGGAACTCTTGCTGCCGGATCCTCGGTTATGAATACCACTCGCGGGACCCGCGAACGTTTGGGACGTCTTCTTCAGATGCACGCAAACCAGCGCCAGGATCTGAAGGAAATTCATGCCGGAGATATTGTCGCTTCCGTCGGTCTCAAAAAGGTCGGCACTGGTGATACGCTTACTTCCGAAGACGGCCAGTTAGTTCTCGAAAAGATCAAGTTCCCGGAAACAGTAATTGCGGTTGCTATTGAGCCCAAGACCCAGGCTGACATGGCTAAGCTTTCCATCACGCTCAATTCACTGATGGAAGAAGATCCTACGTTCAAAGTGAAGACGGACAGCGATACCGGCGAAACGATTATCGCCGGCATGGGAGAGCTTCATCTTGAGATCATTGTCGATCGCATCATTCGCGAGTTTGGGGTTCAAGCCAGTGTTGGGCGTCCGCAGGTGGCATACAAGGAAGGCATTCGCAGACAGGCACGCGGAGAGGCTAAGCACGTGAAACAGTCGGGTGGACACGGCCAATACGGACATGTCGTTCTGACTGTAGAGCCCCTTCCACGCGGCGGTGGCTTCGAGTTCGTGAATTCTCTCGTCGGTGGTACGATCCCGAAGGAGTATGTGAAGTCCGTGGAGCAGGGCATTCGCGATGCTCTGAACGATGGCGCGCTTGCCGGTTATCCGGTTGTCGATGTGAAGGCTACCCTGCTTGATGGGTCCTATCACGAAGTCGATTCTTCGGATATAGCGTTCAAGATAGCAGGCTTCATGGCGGCTAAAGATGGTCTTTCAAAGGCGAGACCGGCTATCCTGGAGCCGATCATGAAGGTCGAAGTTGAGACTCCCGACCAATATATGGGTGACATCATCGGGAACATTCAATCGCGTCGTGGAAAGGTGATGAACGTAGAAACTCGTGGTGACATGCGGGTTATCGACTGTACTGCTCCGCTTTCCGACATGTTTGGATATTCAACGCAAGTTAGGTCCTTGTCACAAGGACGAGCTTCGTATACAATGGAACTTCTACATTACGAGGAGCTCCCTGATAATTTGGCCGAAAAGGTTTTTGGTCGCAAAGGTTCCCGGGGTGGGATGCAGCAGTTAGCGGCGAACTGACAGTTTTTTCGCCAGACGATTTTATGGAATTACGATCCGAAGGAGGATTTTGTTCATGGCAAAACAGAAGATGCGCATGTCCTTGAAGGCATTTGACCACCGCTTGCTCGACCAGTCGGTGGGGCGGATTGGCGACACGGTGAAGCGCACCGGTACGCGGATTTCCGGTCCCATTCCGATGCCGACCGAGATCCGTAAATACACGGTTCTGCGCTCTCCATTCGTAAACAAGGATTCGCGTGAGCAGTTTGAAATGCGGATTCACAAGCGGAATATTGATTTGTATAGCCCCTCCACCCAGACGGTTGATTCATTGATGAACATGGATCTCCCATCGGGTGTGAATATCGAAATCAAGATGCTCTGATCGAGGGAAGAAGGAGGAGAACATGGCCGTCAAGGCATTATTGGGAACTAAGGTGGGTATGACCCAGATTTTCACGGATACTGGCGACGTCGTCCCTGTGACCGTGATAAGCGCCGGACCCTGCACGATCATCCGCAAGGAAGATAAGGCTGTCCAGGTCGGTTATCGCGAGATTCGCAAGGAAGCGGTTGAGCGTCTGCTCAACAAGCCGTTGCGCATGATGTTCGAAAAGGCCGGCGTGAAGCCGTTCCGTTTCGTCCGATCTCTCCCGGCCGATGATCTGGACAACGTCCAGGCTCAGACCGAGATCAATGTCACGATGTTCAAGACCGGCGACATGGTTGATGTGGTCGGTACAAGCAAGGGAAAGGGCTTCTCAGGAGCGATGGAACGCCATCATTTCAACGGACAGCCCAACACGCACGGTTGTTCTGACCGACAGCGCTGCACCGGATCCACCGGTTCCGGTACCGAAGCCAGCCGCACCTGGAAGGGCAAGCGTCTTCCGGGGCACATGGGCGATGTTCGCCGCACGGTCAAGGGTTTGAAGGTGGTCAAGGTCGACGAGCAGAAGAATCTTATCCTTGTTTCGGGTTCGATTCCTGGTGCCAATAAGGGCCTCGTGATCATTCGGGTCGCCAAGTGAGGAATCAGCAATGCAACTGAAGAAATGGAACATGAAAGGCAGTGAGTCCGGCAGCGTTAATGTCAGCGATGGCGTCTTCGCCCGCACCGCTGCAACTGCCGAGAAGGATTCGGATATTACTCCGGTTCATCCGCAGACAATCACTGATGTCGTGAAGTCTCAACTGAACAACGAGCGACAGGGAACTCTTTGCACCAAAACCCGGGCTGAAGTCCGCGGCGGTGGTAAGAAGCCCTGGCGGCAAAAGGGAACTGGTCGCGCACGTGCAGGCAGCACGCGTTCACCTCTCTGGCCTGGCGGCGGTGCAACATTTGGCCCCCGCCCCCGCATCTACGATCATCGTCCTCCCAAGAAAGTGGTCGATCGCGCCTTGCAGGGAATTCTCACTGCTATGGCCGCTAATGATCGCATTCACGTGGTCGAGGGACTTGCCTTCGAAACCGGAAAGACCAAAGATGTTGTGGCATTCATGGAAACACACAAACTTGTCAAGGCTCTGTTTGTCGTTTCCGCCATCAGCGACAAGACTTCTCAGGCCGTCCGGAACCTCAAAAATGTTCGACTCGTGACCCCTCTCCAGGTGAACGCCGTTGATCTGCTGAAGTACAATACTTTGGCGATCAGCGACCAGGCATTGAAAACCCTCGAGGAGGCCCTCAATAAATGAAGACTCATCAGGATGTTATTCTTCGTCCGATCGTCTCTGAAAAGAGCTACGACCGGATGGGAGAGAAGATTTATCAATTTCGCGTGGCCACGGATGCCAACAAGCATCAGATCAAGGATGCGGTCGAAGCTCTTTTTAAAGTGCATGTGATCAAGGTTGCCACCATCAACGTTCGTCCCAAGCCCAAGAAGCGGGGCGTGCATCGCGGCTTTTCCTCTGCCTATAAGAAAGCGATCGTCACTCTTAATCAGAATGATTCGATTTCTTTCTTTGAAGGCATGAGCTGAGCCAGATTCGCGAGACAGGAGAAGAATAATGGGTATTAAGAGTTATCGGCCGATTACTCCCTCCCGACGGTTTATCGAGGGTTATACCTTCGAGGAAATCACTGTTCGGAAGCCGGAAAAATCCCTTATTGAAATTCTACACAAACCCGCGGGGCGCAACCATCATGGTCATGTCACGCAGCGCCACCGTGGTGGTGGACACAAACGCTTCTATCGCATCATTGACTTCAAGCGTTTCAAGGATGGCATCCCCGGGAAAGTCGCGACGATCGAGTATGATCCCAATCGCACTGCCCGCATTGCCCTCATTCACTATCGCGACGGCGAGAAGCGGTATATCATTGCACCTGATGGAATCAGCGTTGGCATGATGATCGAGAACGGCAGCAAGGCTGACATCACTGTCGGCAACTGCCTTGCCCTCAGAGATATTCCAACGGGTTCGACCATTCATCACATTGAGATGAAGCCCGGCAAGGGTGCCCAGATGGTACGTTCAGCTGGCACCAAGGCTCAGCTGGCTGGCAAGGAAGGCCCCTACGCCCAGATCAATTTGCCATCCGGTGAAATGCGTCTGATTCCACTCGATTGCCGAGCGGTTATCGGTCTTGTCGGCAATGGGGATCACATGAATCTTTCCATCGGCAAAGCTGGTCGGAATCGCTGGAAGGGATGGCGTCCATATGTTCGTGGCGCGGTCATGAATCCTTGCGACCATCCACATGGCGGCGGCGAAGGCAAGAACAGTCGCGGTCGTCCTCCGGTGTCATTGTGGGGCCAGCCCGCGAAGGGCTATAAAACCCGCAAGAAGAAGAATCCTTCTTCGAAGTTCATTATTTCACGCCGTAAGCGCTGAGCAGGAGTTATAGACAATGAGCAGAAAAGCCCCTTACGTTGAAGAACGGTTAATGAAGCGAATTGAAACCATGAACAAGGCTGGTGAGAAGCGCCAGATTCGTACATGGTCTCGAAGGTCTACCGTTTATCCCGTCATGGTCGGTCACACGATCGCCGTCCACAATGGACGGAAGCACGTTCCGGTGTTTATCACCGAGAACATGGTTGGTCACAAGCTGGGCGAGTTCGCCCCCACACGGACCTTCCGCAGCCACGCCGCCAGCGAAAAATCCGCGGCGTTGAAGTAGGAGAAGAACCATGTTGCGACTCGTCGGCGTGAATATTCCTGATGATGTTGATGTTTTCAGTGGTCTGCGCATGATAAAAGGGCTGGAGACCAAACACAGCCGCAATAACATTGAGCGCGTTCTTACCAAAGCCGGTCTTTACACCAAGAAAATGGAAAAGTCCGGTAAGTTTGTAAAAGAGTATCCTAAAGTCGGCTCCCTCACCTGGAAAGAAAAAGCCCGGTTGATCGAGTTGCTTGAAATGCCTCGCGCGGTTCTTACCGGCATTCGCATGAGTCCCCGCAAGCTTCGTCTGGTTGCCGATGTCGTTCGCGGCAAGCATGTCGATATGGCTCTCGGTCTGCTCAAGTTCATGCCCCAGGCCGCCGCTCCTGTTCTTCACAAGTTGCTGAAGTCTGCTATCGCCAATGCCGGGAACAACCATCAGCTCAAGGCTGACGATTTATATGTCGCCAAGATCATGGTTGATGGTGGACCCACAATGCGTCGCTTTATGGCCCGTGCCCGCGGACGTGCCTGTCGGATTCGCAAGCGGACTTCCCAGGCAGTAATCGTTCTCCGTGAAAAGTTTGTTGCTCCGAAGAAGGTCAAGGGAACGGCAGAAGCCGCCACCAGCGTTGCCAACCCCAAAGAGGGAGGAAAGTAAGTCATGGGTCAGAAAGTTAATCCTATCGGCATTCGGCTTGGCATTACCCGCACCTGGGATTCTCGTTGGTTCGCCAAGCGTGGCGAGTACGCCGCGTTCCTTCATGAAGATGTCAAGCTTCGTGAATACATCGACAAAAAACAGTTCCGCCGCGAGGGCATCAGTCGGATCGAGATCGAACGCAAGTCAAACACTAAGGTCAAAATCACCATTCATACGGCCAAGCCCGGTGTCATAATCGGTCGTGGTGGCGAGCGTGTAGACTTGCTGAAGAAAGATCTTGAAAAGATGACCGGGAAGGTTGTTTTCCTCGCCATCCAGGAAATCAAGCATCCGGACATGGATGCCAAGCTGATCGCCGAAAGCGTTGCAATGCAGCTTGAGAAGCGCATTTCACATCGTCGCGCCATGAAGCAGACGATCGGGCGTGCTCTTCGCGCTGGAGCCGGTGGAATCAAGGTTACTTGTTCGGGCCGTCTCGGTGGCGCCGAAATCAGCCGTTGCGAGTGGCAGCGCGAGGGTCGCGTTCCTTTGCACACACTGCGTGCTGATATCGACTTCGCGAAGGAAACTGCCAATACCACCTTCGGGTGTGTCGGGATCAAAGTGTGGGTCTTCAAGGGTGAAAAGATCGGCAAGGCCGCTCTGACCGAAGAAGCTCCTGCAGCCCGCCAGAATACCTTCTGAGAAAGGTTGAAAGGAGAAACGTGGTATGATGATACCCGCAAGAACAAAATATCGTAAACAGCAGCGCGGTCGAATGCGCGGTCTGTCCAAGGGCGGGAAGTACCTGGCCTTCGGCACATATGGTCTTCAGGCTATGGAGTGCTGTTGGATGACCGCTAATCAGATCGAGTCCGCCCGTAAGGTTATTACTCGTACAGTAAAACGCCTTGGAAAAATGTGGATTAGAGTTTTTCCGGACAAGCCTGTTTCTAAGAAACCTCTTGAAACACGCATGGGAAAAGGAAAAGGTGCCCCTGAATTTTGGGTTGCCGTCGTAAAGCCTGGTCGTGTCCTGTTCGAGTTGGAAGGCGTTCCTGAAGACATTGCTATCGAGTCGCTTACCCAGGCTGGGTTCAAGCTCCCGATTCGTACGCAAGTCATCGGTGGACGGCAGTAGGGTGGAGGAATAAGATTCCATGAAAAATCGTGAAAATTTTACTGAACTGAACGAGACGGAGTTGGAAGACAAGTACCGTCATTTCAAGGAAGAGTTGTTCAATCTGCGCTTTCAGGTAGTCACTGGCCAGTTGGCGAATCCCTCGCGAATTTCTCTTGTCAAGAAAAATATTGCCCGGGTTCGCACGCAGATCAATAAAATCCAGAAGGGTCGCGTTCGTGAGCAGCTCAAGGCTGAGTACACCACCATGATCACTTCTAAAGGCATTGATCCGATGCGTGTACCTTTGAAAGATCGCCTGAGCATGCTTAAAGCGCAGCTTTCAACTAAAGCGCAGAAGGTTCGCCGCGAAATTCGCTCCGAGCTCGACGGCAAAATGAGCGAACTGCTTAAGTCCATTCGCCACCAGATTTCCGAGAAGTTGAAAAAAGATAATGGTGGCAAGGAAGAGACTGCATTACGTGCTGCATCCAAGCGGTTGCGTGATCCCAAGTTTCAGGTCAGGAAGAAGTTCCTTGACAAATTGTCTGGGATGGGATTAAATGAAGCCTCTCAAATCAAGTCTCTCAAGGATGCCAAGCGGGCCAAACTGAGCGACCTGGAAATGATTCGTACCCTTCAGCTCGAACTGACCTTCAGTCGGCTGCCGTTTTAAGTAGCAGGAGAAGACCATGGAAACGCAGAAAACTCATCGCCGCAGCCGTGTCGGTCGTGTTATTACCGACAATACGATGCAGACCATCAAGGTTCGCCTCGAGGGAATCGTACAACATCCCCGGTACAAGAAATATATCAAGCGCTTTACAACTTTCGTGGTACACGATCCGAATGAAGAGTGCCATGTCGGTGATAAGGTGCGTATTGAAGAGTGTCGGCCAGTCAGTAAAACCAAGCACTGGATCGTTCGCGAGGTTTTGGAACGCGGAAATGCCCAAGCCGTTGAAATGATCAAGGAGAAGAACGATGATTCGTCAGGAATCAACTCTTAAAGTAGCTGATAACACCGGAGCCAAGCGGCTGCTTTGTATTCGTGTCATGGGCGGCAGCAAGCGCACTTTCGGCGGAATAGGCGATATCATCATTGCCTCTGTAAAGGATGCCATTCCTGACGGCACCGTGAAGAGGAAAGATGTGGTACGCGCTGTTATCGTGCGAACAAAAAAGGAAAACCGGCGCCCGGATGGAAGCTATATTCGGTTCGATGACAATGCAGCCGTTATCATCGCCCCGGACAACAACCCAAAGGGTACTCGCATTTTCGGGCCTGTTGCCAGGGAACTTCGTGAGATGCAGTTCATGAAGATCGTTTCCTTGGCTCCAGAAGTTCTGTGATCAAGGAGTCGGAACAATGTTGAAGACAGTTAAGGCCCGTCGGGCCGTTGAAAAGCCCCATATCAAGAAAGATGACACGGTCATAGTCATCGCCGGTGACGACACGAAGAAAAAGGGTCGCGTCCTGCAGGTTCTTCGCTTGAAGGGCATGGTAGTGGTTGAGGGCGTTAACTATGTGAAGCGCCATCAAAAGCCCAGCAAGAAGATCGGCCGGGGCGGCATTGTCCAGAAGGAAGGGCCGATCGCGATTTCGCGTGTGGCTCTGTTCTGTGGAAAGTGCAACAGCAATACCCGGGCGAAGTTCGTTTCTCATGAGACTGAGGTTTCTCGCGTTTGCAAAGAATGCAATGAGCCTATCGGCCGCAAGTAACCCCGATTTATATTAAGATTAAGGAGATTTCGGCATGGCGAGTGGAAAACAAAAATCTCTTCCAAGGCTGAAAGAGAAGTACCAGAAGGAAGTCATCGGTAAGATGAAAGAAGTCTTTCATTATACTAATCCTATGGCTATCCCCAAGGTCTCAAAGGTTGTTCTCAATATGGGCGTGGGTGCTGCCACCCAGAACAGCAAACTTCTCGACAGCGCGGTTGCTGAGCTACAGATGATTTCGGGTCAGAAGCCCATCATCACCCGGGCTCGCAAATCCATTTCAAATTTCAAACTGCGTGAAGGCGTTGCTATCGGTACCACGGTTACCTTGCGTGGCGATCGGGCCTTTTATTTCCTGGACAAGCTGTTCAATATTGTTGTTCCACGTATCCGCGACTTCCGGGGCTTGTCTCCAAAATCGTTTGATGGACGCGGTAACTACAGTCTCGGGCTCCAGGAACAACTGGTGTTCCCAGAGATCAAGTATGACAACGTAGATAAGGTGCAGGGCATGAATATCACTATCGTGACCACTGCCCGCACTGACGGTGAAGCCCGTGAGCTTCTCGCTTTCATGGGCATGCCGTTCCGCAAAGCCCAGCAAAAATAGGTAAGGAGTCGATATGGCCAAGACAGCTTTAATCCAGAAGTGGCTTCGTCCACCCAAATTTTCTGTTCAGCGATATAATCGCTGTAATATCTGTGGCCGTCCTCGCGGCTACATGCGTGATTTCCAAATGTGTCGCATTTGTTTCCGGATGCTTGCTTCTCGTGGGCAAATACCCGGTGTGACCAAGTCGAGCTGGTAAGGAGAACCTAATATGTGTATGACTGATCCAATTGCTGACATGGTCACAAGAATCCGCAATGCTAATCAGGTTAGACATGAGAGCGTCGAGATGCCTTCATCCAAGATGAAGATCGAGATCGCCAAGATCCTGAAGCGTGAAGGATACATACGTGATTTTCGTTATTACAAATTTCAGAACAAGTTTAACCTGAAGATATTCCTGAAGTTCGGTGAGAAACAGCTCCGGGTTGTCTCAGGACTCAAGCGCATCTCCAAGCCAGGCCGGCGTGTGTATTCCGGCAAGGATGAACTTCCCAAGGTTCTGGGAGGATTGGGCGTTGCTATTCTTACCACGTCTAAGGGAATCATGACCGACAAGGAAGCCAAGAAGGCTGGCGTCGGTGGTGAAATTCTCTGCCACGTGTGGTAGTCCGACAAGGAGAAGAAATCCATGTCTCGCATCGGAAGAAAACCAATAATTGTTCCTAAGGGCGTTGATGTCAATGTCAACGGCCATGTCGTTTCAGTCAAGGGTCCCCAGGGAACCATGAAATATGAGATGGCTCCTGAGGTAAAACTCACTCGGAGTGGTGATCACCTGACTTGTGATATCGGCGATTCTACGGAAAAGCGTGTTCGCAGCCTTTTCGGATTGGTACGTTCTCTTGTTGCAAATATGGTGACCGGCGTTTCTCAGGGCTGGCATCGGCAACTCGAAATCGTAGGGATCGGTTACAAGGCCAAGCAGGAAGGCGCCAAAGTCGTATTCAACGTTGGTTATTCGCACTCGGTTACATTCGAGGCTCCTAAGGGCGTTGCCCTCAAGGTTGAAGGCACGAATAAAGTAGTCGTGAGCGGCATTGACAAGCAGGCTGTCGGACAGGTTGCTGCTGACATTCGCGCAATCAAGCCACCGGAGCATTATAAAGGCACCGGTATCCGGTATGCGGGCGAAAAGGTTCGCATCAAGGAAGGTAAGAAGCTGGCTGCCTAATAAAGGCGACAGACTGACGGAGAACTGACATGAGCATTAGTAATGTAAAATCGAAACAGCGTGTTAAGCGGCATGATCGCAGTCGCTTTTACCTCTCTGGTTCCACTGAACGGCCTCGTTTGGCTGTTTATCGGAGCCACAATCACATCTACGCACAGATTATAGATGACGACAAAGGTGTTACCCTGGTTGCCGCTTCTTCCAACGAGAAAGAGATGCGCGAAGCCAAGGTCGACGGTGGAAACAAGGGCGGTGCCAAGATCGTAGGCACAGCGGTTGCCAAACGTGCTCTTGCAAAGGGCATCAGTCTGGTTGTATTCGACCGCGGCGGTTTTCGCTACCATGGCCGGATCAAAGAACTGGCCGACGGAGCCCGCGAGGGCGGGTTGAAATTTTAGGAGGAACGGACCATGGCAGAACCACGGAGCGATAATCGGCGCGAAGGGCGTCGACGTGACAACCGCGAGCAGGTTGAAAGTGAATTCACTGAAAAGATAATCGCGGTGAATCGCGTAAGCAAAACCGTTAAGGGCGGCCGGCATTTCGGCTTCTCTGTCCTAGTGTGCGTAGGCGATGGCAAAGGTCGGATAGGCGTTGCGCTCGGCAAGGCCAAAGCCGTTCCGGATGCGGTTCGCAAGGGACTTGAAAAGGCCAAGAAGTCTTTGGTCACAATTCCGCTGCATAAAGCTACAATCACTCATCCTTTTATCGGAAAGTTTGGAGCAACTTCGGTCTTCGTGCAGCCGGCCAGCCCCGGAACCGGCGTTATCGCCGGCGGCGCTGTTCGAGCTATTTTCGAGGCCCTTGGTGTGAAGGACGTACTTTCGAAGCGCATCGGGTCAAACAACCCGGTTAACGTGGCAAAAGCCACGATGAATGCCCTTAAGCGAATGCGCAGTGTGGCCGATGTCGCGAAAACTCGTGGCGTCACCCCACAGCAAGTTCTGCAGGGTTAACGGGAGACATGCCAATGGAAGGCAAGAAAGTCACCATCAAGCTGATCAAGAGTCCGATCGGGGCCACGGTTCGTCAGAAAACGACGATCAGAACCCTCGGTTTTAGACACCTCCAGCAGGAGATCGTTCATACTTCCACCCCCGCGATTCTCGGTATGATCGAGAAGGTTGGGCGTTGGCTGGAAGTCAAGTAAGGAGTCGACCAAAATGATGAATCTTGGAAATTTAAAAAAGGCCACCGGTTCGACCCATCGCACCAAGCGCATTGGTCGCGGTAAGGGCTCCGGACATGGTAATCAGTCCACACGAGGCGGCAAGGGCCAGACGGCCCGCTCCGGCAAGCCTCATCCATATCTCGGGTTCGAAGGCGGCCAGATGCGTCTGGTTCGCATTATGCCCAAGCGTGGGTTCATTTCGCCTCATCGCGTTGAATATACGCCCGTCAACCTGGCGGAGTTCGATATTTTTGACGCCAATACAGTGGTGACTCCTGAAGTAATGAAAGAAAAGGGACTCATCAAATCACTTGGCAAGCTGGTAAAAGTTCTGGCCCGTGGGGAAATCTCCAAATCGCTTACCATCCGTGCACATCGTTTTTCCGAATCCGCCCAGGCGAAGATCGAGAAAGCCGGTGGCAAGGTGGAGGTGATCTAGGTGTTTCAAAGTCTCGCCAACTCGATGAAGATTCCGGAGCTACGGAACAGGATCCTCTTCACTTTGGGGATGATCGTGGTTTTCCGCATCGGCACCCATATTCCGACCCCTGGAGTGGATGCCAAGCTCCTGACCCAGAATCTCCCGAATTCTGAACTTTTCAGTTTTCTGAATATGTTCTCTGGCGGCGCTCTGCGCCGTTTTTCGGTATTTGCTCTGGGTATCGCTCCATACATTAATGCGTCGATCATCATGCAGCTGCTTGTTTATGTCATTCCTTACCTCGAACACCTTGCCAAGGAAGAGGGTGAGGAAGGCCGCAAGATGATCAGTCAGTATACCCGATACGGAACCGTTCTGATAGGTGCTTTGCAGGCTTTCGGTATCAGCTTCATGCTTGAGCGGTATCAGGTCGTCTCCAACCCGGGATTTGCCTTTAAGATAATGGCAGTTATGACGCTCACGGCAGGAACGGCCTTCATCATGTGGTTGGGTGAGCAGATGACAGCTCGCGGTATCGGAAACGGGATTTCGATTCTGATTACGGCCGGAATTCTTGCCTCGCTTCCTGAGGCGATCGTTCATCAGGTCGCTCTTCTCTCCGGTAATGCCGGCGACGTTATCAAGACACTTTTCCTGATCATCATTATCGTAGCAGTGGTAATGGCTGTTGTTACGGTTCAGGATGGTGTTCGCAAGATCCCGGTTCAGTATGCGAAGCGGGTCGTTGGACGTCGGGTATACGGCGGGCAGAATACCTTCATCCCTTTGAGAGTGAATCAGGCGGGTGTCATACCGGTCATTTTTGCCTCGTCGATTCTCCTCTTTCCATCAATGGTAGCCAACTGGTTGCAGAGCCTTGATGCGCTTCAAGGGGTTGTTTCTAATCCTGTCATCTTTTTCCTGCTGAATATATTCAATTACAACAGCATATCGTATATATTCATATACGCTCTTCTGATCGTGTTTTTCACATACTTCTATACGGCCATTACTTTCAACGTCCAGGATCTCTCGGACAACATGAAAAAATATGGCGGTTTCATTCCTGGTATTCGTGCCGGGCGCCCCACCGTTGATTATCTCGAACGGACACTTTCACGTGTTACGTTGGCTGGTGGTGTGTTTCTTGCCATAGTGGCGGTTATTCCGAACTTTCTGATGAAGTTTATGAACGTGCAGTTCTATTTTGGTGGCACCGCCTTGTTGATCGTAGTCGGTGTAGCCATGGATACTATGCGTCAGCTTGAGTCGCACCTTGTGACCCGGCACTATGAAGGCTTCATGAAAAAGAAGGGTTTGCGGTGAGTAAGCGCGTTCCGAATCTTATTCTCCTGGGGCCTCCAGGGGCGGGCAAAGGCACACAGGCCAAAATGCTCGTTGATCGTTACCGGATTCCCCAGCTCTCAACCGGAGATATGTTGCGTGCAGCTATAGCCTCTGCGAGTGAGCTTGGGAAGACGGTTCAGTCATATGTGACCTCCGGAGGTCTTGTTCCCGATGAATTGGTTCTGTCTGTCCTGAGGGAGCGCATCGCTGCACCTGATTGCAGTGCAGGGTATATCCTTGACGGATTCCCTCGAACTGTAGGCCAGGCCGAATCTCTAGAGAAATTGTTGATTGAGCGTGGTTCTCCGCTTGCCGCGGTTTTGTCGATTACCGTTCCTGATCAGGAATTGATTGATCGCCTGACTGGCCGGCGGATTTGTACTAAATGTTCTTCGAGCTTTCATCTGCTGTTTTCGGCTCCGAAAGTTGCGGATGTTTGTGACCACTGTGGTGCTGCGCTTTATCAGCGTAAGGACGACAGTCGTGAAGTCATTACTAATCGCCTGAAAGTTTATCACGAGCAAACCGCGCCCCTGATCAAGTTCTACCAGGAGCGTAAACTTCTTCATACCGTTGAAGGAAGAGGTAAGATTGAGATGATTTTCGGCGCGGTTTGTGATATTATGGATGGTCTTACCAGATCTTGATTCCGCTTAAAAGTCAACACGAAATTGAGATCATGCAGGTTAATGGGGGCATCTTATCAGATGTTCTCGAAGGGGTGAAACTGCTGGCCAAGCCCGGCGCTTCGACTCTTGAACTGGACCAGTTTGCTGAGGATGGCATTCGCAGAGCGGGCGCCGTTCCGGCTTTCAAGGGATATCGGGGATACAAGGCGACTCTTTGTTGCAGTATAAACTCGGAGGTCGTTCATGGGATTCCCTCTTCTAAGCGAAAGCTTTTGGAAGGCGATATCATCAGTCTTGACATCGGTCTTAAAAAGGATGGTTTGTTCGCTGATATGGCGGTTACCATCCCGATTGGGCAGGTGAAGTCCGAGGTTCGAAACTTCCTGGATGTCGCGGAACAGTCTCTCTGGGCCGGGATCCGCCAGGTAGTGCCGGGCAATCGCCTGGGTGACATCTCTAATGCCGTTCAGCGGCAGGCGGAGAGGCACGGATACTCGGTTGTTCGCGATTACGTCGGTCACGGCGTTGGACGCCAACTGCACGAAGAGCCGGTTCTACCCAACTTCGGACCCGCAAAAACGGGACCGCGGCTGGAGGTTGGAATGGTACTGGCGATCGAGCCGATGGTGAATATGGGTGGGTATGCGGTGCGGGTTCTGGACGATGGCTGGACGGTGGTAACAGTAGATGGTAGTCTCTCAGCCCACTTCGAGCATTCGGTCGCAGTTACCGAGCGGGGACCAATGGTTTTGACCAACCGCTCGGAGGTCACAAATAAGGGAGACGTTTTGCCGGCATGAGCAAAGCTGACACGATTCAGGTGATGGGAAAGGTGTTGGAGCCTCTCCCAAATGCCATGTTCAAAGTTGAACTCGAGAACGGGCATGTGGTGTTGGCCCATATCTCCGGCAAGATGCGAATGCATTATATTCGCATTCTTCCAGGGGACAAGGTCACGGTTGAGCTGACCCCTTACGATCTGACGCGGGGTCGGATCGTTTATCGATTTAAGTAGGTTTCGGCGTTTATACGCAGACACACATCAGGAGGGAGCCATGAGGGTACGCGCATCAGTTAAGAAAATTTGTGAAAAATGCAAGGTTATCAAGCGGTGTGGTGTCATCCGCATTATCTGTGAAAATCCCCGGCACAAGCAGCGCCAGGGTTGAGTTTGATTTAAGACAGGAGAAAGAAGTATGGCGCGCATAGCAGGTGTTGATCTGCCGCGGGACAAGCGGGTTGAAGCCGCTCTTCCTTACATTTACGGTATTGGTTTGACTCGTTCACGCGAAATTCTCACCAAGACCAAGATCAATCCGGATACCCGGGTTAAGAATCTTACTGAAGATGAGATAAGTCTCATCAAGCAGACGATTGATCGTGATTATCGCGTCGAGGGTGACCTCCGCCGTGAAGTCGCCATGTCTATCAAAAGGTTGATGGATATTGGTTGTTATCGTGGGCTTCGCCACCGCAAGGGCCTTCCTGTTCGCGGCCAGCGCACGAAAACCAATGCTCGTACCCGTAAGGGTCCCCGAAAGGGTGCCGGGAAGAAGTAAGGGATAGAGTCAGGCAATCTTCGAGGTTGTTCCTGGCAAGAGAAATAAGCAGGAGTAAAGAGACACATGGCAAAAACAGGACCAAAGGCCAAAACCCGGACTAAACGACGGGAAAAGAAAGTCGTAAACAAAGGGCAGGCCCATGTTCAATCAACGTTCAATAACACTATCGTGACGATCACGGATCTGTCCGGAAATGTGTTGTGCTGGTCCAGCGCCGGAGCGAATAATTTCCACGGCTCCCGGAAGAGCACACCGTATGCCGCTCAGGTTGCAGCTGAAGCTACCGGCCGCAAGGCTCAGGAATTCGGTATGCGTGAGATCGAAGTGTATGTTTCCGGCCCGGGTATGAGTCGCGAATCTGCTGTTCGGGCTTTGCAGACTTCAGGACTTTCTGTGGTCATGATAAAAGACGTGTCGGGTATTCCTCACAATGGATGCCGCCCGCCTAAGCGCCGCCGCGTCTAGGAGAAGAGAAAAAATGGCGAGATATACCGGTTCTACCTGTCGTATTTGTCGGCGTGAAGGCGATGCTCTTTTTCTGAAGGGTATGCGCTGTTATACAGACAAGTGCGCGGTTAAAAAACGCAATCAGATTCCTGGTCAGCATGGCTCCGGGCGTATGAATAAGAAGCATACTGGGTATGAAGTACAGCTCCGCGCCAAGCAGCGCTGTCGCAAGCAGTATGGTTTGCTCGAACGCCAGTTCAAGCTTTACTATGAGAAAGCAAACCGCCAGGCCGGAAACACCGGAGTTAACCTTTTGCATTTGCTCGAGACTCGTCTTGACAATGTCGTCTATCGGATGGGCTTCGGTATTTCCCGTTCTCAGTCGCGCATGTGGGTTACTCAGGCGCATTTCGAAGTGAACGGAAAGCCCGTGAACATTCCCAGCTATGCTGTCAAAACAGGCGATGTTGTTTCCCTGAAAGAGAAAAGCTCACTCAGGAAGCCTCTGAAAGATCAGATGCAAGCCACTGCCAGCCGCGAAAAGGCGCCATGGCTTGATGTCGATCGTGAAAATCTCAAAGGGCGCTTCGTCAGTATGCCAGAACGTTCTCAGCTCGATCAGAAGATTCAGGAATCGCTAATCATCGAGTTCTATTCGCGGTAAGCTTTAAGGAGGATGTTTCAAGGTGATTGAAATCAACAAACCCAAAGTTAAATATGCCTCCGATGCTGCTTCCGATGACGAAGTAGTTTTTGAGCGCCAGATTAAATTCGACCCCGTCGATATTACCTATGACATGGGCAAGGTTCCAAACCATGGAACCCTCACTATAGAACCTCTTGAAAAGGGTTACGGGACGACTTTGGGCAATGCGTTTCGACGCGTTTTGCTCGCATCTCTCCCCGGTTCTGCCGTTTGTGGTGTGAAGATCGATGGTGTTTTACACGAGTTTTGCAGTATTCCAGGCGTCGTTGAGGATGTCACGGAGATTATTCTTAATCTCAAGAAATTGGTTGTGAATGTCCACCAGGATCAGCCTTTGACGGTCAGACTCGAAGTAAGCGGTCCCTGTGAAGTGACTGCTTCAGATATCATACCGAACAGCAGTTTGCATATTGTCGATAAGAATGTGCATATTGCACATGTTACCGGTGATATCAAGCTGGGAATGGACATCACCTTCAAGCGCGGTCGCGGGTATCATCTCGCGGACGCACACAAGGAAGCCGGCCAGCAGATCGGTCTGATTCTTGTGGATTCGCAGTTCTCCCCTGTGACTAAAGTCATGTTCAATGTTGCTGATGCCCGCGTTGGTCAGGACATCAATTTTGACAAGCTTACACTCCAGGTCTGGACCAACGGAAGCATGAAGGCAAGTGAAGCAATTGAACTGGCCGGAAAATTCCTGCGTGCGCACATTGATCTGTTTTCCAATCTCGAAGAAGTTATTTCCGATGATTCCGAAGACAGTGATGTTGTACCGGCCAAAGAAGATCTGGTCATGGTTTCTTCCCAGAAGAAGGAAACAGCTACCAAGAGTTATCACGACATTCTTATCAAGGATCTCGAGTTCTCTGTTCGTTCCAGAAATTGTCTCAAAAAGGCTGGAATCAACACGCTTGGCGATCTGATTGGCAAGAAGGCCGGTGATTTGCTCGAGATCAAGAATTTCGGCAAAAAATCGCTAAAAGAGATCCGGGAAAAGCTTGCACAGTTCAATCTTATTATGCCCGGAGATGAAAACGGTGGAGGTACCGAGGTAATATGAGACACCAGAAAACAGGGAGAAAGTTCGGCCGTGAGTCCCATCAGCGGGCGGCCTTGTTTCGCTCGTTGTGCACTTCCCTTGTAAAGTACGAGCGTATCACGACAACACTTCAGAAGGCAAAAGATATGCGTCGTTTCATCGAAGAGGCTGTATCGATTGCAATGACGCCTGATGCTGAGAAAAATCCACGGCTTGCCGGATATTTCCACGCTGTTGCCGATCGCGAGATTGTCGGTCGTCAAAACATCCTGAACTATTGTTCCAATCTCAAGAAGGACGTTCGCGAGAAATTGGAAAAGTATATGAAGGATCCCGATAAGAATGAAAAGCCGGAATTCGTTGTTGAGTATCTGGCTTCCAAGGGCGATCGGGCTAAGGGGCCACGGATCATGCGTGTGGAAGGTGTTATGAACAAGCTGATCAAGACCATCGCGCCGCGATTCAAGGATGCTAAGGGCGATGTGACAGGTGGCTACACACGCATCTACAAGCTCGGCTTTCGTCGCGGCGATTGCGCCGAGATGGCGATTATCGAGTTCTCACGCTAAACCAGGAGTTCCCGCAAGGACTTTCCCACGCCATGATTCGGTTTGAAAAGGTTGCTTTTCGATACCCGGATCGAACGGAAAAGAAAGACCAGTCTCTGAGGGCAGCGTGCGAACGCACCTCAGAAGTGGAATTACCAGAAACATGTACCCCCTCGGTTTTCGAGGGGGTTTCTTTTTGCCTGAAAAAAGGGGAACTTGTCGGCCTGGCAGGCGGCAATGGGGCAGGAAAGTCGACAATTGCCCTGCTCGCAGCCGGATTGCGATTACCTACTGCCGGTTCAGTTACTGTCGTCGAGGTGTCCACCGCCAGTCGCGATCCCGAAATTCAGCGACGCGTTGGTATTCTTTTTCAGTCTCCGGATCACCAGATCGTTGGCATTACGGTCGAAGAAGATCTGGCTTTTGGCCTTGAAAACCTGGGAATCTCGCGTGATGAGATGCACAGCCGGGTGCGTCATGTGGCGGAGGCCTTTGGCCTTGGCCAATATCTGCGAGTCCCGGTAAAACATCTGTCTGGTGGTGTTATGCAGAGGCTTGCTATCGCAGGCGTCATGGTAATGGAGCCGGATTTTTTGATTCTTGATGAGCCGACTTCTCAGCTCGACCCGTGGGCTCGTCGTGAGGCCTGGAAGCAGATCGTTGAGCTTCAATCATCACACGGTCTGGGAATACTTGTCATTTCTCAGCAGCCGTTCGATCTTGAGAGGGTTCCGAGAATGCTCGTAGTCGCGAACGGGAGACTGGCTTTTGATGGAGCATCGGGCGATTTGTGGAAGCATCCCGAAGTCGGCGCGTGGGGCATTCGAGTGCCAGAATCCGCTCTCATGGCTGGTTTATTAACCACAGATAACCTCAGATAAAGACCGAAAGAGAATTAACCACAGATGGACACGGATGAACACAGATAAAAACCGAAAATTAACCATACAGATTCCTGCAAAATTGATTACGAAACAGGTGGGGCGGGACCGCCGGGCCCGCCGAGTTTTATGCAGTGTAATCAGCAATAGCGCTAGATTTTATATCTTACGGAATTTTGCAAGTTGCTCAACAGATAAGACTATTCCTGATTAATCAGGTAGGGATACGGTGAACCGTTTTTGGGAAATAAAATTCAATGCGACTTTATATAACGAATAAGAATCAATGGTTGATAATTTTTTAAAGATGGGAATCAGCTGTTCTACTTCGTTTTCGACGTCTTTGGAGCGAAGGCTTGCTCTCCGTGATTTGAGCCTTGGGCGTCCGGAATTTCCGATTGCCGGGCGGCTTTCGGGATGTTTTAGACCGGGCAGAATAAATATGATTATTGGCCCGTCCGGGAGCGGAAAAACAACACTGTTGCTGACATTGGCCGGGCTCATCCAGCCTCTGGATGGCAAGATTTTATGGGAAGAATCGGACATTGGACATGATGTCAGCATTGCTGACATAGACAGTGCTGACAAAAACAGTATTACTGGTACAAATAAAGTTTCGAGAATCGACGATATTTCGGGCAGTGACAACGTCGCCGGCATTGACAGTGCCAGGGACAATGGCAAAATTGCGTTTACAAACAAGCCCCGATTCGAAATACCATGGGAACCTGATCACCGCTGTGTTGGGCTTGCGTTTCAGAGCCCTGAAACCATGTTTTTTGCGCCTTCCGTCGGAGAAGAAGTCATGTTTGGTCTGCTGGAAAGCGGGTTGAATGCCCCTGATGCTGAGAATACCGGGCGGGCATGGCTTGAGTCATGGGGGTTGCATCCGCCTGAGTTCTGGCACAGAAACCCTTTTCACCTTTCCGGGGGTGAAAAACGGCGTGTTGCTCTTGCCTCGGCCACGGCATTCAGACCTGCTATGATGCTTCTTGACGAACCGACGGCAGGCCTCGATCTTCATGGGCAGGCTCATCTGTGTTCTCTTTTGGCGGAGATTTCCAAAAATCATCTAATTATTCTTGTTACGCATGATCCGGAGATGGTTATTCATCAGGCTGGAACAATTCTTCTTATGAACAACGGTAATACGCGCTGGTTCGATAATGGAAGGCTTTTTCTGAAAGCCGCATTGGACAATACCGAGCTTTATCCGCTTCCAGAATGGTATCAGGCGGCGCTTTTGCCTTACGGAGAAATTGCTGAACCACCCTGGCCTGTGGCGCAGGAGGTGCGTAACTTCATCTCTTCGGCGACCGATTCTAAAACAGTTCGTAAGTAAGAGGTTTTAAAATGGCCGGTGGCACCTTTCTGGAATTTGTGCCGGGTGAGGGATGGGTTCACAAGCTCCATCCTGTTGCAAAAGGCATGGCAACATTTGTCGCGATTCTTCTTTTTTCACTGCATGGCTTCGGTCTAAAAGGCAACCTTACCGGATTAACCATTTTATTGTTGGGAATGTTCGTATCCGAATTACCCGTTCGTCGAATAATTGCGGCGTTAAAAAGCCTTTGGTTTCTGCTGGTTCTGGTAGTAGTTGTTCAGTCCTGTTCCGGGGCTCCGCACGCTTTTTTATCAGCGCTGGATTCGCTGGCTCGAATGGTGGGAATATTCCTGTGTTCAGCAGTGTTTGTGACAATCTCGTCGCCATCGGAGTTGACGATTTTCTGGGAAGCCTGCTTCCGGCCGCTGCGTATTGTGCGTTTTCCCGTGCGTGAAGCTGCGTTGGTAATGGTCGTTGCCGTGCGTTTTCTGCCGGCGATTCTGGATGAAGTAGAGCGCATTCGCTTGGCACAGATGGCGAGAGGCGCCAGATTCGGAAAGAATGAGGGAGTCTGGCAGAGCGCAAAACGTGTCATGCCTCTGCTTATTCCAACACTGGTTTTATCTATTCAACGCGCCGAGATACTGGCTGTTGCCATGGAAGCCCGCTGTTATCGCCTGGACAGGCCGCATACCCGCTATCTCGATCATAAGTATGGTTTGAATGAAGCTATCTTGTTTCTATTTCTTGCAGTATTAGCGGCTGTATCATTCAGCCATGGCTGGTTTGAAAAAACGAATCGTTTTTGATCAGATCAATCGTAAAATTATGTGAGAGATCTCATAGTAATACAAGATTTCTCCCTTCGGTCCGAATTCAGATTTGACTCGCTGGGAAAAATGTTGGAAGATGTCTGAGGTCGATGGAGAAGATAAAATGGTCTGGTGAGGTGCGCAAATGGCAACAAGATCAATTTTTGAAAAAAGAATTTTGAGGGAAATTCATGACATTCCTGAATTTGCCCAGGAAAAACTTGAAAAACTCATTCGATTTTTCAAGGAAGAGTTTCTAGGCTCCAAAGCTCCCAGCGATGAAAGGACAAAAGAGCTACTTGCTTTGGCCGGTTCCTGGGAAGATGATCGACCGGCGGAAGAAATTATTCGTGAGATTTATTCTGCCAGAAGATCCAGAACGAAACCGGTAAGGTTCTCGTGATTTATATACTCGATACGAACATTTGTATTTATTTTTTCAAAGCAAACCCTCATGTGATGGCACAGATCGAAGAAATCGGATTGCCTTCTCTCGCTGTCACTAACTCAGTTTTGGCTGAACTATATTTCGGTGCCTTTCATTCAAAACGAGTTGAAAAAAATATTGAAACTATTGATAAATTCAAGAAACTTGTGAAGATCATTCCTGATAGCGATTCTTCGGCTAAAATTTTTGGCGAAGAAAAAGCCAAACTTCTCAAAACGGGGAAGCCTCTCGATGATTTTGATATTCACATCGCATCGATTGCATTGGCGCATAAAAGCATCTTGGTAACCAACAATCAGGCCCATTTCAAGCGCATTTCCGGTCTTAAACTTGCAAACTGGCTTCAAGAATAGCTTTTATGTCCCGAGTCTTTTCCGATTCGTGATTGGTGGGAACTATGTCGTAATAAGGGAAAACCGGCTTGGCCGGTACAGCCTTTGTTAAAATCACCGGAAAAATAAACACCATGAAGTTATTCGGCGGACTGTGGCTAAAAATATGTTCCGCAGAAAACCTTCATCGGGCAATGCTTCGCGCCGCTCAAGGTAAACGGGCACGTGGTCCCGTCGCCAGTTTCCTCGCCGATCCAGGGAATGAGCTCGATACCCTCAGGCAAGAGCTTTTAGCTTGTTGCTACCGCCCCGCTCCATTCATTCAGTTCGGCGTACTTGATCCGAAGCCGCGCATGATCAGTTGCGCATCTTTCCGCGACCGGGTCGTGCATCATGCAGTGTGTGATCTTATCGGGCCATTTCTTGAACGCTCCTTCATTGCAGATTCCTTTTAGGCAAGCATTCGTTATCTTCGCCCTGAATTCAGATTTGACACGCTGGGAAAAATGTTGGAAGATGTCTGAGGCCAATGGAGATGAGGTGGGGTCGAACCGCGTCTACCGGGGTGGCAAGTGGAACAACAACGCGAACAACTGCCGCTCCGCCTACCGCAACAGGAACAACCCCACGAACCGCAGGAACAACCTGGGCTTCCGCCTCCTGAGCACCTTTCACGCGTATGACATGCCGACACTGCGCTCCAGGATGAAAGGTCCCATCCATCAGGCCTGCGTTTCGCACTGCGAAACCGAATCCGATCAGAAACTCTGCTGCTGGTAAGCTCCGGCCCACGGCGGCAGGGTTTCATTTTCTCAATTTTCACTAACTTTCGCAATCAACAATGGATAATTACTGATTGCCGGAACCGTTTCTTGCTTCGTTCGAACGATACGGTATACAATATATGTGTATGGAAGACCACGACGAGAGTTACAAGACCTTTTGGGCATTGTATGGGTCACATCGTTGAATCGGTTCACTTTTACGAAACTAAATACTCGTAGGGGGGTATCGCGATGAGTGGACGTAAGCTGGTCAGCTTCGACTGGGCGATGAAAAAATTGCTACGAAGCAAGGCTAACTTCGAGGTTCTCGAAGGTTTTTTGTCCGAGCTGCTCCGTGAGCCGATTACGATCATTGATATTCTCGAAGGTGAAGGGAACAAGGAAAGCCGCATAGATAAGACAAATCGCCTTGATCTCAAAACCAAGAACGCCAAGAATGAAATTATTATCATTGAAGTGCAGTATGAACGCGAGTTTGACTATTTCCAACGAATACTTTACTCAAGTTCGAAGACCCTGACTGAGCACCTTTCAGAGGGACAACCTTACTCAGACATCGTTAAGGTCATTTCTGTAAGCATTCTGTATTTCGATCTCGGTCATGGCGAAGACTATGTGTATCTGGGGCGAACAAGATTCAAGGGAATTCATCACAATGATGAGTTGAAACTTAGCCCAAATCAGCAGCAGCTCTTTACAAAGCAATTTCCCCATGAATTGTATCCGGAATATTATCTCATCAAAGTGAACAGTTTCGACGATGTGGCCCGCAACACTCTTGATGAATGGATCTACTTTTTGAAGAACGGTGAAATAAAGGATGGTTTTAAGGCTCAGGGCCTCAAGAGGGCAAAAGAGGTTTTCGATATCATGAAATTGCCCGACCAGGAGCGCCGTAAATACGATAGATATTCCGAAGATCTTCACTATCAGGCGAGCATGGTGGAGTCGTCATACGGAGTCGGCAAGATCGAAGGCCGAAAAGAAGGCCGGACAGAGGGGCGGGCGGAAGGTCGAACAGAAGGGCGGGCGGAAGTCGCGCGCAATATGCTGGCCGAGGGTTTGGAAACCAGCTTTATTGCCAAGATAACCGGGCTATCTCCAGATGAAATCGAGACCTTACGAAACAAATCGTAAGCATGTGAGATTGGCTATCTAACTCGCTTCACGTGTCCCGTATGCCTGACTTGCACCTGATGAAAGGTTCCGCAGGCAAGTGTTTCGCATTGCGAAACCGAATCCGCCCCGAACCCCTCTGTCGGTAAGCCTTGTCCACAGCGAGTGGTGACCCTGGTTCTTCGGCATATCGAACGCAAGTTCGGCCCACTGAATGAATCTGACCGTCAGCGTATTTCTGAAGCTGAGGAATCGACCCTGATCGAATGGGGTGAGTGCCTCATCATGGCCTCAGATCTCCACTCAACGCAATCTTCAAACATTGACCTTGGGAAATTCACGGCCATGGACTTTCCCGCACCATGATTCGGTTTGAAAAGCTTAAATTTCAGATCATGGAAAAGCCAAAGTGCTTAGAAAATAATCAACTTCATCAAAGGATGTCATTGAAAAAATCCAGAAGCACCTTGGCTATGGGTTAGCACAATTCAAGCTCTCGCCGGGATCGGCCAACCAAACCGCAATGCTGATCAGATCACGGGTCTGATTACACCCAGCTTTCCAAACAATTTAATTTTGAACATTGTCTTTTTATCCAGATGGTCTTTAGGACCGTAAATTTCATGAATCAGCCCGTTTTCATCTACGCTGACCTTATACTCGACAACGCCGTTCGCTATATCTTTCTCGATCTGTTTATGAGTTTCGACTGCGAATGCGGCATCGTTAACCACAGCCACCGCCTCAGCATTAATATTTTGGCTGAGCGGATCCATGTTATAACTTCCGACGATCGTGATATGGTCATCCACCACGAAAGTCTTGGAATGAAGCCTCTGTTTCGGGGACGGAGCCACCAGTATTCTCAGCGTCGGCATATCAGCAAGCATCTTGTGCCAGTCGTCATTCAAAAAAGCTTGCGGAAAGAGAGAATCCGTTGAAGCGCCGCTGTTGGAATGTAATATTATTTTTACTCCGCGTAACGATGCTTTCTTCAGACCCGCCCATGCTTCAGGGGAAAGAACCACGTATGGATTCTGAATAATGATTTCGCTGCGGGCGGCGTCCACAAGCTTTAGCAGGACCGGGCCAATATCATTTCTGTCTCCTATAGCGGAGTTCTTATCAACTATTTTTACAGGTACTTTGGCGTCATCGGTAAACAACTGGAAATTGGAATATTCAGTGATCCCTTTATAGCTTGAAATGTCGGTATTCAGTTCATCCAAAATCTTCAATTGCGGAGCCGACCACTTTGCTACTGACTCCGGAGCAATGATCCCTTGCCCCTTCATGTATCTGTCCATGAGCATATAGGCAATATCGATCCGGTCGCGATTGTTGTCCTTATTGACTGTTTCAGCCTTCACTACTGAGTCGGTCGATACCTTCCATTCACATTCAAAAGCTTCTTTCAGGCGCAAACAGGCGTTATTGCTTTCCATGAGAATATCAGTATCACGGTAGATACAACCATATTCACCCACCTGGCCAAAATAATCCGGTCCGATGTTGCGACCGCCGGTAATACAGATCTTTCCATCGATAATTATTATTTTCTTGTGATTATTAGCGAATAATCCCTCGAAACTTGAAAAGACATTGAGAATACTTTTGGTGATCGAGTTGAATACTTTTATTTGAACATTTGGAAAACTGGCGAGTTCCTGAAAAAGATCAGGCATACCTTTCATGTAGCCGCTTCGATAAATACGACCATCGATCATCAGACGAATTTTGACCCCTTCACGGGCTTTCTTGGCCAGGAATCCGAGAAAGGCCTGACCAAAGATATCTTTGTCAACTATGAAATAGGTGCAGTCAATCGTTTCCTTGGCTCCCTCAAGCATTTTCCACCTGGTGTACCACGCCTGATCATTTTGAGGAAGATATCTTACACGTGTCATTACATCGGCATCCGGCAAGGCAGTCCCACCCTGCTTTATTGCACTGAAAACTTCATCGAGGCTTTGGGCAGGAACAGCCGAACTCGCGGAAGCGTCGGAAGTCTGACCGAATGCGAAAACAGGCATCAACGCCATAAACAGAAAAAGAATATATTTTTTCATTTTGTCCTCCACAAGATACACAATGGAATAAGTTTACTTCCCAATTCGCACGTCGTCAATTGCCGGGAGCAATTTTGCTGGGAGCAATTTGTTCGACCATGTGTGTCGAAGTCTCACGATATAATGAAAAATATACTATTCACTGTTTTTTAGGTGGGTTCCTGGTTATGGCGTACATCATCGAGTCTCTGATAACGCCGTTCTTGATGACATTGTTTTTCAGACGTCCTTCAAAGATGAACCCGGCTTTCTCCAGGACTTTGCAGGAGGCAGGATTCGAGTCGTATGGTTCGGCAAAAATACGAAGCAGGCCCAGCTTTTCGAAACCGTACGTCACGATTGCCTGAACCGCTTCCGTGACCACTCCGCGGCCCCAGAATGGTTCGCCGAGCCAGTAGCCGAGTTCAGCTGTCAACCGATGAACGTCATTTTTCGGCATCAGACCGATTCCGCCTATCGCCTCGTGAGAATCCGCGATTGCAAAAAGCGTCGGAGGATTTTTCGAGATGGCGATATCTATGAATTCGATGGCATTTTTGCGTGTATATGGATGAGGAAATCCATCCCGTAGATTTTCCGCGATTTTCGGATTGTCAGCATATTTGGCGAGGCTTTCCGCATCTGCATGAGAGTAAATTCGCAGACTGCCGAACGGTGTCACGATCACGTAATTTGTCCTTTCAACTCATTATCCCTTATGCAAGTCGGAGGAATTGACCTGGTTGTCATCATTGGATAATGAAAGTTCATTGTTAATCTGAGATGCAAGTATATTAAACATTGGAATCATTTCGACTATCAACATTTTTTTTCCTCCTTTCGTTAGAAGTGTCGTGCGACTTACGCAGATTTTGTGCCAATTAGACAAAAGCGTGAAATAATAAGGGTTTTTGGGCGATGCATATTCACTCATGATTGCCACATAATTTTGCAAGTTGCTCTTAAGACAGTCTATTTTGTCGAACTTGTGTAATTACTATTCATACTGCTCAAACATTGAGCAGACACTATTCGATTTGATTATTTGGAATCGATTGAAGCTGAGTGTCATGGATCGACCAATACGAAAAACAAGTGTCGTTTTGATACAGTGTTGTCTCATGCACACTTCGTAAAACCGGGAGTTTCTGTCTTGTCTCTTTCTCTGCTCGAATCATATCAATCCCGCATCGTTTGCGCACATTTGCTGACAGCCGCAAGTGTTGCTCCTTCACACAGCTGCGAAATCAAGGCGAAAAACCCTTTTGACATCATGGATTGAGCATGATACTTTGAGAGCGAAAAAGCAGATTCCCATCTGGAACAAAAATAACTGTCAGCTAATTTTGAAAAAATGGAATCACCTGGTTTTGCTCAACAATTATGTGGTGGCGGCCAATCGGCGAACTTTGGTAGGGAGAAATTTTGATGAAGCGGTTTTTCACAGCGTATTCGGTGGTGCTGCTTGCCTGCATTTTGTCGCTTTACGGATGCGGATCTTATGACTCGTCTCCTAATCCCGTGGCAATAACCTCGCCCGGGATTTCTGCAGCATCCTCACCAGGAGCTTCGGCAGGGGCTTCGCCTGTGGCAACCACGAGAGTAATTTTTCGGATTCTTCCGGCATCCGGAAAATCTGCGCGGGAAGATACGAGTGCTCCTTTGGACTCTATCCTTGCCGCCAATCCTCCTACCGTCGATTTTACGTTGCGCATCATCAACACCGGTGTAGCGACCTCGCCCGTGACCACGCAGAAACTGTCAGTCACGGCAGTTGCTTCCGGAGCAGGATATGCCGCCGTGGCAACCTTTTCTTACATTCCGGTTAGAACCGTTATTGGAGGGATACAGATCTGGGGAGGAACTCTCGGCGGTTCTTCACAGTTTCGCGGAGCCATGGATCTGGCCGCAGGACAGGACAATGTTCTTAATCTCGACTCGTCTGGTTCGCGATCTCTCATTGATCTGAAAGCGGAATGTCTCGAACGCCTGGTTGCTGATTCCGTGAACTTTTCCAGATTCACCGGTTCGCTTTCCGCTCAGATCGACACAGCTTTTGCAAAAAATGGAATTGTTTCAGGATCAAGCTACGCTAATGCCTACACTGCGTTTGTGGGACCTGTCGTTACCCCGACTCCAACTCCGACTCCAACTCCAACTCCTGGGTCAGCACAGGAATTGATAATCTCTGAAGTGAGTACGAGCAAGTATTCGAATGATGCCAGATGGGTCGAGGTCTACAATAATTCGGCGGGAAACATCGATCTCAGCAACTATTCATTGAAGACCAAAACCTTTAATTCATCCAACAATTATGTTGATATGACCTTTACCATTCCAGCCCTGACTGTTGCGCCCGGTGCGTATGCCGTCATTCGCGGGAAGACATTTTCCACCCTCATGGACGGACCCAGAATCGTTCATATTCTTGGATCTTCCGGGGAGTATCCTTATTGGTATATAGATGGATACGTTGAGCTCCTCAGAAAAAGTGATGGTCAGACCGTCGATTACGTTTCATTCGGAAACAACACTACGAAGCCCGTTACCGCCGCGGCATGGTCTGGAGCCAATGTTGCGGCAATGCCGACCGTGAACGGGAAGTCGATTGTTCGTACTCGCTCTCTTACGGATACCAATACGGCCTCTGACTGGACCTTGCATTCATGGCCAACCCCCGGGGGGCCTAACGATGTGGCGAATCCCAATGATACCGACACTGACGGGGATGGAATCCCTGATGGCTGCGAAGTTGCCGGAACAACATATATCGGTCTTCCTATGTATGATTGGGGAGCCCGACCTAATCAGAAGGATGCATTCATCCACATTGATTATATGAATTCGGCGAGTCTGGGCCTCATTCCAAGGGTTGAGGCTCTGGACAAAGTCGTTCAGATCTTTGCCACGAAAAGCTGGACAATTCATTTTGATGTCGGGACTTTAATTGCAAAATACAATCTTGACGGGAAATCGCATCAAGTGCCTTTTGCCCAGTACATGGCATTTGGCTCACAGACTGGAGCCACGGATATCTATTCATATAAATCTCAGTATCTTGATCTGGCCAAACGGCAGATTTTCCATTACTGCGTTTATGCAAACCAGCAGAGTGGAACAGGCTCAACTGGCCGTGGCGAGTCTCCGGGAAATGATTTCTTTCTTACCCTCGGCGGGATTGATTTTACTGACACTTCACAAGGCTATTTTACCCAAACTGAACTCACCACCTATCTGATCAACGAACAAGCCTCGACGTTGATGCACGAATTCGGTCACAATCTGGGTCTCGACCACGGTGGCGGAGAAGCTCGCAACTACAAACCCAATTATCTGAGCATCATGAATTATTTGTACACCTCTTACGGAATCCCCACGCCCAGCGATTCCAGAGCCGGTGACAGGTATTACTTTCAGCGATGGTCTGAGTCTGGATACTCGCTTATCAGCAGCTGGTTCCTGAATCATATCAAACTGCCGGATGGCTCCTACGGCTCTAAAACCATTCATAACAACCCGTGGTCATCAACGTTCGTCATGGATTATTCCAGTGGTCAGGCCCTCGGTGCTCTTGTTGAGACCAATCTTGTCGAAGCTGACGGATTGAAATACCCGAATAGCGCCCCCGTAGACTGGAATGGTAACGGAAACACCACGGATACCCTTGCCAACTACGACATCAATCCTTCCGATGATTCCGGAAAGAACACGTCCTCAGATACGCTTTCTGACTATAATGACTGGCAAAATATCAGCATCTTCTTTGCTAATCGAACCAATGAATTTTTGTCAGGCAGTAAGCGGATCTCCACCCGCCAGTTCAGTTTTCAGAATGACGACCGGGAACCCGTCCCCGATTGTAATCGGCTGTCGGCCAGGCAGCTTATGCCCAGGTAAGGCGATTTAAATGATGTAGTGTCGTTGACGTATTCGCTGCTTTGCCGAGGGCCAGGATTCTATTGATCCTGGCCCTTTGTTAATCTGATCCTATTGTATCAGTCACCGTTTTGTAATTGACCAATGGCTATGGGCAATTCTCCAGCCCGGTAGGTCCTTGCGATAGACTTCCGTGGAGTTCCAGCGGGACTCACTTCCATCGCTTCCGTAGGAGACGAAGTTGAAGGTAAGCACTCCCGCGCGATCTCCCAGCTTCTGCACAAGTGGATTGAGGAGTTCATATCGCTCTGCGCGAATCTTCCCTCGCAGACCATCGTAGTATGACCTCAGCGCTTCAAGACCGTCCAGGCGAGACTCCAGGAAAGGATCGAAATAGACCACGTCAGGTGCCGAAATTTCAAGAAATCCGGAGGGATCTCCGCTGCACCATCGCTGCAATGCCTGCCTCTCGAGTTCCAGGATATCCTCAATATCTGACTGTGACAAACAACTTTCCATTTTTCCTCCGTAAGCTATTCCAGTCGTATCTGTCTCTTTTCAAAATAGCGTTCAGTTCCTGGAAAAGTATGGCGCTTCAAACACCATCTCTCAGGGGTGAGACCGAGGATCGGCACAGCGTCCGAGGAAAAGTAAGGCTCCGGTCGGGTCGTGGCGGATGAGGAAAAGAAAAGGGTGATCGGCCTTGAAAACCTTGGGGGGAGCAAACTCGCAGGCCGCAGCGGTTGTCTTTCTCATGACGACCGCTGTTGCAGCCGCAGCCTCCGTGCCTTCCTCGTCAATGGCTACGAAAGCCTTGTGCAGAACTTCGGAAATGAACAGGCCCTTGCCTTCTTTGATGGCGTCCGGCGTTATCATACCGCCGAAATCAGCCTTCCCATCACTAAAAGCAAGGGGCATTCCCATTGGGGACAGAATTTCCCTGAGTTTGAAGTCGCCTTCCAGGCGTAGACGCGGCATAGTTACAATGACTTCACAATTCTGGAGACTTGTGATCCAGTCTGTGAGCTGCTTTTCACTCAGACCGGCTTCGAGACCCGCGAGTCCTTCGATGGTGCGCGGTAGAATCAGAACCATGGATACAGCCTGACCTTTGTATGGAAGGCGAAGTATCTGGCAATCCTGAGTTTCACCATAACCGAAGTTTTTGCGAATATGCATCATCGGTACCTGAAAATTCTCTTTAATCGATGCCACGAAAGTCTCATTTTCCGTGGCAGCCTTGGGGAAGGCGGTAGCCCATGTTCCTTTGAAATAAATTGCGTTGGTCAGCACGAGTCGCGTCAGTGCATTCAAAATTCCGGATGGAATGAGATCGCGAATCCTGTCGTGAGTTTTTTCCAGGACCCAATTATTGATCGTCTGTCGGGCTGTCTCAGAATCTTTGAAATCGAGTGTGTCAAACTTTGCCTCGAATCCTTTTCCCATGAATTCGATGAATTTCGGTCTGAATGGAAAATTTTGCTGCCCCCAAAGCGCATTGGCTATCAAAAGTTCTGCAGCTGGTTTTCCGCTGTCATCCTGGCCGACATTAGCCAGACCGCGCAGATATGCTCCGAATTCTTTCGATATGCGTCCCCCTTCCACGACGAAATGCAGTGTCTTGGCCATCTGGGTGGAAGTTTCTCCGCCGGCCCCGACAAAGGTCATGGCCAGCGCGATGTGCAGGCTCGCTGGTGAAAAAAACAGGTTGCCTCCCTTGGTTGCAAGGCGGCGAAAAAGATCACAGCCAAATTCCGTTCCACCGTTTGCAATCGCTTTTACACCCGGCGAAGTTTCATTTGGACCAGTAACCTCATCAGAATGCGGATTAGTGCCTGGTTTGCATAATGCCCCATCCGGAGCAGTTTCGATCGGTTGTTCCATTTCCTGAGCGGAGAGGTTTCCTAATGATAAGAGTGTCAGCAGTAGCGCACAGAGTATTTGTCGCAGTGAATATTTCATTGTTATTCCTTCATTTGTGAAAAAATTATCGGCCAAATGCAGCTGATATTGACATGGATCTCTGACACTATAATACCTGATATCTGTCGTTGTTTACACCCATAGCAGATTGTGTCTCAGGACAAACCAGGTCTTTTTTCCCTCTCAGCCAGTGTTTTCGCTTGTGATGCCGTATTCATTGTCATCTCGACCGCAGGGAGAGGTATCAAAAGGAATAGCTATGGTCTGCATGCATGGGATTTCTCCCTTCAGTCGAAATGACAGAAGGGCATCATCACAGCCTCTGCTGAAGAGTCACGAAATAATCCGTGAAGCGCATAGATACTGACAAAAGTATGCGTTTGTCCTTGATAGTGTCTGGTTTGATTGAATCGAGTATGGTATCTTGAGACAGAAAACGCAAAGTCCTGGCATGTACACTTCTCGCGAGGATTCCTTTCAGTCTCGCCTCAGTTTGCAAGTGATCGAGTAGCGAGTGGGGCGACTGTACCGCATGGCTGTGACCTGTGGTTCACCAAGGAGGGCATGATGGCGGAGAAACCAGTTCTGGCCGGTGCTGAGGCCTCTCCCGGATGGGAGCCAGCTGCGTGTGTTTTCGAAACCAGATCCGAAAAGCGACAGAGTGTAACAGTCCTTGGTTCATACGGAATCCGGGGCTCGATACTCCGGGGCATGGCGATCCTGTGTCTGTTCCTGATTGTACTGCCGGTTGCGCCGGTTCTGGCCCGCCAGGCCTGGATGACATGGAACACACGTTCCGGTCTTCCCAGCAACGATGTGCTCTGTCTTGCCATCATGAAAGGGAAGATCGCCGTCGGAACCCCCAGTGGTATAGCTATCTTCCAGGAAAACCGACCGACCTGGATCAACCTGAGCGGCTATGGCGAAGAGTTCGGCAAACTGGTCGTGCGCGCACTGGACTTTGATGAGGAGGGCAACCTGTGGGCTGCCACTCCCAATGGCTTGGCCTTCCTCGACATGGGAAAATTCCCGGAAGAGCCTCCACGCCTGGAGATATTCGGGATGAAAAACGGCCTTTCGACAATAGATGTTGAAGTGCTGCAAGTGGTTGGCAGAACCCTTTACGTCGGATGTTTCGGAGGGTGGCTGTTCCAGTCCCAGATCGGGATGGGGGCCGCTCCTGTTTTTCGCCCTGTCCAGAACATGGACCAGATTCCCGGAGAGCGGCGGTTGATGGACGTGGGTGTCAGCGCCCTGGCCATGGATTTTCCCGGAGGCGGCATCTTCTCAACCAAGGGAAAAGGTTTGTGCAATGGCCAGGACGGGGCGGCATACCTGTCCGGAGACGCTTCATTGTCCGACTGGATAGAAGATTTCTGGTGTTTCCAGGAAGGCAACAGCGATCGCGTCATTACCCTTGCGCAGAATCAGATGACGCTCATCCAGGATCGGAAGATCCTCACCACGCTTAAATTACCGGATCCGGACGCCGCAGTTACCTGTCTGACCACCTGTCCTGACGAAGATGTGAACGTGACACACATAGGTGAAACCCCCGAGCAGACCACGCTACGAACCTTCCTCGGGAAGCGGATTCTCTATGTCGGAACGAAAGGGCAGGGGGTATGGCGCTGCAAGGAAGGCCAATGGTCCCGCATGACCACTGCGGATTCACCCATGCCTTCAGATAATATAAACCGTATTCATTATCTGCCGGGGGCCAAGCGGATAGCCCTTCTGACCGATTGTGGCCTAACGCTTTTCGGCACCGACGACATGGATATATATGACGAATTCAAGACCTTCGGGACCGGGCCGAGCTATGCCAAATCCTATTTCCCGTTCATGTCGAGGTGGGGTCCGCCGGTGGTAGGATATCCCTCTAAAGATGCCTATCCTGTCGAACCGCACATTACTTACCGCAAGTTGTTCCGAAATCGCGATCTCTGGGTGAGTCACGACAAGGGGATTTCCCGGTTTGCCTTTCCCCAAGCCTTCTTTCTTGGATCGATACAAACGAACTATCGCCTGTCGGGGCGGTTTGAGAATCCTCAGCACGATCCTGCAAAGAATATTCTGACCGAAGATAACTCCACTACGGCCGGAAAGCCTCCCAGCCAGCCCGGTGAGCGGATATGGCATCATTATTGTATGGAAAACCCGGCGGATACCGCCACGACTGATCTGTCCACTCTTCTGATCTCCCTGGACCGCACAACCTTGGCCGGGCCACTGAACCAGCTCACCATCCAGGGTGCTTCCCCCGGCAGAATGACCGATGCATTGACCCGCCAGGTGGCGGCTGCATCCGGCACTCTGAGATATCCGTCGGTTCTGGTTTTCGAAGAGGGAAGCAATCATACCGATGTGAGAGGGCAAAAGTTGTTTTCGGTCGATTCCCTGTTCGAAACGTGTCCGATACATCCTATTCCCGGCCTCCCGGTTACGGATTTTACCGTGGATGCGGCGGAACGGTGCTGGGCCGTCATCGGTCAGACCACCCTGGTCTGTCTCGATGAACCGACCTCGGTTGTCCCCGAGAGCAGTACACGGTTCGAGTCGGCGGGAAACTACTGGCATGAGTTTTCCGCCGACCAGCTTCCGTGGCCAGTCGGAGAGAAGATAAAGAGCATTCGGAGGGTGGGGGTGGATCTCTATTTCGGTACGGAAAAATCCGGCCTGTTCATCCTGCATCGGGCCCATCTCTATCCAGCGGATAGCATTCCCGCCGATGCCTGGGTTCCGATCAATCCGGGAAGCACTGCGGATGACCCCACGCTGAAAGTCACCGTCATCGATTGCGTTCTGTGGCGGGCCGGAGGTGATTCTGTTGTGGCCCTGCTCAATCAGGAGGGGCTGTCGCTCTACGACGGCTCGAAGATAACCTCTTTTGCCGTGCCCAAGCGTCATTATACCTGTATCTGCGCCGATCGCACCGGAAGCCTGTGGCTGGGTTCTTTTCAGGGGTTGTTGAAGATAACGCCGGATCGTAAGGTGGAATTGATCGACAAGGTGGCTGCCGGTTTCCGGTCAGATCGCATCGTATCCGTCACCGCCGCCCCTGACGATGCGAAATACCCGTTCCTGATTGCGGTTGCTCTCGACGAATCTGCCAAGGAAGTAAATGGCATCATGGAAAGCGACTGCAGAATTCCCTTTGTGGGTGCCGAACGAACAAATCCCTACCGGCTCAGATTCGGGGAACCGGAAATCATGGATGCCCAGCTGGTTCTCTACGATGGAAAGCAGTGGGACACGTTCAGGTATCCCGGCATCCACCATCTCCTGTTCGAGGAGATGTATCTATGGTCTGCCACCTCCTTCCGGGTGTTCCGCTACTACGTTCCGAAGATTACCCAGGTATATTGAGCCTGTTGCAGGAATCCAGATAATCGCCATTTTCAATGTAATCCCATTATTTCCCTGGTCCTGCTTATTGTTTATTTAGGTTTGACCTGATATGATCATTGTGATGGAGAATGCCGGTGGAACTACATTGGAGCTTCCGGTCGCCGGTTCGAGTCCGGCTCCGCTGCAAAGCGGGTAGCTCAGTGGCAGAGCAGAAGTTGGGGGAAACCCCGTTGTTTCACCAAACCTTGTCTCCATCACTTTTTAGTGAAAATGGACGGCGAATGCTGATGGGACTACATCATGAAATTGTGTCTCATCGATTTTTGTCGCCGTTCTTTTTTTAGGTTCATTGCGTAAAATGAAACCTGGTTGTTGCCCTAAGTCATACTTGCTCAATTTTCAGGTGTATGTTCAAACGATTTAACCAAAAATTTGTTACAACCATCTTTTCAGTGAGGGAAAGACATGGCCAATAAAAGTCTGTTCCGATCAATACTTGGAAAATTAGTGCCGTCGTTTGACAGCGTCAATGAAGCCGGAGGCGCCGCCTATGCCCGATCTCCCAGGCAGGCACTGGCTCAATACGCAGCAACGGGCTGTCTGAACATGACTTTTTATGCCACCGCGGAAGAGCAGTTGGATACTGTCATGAAACTTTCCGGTGAAATTGACGCCGAATTTCTGGCCAAAACGGCGGTTTACTGCCGGGAGCGTGGCCACATGAAAGACATGCCGGCACTGCTTTGTGCAATACTCTCGAAAAAAGATGGTGCGCTGCTTAAAAGGATTTTTTCGCGGGTTATAGATAACGGGAAAATGCTTCGCAATTTTGTGCAGATCCTGCGATCCGGCGTGACAGGAAGAAAATCTCTCGGTTCACTGCCAAAAAAACTTGTACAAAACTGGTTCGATCGAACGCCTGATGATATTTTCAAATCCTCCGTCGGGCAGTCTCCCTCAATGGGTGATATTCTGAAAATGACGCATCCGAAACCTGTCTCGCCCGCACATGAGGCTTTGTTTGCCTATCTTATAGACAAACCGGTCAAAGAGGAAAACCTTCCGGAGCTGATCACAAAATTTGAAGCTTTTAAGAAAAAACGGACTTCCGAAGTTCCGGCGGTCCCTTTTCAACTGTTGACTGCACTCGATCTGCAAACTGAGGACTGGAAAGGCATTGCAAGAAACATTGGTTGGCATGGCCTTCGCATGAACCTCAACACGTTTCAGCGTCACGATGTCTTTTCCGATCCTGAAATGATCGATTATATTGCAAAAAGGCTGAGCGATGAAACCGAGATATCAAAAGCGAGAGTCTTTCCTTATCAGCTTTTATCAGCATTTATAAACACTGAAAAGGTTCCCCTGCAAATTCGCGAGGCCTTGCAGGATGCAATGGAAATATCGATAAATAATGTTCCGCGGATAGATGGCGACCTTGTTTTGTGCCCGGACGTTTCAGGATCAATGCGATCGCCTGTAACGGGATACCGTGCCGGGGCAACCACAAAAGTCAGATGCATTGATGTGGCAGGGCTTCTTTCCGCAGCGTTTCTGAGAAGGAATAAAACCGCAAGGGTAATTCCATTTGAGCAGAAAGTGGTTGACCTGGTCTTGAATGGCCGGGACACAGTCATGACCAACGCTGAAAAACTTGCAAAGATAGGCGGAGGCGGAACCAGCTGCAGCGCTCCATTGTCGTTACTTAATTCTCAGAAAGCCCGCGCCGACATGGTGATCTATGTTTCAGACAATGAATCCTGGGCAGACTCAAAAGGCAGGTTTGGCGGTCGTGGAACGGCAATGATGGAACAGTGGAGTATTTTCAAGGCCCGCAATCCGAAGGCAAAGCTTGTCTGCATAGACATTACGCCGAGTGCGACGATTCAGACTGTTGATCGCGATGATATTCTAAATGTCGGCGGATTTTCCGATTCAGTATTCGAACTGATCCAACTTTTCTCAACCGGAAAAATGCATCCGGAACATTGGGCCGGAGTCGTGGACGCAGTATCACTCAATTAATGTGGATTAAGGACTGGTTTTGCTGAATAGAAAAAGTGAAATGGCTGATAAATTGCGAAGCACAATGGTTGAAAAGGAAAAACAGAACGTCTTGGAAGGGCAGGGGAAATAATTTCTCAATGGCAATATGGCGAGATTTACTTCAAACTCGCTGAAAAAAAAGCAATTAGTGGCTACAACATTACCAGCAAGGAAGCCGCAATAGAATGGATAGGTAAAGCAGCCAAAATGGGGCTACCTGAAGCAATTATCTCATTGAATAAACAAGTTGCCGACTACCTTTCTCCAAATAGCAATGGCTTGAAGTTGCTTGAAACTGCCGCAAATAGTAGAGATCCAGAATGCCAATTTCTTTTAGGAATTGCGAAAGAGGGCAGTAAAGAGGGAATTCGGATGCTTCGGCTTGCTGCAAAATCCGGCCATCCATCGGCAATGAATAGTTTGTCCGATGTTCTTTTCAAAAAGGCAGGCGAAAAGGATGCCGAACCCGGATTATCTCGAGAAGCATGGTATTGGGCTGAGAAGCATGCATTATCAGGAGATTCTGCAGGAATGGGAAAGTTGGCACATTGGCTGCGAACGGAGATGGGAGATATTGGGTCCGCAGAATCCTGGGAACGATTGGCTCAAACTCAGAGCCAGATTGATCATCGAAAGAGCAATCCGAGCGCCTATTCTTCGTGGCTATTTTCATTCCTCCTATTTGATCAGGTGTCGGACAGACTCGAATTTACTTTATACAAAATTGTATCTGACTTTTTTCACGGGTTTGTCGAATTATTTGGAACAAAGATTCCAGCAATTATGATGATAGCTGGGTGTATTGGTTTTTTTGCGGTCTCAACAAAAATTTTCATGTATTTATCGCTAAGCGTCTTTTTTGCAAGCATTTTCTGGTGTCTGACTGCATATATTAACAGAAGGATTGCATAGTGGGCGTGATGCCGGCTGTCATTTTGGGGAACGAACGGCAAGAGCTCGGAATTTCCAGTCGGAGTAGGCGCGTCCGGCCCATGCCTCGCCGTTGCCCTCAAACTGGAAATAATATGCCGACGGCGGTAACGCCTTGCCGGCATACGTTTCTCCGCTATCCTTCCTGGCCTCGGACCAGACGAAATATGCCTTATCGAGCTGGAAGGCCGGGTCCAGATGTAGAGAAAACGCGACACTTTGGTCTTTTCTGCCGCCTTTGCGAGTGGAGTCAGCGATATAGATCCCTTTCAGTTCATCTCGTGCCGGCGTATGCCAGCCGTTACCAAGGCTGTTTATCCATGTTTGCGCCTCATTCCAATTAGTTGCCTTATCCGGTCCTTCAAACCACTGCAGGTTCGTGGCTGAATCGGTAATAACGCCTTCAGAGTCACGGGTGAAGCGACCACTCTGACTTTTTCCGGGTTGTGATGTGGTATTCGAGCTAGTCACGTCACTGATTTTGCCTGTTATATTTTCCGTTTCGGTTCCGTGGTGCGGGCAGGAAACCGATATACTCCCGGATGAGATCTCAACGGAATACGAAGCCCCTGGAGCCACGATATAGCAGCCGGCACGCTCGAGGCAGAATTGATGATATGGCGTGGAGAATGACCAGCTGAACAGCTTTATCTGTAAATTTTCAGGTATGATTCCGTATGCCTTCATCCAGAAATTGTCGGGAGGAGGGTAAGGTACAAGACCCCCAGGACATAAAATAAAGGCTTTCAGCAAACCTGCCGCATCCGGTTTTTTCGTGATTCCACCGATCCCGCCAATGGGTATTTTCGAATCCCTGTTTTGTGCTACGGTGGCGTCCAGGATTTCCCGCATCTTTTTATGACAGGTTTTCGCTGAAACAAAGGGATCATGGACGACTATTCCGGAATAATTCGATGAGAAAATCATGACCACGAGTATCAAAAAGAGCGCCATCCACAAATAACCCCACCCGGAAAAACGTGTGCCGGACGTTTTTTGTTCGGAAGACCATTTCACAAGTGATTATCCAACATGGGATCAGCGGCCTGGGCAGGATTATTGAGCATTCGGACCGCCGAGCAACAGCCGGAATGATTCAGAGGCACCCCCCTGATAGGAGATGGCGACGTTCGCGACGCACGTGCCGTTGAAAGAGACGGTTGCTTTTCCACCGGTATTCGTCTGAATAATAATAGTTCCCGTCGCCGGATAATTCTCGCGAACGTCAGCCTGTACATCTGAGTCTACGCGGTATATCTGCTGACTTCCGAGAACGGTATTATAAACGGCATCAGCATATCCCCCGATGCGAACCATGAAGTTCGTCCCCTGAAGGAATCCGTCGAGAAAAAGATAAACATAATACTCGGAAAGAGTGAGAGTGGTGAAACCCCAGTAATCAGCGGCATAATTAATTATGGAACCGGTCACAAGCCGGTCGATATAAATGGAATCGTAGATAGAAGTGTAGTGGTATCCATACGGGTCGGAAAAATAATACGCATAGCGGCTGTACTGGCCCGCTCCAGGAATATCAATGTACCAGAGCATATAATACCAATCCCAGCTCCAATAGCCGACCTCGGCGCGAATATCTCTGCGGATACTTGCGCTTGGGCTGGCCTGCAGGGTCTTCCCCTTATATTGCCAGTAGCTGCTGATATATTTCTGCGTGCTGTCGACATACGGATTGGCTTGTGATGTGCCTGAAGCGGTATTCTGGGCCAGATACACTTCGCGGATGTTTTCCAGCAAGCGCGTCGATGCTGAGCCGACAATACCTGTAGATGTAGTAATGGCGTTTTTCACAAGACACGCCAACTTTGGTTTCACATACGCGATATATTCGGCACAGGAATTCAACTCGTCAATGGCTTTTGCCAGCAGATCCGGTTCTTCTTTCGAACCAACCGGAGCCACCGCCACAGTGTTTGACCCGTTTTCGAGATCGATCGCCCCGTGGAAACTTGCAAAGCCGCTCTTGTTTCCCCCATTGATCAACACTTCCGCCACCAGTGAATGAGGCGGTAAATTAGTGAAACTTCCCGCAGCCGTACCATTTATGACCGGTATTTCCTTTCGTAACTCGATGTAAGGCCTGGTAATGTTCCCATCATTGACCAGTTTGAGCACGAATGTAACGCTGACGGTGCTACCGGAAATCAGTGAGCGAATGTCGGTCTTCCGACCATGGGCGCCGGGGATCACGAAATCGAACGTCAGAGATGCACGCCCTTCAGGAACCGTCTGCGTGTCGGCAGCCGTCGGAAGCGATCCCGAGGGCTCGATTTCATTCTGCCTGTCGAGAGTTCGACAGCCATACATTCCCAACAGGATAACAGACATCAGCAACCAGATCGCTTTTTTCACAAATCCCTCACTATCAGCGCAGTTTTTCATGAGACGTAAATCTTATACCAATTTTGCCAGCCACACAATATTCGTGTGCAATTCTCCAGGGTCATTTAATTCTCCACGGGTAGGGCAGCGACCGCCGGGCGCGCCGCGTCTTTTGCCACGGGTTTTCTCGGCTGGCCCAGCGGTCCAGCCCATTCGTTGAAATAATGCAGTGCAAGCCATTCACCGGCGGAGAATTAAATGCCTCTGGCAATCTGCCGGCGAAAAAATTACTTGTGGGTGAGGCGATAGACGCCGTCCCAGTCAGTGCCCGGCGGGGTGGCCTGGAATTCCATGCAACGATTAAGATATGTCCGTGCAGCTCCGTCTTCGGGCCATCGGGTAAGCACGTCCATGAATGCTTCTTCAGCCTGTGTCCAGTTTCGGCCCTGATATAAACCGAGGCCGCGCTCATAGATTGCCGCATGTTCAGCCCAGTCAGGCGGTTCGGCGCCTTTCCGGCTGACAAGCTCATAAACCTTGACAGGCTCATGCTTTCCCTTGACGGTGAGAAGGTCCAGGAAACGCCCGGTGACGCTTTCCCGGGCCAGCAGATAAGTCGCTTCGCTGGCCATGAGCAGCGTGCCGTACTGTTTGTTTGCACCCTCCAGACGGGAAGCGAGGTTCACGCCGTCGCCCATGCAGGTGAAGTTCATCTGGGCATCCTCGGCGCCCATATAGCCGACAATAACCTCGGCGGTATTCAACCCGATCCGGGCGCTGACTTTGGGAAAGCCACGCCGGCTCCAGTCGACCTGCAGCTCATTGATTTTTTCCTGCATGGCGATGGCACACAGGCAGGCCCGCGCCGCGTGATCCTGCTGAGCGACCGGAAAATTCCAGAAAGCCATGACCGCGTCACCGATGAACTTGTCCAGCGTGCCGCCGTGCTTAAAAAGAACCTGGGTCATTGTGCCAAGATACTCGTTGAGCAGCAAAACCAGATCTTCAGCACTCAGTAATTCAGAGATCGTCGAAAAACCCGCCAGGTCAGAAAAGAAAACGGTCAATATGACTTTCTGACCACCTGGTTTGACCAGGTCAGGATTTTTTATCATGGCAGTAACGACGTCGGCTGACACAAATTTCTGAAACATTGCCTGGGTTGTGGCGGCTTGCCGACGTTGCCGCCAGTAATGTGACAGCGTGCTCCCGACCCAGGTCAGGGCCATTGTCAAAAACAGCAGGGACAAATGCATCATGACTCCGTATTTATGCAGCGAAAAGACGGCTAACCAAGCGGCTCCGATCATAATTGCCAGTGTCAACGCTCCACCCAGAAAGACGGCCGCGAATTCCAGCGATTTTCCCAGCAGAAGTGCGCATATCAGCGTCAGCCCAATGGAACAGATGGGTGTTGCGGAGCGGATGAATCGCTTATCCAGTATTGTTAAAACGGCGTTAGCATTGATTTCTACGCCCGACAGCTGGCGATTGTATGAGGAGAACGGTGTGGAGAGAGTCAGAGGGGTTTCGAAAAAATCGGCATCTGATTGTTCAAAAGAGCCCAGCATGCAGATTCTATTGCCATAATTGTGGATGGGATTCATCGAGTTTTGATGGACGAGCTCAGGCTTATAGCGGTCAGCCCACTCCGGAAGAGTTCGGGTCAGGTAGGCCAATTCATCGTCGTCGAAGCATTCCGACATGCTGAAGGAAGGAAGCACCGATCGTCCGGAGGAATCCTTCTGGCCGGATCCGAAAAATGTCACTTCCATCTGTCCGTTTGTATCTGTGGGAATGAAACGGTCTACCAGTTGAAATCCACCTTCATAGACTCCCTTGCGACGTAATTCCGCGATCTGATCGAGTTGGCTTCGCATGGCCTGCAGGAACAATCCGGGCCGGCCCACTCTATCAAGAGCCTGAACCGCGGTTAAAAGACAATAAGAAGGCTCGAGCCGACCGTTTTTATCCACTTCCTGAAACAGGGGAAGGGATGTGACGTATCGATTCTTGGAGTAGCGGGCATCGACAAATCCGGTCATGGCACTGCCCTGCAGCAACTGCTCATAAGGACGAATGATTTTCAATTCATCAGTCTCGACGCTTGAGGTGGCGATTCGGCTGAGCTTTTTCAATGCATCCATGGCCTGAGTGCGCTCGCGGGAATAGGACTGGCACTGCCCGGCAAGGATGATGGGCGATTCACTGTCATGGATAGCCGCCGCCAGAAGGTCGTCTTCCTCCTTCAGACGGGCACCCTGGAGAATAACATCGATACTGATGATGCGGGCCGCATCAACCGGGTAATCAGCCGGGAGTTCAATGGAAAGTGTCGGTGCAAGACTCAGAAAGGTGCCTTCCCTGGGGAACAGCCGAATATCAAAACCGAGTTTCATATAATGAATATTTTCGAAAAACTGTGGAAGGAGCGCAGGCCAGGAGACGTTCGTCACTGATGATCCGGAGGCAACGGTCTCGAACTCGAACTGCATAAAATCCGCGCAACGGGATAAATTTTCCGTGAAGGTGAAGAAAATTCCTGCCGATGCCTGTTTTGACGGGGTTAGCCCGATCCATGGGACAACCAAAGTCGCCTTATTTGAAGGAGGGAAAAATCCGAATCGAAGGTCGACCAGTTTCAGCAGGCGAGAACGCTCGCCGGGATACTGCGCCCGTCGGGAACGCCCCAGCAGGCGAATCACGGAGGCCAATTCCCTCCGGGCCGGATTGCGATTGACGAAAAAACCGGTTTCCTCGTCCTTGCGAATTATCAGGATCGGCTGTTCGCCGGGTGGTTTTACATCCTGAGCCTGAATGACCAGCGCGCGCAAGTAATCCTCGATGCCCTCGGTTGCCCCGATGAGCATGAGCAAGGTCGTCAGACATGTGGCGAGAAATCCAATCGCCAGACCACTTCGCATTTCGGAAAATGCGCGTATGACTCTCACGCGAAACGTATCAGAGGGTGGCATCTTGATTTCAGACGAACAATCTTAAATTAAGCAGGCGTTCCGGATTTTGAGCGGAAATGGGCGATAAAAACCGTTCGATTGGGAGCCGTCAGTACAACTCCCTCTTCGTCGATAATGGAACAATTCAGAACTCCTATTTTGTCTATCGTGAAGAGCATCCCATTCATTTGCACTTGCTTCACCTGATATGAGGACAAAAAAAGGCCCGCGAAGAAATCGAAAATGTTTTCCTTCAGGGGGAGCAGGAAGACAGCCAGAAGGATCATTACTGTGAACCATAAAATGGTGCTCGAAGCCGATGAAATCAAATCTATGGCGAGAATTGTCGTGACAACGATAATTATGGTTCTGGCGTGATTCTGCACCGGGCTGACAGCATTAACGCCGGAGTCCTGTTCTCTGGTGTACACGGCGCATGTTACCCCCAAAAAACCGATGAAAACAGCCATTCCGGCTGAAAACAGTCGGATACCCAGGCTCCAGATAGTGGTCATTGCTGCAAGTGTGGAAGTTAAATGAAAGGTTTCGGCAAATGACAGGAAAACCAGCATGAAGACGAAACAATAAATGATCGCTCCAATTGCTTTCGCAATGCTATCGGAAAACGACTCACCCCGGAAACTCCCGCTTATTGTCAAAGCATCGATATTTTCCTTCAAATACGAGTTGCGGATGATTCCCATAATGCCTTTGGCGAGAAGGTTTCCACAGGACAGGGTCAGACCGGCCAGAACAGCTATCACCCATAATCGGCCGAGGGTCATGAAAATCATATTCGAGACTTCTTTATTCTCGTGGACATTGGCAATCCAGCAGGCTCCCATAAGCCAGACGGAACCCTCCACGAAAAAAGAAATCACGTCGGCTGCACCTTTTTGCTTTTCGTCCGTAATTTTTGAAGTATCCAGCGGCATACGGAAATACTCATTAATACCGATATTATTCAGCCTTTCCAGGCAGATATAGGCCACTATTTTTCCGAAAACCATGACAAATACGGCAATGAAAACATCCGAAAAAAGCAGCTTTATTCCCTCGGGAAGCTGCTGTAGCAAAGCTGATGTCTTCTCCATGACGTTCCTGATGTCCTTTCCCCGAATAACGATTTCCCGCGCCATGCAATGATTTCCAGTCTATGGTAAACGGTAAGACCGTCTTTTGAAAGAAAAATCACAACCTCGGCAGAAGAGCCTCGGAATAATCCGTGAAGCGCATAGATACAGATAAAAGTATGCGTCTGTCCAGCCACCAACTCTGATCTGCATTGACGTAACCCGAAATTATTGATAAAGTTTTAGAATGCGAATAATCCAATATGACCGCGCTTATTAGAGATTGCGGAGGGAAGTATCATGAAGATGATGACGCTCAGGAAGGCTGATAAATCGTGGAGTTTGCGAAGCGGACGAGTTCTAACGTTCCTCAGCGCGACCATAATAGGAGTCGGAATATTCGTAGGCACCGCCTTCGGGAAGCCTCTCTCAGTTGAGCATATGAACCTGGCGCCTGGGCGTGAAGTGTCCCTGCAAGCGGTTAAGAAGGATACTTTCAAGAGCCTGATGAGCGTCGAAGAGACCGGAAGCCCCCAAAGGTCCGGTGATACGACTCTCTTCCTTAAGGGCGATCATCTCTACAGGACCCGTGCCGATGGCAACTACGATTTGATTACTGTCGGCGTGACCGCTATCGGTTATGACGATCTTTTCCTCAAGGGCGACCAGCTTTACAAAGTTTCTCCGGATGGCAACAACGATTTGATCACCTCCGGGGTTACTTTTGTCGGGCACGACGGGTTGTTCCTCAAGGGCGACAAGCTGTACATGATTTGTGGTGACGGCAACTTCGGTTCCATTACATCAGGAGTTACTTTTGTCGGGAGCGATAAGTTGTTCCTGAAGGACGACAAGTTATACATGGTTTGTCCTGACGGCAACTTCGGGTCTATTACCTCCGGGGTTACTTTTGTAGGAAGCAATCAGCTGTTTCTCAAGGGTGACAAGTTATACATGGTTTGCCCTGACGGCAACTTCGGATCTATTACCACCGGCGTGACCTCTATCGGGTATGATTGGCTGTTCCTGAAAGGTGAGAATCTCTACAAGGTTCGCCCGGATGGCAACTACGATTCGATTACTTCAGGTGTTACTTTCGTCGGACACGATGGACTGTTCCTTAAAGGTGACACTCTCTACAGGGTCCGCGAGGATGGCAACTACGATTCAATTACCTCCGGGGTTACCTCTATCGGGCGTGACGGATTGTTCCTCAAAAGCGACAAGCTTTACAGGGTACGCCCGGATGGCAACTATGATTCGATTACCTCCGGGGTTACCTCTATCGGTTGTGACAGGCTGTTCCTCAAGGACGACAAACTTTTCAGGGTCAGCCCTGACGGCAACTTTAATTCGATTACCTCCGGGGTGACCTCTATCATGCGTGACTGACTGTTCCGCGGAAAGTATCAGAAGGCGGCGCATCCCGATCCTCGATCATCCGTAACCATCGGCATCAGCGATGACCGTAAGCCGATGAATACTAGCGGGGCTGAGATGGATAAATCCAAAGGATTGGCGTAATCCAAGCCCCTGCCGCGATTGGCTCTCCCAAACTGGGATGATGAAGAGACTTCGCGAGAGTATCATTGCAAGTTGCTGCGCAAATTATTTTGTTAGGGTTCCCGCAATTTCACGAAATATTCGTGTAGTGGTGAGGCATTCCTCGCCCTATGCAGGAAAAATAATTTTGCAAGTCGCTCGTAATTAATAATTTATTTGTCGCAAGACATCCGTTTCGTGACACTAACCTTCAAAACCACAATCCACAGCAAGGCGGGGAAATGGAAAAAACGGATAAGGAGGTTATCGAGCGATGCCTCAGCGGATATACTGATGACTTCCGCTTTCTTGTTCGTCGCTATGAGAAGCCATTGTTCGCATACCTGTTTTGCCGACTTGGCAACCGTTCCCTTGCCCAGGAAGCCGCTCAGGAGTCATTGGTGCGGGCCTTCACAGGCTTATCAAAGCTGAATAAACCGGAGTCGTTTCACTCATGGCTCATCGGTATTGCGGCGCGGGTCGCGCTCGAGTTTCACAGGTCTGCACGCCGCCATGTCGAAAAAGCGGAGACGATCGCTGAAGTTCCGGTGTCAAATACCGGAGAAACGCAGGATTACCTGCTTGACGAGTACATTGCGATGCTGCCGGAATCGCAAAGACAGTTGATACTGTTTCGCTATTACGAGGAGTTGTCGTGTCAACAGATCGCCGACCGACTTCAGGTTCCGCTCGGCACTGTCACGAAGACGCTTTCCCGAGCCTACGTCATCCTTCGCGAGAAATTGCAAAGTGGCTGCACGACCCGTTTGGAGGGATTAGCATGAATTGCATTGAATGCAAGGAATATCTGGTTGCTCATCTCGAAGATACGCTTGATCCGGACACAGCCGCAGACTTCCGGCTGCATCTGGCAACATGCGAGGAATGCCGCCTGTTGCTTGAGTCGAGTGCCGCTTTGCAAAAGAGACTGCTTCAACGTGGGCGGATGACGGCTGATGTCTCGCAAGTCGGACCAGTAATGGACAGAATCAATCGACCGAATATCGTCGAACAATCTATCGAAACGGAAAGGGGCTCATTCATGAACAAACTTCTGAAATGGCGTTGGACTCTGGGTATGGGTGCTATTGCAAGCGCCGCTGTTCTGATTCTGGTGGCAATCATCGCCACCCCGAATATGCAGGTCGCCGCCGAGGAGATCATGGCAAAGGGAGCCAATGCAATGGCGAAACTCAGCAGTATTCATCTGCGTGGACAACTGCGCACTTTACCTGCCGATAACTTTTCGTACATTGCCCCTGAAATGGATTTTGTGACGATCGAATTGTGGAAGGAGTTCGGTCCTGTTCCGAAATGGCGGGTCGATAAACCCGGTCGCATTGCGGTGATGGATGGCCAGACAACCATGCTTTATATAAAGCCCGATTATGCATTCAAGCTGCCGAAACCGTCGGCGAGTGCGTTCGACACACAATGGCTGCACGATATTGCCAACATAAACCAGGCTCTTGATGACGAAATGGCGTCGATAAAAAAACATGGCTGGACAACTACTGTTGCTCATGAAGCCAGCAGCGACGGCAAAGCAAAGTCCGTTGTGACGATAGAAGCAAAGTCGGGTTATAATAATGACGATTATCTCAAGAATATATTCTTCTGTACTGCTGACACACAGCGAGTGTATGAGTTCGACGATCAGACCGGATTTCTGACCTCTGCCAGAATCTTCCTGCATGCCGCGACCGGAACAAAGCTGATTTTCGAGCTCACTCAGATTGACTGCAACCCGAAGATTGCCTCAGACATATTCAAGTTGCAGATTCCTGAAGGAGTTACCTGGAAAGAAGAAATGCAGGTTTTGCCGGATAACGAGAAGTATGCGTCGATGACTTCCGAACAGGCGGCGCGAGCTTTCTTCGAGGCCTGCGGACGCGACGACTGGAAAGAAGCCGGCAAATTCTGCACGATGACCGGTTCTCTCAAGGACTACCTGGGCGGCGTCAAGCTCATCAGCCTTGGCACATCCTTCACTTCCATGCTCTCAATTATCAGCGGAGCGCAGTTCGTTCCCTATGAGATCAAAATGAAAGACGGTCAGGTAAAAAAATTCAATATAGCGCTTAAGCGTGACCCACATACCAAGCGGTGGTTCGTGGACGGCGGTTTGTGATGAACCTTCCAGTTCACCGCTGCGATAAGAATTCGCCGCCCCTTTTTGCCTCGGCCGGCTTCAGAATCATCACAAAAATCTTCCAAAACCTGTCCCCGGGGTGGGTTGGGACGAGCAAATTCCCTTTTCCTTAACCAGATCATTACGAACCGGTGTTGCCAACTGTTCTATCGAAGCTTCGCCGCCAATATGCGTGAAATAAGCCTGCTGACTAAGGCATTTCAAGCAGAGAAGAGTTTGCCCTGGCAGCAGTAACTTTGTCAGAAAGTTACTGCTGCTTTTGCTTCTAACGCAAATTTTTTGCCGGTCGCGCAGGTTGCTCAAGATTTGAAATTCAGTTCCGATGGCATCCGAAGGTTATTTGGCGGTTGGAACGAGCTCTTCGAAATGGGCAAGGCCTTTCAGCAGTTTGTCCCTGTCATCGCCGGGTTCGGTTTTTTGCACGGCCTCCCGAAGCTCGGAGAGGTCTTTGTGCATTCCCTTGGTTTCATCCGCGGCAAGACTCTTAAGTTCTGCGATCATATCTTTTTGCCACCCATAAGGCCCGAAAAATTTCAGGAGGAAATCGATGGCCTCATGTACATGCTTTCCCTTCGGCTGTTCCCTAAGATATCTTCCCGCGGTATAGTTGTAGACTGACAGGACGGCCGGAGGATATCCTTCCGTCTCGCCCGGCAAAGGATTCTGGGAGGCCTCCCATGCGATTTCATCCGCAATTGGAAGATCGCGGTGCTGTTCGAAAAGCTTCCAGAAAAGCTCGGAATCAACCGTGAATGTCGCGGAGGGGTCACTGAAGGTGAGACTCGACTTCAGACTCCTGAATTCAGTCGGCACGTCATCTGAACCACTTTTTACATGTTGCCATGCCTGCAAAGCCTTCCTCAGTGTTTTGAGCCGGAACAACTCATATTCAGTCTGAGCGCTGATCTCTTTTTCCTCATGACTCAGACGCTCCGCCAATCGGAATAACTCAACCATATCTGCATACTGGGCATCATCCACGGCCAGACGGTCTTTGAATATTTTTTCGTATGTCTGAAGAGATGTCGCCGGATCGTATGGCTCGGTCAGACCGCCGAAGACCCAACCTTCCAGGTCCTTCTGGGAAATGAAATACCATTGCGCCGTCTTGCCGCCGATCGTCTGAGCTTTTTCGCCTGTCTTAACCGGTGAGATGACGCTTCCTATCGACAGTCTGCCCACTTCATTGGAACTGGTGCTTGCTTCAGCACGAAGTTTCACGCCTGTTCCCACAACAATCCGGCTTTGGGCCATGGCAATTCCCGAAACCAGAAACATGTTCACCAGCAATAATATCCCGAATCCCTTGGCTTTCATCCGTTTCTCCTATGTTGGGGAATGAATCAGAAGAACCCACGCATATCGTAATGAATACGATTTGGAGCCAGTACAATTGATTTTGCGGTATGATTATACCATTATAAAGGAAAGGTATTGGCCATGTTGCAAACCTTGTTTTCTGGTTCTGTAGCGGCGGTAGCACTTTGTCTTGGGCTCGTCTTCTCGTTTCTTCAGTTTTCAAGCATCGTTTCCGTTTCACCTATGGTGATTTTTCTGGCGCGTTGGTTAATCCTGGGAATATTTGTCGGATTCGGCATCCGGCGAGGTTCGCTGACGGTCTGGATTCTGATCAGCATGATCGCTGGAGCCGAAATCGGATATGACTGGCCGGCCATCGGTGTGCATGGAAGATTGTTCAGCATGATCTTTCTGCGACTCATAAAAACCATCATTGCTCCACTGATTTTCTCTACGCTCGTGGTGGGAATTGCGGGCCACAGTGATCTGAAGCAGGTCGGGCGCATGGGCTTCAAGGCGCTGGTATATTTCGAGGTGGTTACTACGCTCGCATTGTTTTTGGGTCTGGCCGCCATAAATTTTTCCAGGGCGGGTGTGGGCGTAACGCTTCCGCCGGCCGCTTCCCATGAGGAGTTAAAAGTCGTTAAACAGGATATGCAGGAGATCATTTTGCATGTTTTCCCGGAGAACCTCGCCAAATCAGTTTTCGAGGGCCAGATTCTGCAAATCGTCGTATTCAGCGTGATTTTTGGCATGGCTCTGGCAATGCTGAGTGAAGCCAGACGCAGGCCGATGCTGGATTTTTGCCGCAGCCTTTCCGAAGTGATGTTCAAGTTTACAACGCTGGTCATGTTTGCTGCGCCTTTGGGTGTGGGAGGTGCGATTGCATTTACAGTCGGCCACATGGGGTTGGGAATTCTCATTAATCTCTTCAAATTGCTGGCAACACTTTATGCCGCCCTGGCCGCATTTCTTCTGTTTGTTCTGCTGCCGATTGCCTTGTTTGCCCGAATCCCAATAATGCTGTTCGCCAAAAAAATAGCGGAGGCGGTTTCTATAGCTTTTGCCACCACAAGTTCCGAGGCAGCTTTGCCACGCGCCATGGAAGGCATGGAAGAGTTAGGAGTCCCACGTCATATAGTTGCATTCGTAATGCCGACCGGATACAGCTTCAACCTGGACGGGACATCTCTATATCTGTCACTGGCATCAGTTTTTGTTGCCCAGGTGGCCGGTATCAATATGAGCCTTCAAGAGCAGATCGTTATGGTGTTCACGTTGATGCTCACCAGCAAGGGCGTGGCCGGAGTTCCGCGTGCTTCACTGGTGGTTCTGCTCGGCACGGCGGCATCCTTTAACCTGCCCACCGAGCCCATATTCATTATTCTGGGAATCGATGAACTTATGGATATGGCCCGCACATCGGTCAACGTAATAGGCAACTGTCTGGCGACGGCCGTTATCGCACGCTGGGAAGGCGAGTTTCCCGAACATCCGGCGAAAGCTCCAGCTCCCAATGTCTTTCTTGAGTAGCATTGAATGCAATATTCCTCTGCCAGTATTCCACGACTGCTCGATGCGATTCCTGTTTGTCCTGCTGCACGGACTCTTCGCCTTGCGACAGTGACGCCGACATGGTCAAAATTTTGTCTCTATGGTTGATGAGCACAAGTGATTTGGATCGATGAGTTATTGATCATTTTCTTCAGCAGATCAGGCTTTGAATCAAATATATCATTACAAGTGTAGTATACTTAATGATCAAATGAAAACGGGTTTACATCTTAAACATCGCGTCATCACCTGGTTCCTTGTGTTATGCACGATGGCAGGATCGGCCGTGGTGCATGGCGGGCCTTTGCTGGACAAAGCCAGGGTTTTTGATGAGCAGATCCAGGCGAAGAATTGTGTTGACGGTATGGTTTTCAATATGCGCCTGGATGCTTCCGGAAACCCCGCGACCATTGCCGGGGACGGCGATTCAAGCATCTGGACGGGCGCTTACGTAACATCCCAGGCGTTCAGATACCAGGCGACCAGGGACCCGGTGGCCTTGAAAAATATCGAGCGAAGCCTGTATGCCTTTCACGTCCTTCAGGCGGTTACCGGGTATCCGGGATTTGCCGGCCGATCCTTCGGTGATCCTCGCATGTTTCCCGACCCGGAAAGCAGGCGGCGAGGTGTCGGTTCATTCAGTCACCTCCTGTTCAACCCTGATACCTCCCGCGATCAATATACCGGATTGTTCCTGGCGTATTCAGTTTCATGGCCACTCATACAAAATGATTCTCTCCGGGAGACAGTCCGCAAGGATGTCCTTGCTATCGGCAGGAATCTTGTCCGCAACGATCTGTCGCTGGTTGCGAAAATCGACGGGCGGATGGTGTCCGAGTTCAATCTGAATCCGACCTATGTTTACCAGGATCGCATCAATGCGCATGAATGGAAAGTGGTGGACGATTTCCCGGTGAATGAAGTTACAAAGATCATCCCTTTCAACGAGATCACGGCCAGGGCTCTCGCGACCTTCATGCCACCGCCGATCCGTGGCGGTGAAGCCCTGCGCGCGATTCTGATGCTGAAGACCGCCGCCATGATCACCGGTGATACTGAACTGGTAGACTTTTATCAAAGGGAGTTGCTCGAAAAAAGAATGTTCGTCAGGGTGGCCTCCGAAACCTCTCAGATCGTCGAGGAAATCTTTAAAGGGAAGGGCGGAGAGCGGGTGAAGGCGATTTGTGGCGGTCTCTTCGTCGCGCTCATTCGAGTCGGCGGGGAGGTTCTTGCCGCTCATCGAATCATGGCGAGGCCCCTGCTGAAGATGTTCGGTATGCCGCTTCTCTTCTGGGGGCGGCCGTTCGGGGAGTCTGTCGGGGGAGTGGTCTGCGATTTTTTCGCGTGGTTGAATCGACCTGGCGCATTCGCTTTATTCACGGAAATAGCGCCACAACTGGAGACGATCAGTCAGAATCTTGAATTTATTGGTCTTCGAAAACTTGCCAAACGTCTGAAAAAACTGGCGGTCCGGTTTCGTGAAATCGGAGACTCGAGTACCGACCAGCTTTGCGATGCTCTCCGCAGTTATGTCGGAACCAATCTGACGTTCTTTGCTCTACTGGGGATTATGCAGGCAAATCCTGATCCCGAAATGAAGCTCGCCGGGGAATCAATTCTCGCGCGGGCATTCCAGCCGGTTGCCGACGAGGGGAACTCGATGTACACGTATATCCGTGCTGCGTTTAACCATGATCCTCTGTCGCGAGAAGTCCTGGATGCGGCAAAAAGGTCTCTGTTGGATTACCCCCTGGATCAACGCGGGCGTTATGTTGATCACTCGAAGGATTCGGGAATTCGTTTCCTTACATGGCCTGACAGGTTCGGAAAGTATGATCAGCTGTCGGTGAATTGCTTTACGATGAGCGAGCGCGGGCCCCACATTTTCATCTGGCAGGAATCACCCAGGAGCATTGCTGGCGGCGAATCTCCGGATGTGCTTGTGGCGCCTGTAGGTTACCTGATGGCCTACTGGCTTGGCCGGGCCAAGGGGTTGATCAGCGAATCAGACTGAGGGGCTCGGGGTCAGATCAAAAGCCGGGTCGGACCACGAATGCGATGCATTAGTCCTATACGACAAGTGAAAATTCTTGTCCAGGAACTTGGGTCACCTGTTTGTGTGAGCCTCCAAAGTAACGATAGAGTCTTGCCATTCCCACATATACCAAATTTACTATCGGAAGTAATCCATTCATGAGGCAAAGATGAAGTCCTTTGTAGAAGCTCTTCATCTTCTGCGTTCGTCCTGCTCCTGACACATAATAATCCGGAGACCGGCTATAGTTTTTACGAAATGTTATTGATTTTTCAATAAGTCATGTTTTCGGTGATATTGTAGAGGTATATATTTCAACGGCTTTTTGAGAAAAGGGAGATGTAAAATGACAACTCAGGTTCATTTTATGGCGATTCTTCTGGGTTTGGTCATAACCACGATCGGGTGCGGAAGCCCGCCTTCCACGACTCAGACTTCGCCAAAGGAGTCGCGCAAAAATAACTTGAACAATTAGGGGTTTTGTGTTAAATTAAGTTTGATGAACGCCATCGAACTTAAAACGCTTTACGATACTTTGTCCCCTCTGCTCGATGAGCGGAACAGGCGCCAGCTCGCAGGAGCAGCCGCAAAGGTTTCTGCCGGAAAAAGCGTTTCGTATGTCGCTCGC
>JADFYG010000170.1 GCA_015233155.1 Candidatus Rifleibacteriota bacterium
GGGTGAAGAAAAGAGAAGTGCTTTCTGTGTTGTGTAGTGAGGAAGAGGGTGGGTTAACCTTAAAAAATAATTAAAAAAACCCCCACGGTTCCCCTTAGTTTAGGGAGAAGAAAAAAACATCTTTTGTTTGTTGTATTTTTGCGCTTTTTTCCCGTGTGGGGGGGGTGTTTAATTACATAAAAGCCGGCGGTTGGGTTGGGGTTGTTTTTGAAAATTGGGGGGGGGGGGGGGGGACGAGCGATATAGCAGCAGGAATCGGCCACGTGCGTTCAAGGATCAGGACGCATATCAGACCCCTCAAGGAGTTTTCGGTCACGTTTTGCTTGTTAACTCCGGATACTACCGGATGGCCCCTGGTATTGAGGAGTCAGACACCTATCCGGTGAAAATAGATAAGGGGAGCATTGTTCCCGGAACGATATATTATGATCCCAACGGTCACATCGCTCTGGTATATCAGGTAAACGATGACGGGCGCATTCGTCTGATCGATGCGCATCCGGACAAATCGGTCTCCAGGCCCTGGTTTGGCTCTAAATTCGCTCGAGGGAGTGCCGAGAACGGTGGCGGATTTCGGCGCTGGCGGCCGATGTGGTATGGCCAGGACAGTATTATGAAACGTCAGGTAAACATAAATATACCTGATTTTTCTCCGAGCGATCAGTATCAGAGTCTATATGCCCTGCCGGACGGCAATCGGGCAAATTATTTTGACTATGTTCGAGTGAAAATTTCCGGATCGGGAGGCATTATCAAACCTGTAGATGAATTTCGGCTGATGCTGGAAGACATCTTTGAAGACTTGAAGTATCGCGCTGTTGCGATAGATATTTGCCTGCAAAGTGGTGTTCAAAAAAAAGAACATCCTGGATTTCTGCCGTGGAATATCTATGGCACGGACGGGGAATGGGAACAATATTCAACACCATCGCGTGATGCTCGCTTGAAAGTTGCTTTTGCCGAGTGTTTCAATCGAACTGTAGAGATGATATCCATGGCGGAGCGCGGTGATCCACGCTTGCATTACACGGGATCACCCATTGATCTTGCACGTGAGTTGATCGCGTTATATGAAAAAATTACTCCGTCGATGATTGTCACCTATACCAATAGTATTGGTCGTCACATTGATTTGAACTATCACGATATCGTCAAGCGTCTGTTCGCCCTTTCTTTCGATCCGTATCATTCGGCTGAACGCAGATGGGGGGCAAGTGGTCAGGAGTTGCTAACAGCAACCGACAATCTGAGTAAGCGAAACTTTTATGATCAGGAACGGCGTCTGCGCAATCAGCTCGAGCGGTTGTATAACTGTTCGACCGGATTGGAACAAGGGCCTGAGAAGCCGGCGGATGTGGATATCCGTCAGTGGCTGTGCGATTACGTTGAAAGGCGACGGGACACCAGTATAAAGATAGCTCTTTCCGGGGCCGCGAATGATTTGTCTCCCGTTGATGGAGCCATGCTGGCTCGCCGGCAGAACTTAACACAGGATATACGAGTGCAACCGGTTGGCGAAGTTCCTCGCGTTGGCGCAAGCTTCAGCAGGGAGATCGCGAGCGGGATTGTCGATATCAACAAAGCAGGAATTGTCACGACGAATATGGCTGATGTTGCGGTGGCCGCAGTGGGAAATCCATTGCCGGCAGTGGGGAAACAGATAACCTCCGGTTCTTCATCGGTGGTTTCGTCGAAGGTGCCCGAGACGAAGTCAAAACCGATTAGTCTCGCTATGATACGTCTTACCGACAAGGGAATTGGAGCGGTTGACGGATTGATGAGTGAAATACGTGGATTGGCCCGAACTGATTCGGCAAGAACGGCGAAGGCAAATATGTCGATCTCTCTGGACCGTCAGATGAATGAATAAGAGAAACAGGTTATGTCTCAGGATTTGTTCCAATAACGTCGATTCATTGACCAAGTTATTCTTTTTGAGGCGAGTCACGCCTGAATCAGGTGTATCGAGTATAGGGTAGAAAGGAGTTGCGAATGTATCTGCTGGCACTTTGTGGGGCTATGGTGTGGTTACTTACGCTAGTGACTCAACCGGAACACTGGCCTGCAAAAGTTGTTTCATTTTTACGAAGTTATCGTATTCATAATTCCTGACCAGCTCGTCGCGAAAAAATTGATCCGGTGCAAGAGGTTTGTTAATGAATATTGATGTTGCCTTCACTCCCTCAGAGGTTCAGGCAGTCTCCCGGAAAGTATGTATCGTTGTCGATGTCGTACGCGCCACATCCACAATGGCGGTAATAATGTCCAGAAAGCCTGGAGAGGTGATTCTGACTCCGACGGTACAGAAGGCCGTAAAATTTGCCTCACAGCAAGGGGTTCATCCGGTTTTGTGCGGAGAGCGGGGATGTCTGCCGCCCGAAGGGTTCGACTATGGAAACAGCCCGCGTGAGTTTGTTGACGCGGATCTGACTGGAAAAACCGTGATTTTTACGTCGAGCAATGGCACTCGCGCTGTCGCTGATGTAGCGATTGCACCACATGTCCTGCTTGGTTCCTTTCTGAATTCGGCAGCGGTCGTGGACAGGGCTCTGGACTGTGCTTTCAGGGACAGGCTCGATATCATGGTAGTATGTGCCGGCCGGGAAGAAAAATTTGCTATCGATGACGCATGGTGTGCCGGATACATCATTTCCTTGCTTGCCGGTGGAATTCCAGCCGATGAAAACTTTGAACTGGGAGACGGTGGTCAGGCGGCGCTTGGTATATATGGGTATTATCGTGATCCGGAGAAGCTTTTTACCAAATCAGGCTCAGGAAAAGCCGTATTGGAAGCCGGGCTGATTGATGATATTCCTTTTCTTTTGCAAAAGGATTGCTTTACGACTGTTCCGACTCTGACAAGAAGGTCAGGGAATGAAAGAGATTGGGGATTTTCGCTTTTGGTATAATTTTTAAAAATAAGCTTGACCTGTGGGTTGGTTGGTGGTAATATCATTTTTACCCTCCCGCGACGAGCTGAAGGGTACCGCGAAAACCCCGATGCGGGGCAGTATGCGGATGTTCATTGAGAATAAGATCGAAGGAACGCCAATGAAGTTGAGCGGGCTTCAGAAATGAAGCTTTTGAGTTTTGAAATCTT
>JADFYG010000171.1 GCA_015233155.1 Candidatus Rifleibacteriota bacterium
CAGCTAACTTAAACTTTTCGTAAACCTTCTTTTTGGTAACAGTATCTTTAGCATGATATCCTTTAGAGACAATCTCACACACCATATCAGGCACGCCTCTTATCCAGTCTTGCACTATAGCCTTATTCCCTTTTCTGATAAATAACAGGTCAGGTTGGAGTCTGTTTATGCCTTCCTCTAAGATTACATCCAGGTATGTATATAATTGGCCTAATTTATTTTTATTAACGTGTTGACCTATTAAACTCATTAAATCCCCTACAACTCTTTGGTGGCTACAAAATGGACTATTCCTAATAACTGTCTCCCCGTTAATAATCTCTGCAAGGTCGTCCTCTCCAAAAGTAGATCCATTTATAATTTCCATAATAAACCGATAGATTATGATGGTAAAAAGTTGTTATCAATCAATTGATTAAATGTATAAGGGCAGGTGTCAGGAAGTTTTATTTGATTAAATCTTGTTTCCTTTTGAAACATTACTATCGCCTTTTCGTAGGCTTCTTCTATAATTGTTTCTACGATATGTTTTAGACTTGGACTATCTTTAAGTACAAACTTAATCTCTACCCTCTGAACGCTTATTGTTGATTTCCAGCTTTTAGACCGTTTATCAGGTTGATATTGCCATTTAATCAGGTGCATTATCAGAACGGCCAGCCTGTTACGTAATTCCTTCTTTTCGCTCTTACCCAAACTCTCTATCTCCTCGGCTATGTTTTCTATATCCAATTCACCAAATCTGCCTTGTCTCAATAGTTCAGCGGTTTTTAGTGACCACTTATAGAAGTCGCTTGCATATAAAAACTCTTCGTTTGATGCGTTAAAGTCTGGCTCTATTGTCTGTGTTTCCATGAATATATTGTCCCACAAGGGATTGTGTTATAACCTGACCTTCTCCCCAACTTTGGGGAGATGTCCTACCGTTGTGTTAATCCTACAGCATACCCCTTGGCAATTTGCCGTTTTCAATGTCGGCCTTGTATTGCTCCCGCATTGCCTTGTTAGCCTCCGCCTTCACCTGCCGTATTTCTTTAGCGGCCTGTAAGATTTCCTTTTCCCCTCGTGCGACAAGCTCAACCTGCTCCGGTTCTGGTAGTGTGGCGATATCAGCGGCGGTAGAGATAGAGACTTTGCCGGTGTCCATTGCGTCGACAAGTTCAGGGGTCCCGTGCTCTATTACTTCACCGACACGCCGTGCCTGTTCCCTGCTGCTGAATCCTGCCGCCTTGGCTGCTATTTCGCGGGTTTCTATGCCCTTTGGTAATTCACATTCTTGACGTGGCCTTCCGGCGCGATTTCCGATTTCCTTTTCAATAGCGGCCTTGATGGCGTATCGTTCTGTTGGTGTAAAGTCTTTCCGCATTTCGTTTTCAGTGTACTCACCCATTAGGATAGATGAGACATTGACAATCTTGACTTCGACAGTATCCCATCCGAGCATTTGTACGGCCTTTAGGCGCCTCTCGCCAAAAACAAGCTCATTGCGCCGATTGATACCGATAGGCTGTAAAAGCCCTTCTTCTTCGATGCTTTTTGCAAGAGCTTCAATGTCACCCATGTCTTTACGGAATCTGCTTTCCGGTATTTTGATTGCGCTAATGATAGCCTGTACTGTAGCCATGTTACTCCCTCTCCTCGGTGATGTATTCATAACGAATACTCAGATAACAGATGATACCTCCACCACAAGACCATGATAGTAGCTACCGGCTTTCTGTAGTGGCCTACAGCGGCCTAACGGGTGTCAAAGGGTATGAGGTAACGCCGTGAGTCGATTGTAGGGCATTGTAGGCGCTTATGTGTGTGGAGGTATTGAAGTGAGGGGAGGAGCTCCGTGGAGTCTTCTCAGACTACCCCTGCTCATACGTCCGAAACGCCCCCCTTTGATTCTATTGTACCACCCACCGGCGAGCCTGTCAAAAGACAGATAAAGACCAGAGGGGGAACCAAGATGGCACCTTCACAGGATACCCCTGATTATACGTCCCAGACGCGCCCCTCTACTTTTATTGTACCACGCTATGACGGTCTGTTAAAAGGTATTCGTGTTATGCGAATACCAAAAGGGAGGTTTACCACCAGAGGGTTTTACTCTTTTTTGAGAGAAACTACAGTATCACCCCTCTCATTCCCCCCTGTGACCTTGTGCTTTATCGACTCTCAGGAACCGGCTCTAAAGCCTGTCCGTCCTGTCCTTCTAAGTGTTCAAATGTTCTTTGCACTTCTTCTGTGCTCATACCGCTTAGAATGGCCTTTAGCTCTTTCATTTCTGGTTCGTCGGCTATGTTTCGTTTTGGTTTCTTGTCAAGCACTGGTCGGTGCTTGACAGACTTTGCCTTTTTCTTCATTACGCTGCCCTCCGTAAAATGTTGGATATGCTTTGAGGGTGCCACATTTTACCTTGTGGCTTGTACCCTTCCTTTGTAATCTCAACGCAAATAGCCCTCAGCGTGTACCCCTTTTCCTTTAACGCCACAATCCGCTTAATGGCCTCCTGCTCTCTTTGGTTTTCAATCAGCGTCTTACCATCCTCTGATAGCGTCCACCCGTAAGGTATCTGTCCGGCCCTTTCGTTCCTGCTTATCTTGTACTGTAAAGCAGACTTTGTGCGTTCCCCTATTTGCTCACGTTCTAACTCGTTCATGGCCCCCATGACCTTTAACATGAACCTGCCGGTAGGGGTGCTTGTGTCTAAGTTTTCCGATAAAGAATGTAGTGCTATGCCTTTCTTTATAACGTAGGTGTCCACAAACTCTAAAAGGTCTTTAGTTGACCGTGTGAACCTTGATATTGAGTACACGATAACAGACCCTACCTCACCATTACCACACATGCTTAAGACCCTCTGGTAGCCCTCACGGGTTGATTTAGCACCAGATAGACCTGCGTCCTCTATTATCCCTACAAGCTCTATGTCCTTTAATTCACAATATGCCCGTATCTTAGCCCTTTGGTTATCAAGACTAACTCCCTCGTTTACCTGTCCTGTTGTGCTTACCCTTATATATCCTATCGCTTTCATGCTTGCCCTCCTTCCCTT
>JADFYG010000172.1 GCA_015233155.1 Candidatus Rifleibacteriota bacterium
ATGCGGGATCGGAATGCCTTCTTCTTCCTGCATTTGCATGCAGCCAAGACGATCGAAACCGGTCGCGCGGTCTTCCCAGGCTATGGCAATTCCTCCACGCGGTTTAACCAAAAGCCACTCGTGGGGGCAAGTAATAAGAGCCTCGTCTTCCCCGCACATGTCGTAGTCTATAAGATCGCTGCGAATAAGAGAATCGCCTTTTCGCGATAGAGCCTGAGTTTCGGCAAGTGACGCAGCGGCACGGGCAGCGAGGCGCTGATGGGGGAAGTAAGCTCCACCAAACCAGCTGTGCCAGTAGGCACAGGACGTCTGGGATTGCCAGACCAGATCCAGAATGGACCGCGGTGGTTTAGGAAGAGAATGAACAGCGGCGCTTGCAGCCTGCATGCGCTTGTGCAGTAAATTCACCTCGGGGTATCGTACCATGAAATTGCCGACGTGCCCTGTGAGATCCTTTTCGTGTCGCCGATTGGGCGGAAGCGCTGCGCGAAGAAAGTCCGGGTAGGAGGTTGTCGGAAGGTATGCAGGACCCTTTGCCGGATGAAGGAACAGAGCTTCACTCAATGTGACTGTGCGAACGGGCATAGACGTGTCTGTCAGCAGCTCAAAGAAATCGTTCAACCATCCGCCGTCATGAACACGCGCAGCCGTGCCAGGCCAGGCGCCAAATTTTTCAAGGTCATCTGCGAAGGTCCAGAGTGTACCAGGGAAGCGTCGCGCCCGTTCGACGATTGCGTTGCGAATGCTGGAGACGTCAGCGAAGGGCAACAAATACGGACCCGCGCGTGATGCTGGTATCAGGATAACACGCTTCCCTTCGTCTTCGGTCAAAAAAGGATGAGTCAGCTCTTCTTCGGCAAAACCGATCCGCAAAAAACCGGATTCATCGATAACCGTGAATTCGACGCCAGCGGCGTGAAGATCAGCAGGCAGGGACGGCTGCCAAAGACGCTCAGCAAGCCATGCTCCTCGCGGAAACACGTTGAACGTCGATCGAATGTGCTCTGCAAGGGTTTTCAATTGTTCGCGTCTGTCAACTGACGGAATCAGTGGCAGAAGGGCTTCATGATATGCCCCGCCGAGAAGCTCTATTTGACGTCGCTCGACCATCTGACGAATCAGTTCGATCAGAGGCGGGTCGATTTGTAATAAAGCGTCTATAAGACTTCCGGAGAGGTGCAGAGTAAGCCTTAATTCCGGAGTGACAAACAGCTTCATCAGAACTGGCCGATAGGCCAGGGATATCACTTCCGATATGACAGATTCATGATTTGAACATGGCTGATGCGCGTGCAATACCAGAGCAAAGTCTAGTGGGGACATGGATGTCATGGTTTGTTTTTCCAGGCGTTTTCAAAGTCCTTTATAGCATCTTCAGGGATAACATCACCATTCAGGACTTTTTGGAGAAAATCTTCGAGAGGAGCATAGAGTCGGTAGCTTTCTGGTGAGTTTTCAGTGATTTCAGCGTTTTGAATTTGTTCAATAAATGGTTTCAGAAATGGATCATTCTGTATTTCCGGATCTTTCAACAAGGATTTGCGCGTGGGAATATCGAAATTGTGCTTAACGAATGCTGACTCCATTTCTGATGAACACATGAAACTGATGAACCGAACGGCCTCCTTGAAATGATGACCCCCTTTGGGAATGACAAGCGACTGGCAACCAATGGGAGAAAATCGACCCACCGGACCGCGTGGTATCAATGCAACTCCGAGATTTCCCGAATCATCTTTGAAGGCGGAACCAGTGATGATATCCCGTATAGCCCAGGTACCGTTGAAGATCATGCTTACCTGTCCCCCTTTGAAACTCTGCATCATCATCTTGTAGGCTCCTGATCTGAAATTTACTGGGGGAATAACTTTCAGATTTTCTTTCAGATCAACTAAAAAATGCGTTGCTTTAAGGGTTTGCTCGCTTCGAAAAGCGAGAGTTCCTGAAGCGTCGAAATAACGACCGCCAAAACCATAAAGGAAAGGTTCGAACCACCATCCGTCGGGACTCATGAAGAAGCCATAGCGACCTTTTTCAGGGGCCGTGAGTTTCCTGGCTACCTGGGTAAATGAGTCGAAATCGTCAGGCGGTGTGACATCTTTCTCCTTGAAATGGGCTTTATTGTATAGAAGCGCAAGGCAGTCCACAGTATGCGGGAGTCCCCATATCTTGCCATGGAAGGTTACGGAAGATCGTGTGATTGGAAGGAGATCGGCGATGTCATTTTGGGAAATTGCTTCGTCCAGTTGTTCGAGATAGCCTGCATCTGCGAATTTCGAGATCCAATAACGATCTGATCGGAAAATATCCGGAGCTAACCCGGCTTTGACAGCTTGCTCGAACTTAACCCGGGCATTCTCAAATGGAATTGCTTCAACAACGACCTTTATACCAGGGTTTTTCGCCGCAAACTCCTGCAGCATCGGTGACAAAGCTTCGGCTTCCGCTGCGCCCAGTGTGTGCCAGAATAGAAGCTTTACTTCCTGTGTGGTTCCACCACTTTTACTTGCCGAGACTCCACAGCCGGCAATGACAAGAATTGTGGCAAATGCTACTGTAAATAAAACGAGCAACCCGCCGGTCCGCAAAGAGGAATAAAGTTCCTGGAACACTCGTTTCCTCGTTGTCATTCTGGACTTAAATAAAGATACATTGTAAGGGCGGGGTTTAAACCCCGCCCCTACGCCCGGTATGCTGAATCATTTTTCATCCAGGCGTGAAACGCGTGCGGTGTCGCTTTCCCGGAAAAGATGAAATTTTGCAAGTGGAATATGCGCGGTAACGCTTTGATCGACTTCTACCCGAACCGACGGATCAACGCGGGCGACAAGAATATGCCCGTTGGCGATCAGGTACAAATAGGTTTCCGCTCCCATTGGTTCGGTCAGCTCAACCTTGCAGGGTATCATCAGCGATGGCTCACCCTTGCCCTTATCATCGATCAGAATATGCTCGGGACGAATACCGAGAATCATCGATCGATCCTCCCCGGGATTCTTGAATATTTTTTCGAGGGAAACTTCCCAGTCG
>JADFYG010000173.1 GCA_015233155.1 Candidatus Rifleibacteriota bacterium
CCGCTGATGAAGCAGGTTTTACGAGAAAATAATAACTATGGTATACGAGATGGTATACAGAGGCAAAGTAGCGACATACGAACTTTGGCATTAAAGCTTATATAATGGCTTTACTTCATTAAATACTAAGATGTGTGAACACCCCTTCAAAACCTTTCCCATGGCTGCTTTTAGAAAAAGATTGTTTCACTTCCGGATGTTTTTGTCATCGATTCCGGGAAATGTGTGATCGGCATCAAAGCTGCTATGGATGCTGAAAAGAAGGCGATTTTCGAGGTCTTCAGGTGTTCACAAAGTTTTTCGTGACTGGCGGCAGGTCAGACTGGTCTGCGCTGACCTGAAGATGCAACATTCCAGTCAATAAGCGAACTTTTTCTCACTCTGTTGGGAAATCATTCGCGTCTTCGTTTATGATGATTCGAGTTCTGAACAAAAGCTGGCGTGATATGATACAACATATAATAATGCGATCTCATCCGACTGAAAGGGACAATATGACACGCTTGGTAGGCGAGTTAAATGCACAGTTTGCTGAGTCGGCGAAGCCGGAAAGGGCTATTAAAGCGAATTTGAAGGGACTGGGGTATGGCGTCTAAAAAAACAGACCAGCCACCACTTCCCACCCCTCCGGTTGTTGCAGAACCGTCGGCCACATTCATTGTAGATGTGCGAACGATTCACCGACAAGCCCGTAGCAAAGCCTGCGCGGCGACTAACGTTATCATGGTTGATGCTTATTGGCAGGTGCTCATGCGTGTGGAGAACCCGAGTACGTGCAGCTACTACATTAGAGAGGCTGCCGATCGGGGCTGGAAAACCCGCCGACTGCCTCGTCTCGAAAGCATTGTGATACCTTGAGAACAATACAATGATCGAATTTCAAACAATAGCCGATCTTGAACTCCTTCAGGAGTCAGTGGATCTGGAGTGCAAGCTGGCAGCAGGTCGAGACGGCGATGGTGTTTTACCGGAGACATTTTGGTCAACATACAGCGCCTTTGCAAATACTCAGGGCGGAGTGGTCCTCCTCGGCATTAGAGAAAAGCAGGGCCGATTTTCCGTAGAAGGAATCGTCAACTCTGCAAGAGTTCGCCGAGAGTTGTTCGACGGCCTGAACAATCCGCTCAAAGTCAGTGTGAATCTACTCACAGACACGTCCGTGCAGGAAAGAGTGTTAGAGGGAAAAACGATTCTCGTGATTCAGATTCCCCGCGCCACTCGTAAGCAGCGCCCTGTGTATCTGACTACAAATCCAATGTCCGGACATACCTTTCGCCGCCTGAACGACGGTGATCGAGTGCTTCCCGATGATGAGGTGAAGCGAATGCTGGCTGATCAGATTGAGGACAGTCGGGATTCCAGGGTTCTTGTTGGTTATGACCTTCCAGATCTTGATATGGGCACTTTACGGGCGTATAGACAAGTTTTTACCAATCGTGAACCGAGCCACCCATGGAATACAGCGGATGATCGTGAATTTCTCCGGCAGATCGGAGGTTGGCGACTCGACCGTGAAACAGGCGAAGGTGGCCTGACACTGGCAGGGGTGTTGATGTTCGGACAGATGGTGTCCATCCAGGAAGAGCTTCCCAATTATATGCTCGACTACCAGGAGCGGCCGGAGGCAAAGACAGAAACTCGATGGATAGATCGATTGACGTTGGACGGTAAATGGTCTGGCAATCTGTATGACTTTTATCGCAAGGTGTATCTCAAGTTGACGGCTGACCTGAAGGTGCCGTTCCGACTTGAGAAGGGCGAACGAAGAGACGAGACCCCCGTGCATGAAGCGCTCCGAGAGGCTTTGGCCAATGTGATCGTTCACGCCGATTATTCTGATCGGGCTTCAATCCTGGTTGTGAAACGCCCTGATATGTTCGGGTTTCGCAATCCGGGTCTTATGCGTATTCCTGTGGAAATGGCACTCATGGGCGGTGAACCGGACTGTCGGAATCGAACTCTTCACAAAATGTTTCGCTTCGTGGGGGTAGGTGAGCAGGCAGGAACCGGTGTTCCGAAAATTCTCCATGGATGGCGATCTCAACATTGGAACCCGCCCAAACTCTACGACACGCCGGTACCGTATAACCAGACGCTCCTTGAGTTGCGCATGATAGATCTGTTCCCGGAGAACGTAATTGCGGGGTTGAAGGCGAGGTTCGGTGAGCTTTTCGATACTTTATCCCATACCGAAAGAGTTGCTTTGGCACTTGCTGCTGAAGAGGGAACGGTAAACCATGCTCGTCTAAAAGTATTAACGACCGAGCACCCGGTTGATCTTTCCCGAGCACTTCAACACCTGACACAGAACAGGATGCTGGAGTCATCAGGCGGCCGTGGTGCAATTTATTATCTGCCCGGGGATGCAATTCCGACACCTGAAGACGTTTTTGGCCTACCTTCCCGAAATACAGGGAGCAGCTCCCCGAATTTGGAATTGAGCTCCCCGAATTTAGATTCGAGCTCCCCGAATTTAGACGAAAAGAGGGATGCAGACGGTTGTTTACTTGCCCACCGACTCGCGGCGCCAGTTATAGACGACTTGAATGCATTGTCGCCTGCCCTTCGCAGCCGTCTTGAAGGCATGGCCATCGAGACTCGAACGAAAGCCAGAGTGGAACGGAAGACCCTTATAACTATCTTATTGCGGCTTTGTTCACAACATTTCATTACCCTGCGTTCTCTTGCAGGTCTTGTCGATCGTAAACCTGAGACGTTGCGAGAGCAATACCTCACAAAATTGGTGCGAGAACGTAAGCTGTTGCTGGCTTTTCCAACAACACCCACCCATGAGCGACAGGCATATCACACTTCAACAGGAGTTGCGGAATGATCGCATTCACCGAATGCCGTCGTGAAAGAAGCTGTATAATTCTGCACAAAGTTGAGTT
>JADFYG010000174.1 GCA_015233155.1 Candidatus Rifleibacteriota bacterium
ATGGGAGCAAGTTGTCAGACGTGCCATCATTTTTCCAAAACAGAGAAAATGACGCCGCATGCCTGTAAAACCTGCCATCCAAAAGAAATCATTCATGAAAATCTCTCTCAGCCAGGTTTAAAAGGAGCATATCACCGGCAATGTCTTGGTTGCCACACGAGCTGGGATTCTCAGACAGCCTGCGAATTCTGCCATGAGAAAAAAGAGGGCGGAAAATTGCATGGCGATGCAAAAACTTTCTCGACGACCCCGCATTACAAACACGCTGAATTACAGGAACTTATAATCATGAAAACGAATTTTTCCGAGAAGGATGAGGTTCCATTCACTCATAAACGGCATGCCACAATGTATTCGACAGACTGCAATACGTGCCACCAAAAGGAACGCTGTAATTCCTGCCATTCGAAGCAAAAACTAGTGCATCCCTTTGAAAACCTTCCCAAGGAAGATCTTCACAAGACCTGCAACAAATGTCATGAGAAAACTCAATGTGATGGTTGCCACGGTCGCAATCCGAAAGATTTTTAGTTTTACTGATGCAAACCTGGATCATTTAATTCTCCTGGGTAGGGCCGCGACCGCCGGGCGCGCCGCGTCTTTTGCCACGAGCTTTCTCGGCTGGCCCGGCGGTCCAGCCCTACCACAAGCTTCACGGCGGGCCCGGCGGTCCAGCCCTACCACAAGCTTCTCGGCTGGCCCGGCGGTCCAGCCCTACCACAAGCTTCACGGCGGGCCCGGCGGTCCAGCCCTACCACAAGCTTCTCGGCTGGCCCGGCGGTCCAGCCCTACCACAAGCTTCTCGGCTGGCCCGGCGGTCCAGCCATTTGTTGAAATCATGCAATGCAAGCCATTCGCGGGTGGAGAATTAAACGACCCTGGATAAAAACTGTTTCTGGTTTTGTACGACTGCAAATGGGAGTATAATAGAAAAATAACTAATGATCCCATTTTCGATCTGAGGGAGTTCTGTAATGCAAAATGTACGTTTTTTCAGTATGGCTTTTCTTTTTGCGATCCTTCTTTTTGCCGCTCCGATCAGTGCTTGCGATGTCAATCTGGTTTCACTAATCACCGGCGAAAATCCGAACGACGCTTTTTCCCAGATGATCATAAAACTGGCATCAGAGACACGTTCTGTCGGTCAGGCATTGCCTACTCCTGATTTGGCAGCTCAGAACATGAAGCAATTGATGAAAACATGGGTGGAATTCGACAATCGTTTCAGTCAAACCCCGCCCGAATGGGGCAAAGGCGATACCGATTGGAGTAAAAAGATAAAATCGATAGCCGATTTCATCGGGCGTATAGAGAGTGATTTACGTGCGGGTAAAAATGAAAATATTCACTCAGATATTCTGTCGCTCTCTGAACGTATCTTCAAACTGCTGGATGCAATGCCGATGAGTGAGCAGCAAAGAGTACTTATTCGCATTTTCTATCACTTTGTTAAATTCTCGGAAGCTCGTGAAACCAGCGATGGAAGCAAGTTTTCAGAAAATCTGAAAGAGCTGGTCACAGATTTTTCCTCATTCCAGAAAATTGTCGCAACCGACTCCGTAAGCCTGACAAAAGATCTTGAATTCGAGATCAGCCAGTTGACACAAATGTATAAGATGGAAGGTGCATCTCTTACTGTAAAAGTGCAGTCCCGATATCTCGCAGCAGAAACTTCTTTCAAAAAAATGACGGAGAATCTTCGCAAGAACTCCAAGTAAAAACATCGGAGAGAGCGAATGCTTTCAAAAGAAGAATTCGAAGCCTTAGCTGAGCGCGTTTTTTCGTTTCATACGAAGCGTGCCCCTGGAATCTACATTGGCGTTGCAATGGTTGATCTCGCTCGCGACGTGCTTGGTCCGGTTAAAGGAAAGCTGAATGCAATCGCCGAAACGCAGGCTTGTCTTTCCGACGTCATTCAAATCATGACGGGTTGTACTGTCGGTAACCGGTATTTGCGCGTTATGCCAGCGCTCGGGAGATATGCACTGACCCTGTTCGATCGTGAAGACGGCCGCGGCGTCAGAGTCTGGGCTGATCCGGCCAAAATAGATGCCGGAAAGACTCCTGAAATGTACAACTTTTTTCATCGCACTCGTGATGCTGACGTAGAAAAGGGGGGCTCGGCCAGAGAGCTTTCCTGCATTAAAATCATCGAGGAATTCAGGATTGTCGGCCGATCAATCCTGGATTCACAGAAAGTATTTGTCATCAACCACGGGAAACCGCCAATGCTTCCCGCCGTAGTTTGTCCTTCATGTGGTGAAACCTATCTTCAACGCTGCGAAATGCATAAACAATGCGATTTTTGTAGCGGTGAAAATGTTTATTTCAAGGCACAATGCTGGTAGATTATTTTTTTGCCATAATCCAGTAAGAATTGTGGTCCGGAATCAGGCGCACTATGGAAAACCCTGTCTCCCGAAACATTGCTTCCATCGCCCCGGGATCCGGAGAATCCGGTTCTTCAGTATTCAGATGATCAACCACGAACCGATTATAGTATTCCTTGCGACGTTTCTTTACGCTTTCACGAACATTATCATCGAGATCGGGGCCAAATCCACGACCTAAAAAAACGGTGCCGCCGGATTTAAGAACGCGAAAGATGTCCTGAATACCCCGAATGACGGGGTCCCACATGTGAAATGAGTTGCGGCTGACGACTATGTCGACACTGCCGGAAGTCAAAGGCAATGCTTCCGCCCGCCCGACGATTACATTAAAACCTTG
>JADFYG010000175.1:0-977 GCA_015233155.1 Candidatus Rifleibacteriota bacterium
ATGGTTACTCCTTAGGATTCTAGCGGGTTTTATTGAGTGACCATTGTGCCAGTTTCCAAGGAAATTTGGTACCATTATTTTCACAATAATTTTAAAAGTCACCTAATTTTGCAAGTCCCTCTTATTAAAGAATGCTTTTGGCTCAGCAACTGATAATAAATTAAAGGATACCAGGGATATACTGAAAAAATTCATATCGAGCGATTTCCCTTATGCAGAGATCAACATAAAAATGGGTATTGATGACGGATTTTCTTCAACAGAGATTGATCAAATGCTGGGGTATAATTATCGAACGCGCTATAGTTTTCTTGTTCTCTCTCTCCTTTATCCGGATCGGGATTGGAAAGACATTCGTTACAATGAAGATCACATTTTTCCCAAGAGTGAGTTTTCTGTGGCCAAGCTCAGGAAGCGAAAATATGCAGAAGAGAAGATTAATGAGTTCCAGAGGTATTTCAATACATTGGTCAACCTTGAGTTACTACCAGAAACTGAAAACAAAAGTAAGAATGCTGCTGATTTTAATGACTGGATAAAAACTCGGGATGCTAAATTCAAAACTCGTCATATGATACCAAACTGTTGTCTTGATTTTAACGAATTTCTTGATTTTGTAATGTCGCGTAAAGAAATAATGGCAAAACGATTAGAAGAGATTTTCAAAAGCAAAAAGTAATAACACTGGTAAAGATCGAAAGTGATATCTCGTATGAGTTTTCATCACGAGGATTCACCCCGATGTGGACCAGTCAATCAAACCCACGTCCGGCAATGATAAGCCGATCAAGTGCGGGTTTTGTGTTTGTGATCTGAGCTTCTGGAAATTGAGCCGGTAAGTTCAATATAAGAATCTATTGTCAATGAAGTTCAGGCTGCGCGTTCTCGGTTTTCGGTTTCCCAGCCTTTGCAAGCGAGAAGGATGAAGCGCGGAATGGGACGTGCACCTGTACTATAGGCACTGATAGTTCGCGGGG
>JADFYG010000175.1:987-2708 GCA_015233155.1 Candidatus Rifleibacteriota bacterium
CCAATGCCGCCGCCGCCGTTGAGAGGGAGAGCCCATTGCGTGAACGCCAGGAGATGAATTCGCGGGTTGCCGGATCGGGAGCATGTTGCGACTGAGCATCCATCCATAAAGTGTCTGCACCGATCTGTATGTCGTGCGCCGGCCATTCCACGGACCAACCCCCATCAGAAATTTTAACATCCAGCCAGGCACTACCGAAGCGAAGCGGTGCGAGGCCAGGAAGTGATCTTACGTCCGATTCAAGAGAGACAGTGAACGCTTCCTCGTTGATGAAGATCAATTCCAGTCTAAACCCAGTAAGTGCTTTCACATATTTCAGACGGGGTCTTTTCATGGACGCCATTTTTTCCACTCCTCTATTAGTTCTTTCTGGTGTTTTACAACCCATTCCATTACCTCCTGTTTCAAAGAGGCTGGCCATACTCCTTCGGTTACATTCATGGTTTCCAGGTCGATGACAATATCCAATCCGCCGCCGGAAAGATGTGCGTGAGATGGAAGATGATCCTTCTCACGGATTTCGAGTCGATACCTTCCATTGCGAAAACGCTGCTTGGTCGTCATAAAAATAGTATATAGAAAATATTTCTATATTTCAATCTGGTGTCTTTTTCGATTCATGGGCAATGTCAGAAGTGTCAGTTAAAACCGGGCAAATATCAAAAGTGAAATCAGAAGTGGCCAGAAGAAACTGGACAATAGCAACGGTGATACCCCATATTACTTTTCATAGCGAGGATTTACCCCTCTGTGGACCACCTCCACTGTGCGAATTCTCGAACGTTGTATGTAAATGTTCGAGGATTTTCTATTTGTGGACCTCGTTTACTGTAGATTGTTCGCACAAGTTCAGATATTGCGTAGCATTAAAGTCTGGGGTCGATTGGCTCACTTTCCAGTGCAAGGACTCCAAAGACGCACTCGTGGACCTTTCGAAGTGGTTCTTTTCGTATAAATCGCTCCAAACTCTCAATCCCGAGAGCAAACTCACGTAACGCAAGCGACCTCTTTCCGGCTACTGCCCTGGAACGCAGCCTTGATAGATTCTCTGGGGCGTCATATTCAGGCCCGTATATGATTCGAAGGTATTCCTTGCCACGCACTTTTATAGCGGGCTGAATCAACCCGGTCTTGCCGTCCGCGATGAAAGTAAATGGTTTCACAACCATTCCTTCTTTTCCGGTATTGGTCATATCTTCCCACCACGAACACCCCGATTTAATGCTCGTCTCATCCATCGTTTCCACGACCCGGAACCTGGTCGCAAGTAGAATGTCCTCGTCGTGAAGGCAGATTTCTTTTATTGTATTCATGTGCCATTCATGGTCCTGATCAGCGAAGACCTGGCCTTCAGTAGCAAGAAGGTGAAATGGCGCCAGCTTGAAATCGTTGATGCTTTTTACCGGCCAGCAATACCCGCGCCACGTTTCCCGATATCGAAGGAGCGAGTCCATTTTTCCATGGAATCTTGCTAACAGACTCTGCGGGTTAAATTCCTCCGCCTGCCCCTCGGCCGGCAGTTTGAAACCAATATCGAGATCCGTTCTATCCGCTGTGCTTTGCAGATCAGATATCACTCTCGAAATTGAAGCCATACCTGCCATGTCATGAGCGGCTCCAGCTCCTGAATCAACAGCCGAAGCCGGTGAAGATCGGATTTTGGCAACGAGGCTTTCAAAACGACATACGCGATGAGCAGATAACGGACATCCCGCTCGTTT
>JADFYG010000176.1:0-1571 GCA_015233155.1 Candidatus Rifleibacteriota bacterium
CATAAAGGCGTTGAACATGGGGGTGTGGCGCAGTTTGGGAGCGCGCTTGAATGGCATTCAAGAGGGCCCGGGTTCGAACCCCGGCAGCGCCACTTAGCGCTTGTAGCGCAGGAGGCCGAGATAAATAACTCGGAAACCTGTTTTGCTTTTGGAGTCTATTTTGAGTGGCTCCTCACCATCGCGGCCGATGTAGACCCGATAGCCCGGTTCCGATTCAATCGATATCCTCTTGCTCCATTTTGAGTGATACGGTGAGATTTCTTCATTTTTTTCCGTGCACCGCCGATGTTTTATAATACCATTCTTAATAAATGCGCTCATAATGTTCGCGTATAGATGACCCTGGTGGTCGCCTGTAAATACGCATGAACATTGTGTGAGTGGTATAAGAGGTGTCATACATTATGGGAACCATCGAACATCTTGGATATACGTGGGTCGTCGTATTGTCTATCACCGGACTGGTCCTCGCTCAAGCACTGTTCTGGAGCATGACGGGCCGCACATTCTGGCGTGCAATGTTACCTTATGAGGCGCGACGCGCAATCCTTCCTAAAGATGAAATTCGGATGGATCCGCTTATGGTTCTGGAAGAATGGGTCGCACTGCTTTTTCTCGGATCATGCATGACCTTGCCTCTAATTGCATTGAATTTCATAGGCTTTATCCACATTTTTCCCTGACGCAAAAAAACGACAATTAGCGTCTCATACCAGCCCGGGTAAATTTAAGGAGCCCCGCAACAATAACCTGAACAATTTTGCAAAGAATTCTTAATATTGATACTGCTTTTTTCGACGTTGTTTGCTCAAGTAATTCGTGCGCGACTCCTAAGTATTCCTGCCGATGCCAAAAACAGGCGGCGATATTGTGCGACCCGTGCTGTTCAAGCTATTTCCCTACAAGGAATTAAATTACCCTGAATCCCACTTGTGGGTACTCTGTAAAATAAGTAAAATCAAAATTACGTAGTCAATGATTTTCAAAAGTTTTGCTCTATAAGCGTATCCGCCTAGCGGATCAACAAGATTAACAGGAGGGCTTCATGAAACGAGTACTGTATATTCTGGTTCTAGCACTCGCGGTTCTGACTGTTCCGACATTTGCCGCGACGCCCAGCGGGGCAAACGGGACCAGCTATCATCCTCCCCATCCCACACCCACTCCCACGCCTGCTCCCCCGATGAATCTTCCGTTGCCAATGAATGAAAAAGACTGGACGTTTGCTGTTTTTTTGAATGCTGACAATAATTTGGATCCGTTCGGTGTTGAAGACATGAACGAGATGTCGAAAGTCGGATCGAATGATTGGCTCAACGTCGTGACGTTAACCGGACGTGAGGATGGTTCACGCTCATATAACTACATCACGAAGGGCAATGTCGGAAAATTCAAGGATCCGGGCAAGGTCGACATGGGCGATTATCATCAGTTGATAAATTTCACCCAGTTCATTGTGACGAATTTCCCGGCGAAGCATTATGCTATCGTTATCTGGAACCATGGCTCCGGTTGGAAAAAACACGATTCGATCATCACGCGCGGCATCTCCTATGATGATTCGACTGGCA
>JADFYG010000176.1:1636-2055 GCA_015233155.1 Candidatus Rifleibacteriota bacterium
GACATCATGTGCTACGACGCATGTCTGATGCAGATGGTTGAAGTCGGATACGAAGCGCAGGGATACATTGATTATATTGTCGGTTCTGAAGAAACAGAGCCAGGCAAGGGAACTCCGTATGATGATGTGTTGAACGCACTGTCGACGAAAACTTTGGCCGTCGAGGATTTCGCAAAAGCATGGACCAAAGCCTACATTGCATCCTACAATCACGGCAGCCAGGGTTACGAAGCCTGCACGCAATCAACTATGAAGGTTGCCGCCTATGGAGATCTGTGTGATGCCGTAAATGGCTTTGCGAAAGCTGCGATGGTTGGCAAGTTCCAGGTGGAATTCGCTGATGCCCTCTCAAAAGTCCAGAAGTTCGCATATCCCGAGAACATTGATCTCATTCACTTTATGAATCTCCTGAAGACCAG
>JADFYG010000176.1:2089-2579 GCA_015233155.1 Candidatus Rifleibacteriota bacterium
CAATTGATAAGGTCATCGCGGCTGATAAGAATGCTATCATCGAATTCGGTAACATTGATCCAACGATTAGTAATGGCAAGGGCATGTCGATCTACTTCCCCGCAATTTATGGATCGTTCGAATCGGAATACACACAGCTGAATTTCTGTAAATCGAACATTTGGCCACAAATGGTTCAGGATTTCTACAAGAAGCAGACCGCTGCGACTGTCGTGAACTCGGTTGCCTGCGGTGACATCTCAGTATTTCGATCATTCGTGCAGGAATCCAAGGATGTAGAGATGAACAAGTTTGTCGCTGATCAGCTGAACTTCCGTATGCACGCAGAAGGTGATTTGCCAAAATCTATCGTAGAAGAAGCTTCATCGATAATGAGGGATCTGACCACGAAGTAATCGCTCTTGAGAATATAAAAATCGCCCCGGTCGAAAGACCGGGGCGGTTTTTTATTCTTTCGCTTCATGAAAAACTTATCTACTGTCTGGCAGTT
>JADFYG010000177.1 GCA_015233155.1 Candidatus Rifleibacteriota bacterium
CAGAGCGATCAATCGAACGTAACCTTCAGAAACTACAGGCGGATGGCCATCTCCACCGTGTCGGTCCAGATAAGGGCGGACAATGGGAGATCTCGGGATGAATATTAGCAAACATCTTCACCTGCTGGTAGCCGCAGTGGAGGGAAAATTCTACGCATTGCGTAGAGAATGCATTGATGAAAATACGCGAAATGATACGGTCGAACTCGAAGATCCCGATTCAGAAAAAGCTACGCACTGCGTAGCCTTTTCACTGCAAACCTGAAAGGACCGGGGTATGCCTGATATTATCTATGGTGAAATCCCCGATCATTGGGAGTTTACCACGCTTGGAGAGGTTTGCCGTCGTGGAGGTGGCAATATTCAAACAGGTCCTTTTGGAAGTCAATTGCACGCATCAGACTACGTTTCTACAGGCATCCCCTCTGTAATGCCGACTAACATAGGCGAAAACCGGATTATTGAAGATGGCATCGTAAGAATCACCGAGGCTGACGCTAACCGATTAGCGCAACATCGATTGAGAATCGGCGACATTGTTTATAGTCGCCGGGGAGATGTTGAAAAGCGAGCTCTTATCAGAGAACGTGAAGATGGTTGGTTTTGCGGCACGGGATGCTTGAAGGTTCGCCTCGGTTCTGGAGTCGTTGACCCACTTTTTGCATCAATGTTTCTTGGTCATCCGTGTATACGAGAGTGGATTGTTCGTCATGCGATCGGAGCAACAATGCCGAATCTCAACACGTCAATTATGAGCGCTGTGCCATTTGTGGTCCCACCCCTCGCCGAGCAAAAAGCCATCGCACGCATACTCGGGACGCTGGACGACAAGATCGAGTTGAACCGTAAGATGAACGCGACTCTGGAAAGTATGGCGCGTGCGCTGTTCCAGAGCTGGTTCGTGGATTTCGACCCCGTCCGCGCCAGGCTCGACGGCCGGACTCCCGTTGGTATGGACAAGGCGACTGCCGACCTTTTTCCAGCGGCGTTCCAGGATTCTGCCCTTGGTCACATTCCGCAGGGTTGGTCAGTAGAGCCTGTTGGTGAAGTCGTCGTTTGTGTTGGCGGTGGGACGCCAAGCACTGCCGAACCGAAGTATTGGGAAGGCGGCACACACCATTGGGCAACACCGAAGGACTTATCCTCATTACAAGCACCCTTTCTGCTTAACACTGACCGTAAGCTCACTGACGCTGGAGTAGCCAAGGTCTCTTCGGGGCTACTTCCTGAAGGTACTCTGCTGCTTTCATCGCGTGCTCCAGTCGGATATCTCGCCATCGCAGCCATGCCTGTTGCGATCAATCAGGGCTTCATTGCCGTCAAGTGTAACAAGCGGGCAACAAACTTCTTTATGCTGAACTGGTGTCAGGCGAATATGGCTGAAATTGAGAGTCGTGCGACCGGTACGACGTTTGCCGAGATCAGTAAACAGAACTTTCGACCGATCCGAGTCGTGGTTCCGCCAGAGAAACTGATGGCAGATTTCACTCTCATAGTTTTTCCTCTCTACGTGCAGATCAAGAGTAATCTCTACCAGTCTCGCACCCTCGCTACCCTCCGCGACACGCTGCTCCCTAAGCTTCTCAGCGGGGAACTTCGCATAAAAGATGCCGAGCGCATCGTCTCAGAGACAATCTGATATGCCCACATTCACAGAATCCGTTGTCGAAGAAGCCGCCCTCACCTGGTTCGATGAGCTTGGCTACTCTGTTCTCAGCGGTCCAGATATCGCCGTAGATACGCCCAACGCAGAACGCACTGACCCGAATTATCGCGATGTTATTCTTGAACAACGCTTAAAACAAGCACTGGAGCATCTCAATCCAGATCTGCCATCGGAGGCAATCGAGGATGCATTCCGTAAGATCACTCGGACTGATGCGCCGTCCCTGGTTGAGCGTAACCGTGCCATGCACCGTATGATGGTTGACGGCGTTACCGTAGAATATAGGCGAAGTGATTCTTCCATAGCCGGTGCCCAGGCGCGTGTTATCGACTTCATCAATCCGGAAAATAATGACTGGCTGGCAGTAAATCAATTCACTGTGTCAGACGGTCAACATACGCGCCGACCTGACATTGTTCTGTTCGTTAATGGTTTGCCGGTGTCAGTTATCGAGCTGAAGAACCCAGCCGATGAGAACGCCACTGTCTGGAACGCACATCAGCAGCTCCAGACCTATCAGGCACAGATACCTTCGCTGTTCGCCACAAACATCGCCCTGGTGATCTCTGACGGGGTCCAAGCACGAATTGGAACACTCGGGGCGGGCAAAGAATGGTTCAAGCCATGGCGAACGATCACAGGGGCCGCAGATGCCCCTACAGCAATGCCAGAGCTACAGGTCATATTGAATGGTGTGTTCGAAAAACGCAGATTCCTGGATCTGCTGAGATACTTCATCGTATTCGA
>JADFYG010000178.1 GCA_015233155.1 Candidatus Rifleibacteriota bacterium
GCTTTTCACTGAGCCGTATATGGTTTCATTTTTGCTCGATAATTCTCTTGGCGCGTGGTGGGCGGGCCGCTACCTTTCGATCGCCGATTTGCGAACTGCCAAAGATGAGGATGAACTGCGAGAAAAGGCGCGTCTTCCCGGAGTTCCACTTGAATATCTGCGTTTCGTAAAGAAGGATGATGAGACCTGGGTTTCTGCCGCCGGAACATTCGATGCATGGCCTAAAACTCTTAAGGAATTGAAGAGCCTCGATCCGTGTTGCGGATCTGGCCATTTTCTGATCGCAGTTTTTCTGATGTTGGTTCCCATGAGAATGGAACTTGAAAAAATATCCGCCAGGGTCGCAGTTGACGCTGTGTTACGAGAAAATATACACGGTCTCGAAATTGATCAGCGCTGCGTTGAGCTAGCCGCTTTTGCCCTCGCTCTCACAGCGTGGAAATACCCGGATTCTGGAGGTTATCGCTCTCTTCCGCCGTTAAATCTTGCTTGCTCTGGGTTGTCAGTTAGTGTGGCTAGGGACGAATGGAAGCAATTAGGTTTGGGGAGGCAATACTTGAGCGTAGCTCTTGGCTGGCTATATGACGAGTTCAAGGATGCCCCAGTTTTAGGCAGTCTCTTGAACCCAGCAAAATCAGATTATTCAAAATTGGTAAAGTGGGGAGATCTTTTAAAGGCTCTTGAGCAACCCCTTGGCCAAGAAAAGAATACTGAACAGCTTGAAATTGGCGTGGTAGCTCATGGATTAGCAAAAGCAGCAACTTTGTTAACAGGTCGATATCACTGGGTTATTACCAATGTCCCATATCTATTGCGTCGAAAACAAACTGAGGAATTGAAAAAATATATTGAAAGGTATTTTTCTGAAGCAAAAAATGATCTTGCTACAGTTTTCCTAGAACGCTGTCTTGAATTTGTTGATAATGGGAATGGGGGCACGGTACAAATTGTGATGCCTCAAAACTGGCTTTTTCTTGTCCAACACAAGCCTATTCGCAAAAAGCTCCTTTTGAACCATCAATGGGAGTTAATCGCAAGGCTTGGTGCGGGGGCATTTAATTGTATTAGTGGTGAGGTCGTAAACATCTCTCTGTTTACTATTTGTCATCACCCACCCAGCGAAAATCATTCGGTAATCGGCATTGATGTTAGTGCGCATTTGAATACAGTAGCGAAGGCAAATGGATTATCTGCAAACCCAACCATCGCGATCAAGCAACAAAGATTACTCAACAATGTTGATTCAGTAGTTGCTTTTGAAATACTTGATTCAAGCAAGCTCCTTTCAACTCATGTTGCATCCCTTCATGGTCTTTCGACAACAGACACACCCCGATTCACGTGTAATTTTTGGGAAGTTGTTGAACGCGGAACAACATGGATATTCCAAATTGGAACAATGAAAAGCACTTCTAATTTTGGCGGTCGAAGCAATATCCTACGATGGGAACAGGGAAAAGGGGCTCTAAATGAACTTCGAGGAAAAGCACCGATTGTCATTACCGGACTGGAAGCTTGGGGAAAAAGTGCAGTTGCAATTTCACAAATGGGTGAACTGGCTTCAGCTATCTACAATGGCGATTCTTTCTTAGATGGGACGGCGGTACTGCTTCCCAAAAAAGTGTCAGAACTCCCTGCAATTTATGCTTATTGTAGTTCGAATGAATACCGAGAGAATATTCGTCGAATTGATAAATCAATAAAGATTGTTTATTCGACACTTGCAAAAGTTCCCTTTGATTTCGATCATTGGGAAAAAATCGCTACTAGTAATTTCCCGAATGGGCTTCCGAAGCCTTATTCCGACGATCCAACTCAATGGATATTTCATGGACATCCATGCGGAAGCGTGATCTGGGATGAAGTAAAAAAGAGACTTGAAACTGCAATCACATTTCGAACGGATGAAACAGTCCTCCAGATTAGTGTGGCACACCTTCTTGGTTATCAATGGCCTGCCGAACTTGACGAAAACATAGAGCTTGATGATCATCAACGTGAATGGTTGAAAAAATGTAAAATTTTTGCGTCTCATGTTGATGATGACGGCATAGCTTGCATCCCCCCAGTTCGCGGTGAAGCATCTGCATCTGAGAGACTTTTGAATCTTCTGTCGGATGCTTATGGATCCGAATGGAGCAATGACACGCTGGCAGAATTACTTAAGAATTCCGATCATGGCGGCAAATCTCTCGAAACATGGCTTCGTGACAAGTTCTTTTCTCAGCACTGCAAGATTTTTCAGAATCGGC
>JADFYG010000179.1:0-966 GCA_015233155.1 Candidatus Rifleibacteriota bacterium
TTCAAAAATTGCTTGATCTTCACGGAACCATAATAGGACAACAATGTCCTCTGGTCAAGTCGATAAACTTCGTGGGTGAATACGTCAGTCAAGATGATCTGCATGGACGAAGAGGGCAGATGGTGTTATATTGTGTAGCGTTGGCTCGGCACAATCACATCGTGCAGATGCCATATTCGCGTATGCAAAAAAGGAAGTTGCCAACAATAGACATGCTGGCTATATTCAGGTCATGAAAGCCGGAATTCGCAAAACAAGGAAGAGGGCCTCCCGCCCCAAATCGATCGACACGTCGGCTGAGGAGTTGCATCGAAAGATGCTGGCTGTGATTAGAGTCATTTCAGCTGACAGAGAGGCGTCTCTGGATTTTCTAATTAAAACAGGAATTGCGACACCCCAAGGTAATATCGCCAAAATTTATCGCACATAGTTCTATGCCTGAGCAAACTGACCCGGACTATCGGTTTCCTGTAAGTGGGTTGCTGTGGCTTAATGACGTCAATAGCCGATACGTGCCGCCGGACTCGCTTAACTAATCGTATCCATCTATTGCCTATGGCTACCGGACGCGATTAAGCGAGTCTGATATGCTTAAGGCAGTCGGCTTACGTCAGTCAGTATGCGTTAAGGTGCCAGGCATAAGGCAATTACAGGGCTTATGGCAACATGGCGTGGCAAAATTTGTTGTGATATGCCGTGGGATTGGAGTCTGCATCGAATAGCGTCGGCTTTCGGCATTCGTTTACAGCTCAGTTGCATTCTATACATGCTGATCAAGGCAATGAAACTTAAGCGCCACGTTTGCCTCGACCACATCTGTCAGAATGACTTGCGTTGGATGATGAAGCCGCCACACTTGTGCGACGTAGCTGAGTCCGACCCCGATGCAACTCCAGCATATAACAAGAGCGATCACGTAGTTCCAGGTAAACCCCGGTCGGAGATCGTCAATAGTAACGATGTCTC
>JADFYG010000179.1:1077-1598 GCA_015233155.1 Candidatus Rifleibacteriota bacterium
CATTCCGCCGTGTCGTCAGTTCCTGGTTGCATGTAATCCAAGCGAGTAAAATGTTCGCATACGGGATATGGTTTATTGAAGGGGAAGGAATTGCAAACGAAAATCACCCACAGTTCTTTTGCATTCGGGTTGCCATGGGAGGACTTTTCGCATTTCACAGATCCGGATCGTGAGGACAGAGGATCGTGGACACAAGCCATTGCGCGAGCTTACTCCACAGGGCAACCTCAACAAGACCCTCATGAATAACCATCTTCTAAAATACTACTGACACTTTTACTGACACCCATTTCGCTAAAACACAAAACCCCTGATCTGATGCCAGATTCAGGGGTCTTTTTCAGAGCGGGAAACGAGGGTCGAAATCATAACGACATATTCCGAGATCGTGGAATAGGCTTAAAATCAGGGTTTTCTCTTGTGGTATTTTCGATATTTTGGTATATTTTGGATATCTTAGGGGACTGTTTAGGGGACTGTCGAAAGGAAGCTTATGGCATGCATAAAACAGCGATATGATG
>JADFYG010000179.1:1688-2231 GCA_015233155.1 Candidatus Rifleibacteriota bacterium
AAAAAACTTCTTCGCCAGTTTGAGGATCATCATGACAAGGTGAAGGCGGGACTGATTGATGCTTCCATAATCCCCGGAAAAGCTTTTGACAGATATATCGAGATCAAAGCTCGAACTATTAAGCCGCAGGCAGAATTGAGATATCGGCAGCTTTGGGTGGGCATCGAGAAGTTTCTCCAAGAGAAGGAAATTTCATATCTCAACGATCTTAACTCCACAATAGTTTCGGAATATCTTTCATGGCGAAAAGCTTCGGCGAAGACCATGCAAGAAGAACTACGATTATTAAAAGCTGTTTTGATCTGGCTTGTTGAACAGGAAAATCTCAAATCCATGCCCGTTGCACGCTGGCCGACATTGAAGACAGCGCCCAAGAATCCCGATTCGATAGGCGGGTACACAAAAGACGATGTTGAAAAAATAATCGAGCATTTTAAAGATCATGTCGCCGGTTCTGCCATTACATTACTCGCTTTCACTGGAGCAAGGCGGGGTTCTATGGAATCTCTGAAGGTAAAAGATGTGGATCGGGCAGCTGGCACG
>JADFYG010000017.1 GCA_015233155.1 Candidatus Rifleibacteriota bacterium
CTCGTGCTGACCGCCAAGGTTTATCGTCGCGTTCCCCGTTTTTGTGGGGTTTTTGGTTTTAGCGAGTCACCATACCTGGGATTTTTTACTTCTCCGGGCTGTTGTCGCAATCCCCGTTTTGGTGGGGTTATAGGTTTGAGTTCATGAATAACGTGTTTAGCAAAATACCTAAATTCGTTGGGTCGCAATCCCCGTTTTGGTGGGGTTATAGGTTTGAGCGGAGTTGCCGTTATCAGCGGTGCGACAGTTGAGCGGGTGTCGCAATCCCCGTTTTGGTGGGGTTATAGGTTTGAGAATCCCTTTTCGAAACTATGACATCTCTGGCTGATTCATGTCGCAATCCCCGTTTTGGTGGGGTTATAGGTTTGAGATTATGACTAAGAATATTACAACGTTCGTTTCCTCCCAGTCGCAATCCCCGTTTTGGTGGGGTTATAGGTTTGAGGTACCCGTAAAAAGGACACGATGCAGAGCTAATCTCAGAGGTAGTTTGCGAGCGTAACCCTCTTTTCTTATATTATCAAAAAAATGAGATTTGTGCAACCTATATCAAACTGGCATTAACTCTGAAAAAACAGCGCGCGAGCGTGAAAACGATTCTACTGCGTTTCCGAGGGTGCATCTTCACGCTCGCAAGGGGTCTAAATCAATTAAAAGCCGATCAATGCAAGCTTATTGATTTATTTTAGATACGCGAGCAGCACTCCACGCCATTTACCTTCAATTACACGGTGCCCTGATTCGCTTGTCAAAGAACCCATTAACAATCTGCGGCCAGTCTTGCACACTTTTTGTCCGGAATCAATCTTTCAGATATACTGACCTGATATTTCCAGCAAAGCTCAAAATCATCCGAACAAAAACCGGACATGAATCCCATTCGCGTCTCTAACCCGAATATTTCAACAGTGAGCCGGACGAGGCAAGACAAGGCAAGAGGCTGTATATACGGTGAGAACAAAGAAAATGGCCCAGAGAAATACTATAAGTCTGCATGCATGAGACCATCTTCCATGACAACGCAGCAGACACGACTATTTTTGAACTCATGGCCGGAGAACTGGTGAAATTTCCGGGCTAAGCCGTTCGCTTCTGCCCGAAGATACCCTGCAACTGATCTTTATCTTCCACATACTGCATGAACTGCCATTCCCCCGAACCGACCGGCAAAGATTTCACGAAAAGGCAGACAGGGGCGAGAATCGTGACAACGAGCTGGTTGTTGAACAGGATAACTATTTCCCAATACTGTTGACCGTCCAGCTCATGCCAACTCACAACTTCCGGAATCCAGTTCCGAAGATTACTTTCGCTGGTTCCCAGGCCCATCTCCGCCAAATCGGCCGGATCGTCGCCGAATTCCAACAGAACAAATCTATAATATTGATCAAGGGAAACGTCCTGTATTGAAGAACCCGGATGACAAACCGCCACGGCCTCCCGAAATCTTGCCTTCAGGAAGTCCCCCGCTTCTCTTCCCATATTAATATTTTGATAAAGCTCCATCAGCTCTCGTCCCGTAGAAATTGTTTTCATGTAAATTTTCCTCTCAACCCTTTCTCCTGTTCAGGTTATATTATACCAATCCCAAAAAGTAATAGCGTAATAATTAGGCAATCAATCGCCAGGGACACGGCGTGCCGTGTCCGATAATTACGTGTAAATATTATATAATTGGTATTATACCAATCCCATCAGATATCCACGTATTGATCACGACGCATGGCTGAGTCATAACGCCATGGTTATCTGCTCATCCTCCTCATCCTGTGATTCTGAGACAACGGTATCTGAAGACTCCTTCGGATCAGATACGACAAAGTGATCAGGGTCCTCCAGCAAACCTGGCATTCCAATGACCTTCATCTGACGCTGAGCCTCCCGGGTCATTCCGTATACACGCACACTGTCCACAGTCGCATCGATCAGCTTCGAAATCTTTCCCATCATCTCATCGAATCGGGGACCTTCCAGAAATGTTTCAAAGACACTTTTCTGGACAGTAACAGCGTAATTTTTCAACATCTTGTGCAACTTCCGGCGCCGCTTATCAGATGGCGTATCGTAACAAATAATATAAAACATGCCGCTGCTCATCGCGTAGTTACCGGCTTATATTCAGCCGCCTCCCCGAGCACCACCGATTTGTACTGCCACGCCTGCTGGGTAATCAAATCCTTTAACGCATACGATTTTCCATTCACCGGATGAGTTACCGAATCTGAAAGCCGACTCTGAATACCCTTGACAAACCTGGCAATCGCCCCCTCCGACATTCGAACCCCCTTGCCATCCTCGACCCGGAAATCACCCGGAACCATCTCGATCCGATTCACAAGGGAAAGCACCGTCGAGTCGACGACGAGCGTGCGAAACTCCTCCATGAGATCAAGCGCCAGAGATGCACGCCGATCATCGATCGCATGCAGATTCGACAGCATCGGATCGAGACCGGCTCTCTCCACAGCCGACAGGACACGATTGAACAACAACGTGTAACCGAAACTCAACATCGCATTAACCGGATCAGTCGGCGGTCTCCTGACTCTCCCGGCAAATCCCAGATCCTGCTTCAGAAGACACCGCAGCCCCTCGAAATGATACCGGGCCGCCGTTCCCTCGATTCCCATCAGTTCATCGACCGTCTTCGCGTCATCCAGCGCATCAAGACAGTCCTTCACACCAATCACCTGACCGGCCAGAATTTCATCACGATTTCGATTCTGTCGCATCAGCCAGACACGGCTGATCCCAAGCTTCCCCCGAACCATCTCCCGGGAAACCCGCAGGCGAAATTCCGGGTCGGACGCCCTCTCATACTGCCGCATTCTGCAGCGGACAGCCCTCGGCTGTAAATTGGATACACGACATTTGAACCGGCCATCCATGGTCAGAAACACGACGTCGATCGATCTCCGCTGTAACGCCATCAGCGCCGAATGCGTCACGTCAACTGAACCCATACAGATAATTTCCTGGACACGAAAAAACGGCACATCGTTAAGAATCTTTCCCTCCCGGGATCTCACGAGCATCCGCTCCCCTACCCTCGCGAGCCGGGCTCCCTGGGCCGTAATGTAAACTGCCGCGTCTTCCATGAACTCACCTCCCTATCTAACTCCCCTTTACCGCGTCTGCACCGAAAATCGCCAAAAATCTGACGCCGATGACACAATATAAAAGGAATATTCAGGGCTCCCCGCCGGATCGCCCCTCCCCCAAAATTTCAGTCATACCCTGGGGGAGGGTGCTTCTTCTGAGTCCCCGACACCGCCGGTATCCGATACTACTTCTTCATGAGTCGTAATACCGGGAGACGCATTCTCAGCACCGTCATTAATTGTTTCGGAAGACTGTAAAGAGCCTTCCGGCAAAGCCCCGTCTCCGCCACCTTCTTCCGGCGGCAGCTTTTTGTATTCGCCGATACCCGTAGTAATCACGTCGCGCCCGGCCTCCTCAAACAAACGATTGATGCGGCGTCTCAGCAGGCGCTCGCGATCGGACATCCGACGCAGGTCAGCCTGGAGGTTGGCATATTCCCGCATGATGGCATCAATGCCGGCGCTCGCTCCGATAATTTCTTCCCTGCCGGACAAACACGCCGGCGAACGATCGAAGCCGCGTCTCCCGCGCGCAACCGCGTTCCCCGACGGGATCATTCCCGCATAGATCAAAGGCGACGGATAACAACCGTCAGGAATGCGAAACTGACAGTCACAGCCGCTTGCTTCCGCGACATCCGGAAGATTGCGCCGGACTTTCGCACAGCTCATCGTGGTCGGAGGCACAGCCCGCAATGCGCGATTCACCTCATTCGCGTCATATCCGGGCGCCTGATTCAGTATCTGATGAACGGTAATGCGCCCCTCCTCTTCAAGGGACCCGAGAAGATATACCAGAACGTGACGCTCGGCTCGATCGAGGGCTTCTCCCATAGAAGCCTTTTCGGCAAGTGTCCAGAGCACCCGGCAACCTGAAAAAAGATTTTCAATCGTATCGGAAAATCTTCCCGGCAAAGGAATACGAACGCTCAATGATATCGCGTCCTCACACGAAGCCGGTGAAATGCCTGTTGTCGGGGTTGAGAGAGACGAAGGCAGAGGCAGAGACAGAGTCGTCCCGGGCAAATCAACGTCGCGGTTTTCCCTGACAGACCTTGCATCTCGGGCATCATCGGCAACATTCTGAATCGTAAGGCGACCGAGCAGTTCCTCGACTGACGCTCTGTTGAGTGAGCGAAAACCAGTAAACCCCTCAGCTTGATCAGGAAATGGACGAAAAGGTCCACGGGAAAGAAGGAATGAACGCTTTCCCGACCGGCCATGAATACCGAGAGGAATCTTTACGAGGTTTCCCAGCCCCTCGGGTTCGACGCGGGCCTGCTTGGGAAACAGTTCCCAGTGAAGCTCGCGTGGAGGCGCGTCGAGGCGTTCGAGAAGCCAGTTTCCGACGGCGCGCACCTGTCGGCAGGACAGAGGCTCTTTATACAGCGTCCAGAAATGCAAACCCTTGAACCCCGAAAACTCTGCCAGTAGCGGCAAACCTACAGAGTCAGCCAAAGCATACAAACGGTCGGCCTGTTCCATAAGGAGCCGCTTGATGCGGCGACGTTCCAGCGGATCCTTTTCGTAACGTAACGTGAACGGCCGCGTCACGTCGAGATCGAATACCATGAGCCGCGTGGAGTTATCGCGTCTCACGAGATATGTTCCGAGCGTCACATCGCCGGCAAGATGACGCTTGAGCTGGTCGGGATCGAGACCTTTGCGAATCGGGCGATATCCCCATTCCCCCTTTTGCAGACGGCACTGAAGGGCATGAACCCCTTCCCGGCCGGCGAACTGGTCTAGAAATGCCTCAATGAAGGTGTTGTCCATCGGGATTGCGGGAGCATCGGGACCGGTTTCCTCCCTGACTTCGCGAACAGATTCATCGACCCGGCGACGGGCATTTGCCGCCTGAACGAGCCGTTCCCGGCGCCCAAGCAGACCAGGATCCCTCGGCGAGCGTTCAAGCAGTTCGGACAGGCGCTTTTCGGCTGCAGCAGGCTCGTTTAACAGCTCGAGGGCATCTACCGCCAGAGCTCCAAAGGCAATAGATGGACCAGCGCCGGTAAATATGCCGCAAGCGGCATCGGCAGCTTCAAACGCTTCCGTGTGGAAGCCGCCTTCGATGAGAAGTTCAATGTGCGCGCTTCTCATGTCCGCGCGATCCGGAAAACGCTGAACGAGGCCTTCAGTCATGGCAATGCCCCTGGAGAAATCCTCGGTCTGGGCGATAACCCGTGCGTAGAAGGCAAGAAGATTCGGATCAGCCGTCGCCTGATCACTGCAAGGGCCTGAAAGGAGATCGCGGGCTGCCTGTGGATTCCCTGCACCCAGACAGCGGCGGGCGTCGGCAAGCAGTCGAAGAAGAGTCACCTGGCTGGTACTGGTTTGATCATAAAGCATGCATTATCTCCATCGTATTTTCATTACACGCATGTAGTGGCATTTGCATTAACTTTATCTGCCACAGAAACACGCAGATACGGATCAACAACACCCAATCGATACCCGGCAGTGAATTCAGATCGGCCTTATAAGGCATCTGCCGGTAATAAAGGATGCAATATCCTGTCAGTTCAACGTTTGTTGTATTTCGCCGGGGCAAAACTATTTTTGAACTGAAGGTTCGGCTGCGACTTATTGTTTATGACGTTTAACTGACTGACCAAACTGAACAACCAGGCATAATCTCCCGGCAAAACAGCTGAAAACCTGCATTGACAGCAAGAGAAAGGAAGAAATTGAACCATGACAACTACACTGAAAGAGCTTCTCGGTTACAAGAAAGCGGAGATGGATCGCAAGGCGGGCCGGTTCGATGAGGCTTTACGATTCTACGGGCAGAGTTTTGCGGAACACCCGGATTCAGACCTTGCATGGAGACGTGCATACTGTCTGCGTCGTCTCGGTCGCCTCGATGAGGCGAAAATACTTCTCGAAGAGATGGAAAAGAGTTTTCCCGGCGACAAGCTTCTGGCCTCCGAGCGCATCTGGATGATATGGGAAGGCGAGATCAAGCCCGCCAGGGAAGCCGAAGATTACGCGCTGGTGCTGGATGCGGCACGTCGCATGATCCAGGCCGGCCCCGACAGGGTCTGCCGCAAAATGGCCGCCTTCGCGGGTTTTGGCGCAGCAAAGGCTCTGGCGGCCTGGGACAAGGTGCTGGAATTTTGCGACCTGCTGAGCGCGGCGGAACTGACAGCGAATCCACGCGTCGCAAAAGGCAGGCGGCTTCCATCAGACCGGGAAGTATGGTATTTCGCGCGCATCCGGGCATACATGAATCTCAAAAAGTTCGAAGACGCCCGCCGCACTGCTCTGACCGCTTTGAGCGAATTCAGGCACAAACTGGATTTTTCGCGTTTTTCGGCGTTAGCACTTGAAGGCGGCGGCGATGTCAACGGAGCAATTCAGGAGTTAAAAACGGTTTCCCAGTCTCCGAAAACACCGTGGTATTTTCTGGCCGATCTTGCCCGCATGTATGTCGTTGTCGATGAGCTCGAACAGGCATGGTTAACCGGGTGTCGCGGAGCGGCAGGATTCGGCGACCTCAAAGTAAAAGTCAATCTGCTGACTCTGCTCGCCCGAATCGCTGAGGCCAGGGGAGATACCGATTCCGCGCGTGATCACGCGATGTTGGGTGCGTTAGTGCGGGAACGCGAGGGCTGGAAGTTGCCGAACGATCTGGCTGAGGTTCTCATGCGCGTAAAGCTTCCCGAACCACTTCCCGGGATCTCCGAGGTCGAAAAGGCCTGCCGGACCACCTGGAACTTAAATCAGATAACGCAAAGCAGCGATACCGGTGATGCAAAGGCAACGATGTCGGGCAGGCAATCAAATCCCGCCCTCATAAGCCTCGGAAATGCTTTCGGTCAGAAGCCAGCCGCATCACCCGGCGGGGTTTTGGAAGAATCCGAAGAACTGATCGGTGAGGAGTGCCGTGGGACTCTGATGCTCAAGGATCCAAAAGCCCCATTCGCATTCATTCGCGCAAATGACTTTCGTCAAGGCATGCGATTTACCTGAAGGAATGCGGGAAGATGGGATGCGGGTCCGCTTCAACGCGGTGAAAAGTTTCGACCGGAAAAAGAACCGTGAGGGTGTTCGGGCAATCGTTGTCAAAGCTGCCTGATCCTGCGAAGGCGGTACCAAAGACAATATACGTCCCACCATTGATACCCCCCTTCGGGGTAACGCATTAATTATCCTGGATAGGTATTATTTCGGAACAATTATGGGCCACGGTCTCATGAACCTTTACAGGCGCATGAGACCGTGGCCAGTTTAGCCCGAATATTTCATCCGTTCACCGGCTGCGGCTTTGAAAATGGCAATAACCGGGTTAGCTCCGCTGACATTTAAAATGTCAGGAAAACCATACTCCTTTTCAGAGCAAACTATTCATCAAACTAAATCGAAATCCGGTGCTTGACATGAAGTATGAGGAATTCTAGAATCATCCCCAACCGCTCAGGAGAATAATACTCATGATTAAGATACGGGATAACGACGGCGATGAAGCGACAGAACTGGCATGGGAATTCCTTTCGAACTCTTATGGAGGTTCTGACCGCGCACAGAAACTGAAGCGGTCGAAGGAGTTGCGGCCAGATCATTCATCAGCGTCCTCCGCTGCCAAAAAAACAGGTTATTTTCCTGATGAAAATTTTCGGCCGCCGCGTTCGATTGCTCCAGGGAACCGCGCTGCAAGAAAACAGCTTGCTGAAAAGAAGGAGCGTTTTTCCGGATTGGCTACCGGGGAAATTCAGCCGATCTACAACGCTTCGTGGCAACGCATCGATCTCGTTAAAACAAAGGTTCCGGGAGAACTCCATCCCGGACTCGGTTGCGAGCCATGGGTAGTCGCGTTCGGGACAAGCAGATGGACTCCGGACCGCGATAAGAACCCTGTTATTCTGAAGGTGTGTAGTGAGAATCATCCCTTTCTGGAAAGGGACACTTTCTTCCTGCTGAAATCACGACTGAGAATTACACCGGCAGATGTGGCTTTTGGCAGTAAACCACACGGTATGGTTCAGGAGTCGGCACTCGAAGAACTGCTCAGCAGAATTTCGGACATCGACCGGGTCACGACCTTTTCCGGCGCCTCGATTGGCAGGGAATGCACGGCGTGACTACAGAACCGAAACGGGACATGGCATCAAAAAGTATTTCCGGCGTATTACCAGCCGGAGAACGACGTTGCTTCAAGGATTTTCTGGAAGCATATCTGGAAACGCAGTCGGAAGAGAATTTCATTCTTTTGCAAATGCACGTGGCTCGAAGGTTCAGAACATTTCTCAGACAGCATCCTAACTTCAGGCAACTGTTCTCGCGACTGGAAAAAGGATCCATCCAGGACACTGCCGATATCGGCGATGACGGCTCAGCTGACGCATTCGGTAACGTCTGGGCAGAGATATTGAATGTTTCCAGGGCAGCTGACGCCACGGGCAGAAAGCAGGCTGATATTCTCCTGCTATGGGTTCGCGGGAAACTGAATGACAATTCCGATGGCTATCTCGAAACGATATTCAGAACATTCTGCATCAGGGAGCAACGGACGCTTGAAGGAAACGAGTTTTCGAATCTTCAAAACGATATTCGCAAGGCCCTGAAGCTGTTGGTCAATAAAAACAAGGTCTTTGAGAATAATAATTATTACAGAGGTTGTGAGAAAGAGGCAACCGGTCGTGGAAACAGCGATATGGTGGATAGGCAGGTCGTAAAGGCCCTCCCTATCGAATTTCGACAGGATCGGGAAACGAAACCATACCAAAACCTCGAACAATCCATCCTCGATTTTCTTACAGCAGAATTACATCGGCATCGGGAATGGAAAACGGGTGTACTTGCAACAGTTTTCGGGAAGCACCTTGGTATCCGGCCGCAGTTAGAGTCCATGGACAAAAATGATGATGAAGGAAATCCCGATTCGTCCCTTGAACATGAAGTCAGCGGAAAACTTCAGGCGGATACCTGTTTATCAGATTCAGTATCTGATGCCAACAACAGTGAAGTGGAGCAAGCCTGGGCCGAGGAAAGTCTTGCATTTATTGATAATTCAGATCTCAAACAAGTACAAAGCATCCATGTCGGTCTGCTCTGGCTTTGTCGGACAAATCCGGAAATCATGGGCAAGACCGGCATTGACTCTGCATTATTCAGGGAAATAACTGAAGTTCAGGATGGGCTTGCCTGGATCGCAAAAATATTGAACCTGGGAAAAGCGGCAATCTTGAGTAATAACGATGGCAAATCCGCCAAGGGAATAACGCATTATCGAAATGAATATTTCGGGAAATTTATCAAGCGCCGTCTGGAGGAAGCCGTTCGCCGTGAGCTCCTCCCCGGACCAGCAGTAACGAGGCTGATTCACATGCTCGTCAAGCGGTATCCCTTCCCTCAAACAATGAGTGGACGGCCATCGGAGGTTTCGCATGTCTGAGTCACGTTGTCCGTCCATATCCCTGCTCGCCGACTTCCGGAAGGGACGCATTTCCGGAAGTAAAAAAAATGCCGTCGAGGAACCCCTCAGGTCGTGGGAAGTTTGCCGGTTTACGCTCTCACTGCCTGCCGCCGGACCATCTTCCGGCTTCTCCCGGGAAGCTGCGCGGATGTTCGAGCTGACGACACAACCACGACCACCCCATCTGGCGTTCGGTCAGATCTGGCGAATTGTCTGTCCTGAATCGACACCGGAATTAGCTGTCCTGACCTTCGGCGAGAAGCACTCCCTCGATCCGGAACGCCCCGACCTGCGGGTCTGTCTTCTGGTTTTTGATTTCATGGAAACCGAGCTCGCCGGCCGGGGTGAAATTATGACTGAGGCCGGCGAATCACCCCTCGAACGGAGTTTTCTTATCAAGACCTGGGATGAGCGACCGATTCTCGCCGATCAGCTCGACCAGTATTTCGGGCAGCTGGCTGAGCAGAAAGCCGGAATCCTGAAAGAGACGCTTGAAATGCGTTTCACGAATCCCGATTTCGACGGGAATCCTGGCGCAACGGTTCTGGCATTCCGCGATCGCGAGATTGCCGCCGCGACTGCTTTTTCCCGCCCATATCTCAATCATTTTCTTGCCGTTGAACGGCGCGAGCTGCATGAAACCAAGGAAATACCCGAAATACAGCCGCTTCCGTCAGGAACCCACATTTTCGAGATCGAACTTCCTGCACATCCTTTGGAATTCCATTCATGTAATGAAGAGAACCCTGTTCGATATGCCGCGAAGACCACGGAAGAGCTGGAAGAGCGGCTCGAGATGATATACGGACGACTCAGATCCATCAGGCAGGCGAAGCAGCTCCCGCCGGGAGTGCACCTGGAGCGAACCTCGGATGGACTATCACTTTCCGGCTCGCATGATTTTGCATTGCAGTTTACGTTCAGGGGCAAACCTTCCGAATTTTCATTGAAGAGCCATGGCGGAAAGCTTTCCATCAGGTCGAAGGATCTTGCTGATTGCCCCAACTTCGACGGTTTCTTCTTCACCAGGCGACCATTACGGAAGATACTGTAACGTGAGTGCATGGGCGCTACTTGCGGAGCGACGCGAGCTGATCGCCCGCGCTTATCGCGAACCCCTGAAATCTGAAGATTCCGGTGCCATCTGGCTCGAGCTGAAAAAGCCGATTGGCGGGGCGGACGATATCGAAAATCAGGCCAGTCGCATTCTTCTGGACGTCTGGCGTCACCGGCCGTCCAGACTGTTTGATATCGCTGCAGCAGTGTCAGCCGGACGGCTTTCGCCCGGAATCGATATGGAAGATATTGCCGACGCACTTGTCACGGAATGCTGTGCGTGCGGTTGGCATTCCGTGCCCCTGTTGGCGGCAACTGACGAAGACCTCGAGAGATTGAAAAACTCATTGAATGACATTCCGCGGCGCCCGGACGTTGTCAGATACATTGAAACCGAGATCAGACTCCGCGGGGACCGTCTCAACTCCAGTCCCAACACGGTTTCTGAACGCAGTGATCTGCCGAATCCGGCATTTGTAGCCGTTAAAGAGAGTGCAGAGGATGGGATACCATTGATCGGCGGTTTCATCGCCGTATCTGATAATATAATTCAGCGTCTTACCTGCAAGGAGAACACGGCAGCCGGAGAGCAGTTTCAGACCGCCATTCGCAATGCGGCGGCCACGCTGCATAAGGCGTATCGAAGTTATTCGCCTGTTTCACTCATAGAGCCGCTGACCCGGCTCTTCGAGATTCCGATCGATGGGGCTTCAGTCGGCCTGGCAGCCTGGCTGTTCGGCTGGTTGAGATTCCGTCGTCTCGATCCGCCGCTTTTACTGGCCGCAACCGGCAACGTCATCGACGGCAAGGTGTTGGGCGCAGATCCCCGAACGATAGATCAAAAAATTTCTGCGGCGTTAGCGACTGGTTATATGCGTTTTCTCGCCCCGGCTGCAAACAGGCGAGACAGCGTCAGGTGGAAAGACGATATCCGAGTCATCTGGATAGACAGGGTGGACCAGATCGTGGAATGGTTCGCGTCGCAATCGATCTGGAATGCGCGTCGCGATGTTGAGATGCTCCTGTCGCGCAAAACTCTTCTGCCGCTGGAAGCAGCGCTCGAAGGTCTTGATCTGATGTTCCGGGAAAACCTCCGTCGAGACCGTCCGTTTTCCCTGATCCGGGATCTGCGCGCATCTTTGCGCGAAAGCGTCGCCAGGTGCCGTGTAACATTGTTCAAAAATGTGATCGATCGTTTGCGAATGCTCTACCTCAACCTCTGGAACGGCAATGCGAGCCACGGAGGAAACCCCGAAGCGTGGGTGTCATGGCTGCGCCACCTGGTATCGCCGGAGATCTTCTTTTTTCATCTTCCATTTCTGTTGCGGGAGTTGCACGAACGCGGAGATAGCGGGCTTCGCGAGCGTCTCGCCAGCGAAATGCTTCATCGGGTTCTCGATCACGACGTCGATGCTTCCATGGCATTGGTGAACGGTCGAAAGTTCTTTGATCCGCTTGCGGGCTCGTCGAAAAGTATATTTTGCAACATTGATTTTCGTAAAGCATTGCCCCATCTGCTCTGGATGGCTCTGGATGAACCATCCCGGGCCATTCTGGTGCTTGCGGGACTCGACGGGCTGTTACCATTCGAAGAAGAATGGCTGAGAAGCTGGATACAGGTGCTCGCAGGGATTTCCCCCGATGACTATGCAAGAGCCGGCATTTCAGAATATCGATCGTTCCTCGAGCCCGTAATGACAGATGTCCTGGGACTTATATACCCTGGATTCCGCCCGGGGCTTGCCAATCCATGCGCCTACCCTGAACGCCTCGCCAATCTCTGGCTTGGAGCGAGGCTGGTTCGTGAGCGGTTTGGTGAAGAAGTTGCCAGACCACTGGAACAGCATTTTCAGGCGCATTTGCGTGCTCCGAAACCGGCCTCTGGAAATGATATTCCGGCCGCACTGGCTGATTATCCCGAATTTCCGCACCTGATCGGTCTTGAATTACCTGCTTTAAGGTCCGCAAGAAAAAAACTGGACTCGCCACAACTTGGGAAACGTCCGATACTCGATAGTCTGCGCAAGACGATCGATGATGAATTGAGAAGAATTGAAGAATCTGCTCAGCCAGCGTCCACGGATGGCGTAAGTAAAAAAAAGACTCCACCGGAGGACGGTTCACCGAAAGGCTGGCAGCGTGAGCTTTCCCATTTACTGAACCAGGAAAAGCTTCTTTCGGAAAAACGACGGCATGCCAGGCCGATGCGGTCGAAACATCTGACGACCACGGGCACATTGCACCGCTCATTATGGATGACACGATTGGCTAAGGCCGTATGCGACTCGGTTACCGGTACAGTTGATGGTGACAAACCGGCGTCTTCGCCGGTCCAGATGTTTATACAACCTATGCAGTTGCTTGCGAATTTCCATCTTTCAGAAACCGTCGCTCCCCATCATTTTTTTGACTCGTTGCAAGGCTGGTGCGCCGGGCACCAGGGAGGACGTTCGCTCGCCGCCCAGTGCCTGGCCTATCAGGCTGTCCGCATGGCGTTAATAGCCGGGAAAGCGCTTCCGAAAACATCCAATATGGGAACTGAGTTCCATCTCGCAGTCGTTGCGGCATTAGTAACTGGACAGGCTGGCGACGAGACATCGCTGCCCCCGGCCTGGCTGGAAACCGCGATCAGCCGGATTGCTGATGCGGAGCCCCAGGAACTGCTCTGGCTTCTCTGGATACCTCCAGCTCTTCTTCCCGAATTGAGAGATGCTGTTGACGCCAGAGCCCGGGCTCTTTGCGCGTCTCTTGATAATCACAATCCGGATTATGACAGATCGAGGGCGGAAATTGGGCTTTTCGTGCTGGGGGCCTCCCCCTGGCGCAGAGATTTGCCTGGTGTTTATGCTGCCCGCGCACGCAAGGCTCTCCGGGAACAATTGCGCCAATACAGGGAAAATCCGGATCTTTCCCGCTACATGATTCAGATTTGTGCGCCATGGTATCTGCTTAACGCCGGGCGCTGGCGGGAACTTGTCCCTTTGTTCAAAAAGACGGTCCACCGGACGACCACTTCCACGTTTGCCGTCATGTATGCGGCATTGATCCTGTGCCGGCCGAATCGTCTTCGGGACCGTCATCTGCACCTGAGCCGCGGAGGCCTCGGCATCCCACGGCTATGGGCTTCCAGCCTGGAACGGCAGATGTTCGGGACCACAAGGCTTCTCGAGGCTTTCACGCGGAATGACCGGCGACTTATGACGCGCTTATTTCTTTGGCGGGTGGAAGAGTTGCCGAATCTTTTTCTGGCCTCGCGTCTCATTGAAAAATTGGACTGAGCTGTCTTCTTTTTTTGAACTGACTCCCCCGGGTGGTCTTAAATAATGTGAAGACAAAAACTACCGCACATAACGTCACGCGGCAGTCAAACAGAACCCGGAGGAGATTATATGGAAACATTCAAAGCGGCCCTGAACCTTGCAGTAGGTCTGATTCTAGGCGCGGCTGCCCTCAAGGGCGCCAGAACGCTGTGGAAGTTCGTCGAAATCGACGATATCTCCACTGATCAAGCTGATGAAGCGAGGGAGACCGGCAATGACAACACCAAATAACGCCATGAATCTGGTTCGGCTTCCGTTCCGGCTCGCCAAGCGGGCAACAGCTCCAGTTGCGGATTTCGTCGAACGTCATCTCGGCGACGAGATCCAGCAGATAGTTAGCCGCAATTACAGATTGGTGACGAACAAAAAAGCACTACAGATGGCTGATCAATGTTGCCGGACAGTTTTTCCGGAAACAAATGCCGGGAATGGGAAATCACGGCAATTGATGCCCCCGGAACTGCCGGGCATTGTTTTATTGACCTTGTTCACAATTCAGCCACACTCGATTTCAGCGGGTATCCGCCACTGAACGACCGGATGTTTTTGGACCTTTCATACGCGTTCCGAACAGCTACAATGCGCTTCGGGCATTGTCATTCGACATCGGATTCTATCGAAAAGTATGCAGGAATGGTTTGATCCTGCCTGAAAACGTGATCAAATACCGCTTTGCCCATGTGCGCCGTGAGATCGGTGAAACAATTGAGTTTGATGTTGACCATGAAAAGTTGAAGAACCTTAAATCCAGTTTCAATGAGCTTCTTGGAAAGTTGCGAAATTGTGCTGTCCCCCACTCAACCTTTGTTCCATTCATCCGTGGCGTGCTTTGTCTCAAAGAACCATCAAAACCTGACAATCACAACGCCTCTGAATGGGCTGAACTTTCCGTTCATATTGGCGAAATGAACAAGCGTTATGCAAGTGAACTGGGTGAAAATGCCTACGCCGTTTTCAACGTTCTCACCGAATTCGCATCACATCCGCCCGTGAACCATTTTGTCCGACGCAATCGTCACAGCATGCAACGTATTGTCGGAACCTGGCTCAATGAATTCAGCCGGGAGTGTGTTAAAGAGAGCCACAGGTCATGACGAGAGATGCAAACAGGAAAGGGTCTGTTCTTTGATGAAAGCAGGACAAACAGGATAATGAACCCGAGAATGGGATGAGCGGCGATTACCGGGATCAACGACAATAATTTCGTGTTTTGAATCTGGTGTTTACCGTTATTCGTGCTTATTCGCTGTCAGGAGTTACGAGACCGGGACTTCTTTTTAAGGGTGCGAGTGAAAGATCCGAACGTTGCAGGTTCTTCTCGAACCTCTTTCGAATAAAGGGCTTTTACCACTTCATGAGAAAGGCCGGTTGTTCTGACGACCGTCTCGACGGACAAACCCTCTCTCAAAAGATTACGGGCAACCTCCACCTTGCCCTCTGCCTTGCCCTCTGCTTTGCCCTCGGCCTTCCCCTCTGATCGGGCCGTATCCAGGACATTCTGGATATCCCGATAGATTTTCAGGCTATCTTCATATCGACTGATTTCATCGGGAGTGAGACGGGCGATTTCAGCGGAGGCAAAAAGTTTTTTGAAGATTTTTTCCCGGATTTTATCGGGGATGCGATCCAGACGATGAAGGTTTTTCAACACATACATCCACTTATCGAACCTGGTTTCAAGTTCTTCGACGGTCTTGGTGAATTTAGGCATCTCGAGATAAATAAAGGTAAGCTTTTCGTAAAAGACCTTGTGAGTCTCGATATCAGACAACTTCACGTCGTATCTGAATTTTTCTGGAGCGGTCTTGTCCTCATCGAAAACGAAATCGAGAATGGCAACAGTATAAACCGCGTTCAGGCGAAAATCCCAATCGCCACGCTGAGCCTGTTCCCGAATAGGGAAGGTCGAATAAAACACCGACCGGTCCTTAAAAAAATTCTGCTTGGCCTTCTGAATCTCGACAATGAACTTTTCGCCATCTGAGCTTTCGCAATACAGATCAAAAACGGCACGCCGGTCGATCTCCCCCGCACCCAGCTGCTCGGACTTGAGATACTGAATCTTCTTGATAGGACCATGCTGTTCTTTCAGGAGTTCATTGAGAAAATCCAGGAGAAGATCCTTGTTGCATTCTTCGCCGAACAACCGCTTGAACCCGTAATCCGTAAACGGGTTAATATATTTTTCCTTGAAGCCGGTCACCCTGTCTATCCCCTTTGAAGCTCAGTTATTCAAAGCTCAGACCCAACTATGTGAAGAAATGAAAAAATCTCTCACTGAGAAGTTTATCACGATCCCTGAAGAAAAAGAAATTGGTGATACTGTTGTTGCTGGCTTCTGGCATGAGCCCAGACGAGGCCGTTTATCTGAACCTGAAGCTTCCCTGATTATATTTTAAGTCAGATCAGTGGCTGATTAGCCGAGCTTACCCGAAGATAGATCGGAACAGTGAACCACGGCGATCGCTCCGGCAACACCAAGGGCGACGCCACCGATTACAGTGCCGACCCCAGGAAAAATCAGTGTGCCGATAATAGCTCCGGCTTCAGCCCCAGCCCCTGCACCTGTCGCGGTAGATGCCGAGTCGCCGATTTTATGGGCAAATTCACCCTTGGAAATCGTGCCATTCGCAAGCTAAACTCCGCCAATAACGGCATCGTCCCAGTGGGACCGGTACAGAAGTCGTTGGGTTGGAGCAGGTATGGCGTCCCCCGCGGATTCAGCAAGTTCCCACCCATTTCGGCGGTCAGGAGAGACTATCAGACTCTGAATATATTTCCGAGATTGCTTGCGAGGTTCCGATCGCGGGAAAAAACGTTCAAACCGTTGATGATACTGATCCATAGCCAGTTCTACACCTTCCAACAAATGCTCGTCAGTCTTCATTTTCTATTCCCCCTACCATCAATGATAGTACGGGTTCATGAAATCGTAAATACGGTAGTCATATTAGGGTGTAAATGCCCCGAGGGCGGGGAAGGTATAAAAAACTGATTTCCTGAATTAAGCGGATGTTCACACAAGAACAAATCCAGCCTGACCACACGATGAGCCAACATTGACAACCCTATGGAAGGACTGATAGGTTATTCCCCTAGGATCATTTTTGTAACTATTCTCTAAATATAGAAAGGGAACTTGACGTAATGAGCGAATTCGCAGTTTTTTCAGATGTAATGTTCGATTCCGAATCCATAGGATTGGCTGAAACGATGACGGCATTGTCTGAGCCGGTGAAGATCGTGATTGAGTCAGATACGGAAGCAAAAACTGGTGAAATCATCTATTTTGGCCTCTCGACTTCCGTGGGCGATATCATGGAGACCAAAGGACGCGTCTTCGCAGTTACCCCGAAAGAAGGTGGCTTCGCCTTGACCATTGACGTTCTGGAAGTCGACGCCGCAATGACGGCTGTCGCCATATCATGTCTGAAAGCGGGCGAAGAGGCCGCATCAAGCGGCGGAGGCCCTATATGGGGTATTGGTTTGAAGCAGACCAATAATACCTACGCCGTACTCGTGAATGCTCCTGCAGGATTATTAAACGCTGCACAGTTGTCCAAATTGGGTGAATTAGCCGCGAAGGGTGCGGGAGTAGCTAAGCTCACTCATGCTCAGCGAGTGATATTGTTGATCCCCCTTGAAAGAACCGAAGAAATCCGTGCGGAGCTTACCTCTGTTGGTTTACAGGTTGGTGTTTTGCATAAGGGTGTCCGGAATGTTCGCGCCTGTTGCGGTGCCTTATGCAGATTCTCTCAAAACACGGATGCAATTGGCACAGCTCTGGCCATCGACAAGGCCCTTTATGGACGCGGGGTGAAATTCGATGTCAAGCTGGCAATATCCGACTGCATGCGCAACTGCTCGGAAAGCTACTGCAGTGACATCGGTCTGATCGGCGGGAACGGTGGCTATCGTATGGTTGTTGGTGGCCGCGGAAGTCAGATTCCATTTCGGGCAATCCAACTGGCCGATGGAATCAAATCCGAAGATGTACCCGCAGCAGTAACGGAAGTCGTGGACTGGTATGAAAAAAATGCCAAGGAAGATGAACGATTCTGGAAATTGCTGGTTCGCATGGGCGAAGCGGAAGCAAAAAAACATGATCTTTCAGCCATCGAAAACTCCATGGCCTCTTTGGGCGATGGTGTCGATGAACTTGAACGCTTCCGCGATCAGTTGGCGCGAATGGCGGCAGTTCGTATGATGAAAAAAGAGATCAGTTTTTGCCGTCACAACTAATTCTATAAGGAGAGCAATCATGCCGGTCGGAAGCCATAAAGACGCCTTCAAGGCGCATCAACTGGTAAAAAAACTCGTAGCCAAGGAAGCAAACACCATTCTTGCAGCCATGGCGGGAGATGTTCTCCTCGACTTCGTGAAAAGCCAGCGCCAGATTAATTTAAGAGGGGCCGCATCTGTCCTTCCGCCGGATACCACCGCTTATGACCCGGAAAAAGTGTCAGCGGCCCTGCAGGCTGTCGGAAGCCTTTGTGGTCTCTGTGAAGAAGCCCATGATGATGCCTGTTTCGTCAATCAGGCGCGACGGGTGCTGATCGCGGCAAAAACCGGAATAGATCTCGGTCTTCAGTTCGATGGAAAGAAAAGCCTTGACGATCTGATAGCCGAAGCAGAGCGTCTTTCCGCGGCAAAGCGCCAGACGGAAAAATCTCAAGCTCCGGCATCTTCTTCCACCTCATCGGAGAGCCCGCAATTACTCCCTTCAGAGCAGCCTGGGGCCGGTGAAAATACTCTTTTGCACCAGGAACTGGAAACCCTGCGCGAAAAGGACATTTTCCGAAGCACCCTCATAGACGAGGTGGTTGCGACTATCAAGAAGGTGGCTGATGGCAACTACGCAGCCGAAATGCCTGTTCATGAGGATGAACAACTCGGAAAACTCGCTACCTCATTCAATATAATGCTGAAAGCGATGCAGGCAACCATGTCGCATCTTGATCAACTTGTGAATGCGCGAAATGCCGAGTTGAAACATATCATGAATACAGTTCCTGTCGGCCTGCTTTCCCTGAATGCGGAATTCCGGATAAATCCTGAGCATTCACGTTCCGCCGAGCGAATGCTCGGAGTGGAAGGGCTTCGCGGACGAGACTTCCTTGACCTGTTAGGTCTCACAAACAGAAGAGGTGATGAGCGGAAAGCACTGAAAGATTACCTTGAACTACTACAAATGGGAATAGTAAACCCCGACATGGACCGGCTCAATCCCTGCCCGGAACTGCAACTGCCGAAGGGTGGCTGGGTTCGTCTGCAGTATCACTTTCTGAATGCGGGTGTCGGCGGCCAGGATCTTCTGGTTGAAATGGAAGACATCAGCGAAACCAAGAGGTTGATCGCCCGCGTGGAAGCAACTCAAAGGGAAAGTGACCAGATAAAGGCCATTGCCGAGGCTCCTGATTTGTTTCGCGACTTTCTCGACGACATCCGCAAGATTCTCGATCATGCCGAGATATCCCTCGATGGCCTGGAAACCGCAACGGACAACAAAGATCGCGTAAATGACATGTTTCGCGGAGTGCATACGATCAAGGGAGTATCGGGAAGTTTTGGCATGATCGAGGTAGGCAGACATGCAGCCGCCCTTGAGGATGCACTGGGGCGTGCGAGAGAGCAGGAAAAACTTACATCCGTTTTTGTGACCGACATTCACGATGGACTGAAGCGGCTAGAGGAAGCGGTAGCCGAAACGAAGAAGATATCGACACTGATACTCGGTGATGAAAGCGCAATATCGGGGCCGGTGTTACGGATTCCGCTCACTAACATAAAACAGCTGGAACGATTGGTGCGAAAGAGCGAACTGTCAGAAGGGTTTCGTACTGATGTGGCCGGAAAATTACGAGAGCTTCAGCAGATTCCCGCCAAAAAAGGCCTGGAACGAACCACGCGCCTTGTGCCGGGGTTGATATCACGATTGGAAAAGAGTGTTAATTTCTGCTTAAAAGGGGAGGAAATCCCCATTCATTATGAACTTGCCCAGGAATTGAACGGGCCACTGGCTCATCTCCTGCGCAATGCCTTTGACCACGGCGTCGAAGGAGCGGAACAACGTGTCGCCGCCGGAAAACAGGAGCAGGGCTGCGTTACAGTTTCCGTTCGTCAGATTGAACACTGGCTTGAAATATCGGTGGAAGATGATGGCAAGGGGCTTGATCCGGAAATACTGCGGGCAAGTGCGGTGCGCAAAGGAATACTGTCGCCCGAGTCAGCCAAAGGACTTTCGGAAGACGAATGCCGCAAATTGATATTCCGCCCTGGTTTTTCAACGACAGAATCGGTAAGCGACGTTTCCGGACGCGGCGTCGGAATGGATGTGGTGCAGACAACGATATCAAAGCTGGGCGGAGATATAACCATAGATTCCACCCCGGGAGTCGGAAGCCGTTTCACTTTGCGCGTGCCGTCTGTAGTGGTATGTGAATGATGGAAGATACTTGAGCCTGCCCGAAACGAGAATAATGTTTACGCGGCGGACGGAACGTATTAACATGGGCGAGGATGAATTCATTCCTGCCGAGGAGTAAGTAATGTCACCCGTTTCCCGAACCGCCTCCATAACTCTTTTCGATACCCGTCTTTCCTACCTCGAGGTCGGCGACGGCAAACCTGTTCTATTACTACACGGAAATCCCGGCGGAAAGGCGGAGTTCAAGCCCTTCGCTGAATCTCTGGCCACCGCCGGCGCATTCCGAATTTTCGTCTTCGATCGACCCGGCCACGGGAATAGCGAGGAGTTGCTTCCGGAGACTCCGGATGCATGGATAGATGCCGAGGCTTTTTCTGAAGCCATCCGGAAGTTATGCGGCGGAAAAGCTTACGTAATCGGCTATTCACTTGGGGCTTTCACTGCGTTAAAAATAGCAATCCGCCACCCGGAACTGATTTCCGGCCTCGGACTCATAGCTCCATTTGTCGTTCCGCCTGACCCGGGCGAACAGCCGTCCAGAATCCCATCTCTGGCACGCGGAGCCGTTTTAGGAACCATTCTCGGCATCGCAATGCCCATGTTTGCCCCCGGAAAGGTGCGCAGCCATGTTACCCGCGTATATGAGCCTGACAAGGCCCCTGAAGAGTTTATCGATGATCGTGTGAATGAGTACGGGCGATTTGAGCACATGATGGCCACGATGCAGGATAAAAACGATATGTTGCAGCTGCTTAAGGATGTCCATGAAAAAATGAAGGATATTCGCCTTCCAGTGATGGCGGTAAGCGGGACTCGGGATGCAATTTGCGATGCGAATGCTCAGCTCGAAAAGATCGGAATTACAGGCAGCTGTGAAAAAACGCTGATCGAGAACGCTGGCCATGCGCTGCCGTTCACACACACGGCCCAGATCGTCGAACTGCTGAAAGCGCACATCGCCAAAAGCTGATCTGACAGCGTAATTTGGGGATACTACCGAAGTTTCAGCGAGTGTCCTTCTGAAACTATTATTCCGGATTTCAGTTTTCGATATGGAATAATTTCCACGGTGACCTCTTCTCCCCCGGTTATCGTCGGAAATGAGCCGGAGAAGCTGGCAATAAAAGTCTTTCCGGATGCCTTGATCAACAGGCTTCCATCTTCATTCACTTTTTCAAGTTTTCCATCCATGCGGCACATATGACCCATGACGAATCCAGTTCGAATTCCGTCGGCACCAATGGCAGGCTGTTCGATCTTATTTTTCGGGGTTCCGGTCGCGTCATCGGCAGAATCGGAGGATTTGAGAAACAAGCTGGGAGCGAGTGCAAGCACGAAAATCAGCAGACCGTAACCGATTACCGTTTTCAGAGTGGCGAACAATCCGCCTCTGCCGGCATAAAGAGGTGAGTCGGGTAAAGCAGGCGAACGCCACGCCACTTCATTCCGTCTCAACTGATTTCGCATTTCAGAAACCGCATATGGCTTCGGCTTGGAGACAGATGAATCAGAGATCGGCAATGGCGATGTCTTTTGATCCTGGTTCGGCTGCTTCACGGGAGAAGACTGAGTTATCGTTGAAGCGGCCGTCACGGAAGTGGTCTTCTCTTTTTGGTCCGCGTTCTTGCTGCCTTCCGCGGAGTATGTTTTCGAATCGTTAATTTCAGGTGGTTTATCCAGATTCAGTTTGAGAAGCAAGTCAAAAAGATCGATACGTGCCTGGGCAACCAGCATGCTTACTGATGGGCTGGGCATGCGCCGAATGTTATCAAGCGCGTCCAGGATTTCCTGGCTCGGATTGTTCTGAAGAACAGTCAGAATCTGACGGGCAATATCAGGATTCGTTTCTTTTTCAAGTGTTTCAATAAGGAGGCGAATAACACTCTTGATCGGTGCGAAGAACAGCGATGCCGTTGCACTGGCACGCTGGGCGGGATCAGACGAATGAAGCATTTTTCCGAGCGTGGAAATGGCGGCACGTTCGTCTACGGTAAACGCGAATCGCACAGCCTGAGCACGCACGGAAGGGGCTTCTATGGACAACAACACAGGGAGGCGTTGCACCAGGCGATTGCGGTCACAGCGTTCTATCAACCTGAAACCGGCGGCCTGAAGTGCCGAATCACCTGAATCCAGTGCGGCTTCGGCTACCGGCAAATCGTCTGAAGAAGGTGGAAAACGGGTAAGTGCCATAATTGCAGCACGCCTGCACCCTCCTTCACCACGTAAAGCCTCTTTCCGAATCCAGTCGATCCACTGGACCGCATCGGCAGGCTCTACATTCCAAAGCCACTCCCTCTTTTCATCACTGGAAAGATCACGCGGATTGGCCGCTTTTGAGGTGATTTGCGAACTTCCCGATGGCGCGGCGCCTGCCTGAGAAATTATCGAAGACAAAGTCCCGGGGATATTGGATCCCTTTGGAGAAGAGGCGGAGCCGTCGGGTAAGTGCCGGGCGTCAGAAACGGAAACAGCTTTGGCTGACGATGTTTTCGATGAAACGCTGTCCTTTGCAGCAACTTTGTCGCCTTCCGGGAGAGGTTTTCCCTGGGATGCGATACTTGTTGCGGAAATCTTTCCGGAAAGCCTTTTAGCGATTTCCTCCGTTGCGGGGTCCAAAGAAAGACGTTGAACGAATGCGGCGACCTCAGGTATTTTCAGATTGGCGGCCAGCCACGCTTCCGCCGAGGCGCTACGCTCTTTGTCGGCAACAGTCAATTTGACCTCAAGATCGAGCAGGAACTTGTTCAGACGCTCTTTCTGCCAAAGAGCAAGAAGAGCTTTCGGCTCTGTTTCAGCCTCGGACAGTACACCTGAACTTCTGAGCGTCTCGCACACAGTCCTGAAAATACGATTGAGCCCCTTCTTCAGAGGTGGCGGCACCATATCTATCAGATCGAGAATGCGGAGCACCGTATCGAGTTCAGGATTGCATGCGAGAATCGTTTCAATCGCAGTGACAACCTCGGAATCCTTTTCTTCTGAAAGCACCGTGAGAAGCATCTCGCGCACACGCTGAAACGGAAAGAAAAAGGCTTCGCGTATGCCGGCAAGTCGTGCTTCCGGGTTACGTGACACCAATATTTCGGAGAGATGGGCGAGCGCTTCCTCGAAATCGATTCTTTGCAGGGCCAGGATGGCTCGGCCACGTACGAGTGGCTGATCGGATGCAAGCAGAGGAGGAAGCAGTGGAGCGACTTCGCCGGGAGCAAGGATTTCCAGGGCTTCAAGAACCGGAAAAGCCACGTTGGGTACAGCTGAACATGAAGCGGCGGCGCCGGATGTCTGCCCGAATGGCGTTATCCCTTCGAGCCAGCCTTTCAGAATGGCAGCATCACGAGCCTTTCCGAAGCGAGCGAGGAATTCAGCGGCGGCGGGTCGCAGATCTTCAGCGAGTGCATTCGGTTCGTTTCGAATCATTTCGAGAAGCTTTGGAACTTCGGAAGGAGTCGGCACTAAAAGAGATTCACGCAAAAATCCATCTGAAGATGCATCGGCTGGTGTTTTTTCACCGAGGCGCGCCTGAATACGTGTAACCGCCTGCGAAGCGAACAGTGCAATTTCGCGGTCGGCATCGAATGTCATTTCGCGCAGCATGCGCAATGCCGAGCGATCAGAAGAAATTCGGGAAAGCTGAACAATCGCGGAAACCCGCGCACTGCGTTTCGGAGATGAAAGCTGCGTCAACAGGCTATCTACAGGCTTTTCCTCATCGCTCACACGATTTTACCTTCCAATAATGGGGTCACACAACAAAAACAAAAGAAACAAAATGGGGTCAGACCCCATTTTTCCATTTTTTCCTGCCAACTATTCTTTCTATATGGCCACTGCACGAGGTATTCTTGGCATCTATGAATCATAGAGCATGCGAATGGCCGCTGTCAATTAAATGGTAGCCGACCCCATTATCCCCCATTTTCCATTTTCTATCCGAATCTTGCGTATCCATTTGGAAAAGAGTAGCATACACGCAATCTAACAGCCGCATTTGCGGCTTCATAAGGAGCAGATTCTCATGCTAACTCTTTTTCCAAAACTGTCACACTTTCTGACAATGACCGATTCGCCATCCAGGCGGAGGGGAACATTGATCGCCACTGCCGTTATTGTTCTGACAGTGCTTCTTGCGGGCCCGTTCGCGCCCGTGCTGAGTGCATCCGACGTATGGGAGGCATACGAGATCAATGCCCAATACCGTGGAGGTGTGAAACAAGGCTTCCAGGAACTTGGCTGCGCCGTGGCCTGGTACAACGATCTTTCACCAACAGAACACCAGATAATGCTTCACGCATGTGTGAAACATCCGAAGGAAAAGAACCAGTATTACTCGTTCAGATTGAATATGGCCTATACCGTCAACAAAGCCGGTTGCATAATTACGCGTCAAAGCGAAGCCTGGTTCGAAAAATTTGAGCCGGATCATCAGGAGCAGATCAAGGATATGGTCATGCTGATGGCGATGACTCACGAAGGCCTCCTCCCTGCATCGGGCAATGGAATCATCCGGGTCGGTCAAACCGATCTGAAGATCAATCCTGCGTCGTTAACTCCCGGAAAAAAGCAGGAGCTGGAAGTGTTCCGACCCGGCAAAACACCCCTCGAAGGCAAATTCTTCCTCAAACCCGGAACCGGAGGCAAACCATTTGCTTTTGAAAAGTTCCGGTTCAAACGCGAGAAGATCTCGATATCATTCGTAACGGTGCCCGTACTCGATATACAGAAGAAATATCAGAGCATGGCTCCGTTCAAGGATGTCGTCTTCGGCCAGGGAACGAAATAACCGGATTCATCACTTAAAAATAGAAGCGGCGCCCATCAAAAAATGGGCGCCGCTTCTATTTAACAATCAGAACTGAAGATTATCTTCGCGTGTCCATCCCTCTTTTTTCCCGTTGTTGAAAATGATCTCAAACCATTGGTAACGACCTATTTTCTTCACACTCTTGATCGTCACGATCGAACCCTTGGCGACCTTTCCAACCTGAATCCCCTTCGTCGAAGGCTCTGAGCGAACATGTGCATTAGGATCTGCAATAATAGTAGCCTCATGCGGTAATTTTCCGCCCGCGAAGCCCTTAACCGTCTCGGATGGCGGCGCCGGCTTCGCAACAGCCATGCTAATCGTATTTGCCATTGTCTGGGCCTTTTTGGCCGCAATCTGAATTGATGCACTGCTGATACTTGCAACTTTTCCGTCGGAAGTCATCAATCCCATCATCACCTCAGCAGGACCTACTGTCAAAAAGTCATCACGAGTCCAGCCGATCTTCCTGTTGAAATCCCATTTTACTTTTGTCCAACCGTCTTTTCGATCCAGAACCAAGCCCCTGGTTCCAAGGTTTATCTGCATCAACGCTTTGGAAGTAGTGCCGGGATTTTCGCGTACCTTGGTCGCATTCGCGGCAGCATAAGCGAACCACCGTTCGCCGCTTGCCGGTGCCCATACCGTTTCACTAGCCTGTCCTGGCGCAATCGCCGCAAGCCCGCCAACGGGAGCAGCCATCTTAAGGGTTCCTCCGTCAACCGCCGCATTGCCGGTAATTCCATGAATGCCAGGGCCGGGCTGACCCGGCGTAACCGGCACAGGGGCGGAATGCAGATCCGATCCTCCGGGAGCAGTTGCAGGCACAGCGACTGCCTGCGCACCACCCTGCACGGGCTGGGAGTTTCCAGACAGCGGAGACGTAGTCGCGGGAGTTCCCTTTATGACTTCTGTCATTCCTCCGACAATGCCACTCTTGCCGGAAGCGCTGCGCTCTTCGAGCTTGTGAAATGCCTTCGCACCAAAAAAGAGTCCCAGTCCGACGATCGAAACCATTACGACCAGAAGCGCTACCATTCTGACTTTTTTCACCCAATCCCCCTTATGCCGTTCCGGCCACGAGTCCCGAATTCGATTCAGTCCCAGCGGCCATTCATCCTGTAGGCCTCATGCACGGCCATTCTGCGCATCGACATCGCCATAAAGAACAATGTCATCACGATGCCTGCATTCTAGTACCACCCCTACGCCCTGTCAAGACCACCCGGACAAATGCACAACAGAAAAAATTTAGCCCCCCTGAATCAAATCTGTTGACCTTTTCGAATATATTTCATACCGAGGCTATCATTGACTTCAGCTGCTAAAACATTTTTCATGATTTCATCTCCGATTCGTCCTATATATTCTTTACTACTTCAAGAACAAGCGCTTGTGACAAACCACTTGCGGCGAAAAAAGAAGGCGACATTTACCAGGCCGATGAGAACCGGGACTTCAACCAGCGGGCCGATGACGGCAGCAAAGGCGGCGCCGCTTTTTATGCCGAAGACGGCGACAGCGACCGCAATTGCCAACTCAAAGTTGTTGCTCGCAGCGGTAAAGGAAAGCGTGGCGGTTTTCTTGTATCCGGCATTTAATCGGGCGCCCATAAAAAAACTCACGCAAAACATCACGACAAAGTAGATCAACAGCGGCAGAGCTATGCGCATAACATCCGTGGGAATTTGTACGATCAACTGCCCCTTGAGGCTGAACATGACGACAATAGTGAACAGCAGAGCAATCAACGTGATGGGGCTGATGATCGGAATGAAGGTGCCGTGATACCACTCCTTGCCTTTGGCCTTGATGAGCGTAACCCGTGTTACCACTCCGGCGATGAACGGGATTCCCAGGTAGATAAAGACACTCTCGGCAATCTGGCGAATGCTGATTTCAACAACCGCCCCCTTCAAGCCAAAATACGGGGGAAGAATAGTAATGAAAAACCAGGAGTATACGCTGAAGAAAAGTACCTGAAATATGCTGTTGAAAGCGACAAGCCCGGCACAGTATTCCGTATCGCCTTCTGCGAGCTCGTTCCAAACGATGACCATGGCGATACATCGGGCCAGACCGATCATGATGAGACCGACCATGTATTCCGGGTAATCGCGCAGAAAAACTATTGCCAGAACGAACATCAGTATCGGACCGACGATCCAGTTCTGGACGAGGGAGAGGATCAGAACTTTCCAATCCTTAAAAACATCACCCAATTCCTCGTATTTCACTTTCGCCAACGGCGGATACATCATGAGAATGAGCCCAATGGCAATGGGAACGTTTGTCGTCCCGACTGAGAATTTTTGATTGAATGTTTCCACGACGGACGGGGAAACATACCCGATCCCGACACCGATTCCCATGGCCAGGAAAATCCAGAGGGTTAAATATCGGTCCAGAAAAGAAAGTTTTTGGGAAACACTAATTTCACTCATTTTTGACCTCCGCAAGGTTCAGAAACTGGGGAAGATTTTTTACGAATTCGGCGATTTCATCTCGCTCCCGCCGATAATGCGACAAGGCTTCTTCAGTGCTTTTGGCGTTGGCTGCATACAATTTTTCCCATCTTTTCGTTGACTTTCCGACATATTTCCTTGAGATCAATTGCCGTGATTTTATGTATTTTTTTTTGCATCTCCCGCGTGGATGTATCGTGCTCCAGCAAAGAAAACACCCAGGAAAACGTGCTCTTAATCATCGGGGTTATCCGCTTTTCGGTGAGACGGAAATAGACCCATTTGCCTTCTTTACGGCTTTCCACCAAACGCGCCTTTTTGAGAATGGACATGTGTTTGGAAACCGTTGACTGGGCCAGGCCCAGAAGTTCAACAATCTGGCATAAGCAAAGTTCACCGTTTTTCAGGGCAACAAAGGCCCGGACTCGTGTTTCATCAGCTAATGCCTTGGTGATGTCGAGAAAATCATTCAAAATTTCAATTTTACGTATCGTCATATAACGAAGTATACTATCATCGTCTGACAGAGATTTCAACAGTTGCCCCACGCAGCAATTCAGCCAATGCGGGGCAATGTTTTTTCTGTTGGCCTTTTCGAAGATTTTTCATACCATATATCCATGACTTTTATTATTTCCGCATGCCCATCAGAAACTTCCGGACGCTCCAGACGGCGACTTCTCCACCCCCTGCCCCTGATCGGGCTGTTCGTGGCTTGTTTTGTCTTTCATATCTGGCAAGGCGCCCGTGTTGAACCGCAGGCCACGATGGACGCCGCTTATTATCACATTCTGACAGACCGTCTGATAGAAGGCCATGGTTTCACTGAGCCGTTTACCTGGCATTGTCTGCACAAATACAAGACCCTGGAACACCCAATAGACTACTGGCTTCCACTCGGCTCCACTATATTTGCTGCCTCCCGACTGGCCGTCCACTCCATTGCGTCTCCCCCACCCTTTGACCCAGAAATAACGCTGAATCGTCTGCTTTGGGCACTCTTGTCCGCCGCCGTGTTCATTGCTGCGGTTAACCGCGACCTTAAACCGCGATTCGCACTGCTTGCCTGGGCCATTGTCGCATTCGGCGGCCGTTTCGCCTTTTTTGTCTCGACCAGCGACAACGTTGCCTTCTATGCATGGTTCGGGTTTATCCTGTTCGAGGCCCTGAACTCCCCTACCCCACTGCCTGTCGTTACTGGCGTCATTACCGGACTGATGTGCCTTACGCGTGCTGAAGGCCCCCTTTTCGCTCTCTTCGCAGCCTATCGATTCATGAGGGGAAGTCGTCGGCGGGCGGCCGTGGTAACGCTCACGGCTACCCTGCTCATCATCTCCCCCTGGTTTCTCAGAAACTATACCGCCCTCGGAACCATCTGGCCAAGCCAAACAAAGGCATTTTTTCTCCGCGAATACAATGACATGTTCGAGCCGGACTCACCGACAAAGCTCGCGGAATTCACCGCGACCGGATTAGTCCCGATTATCAGAATCAGAGGCCAGGCTCTGATAAAGGGCTTCACAGAGATGTTCCTGATGCCGGTTCACTTGTTGTTTTTTCCTTTCTGGACGGCAGGTTTAATTGCATATATGATCCGGAAAAAATCGGCCCCTTCGGTCGGGCTTCCCGCCGAAATAACCGGGAGTCTGCCTTTTTTTCAGGCTTTTTTTTGTATAACGCTTAGTGTCTTACTGCCTGTTCAATCAATGAACGGCACATTTATGCACGTTGCTGCGGCTTTCTTTCCGCATGCTGCACTTCTTGCCGCAGCCGGACTCGCCGAAAGCGATTGCTCAGCCTCATCGTTGGCGCGCTTGTTCACCCGCCCATCGCTGTTCATATTGTATATAGCCTGGTGCGCGATATTCTCCGTCATCGGAATCACGACCACGGACAGCTTCTCGCGCCTTGATTTTCAACCCTATACCGACCTCGAACTCACGCGGCATCTTTCCCGGAACGATATCGTCGCTTCGCCTGATCCGGTGCGGGTGAATCTGCTGACCCAGTGTCAAGGCGTCTGTCTGCCTCGCTCTTATGCCTCAAATACCGGACGCGTGATTGAATTTGCCCGTTCATACAACTGCAGTGCAATTTTGTTTGATAACCGCCACGCGCCGATTCCCGAGGATATATTATCCCGACCTGACTTGCACGAACTGGCTTCGACAGCGCACCTTCTCCTGTTGAGCTTAAATTAGATGTGTCGGGTCATTAACTGATGCGGCTATTATTCTGTTTTTTTATCTGTGTTCATCCGTGTCCATCTGTGGTTAAATTTGGCCATCAGTTACTACCAAATTAGAATTTCCAGTCGTATTTGACGCCGACACGCATTTCGTTTGTGGGTTTTTCCGACTCCAGATTGAATAGAAATCCGCGCGGCAGGCGGTATTCAAAAATATAGGTTTTCTTGTCCTCGTTTGAAAGCGTACCTTCATACGCGAAAAAGATATTGTGTCCGAGATATTTCCCGATGCGCAGGAACGATCGGCTGGTGCCAGATGTGCGGTCGAACAACGAACCCATATAAAGTTCGTCCAGGTTCAAGGCCGTGCCAAGAGTCGATGAGAGCAGACCCGTGAGATATGTGTTCTTGAGATTTTCCAGAATATCGCGTTCGAGTTGTCCGCGACTGCCGCCGAATTCATTCTGATCAATATTTCGACCGAGAGTGATCAGGGCAAAAATATCGCCTTCAGCCAATGGCGGCGACGAGTACAGACGCGGTTTCAATGACGAGAGATTGCCTTCGAGCGTCATGTAAACCTGCGTAGTCTGGATGGTAGTAACCGATTTGAAAAAAACGTGCGGATCAAATTGCCCTTCACGCTCGCCGAACTTGACTTCGCCGTTTTCTATGTTGAATTTTCGACGCTGGAAATACAATGCCCCCTGAACCGTTTGAACGCTTCCCGTGACATGAACGCCCTTCAAATTTCCGTTGACGCCGAATTTTCCGCGCATCTCGGCGTTCAACATCGAATTTCGCACCCAAATATTGCGCGGAATCTCGAAATCCAGTCGAAAATCCAACGTTTGAAACGGAAGCTTATGGTTGAATTTAAATCCATCCAGAAGATTGTCAGCCAGCTGAATGCGGCCCTTGGGCAGCAGCACCTTTCCACGAACAACAGGATTGTACACGTTTCCCGTGGCAGTTAAATCGAAGTGGTTGTTCTCGAGGTCAATGCGCCCCCAGGCCACATCGATCTTATCTCCGGACAATGATAACGACATGGAGCCAGGCCCATCTCGAAAATCAATCTCACCGCCACCTGAAATCAGCCCTCGTCCCAGTTTCGCACTCAATGGGGCGATCCTGACAATCTTGTTCTCGGTCTTCATCCCCAGGGCAACATCTTTCAGGGGACTTCGCATGCCCGGAAAAGCCAGCTCTACAGCCTTCAATTCGAAGTCTCCGGCAATTGACGGCTGAAAAGGGTTCCCGAAAAACCGCATCTCGCCATGCATTTCACCGTGCGCCGTCTTGAAATATTCAGGCAATAGCTTGGGAAGATCATCGAGAGGTCCGCGCGGAACCTTTACACACAGGTCAAGATCGCCCATTTGCCATCCTTCCCGAAACGGCAATTTGCCCTCAAAGGTAACCTTGTTTTGGGTAAGGGAAAGAACCATTGGAGCGACGGATATTTCCCGTCGATTCACCTTTATGCTGGCGTCTACCTGAGGAATCTCCCGCCCGGCCAGGATCATGCGCCTCACCTGAATATCGGCGGCAAGCCCGGGATTGCTTACTGAACCAGTCACTCCGCCTTTGATCGACAGACTGCCATCTACATCCCAGCCGGGAATTTCCGCAAGAGAGCCGAGCGCCTTCAGCGAAAAGTCGTGTCCCACCAGGGTAAGCGCGATCAGACCAGCCGGATCCAGCATTCCCTGAACTCCGAAAACTCCCTGGCGATACTTCAACTCGAAAGAACGGATTTCTAAACGACCGTTCTGAAAAACCAGATCGACAGGATGATTGGCAACGACGACATCGCCTCCGCGACGAATTTCCATGCTTCCGACGCTTGCCTTCAAAAAATCCGGCGTGGATGTGGCAAGATTTCCACGCAACTCGCATGCGCCATCGACCATCAGATCTCCCCTGCCAAATCCCTTCAGGCCAAATGCAGCCGGAACGAAAGAAAGATCTGTACCCATCATTTTCAGCGAAGCCCGATAAGGATGATCCCCGGACCATTTTACCTGTCCGGTAGCCTCGATGCCCATCTTGTCTACGGCGGCGCGACGAATCGTTACCCCGGAATCATCAAGTGCAAGATCGGCCCCCAGATTTCCCAATTCATGGTCCCCAACCGCAAGTCCGGTTCCGAAGAGAGTCAGCGAGCCGCTGCGCCCGTTCGGCAGCCACTCAAGATTTCCCTCTCCCGTTATCGATCCCTTTATTTCAGGAAAAATGCGCTTGACCGCCCGGATTCGCGAAAGAGTCAGATCCCGGGCGGTTCCCTCGCAGGAAAAGGACCATGGAGAGAATCCTCCACGGCCCCGCAACTCTATCTCTCCTCCGAATGCCACGAGATCCATGGCTCTAATTTCGAAATGATCACCTATGGAGGCGGCCTCAAATCGAAGATGGTTAAGGGTTTCAGAAGCAATATTCAGTGATGACCCCATGACGGTGGCTTCCCAAAGACCAGAACCAGCCGCTTTCCCTTCAAGAGATGAGTGTTGAATTGTTCCGGAAATCTTTCCATGAGGATGCAATTTCGCCAGTCCGGGAATTTTCTGAAGTGCAGGACTCGACAATTCAAGATTCGCCACGTCCACCTGAAAACCCTGAAGCGACCCGTTTCTAATATCCAACGCGAGAAAACCGTCGGCTGTCGCGCCATCTAAAAGGCGCATCACCAGTGGCTGCAACTCGAATCGCTCGCCGACAAGCGAAAGATGAGCCCGCAAAGATTCTAATGGCAGTCCCATGATAGACAGCGGGTTGCTCCATACCTCTCCTTCGAGATGCGGATCATCGAGAGCTCCGCTCAAATCTCCTGTAAAGGAAAAAGTACCGCTCGCCTGTTCCGATGACGCGCCAAAACGGCGTGGAGACAATCTTTCCCCCTTTACACTACACTCGTAACTGGAACTGGTGATTTGTCCCTCCACCTTCAGAAAACCTCCATCGGCAAAAACCGCGAGCGGATCGCCGACATTCCAGTCGCTCCCCGTTCCATAAATCCGCCCCGTCAGGCTCTTTGCATCGATTCCGAACAAATGCGGCTCGGAGATATCCAGATTCAGGTCATACTCGACCTTATCAAGCTTGTCGACCTGTCCGGAAACAGTGAATTCGCCGTTCCCCAGGCCGTTGAGCGGAATCTTAAACAGCTTCTGCAGGAATTCCAGGCCGACTCCTGAAAGATGCCCAGTCGCCTCGAAGACGCCTTGTTCAGGCCCTGCCAGGTTTATTGCAGCCAACCCTGTCACACAACCCCGCTCGAAACTCAGTGTTCCTGATGCTTCGATGCGGTCTCCGACCTGTCGCCATGCAAGCCCGGCGGGGGGAAGCATTCGGCCATCCCACTGCCACTGCGCAAACGAGGCAATGCCGTCGGTCCGCAGATTCCGGCCGTCCCAGACGACGGTTCCGCTTCCGTCGACGGAACCAAGGCCAAGACGCGGCTCTACGCGACCCGCGATAAGAGGCCAGGACGGCGGAATAGACAACTGCTCCGCGGAAAAGCGGCCTTCTATAACTCCAGGTCCATTTTCTGCCGTTGGCTTCCAGTGACACGCCAAGCCAAGAGTTCCGGTTGCGGGAGCCACTCGCAGATCGACATCGCAAAACTCTTCCGAGGGTTTCTTAAGCGATACGGAAAAACTTTGAACATCAGAACCAAAAGCGAGCACACCATCTCTTACAGCCATAGTTCCGGATAACTCTTTTTTGAATGCACCGAATAGATCGCCCATGGGATCCGCAGCTCGTTTGAATGGATCTCCTTCCCAGGTCAGATCGAGATCGACCCGCCCCGTCAGAGATATCACTTTTTCCACGAGGTTTCGCGCATAAGAAAAGGGAAGCAGGGTTTCGCAAAACTCGAGGGACTTTGCAAGAGAAAGATCCCGCCAGGCGATTTCCACGCGCATTTTCGGAGTGTCGAGCGCTAATCGAACGGCTATCGAAGCCACGCCTTCCAAAGGATTTGCGGTAATATTCAGCCAGGTCTCCGCTACTCCTGCGACCCGCTTCAACTCCATACGAAATGCAGGGACCGTGACTGTCCCGATCGGTGTCACGATCTGCACGCGATCCGCGGAAAACGATTTAATCGGATATGCCGCCAGAGAAGCGGGTTCAGTCGCGGAAAACAGAGTCGATCCGCGCATTTTTCCCAGGGCGAGGAGGTCGATTTCCGCCCCGACAAGATTGATATTCTCGACAAGCCCATCTCCGCGCATCAGCGTTCGGAGAGAAGTCCCTGAACTCAGCTCTACATTTAAAGAATCGAGTTTCAGAAAAGGTGTCGTTCCGGAAGCACCAAGAACGACATTATTGGTCTCGATCCGGTTTCCCTGAAGCTTAACCTGCAGGTCGGAAAAATCGACCGCTAATCCGGTTTTTTTTTCCAGCGCGGATTTTATCCAGGATGTTACAGACGCCGGCGGCCGGACATTCGACCGGTACATATGCACTGCAACGGCTACAAACCCAAGGGTGATCAGGGCCAGAAGCCCCACCCCCCTCCATAGGCGTCTCCAAAACTTTCTAAATCGCTTTACGGAGGGCACACAAGGACTCCCTGGGTTTAGTTCGAATCAGATAAAATCAGGCTCTAACACGTAAACGACTGTTATTTATTCCGTAAGTGAAATAAATGGTAAAGCCGATTATCAGCCAAACTATAAGCCGAATCCAGGTATCTGTCGGAAGCCCGCTCATGACCCAAATACAGGCCAGTGCCCCCGCCGGGGCAACAACACCGACCATAGGGGCTCTGAATGGCCGCGGTTGCAACGGGTTCGTAAATCTCAGAATAAGAACCCCCGTACAAACCAAAACGAAAGCCAGTAAAGTTCCGATTGAAACAAGCTCCCCCACGAGCCACATGGGCATAAGTCCTCCGCACAGACTCACGAACACCCCATTCACCGCTGTGGCAATGTGCGGTGTCTTATATGTCGGGTGGACCGAATCAAACCATGGAAGAAGGCCATCCTTGGCCATGGCGTAAAATACACGAGACTGGCCCAGCATCATGACCAGAATTACTGAAGTCAGCCCTGCAAGAGCACCAAGCTTCACGGAAATCGAAAAAGTCGTCTGAGATAATATCGACCATCCCTTTGCAGCAACGATGGCATCTATTCCAACGGCTATCGGCTCAGCAACTCCAAGCTCCTTGTAGGGCACGACACCTGTAAGAACCAGTGCAACCAGAATATAAAGCACGGTGCAAACGACTAATGAGCCAAGAATGCCGATTGGAAGATCTCGCGTCGGGTTCTTGCACTCCTGTGCAGTAGTGGAAACCGCATCGAAACCGATATACGCAAAGAACACTACACCGGCACCGGTCAACACGCCCGACCATCCGTAACTCATGATCTCTTTACCATCCCGAACGCTCGCCCCAAACAATGGAACCAGTGAAAAAATTCCTGTGGCATCCGGATTAGCAATCCAGTTTGCCGATTTGGTTACTTCCCAGCCCAGGGCGATGAACAGCAACACAATGCTGATCTTCACCACAACGATAATATTGTTAACCGTCGCGCTCTCGCGAATTCCTCGATACAAAATGAATGCCACTACGATCGCGATGAAAGTCGCGGGTAAATTCCAGAAACCATACATGATATGGCCGTCAGACAATGTAACCTGCTCCCATGGGCCTTTTGTCAATCTCATAACCCAGTCCGGTAAATTCATGCCAAGGGTTTTGTGTATCAACGACATCAGATATCCTGACCAGGAGGCGGTAACGGTGACCGCTCCAAAGGCATACTCCAGAATCAAATCCCAGCCGATAATCCAGGCGACGAGCTCTCCCATCGTTGCATAGGAGTATGCATATGCAGAGCCGGAAACAGGGATCATCGCCGCCATTTCCGCATAACATAATCCGGCGAGGGCACAAAGAATACCCCCGAGCACGAAACTGTATATAATGCCGGGTCCGGCATAATTCGCCGCTGCTGTTCCTGTCAGGGAAAATATCCCGGCTCCGATGATTGCTCCGATGCCGAGCATGATCAGGTTCACAGGGCCAAGAGTGCGTCTTAGTTCTCCTGTTCCGCTGCCTTCAGACGCATGAGGATCTCCGGCGTCGGCAATCAGTTTATTCATATCTTTTTTAATGAAAAGGTTCATGCATATCTCCCTTCCAGGTTACATTCAATTCTATCGGATGTTGGCATAAACACTGTGTCCAGTATCACAGAGCGACTCTGACAAAATGTTTCTTCTCTGATGATCCAGAGAACTTTGGGGGGCACCTGCCTCACCTCCACCAGAGCGAGAAAAGGCATACCCGATTTTTCAGGATATCACAGAAATTAGCGAAAGAAAAGAAGGCAACGACAGGGTGCACGGTCATTTAATTCACCGCCGGTGAATGGCTTGAATAACATGGTTTAGACATAGTTTCTTTACGAATAGTTTCACTATGAATAATTCTTGATTTGTAACACGTTTGCCCTGCGACCGGATTTTAAATGAAGTGTACGCAAAAACCCCGGCCTAAGGACCGGGCCGGGGTTCAGAGGCGTGTGAAGGACTTACTTGCCCTTGGCGACGATTTCTTTGAGTTCCTTGCCGGGCTTGAACTTGACGACCTTCTTGGCTGCGATATTGATGGCTTTCTTGGTCTGGGGATTGACACCCTTGCGAGCGGCGCGCTTGGCAACTTCAAAGGAACCGAAGCCGATGAGCTGGATCTTGGTGCCCTTCTTGAGGGTGTCCTTGAAGGTGTCAAGCATAACTTCCAGAGCCTTCTGAGCTGCAGCCTGATTCAACTTCGCCTTGTTCGCAACTGCCTTCACGAGATCTGCCTTGTTCATGTATAACTCCTTTATATATTTTGGTTTGAGGACTATGATGGATTATAATGAGCATCTCCGGCAGATGTCAACCCCCTATAATCTTTTTTTTTCGCTAGGCATGACATTCTCCCATTGCACCTTTCTCGATTGCCCTATGAGAAGCTTCTGAGTGAGAAGTGGGATAGGTCTCATCATCGTCCTACCTTGATCTTAAATTCCGTACTCTGGGGACTAACCATTACAAAGAATTATCCGACGTCTCACTCCATCTCCACCGCACTCGATCGTATGCACTTCCTTTTTCACCATCGAAAGCATCTCGTAATTGATGTTCCAGGTTTTTTTTCGCGTACATCCCGCAAAAAAGCTTAGTGTACCTTAGATTATCAGACTTTTTCAGCCGCCAAATTTTTTAATTATCATCTGGAGAACAGATTGGATATTTCGTCGTTATGGATTGCTACAGTTATTCACATGGGGTAGAATATGAGAATGCTGGCAAGCTTATTTGCCGCGCCCTCAGGAGGGATTTGAGATGCATCGTAGCCACAGAACAGGTTCAGCGCTGATTATTTTGCTGCTTGGAATTCTCATTATGGGTTTGCTCTATGCTCAGCAGGGCAAGATGCTGGTCCCAGGAAAAGCCGTTGGGGAACCCAACCCCATGGAGCGTGCATGGGATGCTGTCTGCAAAGCCAACAAGGCAATGATTCAAGCCGCGCTGCCTATGTACAATATGAATCACGAGCCCATGAAAGTGCTTGATATGAAAAAGCTTGCCGAAGTCATGAACATTCCGAAGACTGATCCAAGCTGCCCATGCAAATACAAGTTCGACGCCACGGGAAAGGTAGTGTGTGAAACTCATCACTGATAATTTTGGTCGTTAATATGAATCGTCTGCACAACGATTTCTGGCAATAATACGCATCAGTCATCATTTGACCAAATTCATCAATCTGATGAATTCGTTTATGAGCAGCTTGCCAAAGCGGTCGGCAGACTGGGTAGTTCGACTGATGGGAAAGTCTCGATATGTGGGGCAAGGAGATACCTTCTGGTTCCGGGATAAATGACCCAGAGTTTTGCCAGATTGAGGTCCCGACTGGCGATAGTCATCGATGGAGTAAGGGCAGGCGCGTCAGAATACTTGAACTCGAAACCGATATTCTTTCCCCGATGAGTGATTAGCAAGTCGAGTTCCGCGCCGGCTTGGGTCCCCCAGAAGAAGGCTTCCCTTTTCCCGCAAAGGAAAAGAACCTGCTCTATCATGAAGCCTTCCCATGAAGCACCAATGCGTGGGTGGCTCAGCAAAGCCCGCCGGTCTGGAAGATCCAGAAGAGCATGGAACAATCCGGAATCGCGGAAAAATATTTTCGGGGACTTGACCTGTCGCTTGCCGATATTCGCAAACCATGGCTGGAGCTGGCGAACCATGAACGACCCGGTGAGCAGATCGAGATAATGCCTTACCGTCTTGTCGGTCAATCCCATTGCGCGTCCCAGCTCGGAACCGTTCCAGATCTGCCCGTGATAATGGGCCAGCATCATCCAGAACCGGCGGAGCGTCGCGGCAGGGATTTTGATACCAAGGGACGTCGGAAGGTCCCGTTCGAGGAATGTACGGATAAAATCGTTTCGCCATCCAAAACTTTCAGAGTCCGATTTCGCCAGGAACGAGCGCGGAAATCCGCCTCTCAGCCAATGGCGAGAAAGCTGGTCGGTTCCGATTTCGTCGATGGAGAAACCACCCATATCTATGAACTCAGCCCTTCCGGCGAGAGACTCTGAGGAATTGCGTATGACCTCGGGAGATGCACTCCCCAGCAAAAGGAAACGTGCAGGCAGCGGACGACGGTCGGCAAGAACTCGAAGAACCGAAAGAATATCAGGCTTTCGTTGAATTTCGTCAAGAACGACAAGCCCCTTCAGTGCTTCGAGAGCCGTCATGGGTTGGTCGAAGAAAGCCAGATCGCCCGGATGTTCCAGATCGAATACATGTGATTTCACTTTACTGGAAATCTCCCTGGCCAGAGTGCTTTTTCCGCACTGCCTTGGCCCGAGAAGCACCACAATGGGTGATCGTTTCAAGGCAATCCGGAGATTTTTTTCGAGCGATGTTCGTGGTATCATGAATCTATGATATACCTAGTATTTTCGGAATACAACTCCGAAAATGCAATGTCTGTAATTCCCGACATAGAGTCCTGAGACAGAGATCCGGTTAAATGACGAGAGATTGGGGGCCGTGCTCGCCGCCTTGAAAACGGTTGGCGCTGAAGCAGTCCGGGACCTCGGATGCGGAGAAGGAAAGCTTCTCAAACTTCTCCGCAGCGAAAAGGCTTTTAAAAAAGAGGATGTCTTCTGGAGCAAGCTGGCTGCCCAGGAGTGAAACGCAGGGCAGACCCAGTGTTGCCGCGAACTGTTCAACAATGGATGATTTGCCGCTGCCGGGCGGTCCCCAGATAAACACGGGACGAATGACCGCAACATTGAGCAGAAAATCTGTTAATCGTGATTGAGTAACTGTGACTGGCGTATTCATGCTGAGAGTATATCACCGAATTCGTCCTTGTTTTTCCAGAGCGATAAGAGTCGCAAATAAACCCAGCCAGCGCTCCAAAGTTCCTTGATGTCGATAATTCCCTGATCTTTTTCAACTAAATCAAATGTTTTTGCAGGATCAGCATCCAGGAATTTCCCAATCAGTCAGATTGCCAGACTCCCTGTAAGCAGATGAGTTTAAATTAAACATCTACCCAATCTTCAAGTAATAATCCGGAGATTTGTTTGAACTCTTTGACGTTATGGGTAATAAGTATCCCTTTTTGTGCCATAACAGTAGCGGCAATAATAAGATCGTTGGGGCCAATTACCTTCCCCTTTTTTTCCAATGATGCCCTTATTTTCGCGTATAACACCGCAGCATTATCATTAAATCCAACAATTTCAAATGGTTCAATAAATCTGTTGAATATTAATATATTCTCTTCTTTTCGTTGGCTTTTTTCAACACCTAATAATAGCTCAGCCTTTACCATAGCCGGAATCTTAATTTCTTCCGGTTTTCTTTTATTGAACTCTTCAAGAATCGATCGATAAGTGCCTTTTAAGAAGTATATACAGGTATTGGTATCCAAAAAAAACATTACACACTCATCCTTTTCGTATCAGAACCAAAGGCCAGCTCTTCCGGTCTTGCGAAAGATGTATCCCTGATTGCTCCAAAAAGCTCAAAATAATCATCGGGATAATCATCCTTTAAGAGTCGTTTGAGATTATTACCAACCCATTTGGATATTGATGTGTGGCTTTTTTGTGCCAATTGCCCAATTTTCACCAGTGTTTCTTTATCAATATAAAGAGAGACTTGTGGCATATACACCTCCCTGCTTCTTAAATTGAACATATCAAAAATAAGTATATTTGCAAGTATATGTGCCGATTATTAAAATATCGATCGCAATCCGGACAAAAAGAGGATCGCTTATTTCCCGGCTCCGCAGATTTCGGAAACAATTCCGAGCTCCTGAAGCAAGGGAAATAGAAACATGCAATTGCATGAATGCCTGGATGGTCTGACTTTTTAATCAAACACAGGCGGTCGGAATTTTTTCAAATCATTCGTCGCCATTTTATCGCCTCGATGAAAATAAGCCTGATGGAGATGTTTCTCCATCAGGCTTTGAAAGGAGGTTCAGCCATCCGGTAAAACACAAAAACCCTGATCTGCTGCCAAATTCAGGGGTCTTTTTCAGAGCGGAAAACTAGTGCATGACCCTTTTCAGGAACGATAGAACCAGAATCCGATTAAGGCTTTTCCAGGCGATTCATAACCGAAATAATCTGCCGAAAACTTTCCGAGACAGAGGAACCAGCTTCCGGCATTTGGGTTTCGTCGGATGATTCCAGGCGGACCCGCAGGTTCTGAAGAGAGGCAATGACGTCTTTCTTCAACTCCTCAAATTTATTTTTCTGCTGTGAGCTATCCTGAAGACGGGCCAAGGTATGCTCCAGATCCTTAGTTCGTTGAACAAAACTTCCTTCATTTTCTGGAGATGCGTTCTTTTTGGCTTCCAGTGTTTCAGCCATCTCCTTTTGAACCGTCTCCAGTGGGATTTTTTCCAAAAGCTGGATAGCCCGTTTGGCCCGGTCTCTTTCCAGGAACAGATTTCTTCGGGCCGACTCGAGTTCCCGCGCAAAAACCGTCAGTTTTTTGGCCTCAAGCATGTCGAGAATCTCTATAAATGAGTCTTGCACATCTTCCAGATCAGACCAGTCAGGAATAATCATGCCTATAAAAATAAAAAGAGTAAAAATAATTCCGGTCCACTTGACGAAGGCCCAGAGGGTAAACGCCTGGTAAACTGAATAACCGGCATAAAAAAAGACGGCCAGAAGAAAACCGAAAAGCCATTTTTCAATCATCCGATAAGTCTGGAAATTCATGGACGTCTTCCCCTTCTATGCCAACTCCTCAAGGTCTGCTGGTCTATCAAGGCGTGAAAGAATGACGGTTTTATCCGGAGATCCCCCACGACCGAATCCTGTTTTCTTGAGACATTCATTGAAATCTCCCTCGGAAAAATTCTAACATTTTTTCCACCAATAATCATTCGAAGAATGATTGGATAACAGCAATAACCCGGACGTTTCAGAATCTAACCCTGACTTCCATGTTAAAGTAAGACACATTCATCGACTTGGTTCCGGAAATCTGATAATCTTCCAGGGAACAGACTAATTATATTAGTCGCACGGTATTTTCGCAGGGCGACCCGCCGGGTAGCCCCCACAGTATTACCGCCGAGAACATCATTTCGAAGGAGTCTTTTATAAACGATATATAGATGGCTTCCCGTGATTTAAGAAGATGTTTGAGTGCCCACTTATGCGGTTTTTCAAAATAAGGTGATGGGGTAATTTAACTGATGCAGCTCTTATTGTTTTTTTATCTGTATTCATCCGTGTCAATCTGTGGTTAAATTTGGTCGTCAGTTAAGAGGATGCCACTGCCCAAAATTATTTGGTTCCATGATTTTTGTAATAACCTGATTTTGCAGCTCACTCCACAAAAAAAATGACGCATATTACATAATGTCGAGTTTTGGTTATGAATAGATTAAAGACGATGGCCAGAGGAAACAAAGAGCGAAGTGGGATGGCCATGGTTATTGTTTCTGTCATTTTTATTATGGTCGCCATATTATTCATGACTCTTTCAATGTCTTCAAACCGTTTACGGCATGTCACAGCCGGAGTTCTCGAAGAAAACCAGGCCCGGGTATTTGCAAATTCAGCGGCTGAAGTATTTTGGCCTTTCTTCGAAGATTGTCTCAGAAAGCGCGCCGGATGCCCCAAACTTTTTCCAAAATCGGGATGCGATTCCCCGTTGAACCCGTATTCAGGCCAGGATCTGGATGGATTCACTCTGTCAACCGGAGACTTTGACAACAAAGATGCGTTGAAAGCCAGTCTGGATCAGCTCGCTGAATTCTGCTCCGAAAACACCCCCCCCATACAGGAATTCGGAGTCGAAGTTCGCTGGCATTGTCAAAAACCCATTCAGGCAAATGGTATGAACGTGCGCTTAAATGGAACGGTTGAAACAATTATTAGTGTATTTTTGCAGACGAATCGAGGAACAACTCCATGGCAATTTGGCCGAAAGGACGTTCATATTTTTTCTTTCTCAAGGGAGTTCAAACTGTTTCAAATCATGCCTGCTCCCGCTTCCCGCTTTACTCTTTTCGTAAAAAAATGCCAACAGGAGCAGTTCAACATTCAGGAAAAAAAGTTTCAGGAAGACGATGGCAAACAAAAGATTCTCGTTTTGCATAATTCACCCCGGAATTTCTCATCTACCGATACAGAAGCCTGGAAGAAATCCGGTTGGATATATCTGGGTGAGGATCGTGTTGTTCTCAACGTCGACGGATCACATCCCTGTCGCTCTCAGTCGGAATATTTTTTCTTCACTCCGACAGTGGCATACCAACCTGATTCAGTACAACTTTTTTCATGCACGTCACTGTTTCCAGGAAGCCCCATCCGCTATGGCTGGATGATGCTCGGATGCAATGAGGAATGGGTCACTTCAGTTCCCATGAGATGGCTGATCGATTACCCGTTTGATCTGAAAACATCAGGCAATGTTCCTAAACTTGTAGAGCATGTGAGTGTTCTGCGCTTGTTTGGTGACAAAGATCACGTCACACCCACGAAAGTTTTCGGGAAAAGCCATTTCAGAGCAGTGTTTTACGGTGCGCTTGTTTATGATGCCAATGAGGACGGAGCCGCCGATTACCTTGTCCCCGTCGCAAGTGGCAGCACTACAGTAATCTTACCAAAGACTCTTGGGGCTTTTCCGATAGTCAGGTTGCCATCCGTTTCGGATTACCCGCCGAATCATCAGTATCCAACACTCCTCAATGTCGATCTTTACGAACTTTTTGATCTTGGAAACATGGGCGTATCCGGCATTCCAAGCAATCTTGGAGGCCTTGTCCCGGGCTATGAGGGACAAACAATCTGTTATCGGAATCTCATGTCAATGGTCAGTTTTGAAGATTTCTTCCTCGAAAATTCCTCAGCCAATGCGGTGTATGACGGTATTTTCGCCGGAGCCGGAACAGGCATCGATCCGGTAACAAAGGATCGAAAGAAAAATTTCGACAAAACTGATTATCCGAACGATGGCAGCGGCTTTCTTTTGAATGCCAAATGGCAGTCAAATCTGGAGCTCTTTCGCGGGGACCTTTCGAAAACGGATCTGGTTGGGCCATACAAAAATCCCGCATTTTTTGCGACGGTTTTTTCGGGTCAGAATGAATTCCTCTGCGAGGGCCCGATTACCCGGGATGGAAATAATGCGCGAATTGACAAGGCAACGGTTGCACGAATTGAGGGCGATCTCCAGCTGCCGGATAATTTGATAATCGATGCACCGTGTCTGATCGTGGCGAATGGAAATATTTCCGTCGGGAAGCTTGAATCGGGAAAGCCTGGCTCCAGCCCGCATGGCCGACTTGTTTTGATTTCACTTTCAGGAAACATTACCATGGCTGGCGGAAACGTCGGAAAAGTCGTTCTGATGGCGCCATCCGGCACAGTCACATGGACTGATCGCCTGTACATGAGCGGATGTCTCTGCGCAAATCAACTCAACCCGAATGTTATTTCCCAATCGGGAGGGCAGATCGATTACGATACTGACTGCGATGTTTCGGACCCTCAGAGCTTTTTGCGTGGCATTACAGTCATTCTTGGCCCATCCCTGCCTGGTTTCCAGAATCGGGAGCCAAATTCATGACTCCTGCATTACTCAGGAAGGGCTTTTCATTAATCGAAATTCTCATCGCTTTAGCAATCATGGCACTGATGCTGATTCCATTGTGGAATCAGTTTGCACAGTCAACTTCCATTATCCGAATCGGACAGCACGATCTGGAGGTCCTGAATATTGGTCTGAGTTTCACTTCACAGGCCAGTCTTTTTGATTTTGAGCGCATGACTTATTTGCCCAAATCTCCGATAACCCAGATCGGAAGCGGAGACATCCAGTTAGAGGGATATCGCATTCATCTTCCTTCATGGAACTCACAACTTATGAAGCTTGAATCTGAAGTCAGAGAGCTTGGCTCTTCACTTGCTCCACGTGATTTAAAAATTGTTCAACTGACCGTAAGATGGAAGGAAAGTCTCGGGCCTGAACGAGTTGGCGTTTTTCCGGTTCTGCTCACTAAAAAGAGGTTCAGAGAATGAAAAGAGGATTTACCTTAATTGAAACGCTGGTTGCGGCAGTTTGCGTTGTCCTGGTATTTCAAGGGGTATTCGCATTCTTAAAAACCAGTCAGCGGGGCACCAGACATGGAATTGAAGTTTCTGAGCAGATAAAGGATACGACATTGCTGGTCCGGGCTTTGGAGGGAGACATGGCCGGCTTGCTGCCCTGGACCGCCACTTCCACCGAGGGACAAATTGGCCGCGCTCCGGAAATTACCACGAATGGCAAGGAATCAGAGTGTCTGTTTTCACTTCTTTATCGGGGGAAGTCTTGTTCTATCCGTTATCGGTATGATTCGTCGAGAATGGAAGTCACACGGTCACTCGAAACCAATGGCAATGCCGATCAGACAATTCGTTTTGGAACAGGTGTATTCGAAGAATTTTCTCTGAAACCAATTGGTCAGGCAAAAGATTTGTTTCTTCTTAGAATGAAATTGAAGGGCATGTTAGCCAACAACACATTCGAAAGAGTCCTGGTGGGAGGATTTGCACCAAATGCAACTGAATCCCGCCATTGGGTTTTTTCCTGCGATAAGAAATAAAATAGGAGGACTCTATGAGAAAAATATCGCTGATTCTGATTATGGCATTGCTATTGCTGATTTCAGCTCCGGCATATGCACAACCAGGTCCTCCTCCGCCTCCTCCACCCGGGCCACCGGGGCCACCTCCCCCACCCCCGGATTTGCCACCCGGGCCTCCCCCTCCGCCGCCACCGGACTTGCCGCCAGGTCCTCCTCCTCCTCCGCCGCCGCCACCACCCACCCCGACCCCAGCTCCAACTCCGGCATACACACCACCAGTTAGCAACGGCAGTCTGGGATATGGTCCCCCAGCAGGCTTATGGTCGAATCAGATTTCCAACATTCCGGATAATCAGGTTTGGGAGGTAAAAAAGAAAGGTCTGAGCGATAAGCAGCCGGACGTTCCGCCGTTCGGGCTCGATGCAAATGGAAACCCGAACTGGCCGGTCAGTTCCAGCACCCTCGGATTCACAGCCTCAGCTGGCACAAATATTCCCAAACAGAATGTGGCCGAAGGGACAGGTGAGCCTCCTTCCTCGGTTATAGAACTTTGGCATCAGGGAACGGCAAAGAATGTGAAACCCGGTGAATGGAAACCGGTTTCCGAAGACAAACCGCGATCGCCATCTTCACCTGCGCCAACTACAAAAAGCGCTTCCACAAATGATACGATTCCGACTGCAATGATCAAGGAGATGAAAGCAATATTTATCGTGGACAGCGAGCGGCATGCAAAGTATGTTTTCGAAAATAAATGGATTCCGGCTCTGGCTGTTTCAAATAAATGGGAGTCTTTTGGACGCATGTTTTCCAGCAATATCGAACAAATAACCGGAGGAGTAGGACCGATGAACGGGTTTCCCAATTTTCAGTCCTTTATTCGGTCAGTTGTAGAGCACGATTGGGCTGAAGCAAAACGTCAGGGGCTCCACTGAGCCCGCACACTTAATTCCTTCGCATTTATGTGCTACTCGGATCTAGCTTTTATCACTACGTCAATTTTTCCGGCGAGGATCTCTTTGAACTTTTCCGCATCGCTCGCCTGTCCGATTATTGAGCCGTAATGCATGGGGATGGCCGCCAGTCTGGGATCGATATCCAGGGCCGCCTCGGCCGCTTCTTCAGGGGTCATGACATAAGTTCCTGATACCGGGAGAAGGGCGATTCCAGTATGAACCTTTTTCATTTCAGGTATGCGATCTGTGTCCCCGGCGTGATAGACTTTGAAGCCGTCCATGCTGACTATGTATCCGACCCAGTTGTTTTTTTTCGGATGGAAATCCTTGTTGACGTTATAGGCAGGAACCGCCTCGATTTCTATTTCGCCAATCTTAATCTTATCGCCTGGCTTAATTTCCTTCATTTTTGCTGAAAAATTTTTCAGGCAATCAGGCGGACCGACAATCGTTGTATTCTTCCCGATCAGCTTGTTCACGTCTTCAGGAGAGCAATGATCGAAATGTTCGTGAGTGATGAGAATGATGTCAGCCTTCTGATCGGCATTGGCAATCTTGAACGGGTCAAAATACAGGAGTTTGGTTCCCGTGATTTTGAAAGTGTCATGACCCAGCCAGTGGATTTTATCACAATAGGTTTGTGTTTCACTGTCCATTCGACAATATCTCCCAATTAAATTAGCTCCAGCAAACGATCTCAGCCTTTATAATTCGGCACAATACACCATATGGGTATACTATAAAGGCAAACGAATTACCAGTCACTTGTTCGCTCTTTCGCACAGGCGTATAATTAGTCTGAGACATCTTTTGGGAGTTTTTATGCCGAAAAGTCTTTCTTCCATTTTCGCCGGGATGGTTGCGGGCGCTTTTGCAGGAATTCTTCTTTCCATCTTCTTTCGACTGCTTTCATACGGGCTGGGAGATTATGCCAGTATCAACAGCGAAATTGAAACAAGACGCCGTGAGCCACATTCTGAAAAGCAGGACAGAGGCGGGGTGATATATGTCTGCAATGAGCAAACACCATATACCGGAGCAATCTATGATAACAACGGAAAATATCACCTGGAAGAGATTTATAAGGATGGGAAGAAGACTGAAGAATCGAAATGGGAACTAAATGAACAACACGGGTGGGTATGGGCTTATAAGGATGGAAATATAACCAGCTATAAAGAATATGAGGGCGATGGCAAGGCCCCCTATGCCTTTAAGCAACTCAGGACTGAAATTATTCATATGGATAGAAAGCTGATCGGAAAAAAAGAATGGTATGCAAATGGACGACTCAAGAGTGAAACAAGTTATGGTGACGGCGAAAAAATTATACTGGAAAAACACTGGGAGGAAACTGGGAAGCCCACGGGCAGATGATTCTACAACACCTGCCCTTCGCCGCCATGTCCTTCGCCACCATTGACTTCATTTTTGCGTACTGATAATTTAACTTTGGAGGAAACTTGTTTTCCTCCCATTTATCAAGAGGAGAATTTTGATGAAAAAATTAACCATGATGCTTCTTGCGTTCGGTCTGGTGTTAGGGCTTACTTCCTTCCTGTGGGCCCAGGAATCCGAAAACGACTTCGTTCTTGTGAATAAAACCGGCTACGTTCTTGACAAGGTTTTCGTTAGCCCTACCAAGGCCGAAGAATGGGGCGAAGATATCATGGGCCAGGACGTCCTCAATGATGGCGATCAGGTCAAAATAAAATTCCACCCAAAGGCCGCCACCGGTCTTTACGACCTCAAGGTTGTTTATAAGGATGACAATAGCTCAGCCGTATGGGTAGGTTATGATCTCAGCAAGATCACCAAGATTACCATTCATTATGACAAGGCAAAAGATGTAACCACCGCCGAAGTCGAGTAACTCCAAAGCCCCATTGTCTCGTTTGTTATTTCAGTGAAATCGAGCCCCCGTCAGTTGACGGGGGCTCAGTTATCAGGGGCATTTATCATAATCATTTAATTCTCGACCGGTAGGGCAGCGACCGCCGGGCGCGCCGCGCCTTTTGTCACAAGCTTTTTAGGCGGGCCCGGCGGTCCCGCCCTACCTCAAAGCGAAACCGTGCTAATCAAGCCATTCCCGGCGGAGAATTAAATGACCCTGGGCATTTATCATGATCCATTTTCTTGGCCGACCTATTGAAGTATACTTACACCGATGAAGCGAATCTTTTTTCTCATCTTTTGTTGCAGTATTTTTCCCGGACCGGCCTGGGCAGCTGACTCAGGCGCCAGGTTTTCAAGCATTTCCCGGGAAGTCGAGGTGTTTCCTGAAGCCAGCCCGGACGCCAGGGCTTTTGCAAATTCCAAAACAGTTCTAAACGCCGATGACCATGTTACGACAGGTGAGGAATCCAACGCCATCATCACGTTTGCCGATTTGTCCACCCTTATGATGAAGGCGGAGAGCGAGATCGTTATAGATGCCCCCTCCGATAAAACGAGTAAAATCGATCTGCTCAAAGGTCGCCTCTGGCTCAACGTCAAAAAGGTGATTTCCGGACAGCCGATCGAAGTGAAATCCAATCTGGCGACAACCGGAATCAAGGGTACTATTGCCACATTTCATACCAGACCCGATCAGTCCGAGGATCTTATCCAGATTCTGCGCGGGTCCGCCGAAGTCACTGTCCTGGGAACCCGCGAAAAAACCCTTCTGGAAGCAGGCCAGGAGCTCCTCATCAAATCGGGCGGCGCCACCGCGAAACGATCCATTGACGTCGATCAGGAATCGGACGATTGGAAAGCCGAACTGTCGGGAATGGGCAGCGCCATTGAACTAAAAGATATTCCCGAGGCGATTGCACACATGATTGACCACCAGTCCCGACAGTTCAAAACGCTCAAGGATATCGGCACAACCCTCACCGGCAGCGGCGATCCAAAGGCTGCGGAATTCCTGAAGGAGGCCGGTCGGTTCTCGAGCGCCCTGTTTGAAAACACAATGATACTCGACAACTTCGATAACAAGATCAACCAGGGCCTTGCCGCCGCCGGCATCGACAAAGGCCAGAAGGCGAGTCTCGGCAACCTTAAGAAGAATATCGCGGAAACCCGCAAGGCTTCCCGAACCTATCTTCAGGAACTCACCACCATGATCAAACGATTCGCCGCCCCCGGTTCGCTCGATACAGTCGAGCAGGCCCGGCAGCAGATGGCACTCATCTGGAGCGAGGTGGATCAGTACCGCCAGGAGCTCGAAGGCTCTGCTAAATCATTGTCTCAGGACTGGTTTGAAACCGCCCGTCAGCAGGTTTCCCTGCGGGCCACCGAACTGCAGCAACTGGGACAATCCCTCCAGACAATGCAGGAGAAGAAGCCTGTCGACGAGGATATTCATACCGCCGTCAAAATCGGAAAGAGCTACGAAGCCGCCATTCAACGCTTCCTGCGTGATCTTGACGTCTCCTTCATCGATTCCGAAATGGTTCTGCGAATGCAGGAACGGGCAGATCTGCTCTCCTTCGAAATCGGAAACCTCAAAAGCGATGTAGCCGCATACCCCACTGTGACTTCCAATGCCCAGCTTGAAGAACGCCTGCGCGGGTCGTTGAATCTTGTCAAACGCTTTGCCACAGTGCAGCGCATTTTTCACGAGGCCCAGCGATTGAATGCCACGCTTCAAAGAAACGCCTCGTCGCGTCGATATCGGACACTCGAACAGGGGCAGATGACTGACCTGTTTCAGCACATCCAGGATCAGTTCCAGGAACTCGATATAATATACGGTGATATTCACGCCGAAACCGCTTCGCTCGAAGGCCAGTTCGGCCCACTGCTGAGATCGGCACGATGATGCATGCTTAAGCAGTAGTATGAGGAAACCTTTTGTGAATGGTATAAAGCGTTTTTCGCGGCTGGCGTGCCTGGTGCCGGCAACTAGCCTGGCATTATTTCTGATCATTCTTCTCACCGTTCTTGCAATCGGTTGTTCCGGCGGAGGTGGCGGGGAAGGCGGCCAGTCGGCGCTAAGTGTTGCTACCGACCAGCATCTGAGTCTTTCCGGAAGCATTTCGTTCGCAACCCTGGGTGCAATCAGATCTGGTAGTGCGCGCTCAGCTCAGATCGCCAGCATCAGCTCGCTTCAGATTGTCCTCAAAGATACACGCGATATCGTGATTGCCGGACCAGTCCGGCCCGATGACCAAGGGCGCTACGCTTTCACAGCACTCACAGCCGGCTGGAACCTGGACCTGGCTGTCATGACCGGTGCAGGTCGCATTCTTCTGCGACGCAGTCTCGACAGGCTCGATACGAATCGTTCAGATCTTGCCGTGAACCCCGAGTCCACTGCACTTTCCGCGCTCTTTCATATTGCGAGCGGCTCCCGGACAGTGACGGATCTGGAAGCCGCGCTCGGTTCGGGAACCCTCGAGATCGGATCGCTTCTGCTGGCAATCAGCCGCTGGATAGAAACATCGCTGCCCTCCGATTCCTCAGGAGATGTCATCGACGGAATCGTCTCCGCTGTCGGGCGCCCGGCCCTCGAAGGTCTGATATCCGGAACCTCGGTCATTTCTACTCCAGCGACCCCAGCGGCCTCATTCGAATCTATTCAACTTGTACAACCGGCAACCGACACCATAATTACAGCCGGAACTGATCTCACACTCGAAGCCGCGGTAACCGCCACCGGGCCGATTCGAAAAATCGAGTTTTATCAGAACGAGTTCAAGATCGGTGAAGTCTCATCTCCGCCATACATAATGACATGGACAAAAATTCCCGCATGCCGCACGACTCTCGTCGCCAGACTTGTACATCTCGACTGGAGCAGGTTGTCTTCGAAGCCCAGGAGTTTGACGGCCGCAGACCCTGAAAATCTGCCGCCGCAGACCCCGTCCATTCTGGAACCGGCAAGCGGAGTGCGGGGATTGTTCGGCTCTGTTCAGGCGCGTTCCAGCGCCTTTGTCGATCCGAATTCCGGCGATTTTCACCTCTCCTCTGATTGGGAAGTCTCGACAGATCCTGGGTTTGCGACAGGTTCCATAGCATGGAGACGATCCTCTGAGGTGGTCGGCAAGGAGAAGCTGCTCATCACCGGTCTCGCAACCGGAACCACATTCTGGATTCACGTTCGTCACCGCGATGATTCCGGAGCGGTCAGCTCCTGGTCCGCCCCCGTTTCTTTCAGTACCATGGGCTTCGCACCGCGTATCGCCTGGTCACGGTGCTACGGAGGAAGCGGTGATGATGTTCCCATGACAGTGGTTCCGACCACCGACGGAGGCCTTTTGATCCTGGGTTCTTCGCGCTCGTCCGACGGCGATGTCGGCTCCAACAACGGAGGTTGGGATATATGGCTCCTGCGTCTCGATGGAGTCGGCAACATACTCTGGAAGCGCGTGATCGGCGGAGTCGGCTACGATACGCCTCTGGGCATAATTCCCGGCACTGGAGGCTCCTTCCGGCTGCTTGCAACTTCCGACTCGCCCGACGGTGACTTCTTCGATCTCGATGAAACGGGGAATCCAAAGATGGGGCGCCGCGCACTTGTACAAGAAATCCAGTCGGATGGCTCCCTGAAAGCAGGATTTTTCATATATCCGCCTCTGCTCGATTACCCGGTCGGATTGGCGGACGATGGCTCAGGCAACCTCCTGATCGGCGGCAATTCATACCTGCGGGACGGAAATTTCAGGGCCGGAGCGCCCTTCGCCACTGTGGCGCGGGTTAAACCCGGCCCTCAGCTCGATGGCGTCTGGAACGGCAAGGAGTGGAACGGTATGACCCTTGCTCAGGTGACATCCCGCCCTGAAGGCGGCTTCACCACCGTCGGCATTCTGACGAGCCCGGGAACAGTTGCGGCGACTGGTGCTGCTCAGATGGGTATAGGCATGGTCAGTGCCATCGGAGCCGATGGGCGCCTGGCATGGAGACAGGTAGTCACGGATAGCGACATTTCCTTTGCCCCGGATGATCTCGTGAATTTTCCAATAAAATCTTCTACGACGCCGGATCGCGGAACTCTTATAGCCTATGTGTCCGGCATGGACGCTCAGATCAGGAAGCTGGATTCAGGTGCCGCGGATCTCTGGCGACGCACCCTTCCGTTCTTTCTTCCGATGACGACCCGGGGATTTCAGGATGGGAGCTGCATGATTGCCGGTCTGGGCCCTTATTCCGGTGGCGAGCATGGCTGGTGCCGCTTCGCGCGTCTGGATGCTTTCGGGAACCTGCTTGGCTCACGAAATTTCGGCGGAAAATCCGATCGGAACGAGTTCGTCGCAGCCGTCTGCACTTTGAGTAACGGCGCTTTTGTAACCGTCTCATACACCGAGTCGACGGACGGCGACGTCAGTGGCAATCATGGCGGCGGCGATATCTGGGTTGTACAATGGAAGGACCAGGCGGAATGAGATTTATCAACTTTTTGTCTCTGAGACTGTGCGCCATGGCCATTCTGCTGCTGGGCACAGCCTGCTTCCTCGGATGCGGTGGCGGCGGAGGCAGCGGCGGCCGGACCGGGGTGTTCCCGGGAAATACCGACGAGATCTCCGGGACCCTCCGCCGTTTCATGAGATCCGCTGCCCAAAAGGATGCGGCAACCGCAGAAGGCTTTCTGACTTCAGCAAAGCGCGCCCAGAGCGACAAGGTGCTTGCGCCTCTCCAGGTCCTGGATTTAGGCCCCGATCCTCTCGATCCCACAGATAACGCCACTTATACCTTCACGATTCCGGAAGGTGGTATCTATCAGGCAACCCCGGATCACGCCGAGGTGTTCGCTTTCCTCGACACACCGGCCGGCAACCGTATCAATATCACATTCAAGCTGGTGAAAATCGAGGATCAATGGTTTATCGAGGATTTTACCCTGAATACCACGTATAGCGGCCTTTTGCATCTGCCGTCTTACTTTCCGCTTCATGTCGGCGATTACTGGAAGTTCCTCGAATCTGACGCCGGAAGCGCTTCTCAATATCTGACCGTTCACACCGTTCTCCCCGATCCTGAAACGATCGACGGCAAGCAGGTTTTCACCATTAGGGAAACCTTCGAGCCGACACTGCCCGGACAACTCCCCGCGCCGACGGGCGGCATCTTCGCTCGTTACGGCGGTCAGCACAGATTTTCCAACACATCGGGCATCTGGGACTTCGGGCCGCCACCCGCCAACGGGATGTACTCCTTCAACGGCGGCTTCGCGCTGCCCCTAGCGCCGGAATGGTCCACAGTCGGCTCGATAACCTGGCAGGGCACCCTTCGTGAAACATGGCTGGGACAGGAGTACCTATCTTCCAGCTTTGCTCAGATCCGGGATGTCGCCGTCTATGACGACCGTCTTGGGAATTTTGCCGCCGTCCTCTGCTTTTCGCCACTGAATACAAAAACGGTGTGACTTCCCCATTTTACGCGCCATCCTCATATTTGCAGCGCACCTGGTATCTGAAGGACGGCCTGGGTATGGTCGCCTGCTTCCTTGACGATCGCAACACAGGATTGACGCTGCAGGAGAGCTGGCTGGTGGAAGCCCGCGTCAATGGCCAGATTTTCCGCCCCAGCGAGTGGCCCTTCGAAATCCTGACTCCTTCGCAGCTTTCCGATGGAATCATGGGAGAGTCCTTCCAAAAAAGCTTTTCCGCCCGTTGGGGCACGCCGCCCATCACATGGGCACATGTGGGCGGCGATCTCCCGCCTGGTCTGACTTTCAGCGGTGACGGAGTTCTAAGCGGCACGCTGAATGCTTCCGGAACCTGGCTGTTCACGTTACGTGCCACTGAGAAAGATGGCAGAAACGCGACCAGGCAGTTTTCGCTCGCGGTCAAAACCGGACTCGCTATTCTTACGCCATCGCTCCTGCCCCCCGCGCATCTCGGCGAATCTTATTCGGCCGGATTTATCGGGAGCAATCTGACAGCAACAACCCGCTGGGATGTGGCCTCAGCAAGTATCCTGCCTGCCGGGCTCAATCTAGATTCCGCTTCAGGGCTGCTTTCCGGAATGCCATCCACGGCAGGCACCTCTCTTTTCCAGATTCAGCTATATGATGAAAACACAAAGCAGCGCACGATAAGAACCTTTGAACTGACTGTCCGGCCAGCAATCGCAGGTTCGATGAGTATCGGGCGCTGCCTGGGATTGCCGGGCGCCTCCGGCCCGGTCTTCCAGATAGAGTTCCGGAATGAGAACGGTCAGCCGGTTTCTGTAGCCCCTGACGCTCTTTCCTCTGCGACCTTCACCGTCACCGATCGTCTCACGCCCAAGTCGATTGGTACAGCTGCGGGGCGAACCGCTTCGCCCGTGAGCGCAACTGCGCGCGAGGCGATCGTTACTCTGACATTTGCGAGCGGCAGCATAGATCTTCGATCGACTACCCTGGAGCTCACGGCGAGCGGGGTCCTCAGTGCTGACTTCACGCGTGTATCCAGCTCCGAACCTGTTTTCCCGGACAATATCGCCAGATTCATCGAATTCATTCCCTGGACCGATCTTCGCAGCGATGCCGGCGCGACTGCCGTCATTCCACGGCGTCTGACCAGTGTGAATCTTCAGTCGAATGAAGTGATCGCGGTCTATCAGGATGTTATCCGTTCGTTTCCTCTCTCTTTTGAAAACACGGCGACGCAGTCGGCCATGCATATAATGCCGAATGCGGCCGTTTCCTGGGGAAGCGTCGATTCCGGCGCCGACTTCGTTGATTTTGTTCCCTTCCCCGGCGCGGCCTACGGATTTGCCCTGAGCGGTGCCACGCAGACTCCCGCTTTGCTTGCTATTCAACGGAATTCTCCCGCAGTCAGGCGTCTGAATCTGAACGCCTTGCCCGCATGGGTATCTTGTACAAGCCCGCGCTTCCTCGGAGTGGCCGACACTGCTGCCGCTGAGCCTCTTTTCCTCGTCGGCGACAGCGAAAATCTTCTGGCATATCGCCTGACAGCCACTGATTTTGTGCAGTTCGGAGCGTTTTCCGCCCGTCCCCGGGCGCTAACTGTTGGCGGAAGCGGTATATTCGTTCTCGATGAAAACGGTGATGTCCGGAGTTTCAACGTCGCCACCGGCACCGGCCTGACCGACGGCCGAACGATTGGCGCACTGCCGATAGCGTCACTCACGTACCCGACGAACCTTTCCCCGGACACCGGCTTCGCCTGGAAGCAAGTCGGAGTCGATCTTGTTTTCGACGTTGCCGACCCGCGACAAAATCAGATGTATCAGTATAGCCTTCAGACCCGCCTTATCAGCGGTCAGCCACGAGGTGGTTCGACCGAACTGTCCGGCTTCCGCGGACGGTTACGCCTGCCCTTTGGATTCGTCCATCTCAGCCCCGATGGTGTTCATCAGTTTACGGTCATCGCCGATGCTGATGGTTTGCAGGTGATCGAGGATCGGGATGCCACCTTCTGATACTTTCCACTAATTCAAGTGCGGTTGTCATTTTTCTCTCATTTTCCCGTCCTTTGGGCGCTAATCAACGTACTCGCTTTTTCAAAATTCCCGTTCCAGATGGCGGTGTAGATATCGCTGATAGCTGCTTCGTCGGTGATTCCCATCTCCCGGATCCCTTCTTTGACGATGCTGCTACGCTCCTTGTCGAGTTCGCTGCGAACGTCGTCGATGGCCTTGGTCTCATCTTTCGCTCTTTGGATATCCTGCGGGGAAAGGCTTCCATTAGAAAGGTCTTTGAAAATGGCCTCTTTGGCACTAAAGATACTGTTTGCCTTTCCTGAAAGATTGTTGATCTTTTCCAGACATGCATCGCTGAACCCTGCTTTCTTCCAGGCATCGGGATACTGAATGCCATAATACGTATTGTCCCCCTTCATCTGAAAGCAGTCGTCGTGAAGGCGTGCCATATTTTCGGACAAAGCGTTTCGTGCCTCTCGGGCTTCGGGGGACAACTGGGGCAGCAAGGCCTCTTCCCTGGCGGCTGCTGCTTTCAATGCCTCAAGCCCGTTTTCTCGCAATTTTCGATATTTTTCGACCTCGTTGTCAATTCTGACCTTAATGCTGTCGCGGAACTCCTGGACTTGTTTGAGGACCTCCGGAGACATCTTCTTATTGCGAATGGATGCGAAGAAATCGTTGATCTCACCGGTCAGTTTTTTTGATATGTTAGAACTGTCGTGTTCGGTTAAGTATTCTTCTTTCGAAAGGAGTTCCGCATCAAGCGACGTCAGCTTACCCCAAATATCATGCTCGATACGGTTGAAGTCTGTTGAGACAGTGACAAACTGGTTGATAATCGGGGTCAACTCCTCCCGAAAGATGCGCTGAATTTCGGGATCATTGCCCGCGAACCCTTCTGAGGCGTCTGTTCCTTGCGTCTGGGTTTGAGTATTGCATCCGGTGTCTGTATTTGTAACTGTCTGCGTTTGGGTCTGAGTATTGCATCCGGTTCCGGTTTCTGTATTTGTATTTGTATTTGTATTTGTAACTGTCTGCGTCTGGGTTTTAGTATTAGACTCGGTTTCTGTTCCAGTTACAGCTTTTGTGGTCGTGTCTGTCCGTGTAGTTGTGCTACAGTCATCGCCAGTTACAGTGTTTACTTCCGAAGTCGGTTTGCGAAGGAAGTTCAGAAATTCCTGGTATGCCTTGTGATACAATGTTGCCGCCGACGAAATTTCTTCATCACTCTTTTTTTGCATCATGGCTTCAAGATATTTCATGTAAGCATTACGGTAATTAGACTGAGCTTCAGACGAAGAAAGTTTTGACTTCGCTCGACCAATTTCAGCCGATGAATTCTTATTGTATCCGTCCTTGGATGATTGGGAGTGAATGGAAGAGAGATAATCCTCGTAAGCCTTCCTATAGTCACTCATCGCTGACGAAACCTCAGACTCGCTCCGGCCCTGTGCGACGGCATTCTGGTAGCGCTCATATGCATCCTGATAGCGTTGCATAGCTGGATTTTCAGCGGAGGACTCAGTTTTAGTCTCAGTTGCCGATCCACCTGCTACCAGCTTTCGTATGACTTCCTCTTCCGCCCCCGCCACGGCGACATGGAGGGGAGTGCATCCAGAGGCATCGGGTGTATCGATGGGAGAGCCTGCTTTCAACAGGAGATCGATGATTTCCGGAAAGTTCTGACGTGGCCTCTCCGCGATCATAAGGGCGTGGTCGAAATAGACGAACTGTTACATTCCGCCGTCGGAAAAGGTCTTGCGGAGCTTGGAATCGAATACTACGTGGTGGAAATTCTCGAAACGATTTGCCGTCTTGAGAATACCGGAAGATAAGGCGCTCTCGGCTCTATCAACGGTCGTAGAGTAAGCCTTGACGGTCTTGAGCTTGGTCTCCCACAGACTTGTAGCGGATCCTTCGGGTTTTTCCGTGAGATCAATCTGGTCCGTAGGCTGGTACATCTTGTATTCACCGTAAACTTCGCTTGGCAGAAAGTCATCCATGTAGACCCACCAGTAGACGTCTGGCTTATAGCTCAATTCACCCCCGGCAAGCTCAGTGACCATTTTGTTGATCTGCACATGCGCCGGATTGCCATAGAAACCATGTGGAGTGAAAGTAAGTATAATGTCGGGACGGATTCGCTCCAGAACATCCTTTATCCCCTGCTTTATCACATCCGGCTGGCTGAAGACGAAATAAGGCCCCGATTGGGTCATCGACGCAGTGACGGACCATGCCTCGGGAAGATACATATAATCAGTCAGCATCTCGTTCTTTTCCCAGAGATTGGCAGCCCGGCGCTCACGAGGATTCTTCACGGACTTGTTTATGTTAGTCCAGTATGTAGCCGCCAGTACGTAGCACGGATTCTTGTGATACTTGCCGGCCAGAGCAAGTGTTCCGACTGCGGTCACCTCGTCATCCGGATGGGCACCGACCCACATGACCGTCTTTCCGCCGCAGATATCCCGGTATAGTTTCGATGCCCTGCCCTTGTTTAACGAAGTGGTTCCGCCGGGAGGAATGGTATTGGACATCGTTGAGGGAAGAGTGTCGGTCTTGTGCTGTAACGGAGACAAACGCCCAGTCGAATCAGTGTTTCGAGGAACAGGCACGATTTGGACATCCTTTGTATCTGTCGAGGCTTGTCTGCGGTCGGATTTACGATCACCGGCATCCATGGTCCTGGAAATCGATGACAGTTCATCCTGGTAGTGAGACCCGGATACAACTTCTCTTTCAGCAAAAAGGGGAGTTCCCGCCAGCGAAATCATTCCGATAAATCCGATTGTTACCAAAGCTCGTTTCATATCCTCACCTTTCAAATAAGTTTTTCAGGGCCCGACTGTCGCATCACTACAACCTCCATTATTTTATTTCGTAGCACATGCGACAATTTGCGGGAACTATAAATTTATTTTCTCACCTCAGATCACTCAGTCTTCAATACAATTGACGATACTTGGGGGCAAGTTGTCACGAACTTTTTTCATTTTACTCGTCTCGCTCGGCCCACCGCTAATTATATATCATTGAAAAGCATTTACCTTTCGGAATTCCCCTGTCTTTTTTTTAAACCACATTTTCCCATTGCGATTTGTTCCGGATCACTTTTTAACTGTTGCTTTTGTCATTTCGAAAACCTCATTCAGTATCCCATCCCTGGTTTTTACAGGACAAGACGAGCTCTTCTTCACAAATTTGGAGGGAAAGCGTTCAAATATTTCTTTATTTTCCCGCGGACGAACAAACCGTCAGAAATGACCTCTATGTTACTTCAAGGCTCCCAGGCTCACGAGCAACCCGACCATCTCTCTAAGCTTGTTCTCGCGAGCAAGCATCAAGGCTGTTCTGCCCTGCTTGTCCATCAGATGCATGTCTACCCGGGCCTGGACAAGAATTCGCACCACTTCTGCGTGCCCCTTCAGCGTTGCCAGCATCAGAGCCGTAGCACCGTTCTGGCTGTTCTGGGCATCTCCATTGGCATGCGCCTTCAGAAGCGCCTGGACGACCTGTTCCAAACCGAAATATGCCGCGGCCATAATGGGAGTCATACCAGACGGGTTTCTGCCTTCTACCTTTACCCCCTGCTGAATCTGGGAAATGGCAAGTCCCGAATTGCCCTCTTTGATCGATTTGAACAGCTCGACACTTCGTCGATTCTTAGCCTCGGTATCGGCATCGGATCGCTTGTCCGGAGAGTCGCTCGCCCGACCGGCATTTGCCGGCTTCAAGGTTTTTGTGCTTTCGACCGACGAAAACCCCAGAATGAAAGAGTAAACGGATGAATCGGCGTCCTCCTTCCCCTCCGAATTTTCATCCCTGGTCACCGTATCAACACGGATTCCCGAAATGAAAGCTCCTTTTACTGAGCCGGCGAAAGCCTCCGCCTGGCCCATGGCGGGGAATGCGGCACCGACCTTGCAGGTCCCATCCACAAGCGGCGCTCCGCTTGGGATTCCGGGAAAACTGAAGTAGCGTAGTTCGCCCCCATGCTTGCGAATATCCACTGCAATCCTGTCTATCAGCGGAAATGAAACAACTGCCTGAGAATCTCCCTTCCTGATTGCATCGAATCTCCAGATTGGCTGTTTGAAATAGGTGGAAAATTCCGCGTTCGAGATTCCAAATCCCGAAGATGCAGGCAATCCAACCAGTTCCTTGGGAAGAGCTATAAGGCGGTCGAACTCCCAGGCATAGCCTGAAACTTGGAGACCGGTGGCATCCATGGCCAAATGGGCCCACCAGACGCAATTGCTGCCACGACCCTCGTTTGACGCTCCACCGTCATCGAAAGGTTCCAGTCCCATGAGTGCAGCCACGTCCAGTGATGAAATCCGGCTTGAGATGCGTGGTGCATCGGCTGAAGAAATCATGCGCAACCGCAAAGTAACACTAATGACAGGTTTTTCGGCAATATTTTTCGAAGTAAGGCACAAGGAGAGGCTTTCAGGTATGATGACCAGCCCGGACTCCGCAACTGCCTCGATGCGCCGTAGGCGCGTACCAAGATTGACACCACTCAAACACATAAAATTCATCTCCATGAGCCGGGAAAAAACTCCATCTCGCTCGACAGGTTGATCATCTATCACGACTGGAGGCTGTCGCTGAGGAACACTGGATTGTGACGCCCCGGAAATGACCGGAAGCGGGACGATTTCTTCGAAACACTCGATTTGCGCGGACTTGAAAATAATATCCTTCACTGCCTGCGCAAGTCGTTCAACCGCCCCGGAATCATTGATCGCCAATGCCCCGTTTTCCCTGGATTCCAAGGGCTTCTTATCTGATACGACCGGCTTGATCTCTGACCCGGCCGGATTGCTCACAAGCGCAGCGGGCTTACTCGTTTGGGAAATCGGCGCGGATGTTCGCAGGCCGGTGGCGGTTCCTGCAACCTTTGATTCCAGAATTTGTGCAACCGCCTTATAAGATGGGGCGGCACCCCCATTCCTGGCAAGGGAAAGCGGAGTCACGCCCTTTTTGTCAACCGCACGTACATCGGCACCATGTAATACCAGGAATTCCACGAGAGCCGAGTCGCCTGCTTCCGCCGCCAGATGCAGGGGTGTTCTTCCCTCAGTATCTCCGATGTCAATGCGGGCACCAGCCGCGACGAGCAGTTTCACCGCCGAGAGACTATTTTTTCGGGAACAGGCGGACAACAAGGGACACCAGCCATCGACACCCCTGCAGTTCACGTCAACCCCGGCCTTTATCAGTGCCTCCAGGACAGCGAGTTTCCCGACACCGATTCCGAGAGCAGGACCTTCACCTCGAAGATCGCTGGCTTTCGGATCGGTACCTCCCTTTACGAGAAGCTCCACCATCTCCCGGGATTGGCAATAGTGCAGAGCATTTCTGCCCATTGAATCTTTTGCATTGGGATCCCCGCCTTCCTCCAGAATTCGCTTGACCTGGTCCAGACCATCGTCCTTGGCCGCCATCAAAAGAGGAGGAAAGGGGTCGGGCTTCCCCGGTGGAAGATTCTCCGAGCTGTTATCGAACAACTTAAACATCTCCGTATCAGTCAGCCTTTTTTTTGCCAAAGAAAGAGGAGTTTCGCCATCATTGTCAATTTTCGAGGGGTCAGCTCCCCGCTCGAGTAGCAGTTTGACCAATGGCTTGTTCCGACTGCTAGTGACGGCCAGGTGGAGCGGGGTCCAACCGCTCCCAGTCAGAGCGTTGAGATCCGCTCCTTTGTCCATGAGAAAGGTCACCAATGATATACGCTGTTCGTCCGGCACACCAGTTTGCACTACGGCCGCATGCAATGGCGTCCAACGGCTGCCCTCCTCGACTTCGTTGACACGACCGGGTTCCGTCTCGATCAGCTGCCGCGCTTCATCGAATTTTCCCTGACTAATTAACTGATGGATCTCCCCCGGGGGAGGAAACCCGTTACCAGTGGTATCTTGCGAGAAGCATGGCGAAAGGTATGGTGATATCACGAAGATCACAAGGAAGAAAAAAGGGGGGATAATTCCGACATGTGAGTGGAACCGGAACTTCATGGCTGTATCACCTCGTGCGAAAAGTCGGCCATCAGATAAGTAAAGGCGTTAGCCCGCATTGGAGTGTCGTGCTGCGTCCGTCCCAGAATATCGCATATCTCGCGATGGCTTTTTTCGCTGGGACTTCATCATCGGTTGATTCAGGAGTAGTATTCAGTGACATTTCCGCATGATATCATAAAGGCACAGCGAACTGACGAAGCGGAAAATAGATTTCATTTTTTCTCCTGTGTGATTTTTAAGATGGTTATTTTTTCACAGTCAATATGAGGCAAATCCATTCAGCTCGAGAACAATTGAATTTTTCCGAAAATGATCAAGAACCACTCTCTCGCTGGAAAACTACGTGGTCCGGTAATTGAATCCTGTCAGTGTTTGAAGCCGGGATAAGATTTGCCATATGTCCTGATAAGCCTGGATAAACCTTACGATAAGAGAGCATTTTCATTGTGGCATTTTGTGATATTGGTAAATTTGTGGTACGTACCGTCGTGAATTAATCGGAGACGGCACTCTTATCAGATTTTAGTGGTGTTCTTGTTTCACACACTGAGTTGCTTTGGATTTTCATATCTTTCGAGAAACTTGTCCCAGCCAGCAACCTTTTCTGCGATCCATTCCGGGATGAAGATTTGATAGATATACTGATTATTGGCCAGGAAGAGCAGTTCAAAGAGTCGAGTCTTTCCTGTGGAATGTATTTCGATCGCTTCGGGTGGAATTCCTTCCGTGATTCCTTCAGATAGGCAAAAACGATTGAGTTCTTGCAGGTCGGAATGACCTTGTAGAACCAGAAACTTACCATGTTCGGTCAGATCTTCGCTGCGGCTAGAGTTTGGAAATATTCCTTTAATAGCCTCATTAAAACGCGATGTAACAATATTTTTAACCTCACCTCCTTTCAATTTAGTAATGTCATTAAAGCAGCGTATCTCTATCATGAATGATCCTTTCAAAGTTATTTCGCCATATTATAATTTGATAATATGGCCAGTAAGATCTTATTTTATTTATATAATATATAATTAAAAATGGTATTAATACGTTATATATTATGTAATAAATGCCAATGCAATTATATTGCAAATATTATATTTATTATTAATAATATATATTAGTCTTTTAATGGGCGTATTTTAATGCAAATATTACTCATTACTTATTCTTCAATCCTTTATATGTATTGCATTCAAGCAGCCCAAATAAAACGCGAACCCTGTGTACCGTTCTGTGGTAAAATGCCCCAGACGCTTTAGCAGAGCGGAAGGAGGGCAATATGAATTCGTGGATTTTGGCGCTTCCACGTGCTGATATGGAGCACTGCATTAAGATCGGGGTGTTTGGTCGAAATCGCAAAACTATGATTGGACATGTTAAAGCAGGGGATAATATCGTTTGCTATGTCACAAAAGAGTGCAAGATCATCGCCATTGGTGAAACAGCAAGCGACTACTACATGGATGATTCTCAGATTTTCAAATCCACTGAAGCAGTATTTCCAGACAGATTTAAGTTCAAGGCCAAGATCTTGCCATCAAACAAGCAGGTTGATTTGAAGACCTTGGTCGATGACCTCGAATTCATTGGCAGCAAGCTTTTCTGGTCGGTATACTTGCGTGCGGGAATGAACAGGCTGACATCAAAAGATTGGAAGCTGATTCAGAACCGCCTGGAGAAATGAGACCTTGAATCAATCCGTAGATATTCGAATCCAAGAGCGCCTTCAACGTTTTGGGTTTCGCCTGGGAAAAGGTGGGGTTCATGCTGCCAGAACTATTATGACAGCTGAACTTCACTCCCTTCTCACGTATGTAAATGATCCAAAGGCTACAGTTGCCGATTACAAAAGGGCGGTGGAGCAAGATAACTGCCTCGGCAAACGCTCCGCGGTTAGCCGAAATCTAACGTATAGGCATCTTACTGAACTCTACGGCCTTTCGAGCGAATGTCCAATATTTCGTATCTTTTCCTTCTTCTGGAATCGCCAACCTGAAAGCCGAAATCTTCTCGCCTTATTGATCTCATATGCTCGCGATGCACTACTTCGAGCAGGTGCTCCGATCATACTAGCCCAACCAGCAGGAACAATCTTCAACCGGGAAACGCTCGAAAAAAAACTGGACGATCTGCAGCAGGGGCGCTTCAGCAAAGCCACGCTGACTTCCGTGTCTCAGAATATATCTTCCAGTTTTACCCAGTCTGGACATCTCCACGGGAGGATTAAGAAAACTCGAACCCGGCCGCAGGTCAGTCCGGGAGCGGTAAGTTATGCACTCTTTCTCAGCTTTTTACAGGGAGCCCGTGGCGAAAATATCTTTACCAGTGAATATGTCGCTTTACTGGACTGCTCGGTAGCCCAAGCAATGGAATGTGCTGAAGAAGCCTCCCGTCGCGGATGGATCGTCTTTAAAAGGGTTGGCAAAGTAGTCGAAGTGGTCTTTCCGAATCTCCTTACACCTCTTGAAGTGGAGTGGCTCCGTGAGCAGAATTAAGAAGCTATTGCATTCGTTCAGCACTTTTGTCGCCATCCCCTGGAAATCTGACGCCGCTGCAGCTCAGCGGGTTATCTTTTGCGTATACAACGAAGCCGACGAACTCCGGTTGCGAGCTCATATCGATGAATTCGAAATTGCCACGAAGCAAGCCGGACATGAGTGGCATCTTTTCGATCTGACTGATACCTTTCCTAATTGGCTCACAAGCCAGCGTTATGCCAAGCAGTATTTCGAGAAACCGGCTTTGCTCGGGACGCTTCTCCATAAATACCTGGATTTTCTTTCCGCCGAGTTTACCTCTTTTCTTGAGAAAAAATCGGCTTCACCAGACTCTATCGTTGCCCTGACAGGAGTGGGGTCGTTGTTTGGCTTCTTGAAAGTAAAGGATGTTGTGGACAAATTTGCACCATCTGTGAAGGGAAGGCTTCTGGTGTTTTTTCCGGGTAATTACGAGAACAACAACTATCGCCTCCTCGATGGGTATGACGGCTGGAATTACCTTGCCGTGCCCATCACCGCTAACCAGGAATTCTAATCGAGGAATTGACCATGATAAACCAGGATATTTACCAAAAAGATCCGTCAAAGCGAAAACTTGTCAATGAAGGTGTCGCTAACGTCAACGATGAGACGAACCAGGCGGCCATGACGGTCTTACGTTATGAGTTGGAAACATTCGTTTGTAACGGCCAATACGAGAAAGGTCTGTTCCATATTCTCGATACGTATTTGAAAAACGTCGAGCAGGCCCAGCAGCCAGGCGTCTGGGTAAGCGGCTTTTACGGTTCTGGTAAATCTCATCTGGTGAAAATGCTCAGAGCTCTTTGGGGCGATACCCATTTCGATGATGGGGCTTCAGCCCGTGGCATCGCCAACCTTTCGCAAAACATTCAGGATTGTCTCAAGGAACTAACCACCCAGGGAAAACGACACGGAGGGCTTCATGCAGCTTCCGGCACTTTGGGATCCGGCGCCAGCGGCAGTGTCCGTCTTGCATTGTTGCGTATTGTCTTCAAATCTGTCGGTCTCCCAGAACAGTATCCGGTTGCGAGGTTCATCATGTGGTTACGGGCCGAGGGGTTGTATGACCATATCAGAGCCCAGGTGGAGAAAGGCGGTTTCGATTGGCAGGAGGAACTCGACAATTTTTACGTTGCTGAAGGTCTTCATGAGGCCCTGGTCAAAACCAAGCCAAATCTTTTCGCCTCTACGGCAACCTGCGTGGAAACCCTGAACAACCTCTATCCACACGTGAACGACATCAGCAGCGATGAGATGATCAAGGCCATTAAACAGGCTCTATCCAAGACTGACAAATTTCCTCTGACAGTAATAGTTCTTGACGAAATGCAGCAGTTCATTGGCGAAGACAGCCAGCGATCACACGATGTTCAGGAGGTCGTCGAAGCATGTTGCAAGAAGATCGGCGGTAAACTCCTGTTTATCGCCACTGGCCAGACTGCTGTCACTGGCACATCGAATCTGAAAAAGCTTGAAGGTCGCTTCACTATTCGAATTGAACTTTCCGATGCAGATGTCGATACCGTCATTCGTCAGGTGATTCTCGCCAAAAAAGCTGATGCCATTACTGCCATCGAAAAAATGACGCAAACCAATCTCGGGGAGATTTCACGGCATCTTGCGGGAACCACCATCGGGCATCGACAGGATGACGTTATGTTCTTTTCCCAGGATTATCCGATTTTGCCGACTCGAAGAAGGTTTTGGGAATACACCCTCCGCGTTCTCGACCAAACCGGCACCGACAGTCAGCTTCGAAACCAGCTCAGCATGATTCACAAGGCAATCCAGACGAATATTGCGTCCCCACTTGGTTCGGTCATTCCGGCCGACTATCTCTTTTTTGATTCAGCCGATAAATTGCTTCAGGCTCGTATTCTGCCGAGAAAATTACACGAAAGAACCATGAAGTGGATCAAGGGTTCTTCAGACGAAAAACTTCTAGCGCGGGCTTGTGGTGTTGTTTTCCTGATCAACAAGCTTGCCGGAGCCAACAACGAGATTGGCATCAAATCCACGTATGATACGATTGCCGATCTGATGGTGGAAGACCTTCAGGGTGGCAGTGGCCCCCTCCGAAGCAAATTACAGAGCCTCTTGAATTCCTGCGATCTTGTGATGAAGGTTGGCGATGAGTTCCGCATACAGACGGAAGAAAGTTCAGCTTGGAATGATGAATTTCTGAGCCAAAGAAACCAGCTGGCCAATGAAACCCATCGTATTGAAGCCGAACGCGACGACCGCCTTCGGAAAAAATTTGGTGAACTCGTGAAGAAGTTGTCCCTGACACAAGGCAATTCGAAGGTTAATCGCGAGGTTTATCCAGTCTTCGAATCCCAACTTCCCACCGATGTTGACAAGAAGGTATGTGTTTGGGTTCGGGATGGCTGGAGCGTCGATGAGAACTCTGTTCGGGCAGATGCCAAACAAGCTGGCAATATGGCGCCCACAGTATTTGTCTACATCCCGAAGCGGTCAGCCGACGATTTGAGGCGACAAATCATTGAGTTCAAGGCAGCTTGTTCCACACTCGACAAGCGGGGCGTTCCCAATACTCCGGAAGGCGTTGAGGCCAGGGCAGTTATGGAAACAACTAGGCAGAGCGCGGAATCGAAAATGAAGAGTCTCCTCGACGAAGCTTTTTCCGGGTCGAGAGTGTTTCAGGCCGGAGGTAACGAAATCCTTGGCAACAATCTTCAGGAAATGGTTCTTGAGGCTGGTAACAATGCGCTTCAGCGTCTGTACCCGCAATTTGGTGTCGCGGACCATACCGGTTGGGAAAAAGTCTATACCAAGGCCAAGCAAGGTTCTCCGGACGCTCTGAAAGCCGTCGGAGATGATGGAGAACCCGTGAAGCAGCCGGTGTGCAAGGCGATTGTTGGTTATATCGCCGGTGGAAAAAAGGGTATTGATATTCGTTCGCATTTTGAAGAACCTCCATTCGGTTGGTCGCGTGACGCAGTGGATGGAGCACTTCAGGTATTGCTGATTGCCGGAATTTTACGAGCTCAGGACGAGCATGGCAAGACACTTGATCCCAAAGAAATTGAGAGAAAGCAGATAGGGAAAATAGCTCTCAAGATAGAAGCGACAACCATTACCACCGTCCAGCGCATCCAGATTCGCAAGGTTCTCCAGAAAATTGGAGTTCAGGTGAAGCAGGGTGAAGAGTTGACCGGCATCTCAGAATTTCTACAAAAAATGAATGATCTCGCCTCACGTGCTGGAGGAGATGGACCGAAACCCCAGAAACCCGACGTGACATTCCTGGAAGAAATCCGGTTGGCGACTGGGAATGAACAGCTTTTGGCGGTGTATAATCAAAGGGAAGAATTGCTCAAAGCCCTTGACGAATGGCGCAATCTCGCCGCAGGAATTGAAAGTCGCTGGGGAAATTGGGAAAGTCTGCAAATGTTGTTGAACTATGCGGGAACTCTGAAACTGGCACAGGAAATCCAACAGCAGACTGCTGCTATTCAGCATCAACGTCTCTTGCTGGCCGAGCCGGACCCTATTTTGCCACTGCTGAAAAGCCTCGAAGATGGTCTTAGAAAAGAGATCAAAGAGGACTGCCAGGATTTTTCGAAAGAATTCGCTAATCAGCAGGATAGTTTGGCGCGTGACGCCGCCTGGAAATCGTTGCCGAAAGATGAAAAGCAGGGTCTTTACCAGACCTGCGGAGTTGAAACCTGTCCGGAATTCAACGTGGGAACTCGGGAGGACCTGCTTACCGCGCTTAAACAATATCCTATTTCCTCCTGGAAAGATCGTATGGATGCACTGCCTGAGCGGTTTAACCGCGTTCGCGAGGAAGCTGCGAAACTGCTCGAACCCGAGGCTCAAAAAATTGAGCTTCCCAAGCGAACTTTGCATAACGCTCAAGAGGTTGATGTTTGGCTCAAGGAAACTGAAACTCTTCTGAAGAAAAAGGTTGGGAGGGGGCCGGTCATTGTATGAAGTTTTGCCAATACGGGATATGAAAAGTATGGAAATGAAACCCCTTGAGAGAGGCCTTCGAAACAGGCTCGAAAAGACCGTTAAAGATGCCCGCGACATAGCTGAATCAGCCGCCGCTGCCGTTTTGGGGCAGTTGGGTTTGGGTGATGCGAAATCCCCGTCACATCTTGGAAGCATCGAACAGGAATTGCGTCGTAAGTTGAGGATTCATGGGCGACAGTTGGGAGACGTTCGCGACGAAAAAACAGGCAAGCAAGATGTTGCAAGGTTAACGGAAGAGGTCTCCTACGAGCACTGGCACCGGATGTTGTTTGCGCGTTTTTTGGCTGAGAATAATCTGCTGATGTATCCTGACCCTGACGGCCCTGTACCGGTCACTCTCGAAGAATGTGAAGATCTGGCCGTCGATGAGGGCGCAAAGAACGGATGGGAGTTGGCTGCAAGGTTCGCTTCCCGTATGTTGCCGCAGATTTTCAGGCCCGACTCGCCGGTGTTTCAGCTGGTATTTCCCCCTGAGCATCAGCAAAAATTGGAGAGACTGGTTGCAGAATTGCCGGATGAAGTCTTCAAAGCATCCGATTCACTGGGCTGGGTCTACCAATTTTGGCAGACCAAGAAGAAGGATGAGGTCAATGCTTCAGAGGTGAAGATCGGGGCACGTGAACTTCCTGTCGTTACTCAGCTTTTCACTGAGCCGTATATGGTTTCATTTTTGCTCGATAATTCTCTTGGCGCCTGGTGGGCCGGTCATCGCCTTTCGAAAGACGATTTGCATACTGCCAAAGATGAGGGTGAACTGCGAAAAGCAGCAAGTATTCCCGTAGTCTCACTTGAATACCTGCGTTTTGTGAAGAACGATGACGCCTCTTGGATACCTGCCGCAGGAACCTTCGATGCTTGGCCTAAGACCCTGAAAGAATTGAAGACCCTCGATCCATGCTGCGGATCTGGTCATTTCCTGGTGGCAGCTTTTCTTATGTTAGTTCCCATGAGAATGGAACTGGAAAAATTATCCGCTAGGGACGCTGTTGACGCTGTGTTACGAGAAAATATACACGGTCTCGAAATTGATCAGCGATGCGTTGAACTGGCCGCCTTTGCTCTTGCTCTCACAGCCTGGAAATTTCCCGATGCCGGTGGATACCGCGCTTTACCTGACTTGAATCTCGCCTGCTCTGGCCTTTCTATCAGCATGACCAGAGAAAAATGGAAGTTATTGGCACATGGAAGAGAGGATTTGAAAGTTGCGCTCGGCTGGATGTATGACGAGTTTAAGGCTGCTCCAGTTCTAGGAAGCCTATTAAATCCATCTGAATCTGACTTTTCAAGAATTGTTAAATGGAAAGATCTTTCAAACACTTTAAAGCAAGCTTTTGTCCAAGAGTCCGATTATGAGAATTCTGAAGCAGGTGTGGTTGCACATGGTTTAGTAAAAGCATCTGAAATTATGTCTGAAAAATTCAATTGGATAATTACAAATGTACCTTATCGAGCTTCCAATGATTTGGATGATGGGATTCGAAATTATGTATCAAAAAATTATCGTATCGGGGCAACAGATCTTTCAACAGCCTTTCTTTTGAGGATTTTCAGTTTTATTTCCAGCAATGGTAATGGAGCTATAGTCATTCCGCAGAGTTGGCTTATTCAGCCTAGTTATAAAGAACTGCGAAATTTTGTTCTTTGCCAGAAAGGTCTCAATTTGATTGCTAGATTGGGGCCAGGGGCTTTCCAAGAGATTTCAGGAGAAGTTGTAAATGTTCTCTTGATGGTTTTTTCCGGAAGCAAAATATGCCAATATTTTGGTGGAATAGACTGTGATAGAAATTCAACATTTGAAATAAAGAAAGACACTTTAAAGAGTTTCGTCATTGAAAATGTAGACTCACAAAAACAATTAATAAACCCAGATTTCGTGATATTTCTCGGAAAGAGGAAAGATGGAATCACCTTGCTTGGAGAATTTGCTTCTTCCGTTCAAGGAATAAAAACAGGGGAAGACGACCGTTTTAAAAGGAAGTTCTGGGAGTTTGGATCTTCTTTTTCCCAATGGATTTTTTTGCAAAGCACAATTGGGGCAACTGGCTTTTTCGGAGGTCTGGAACATCTCGTATTCTGGGATTGCAATGGAGAGCATCTTGCGCGAAAACAGGGAATGACTGCATGGGGAAAGTGTGGAATAGCTGTCAGCCAAATGTCTGATCTTCCTTGTTGTATTTATCTCGGCGGTGCATTTGATAGTAATATGACTGCAATTGTCTTGAAGAAAATAGATGACTTTGAAGCCCTTCTTGATTTTGCATTGAAAGGTGACCTTTCGATCAAGGTTCGGGCTTTTGATCAATCAATTAAGCCCACTAATAGCAGCTTCGAAAAAATCGAGTTTTCTATAGGAGAATTTTCAAGTTCTTTTAAGAACAGCTATCCTTTGGGATGTCCGAAGCCATTTTCAAATGATTCTACCCAATGGTTATTTCATGGACATCCGTTTGGAAATGTAACATGGAAAACTGAGGTGAAAAGGCTCGCAAACGGAATTCTTCGAAGTGATGACACGGTTCTCCAGGTCGCTTTGGTACGCCTTCTCGGATATCAATGGCCAGCGGAACTAGATGATAAAATGGAACTCGATGACCTTCAACGCGAATGGGTGAAAAAATGCAAGACACTTGCATCCCATGTCGATGACGACGGCATTGTCTGCATTCCTCCGGTTCGTGGGGAAGCCTCCGCCGCCGAAAGACTTTTGAACCTTCTTGTCGATGCGCATGGTCCGTCCTGGACTAATGACATCCTTGCTGAATTACTCAAGAATTCCGATCATGGCGGCAAATCTCTCGAAACATGGCTTCGTGACAAGTTCTTTTCTCAGCACTGCAAGATTTTTCAGAATCGGCCATTTATCTGGCACATTTGGGATGGCCTGCGGGATGGTTTTTCCGTCCTGGTGAATTACCACAAATTAGATCACAAAAATCTTGAGACCCTCATCTACACCTATCTCGGCGACTGGATTTCCCGCATGAAACAAGACCTCGACCAAGGCATCGATGGAGCTGAAGAAAAAATCGCCGCTGCGGAATCGCTGAAGAAGAAGCTCGAATTGATTCTCGAAGGCGAAAGTCCCTACGACATTTTTGTTCGCTGGAAACCTCTCGACAAGCAACCCATCGGGTGGAAGCCTGACCTCAACGACGGTGTCCGCCTAAACATCCGCCCCTTCATGAGTGTTCCCGACGTCGGCAAAAAAGGGGCAGGCATCTTTCGTGACAAACCCAACATCAAGTGGGAAAAAGATCGCGGCAGAGACGTCGAGTCTGCACCCTGGTATCATCTCTTCAAAGGCGACCGCATTAACGACCACCACCTGACCCTTGCCGAAAAAATATCACGGCATAAGGTAGGAAGGGAGACCTCGACATGAACCAAATTCGTAATTTGACCATTCGTGGGTTTAAATCCATAAAAAGCCTGGAATCATTTAATTTGTATGATTTGAATGTGTTGATTGGCGCCAACGGAGCCGGGAAGAGTAACTTCGTTTCTTTTTTCCGAATGCTCAATGAAATGGTCGAGCAACGTCTTCAAGTTTGGACGCAGAAGCAAGGAGGAGCTGATCGCATTCTCAGTTTTGGAATTAAAGAAACCCAGCAATTCTCAGCCGGAATTCGGTTTGGCCTCAATGAGTATGACATCATTTTAGAACCAACCGCTGAAGGGGGTTTCATTTTCTCGAGAGAACAGTTGTATTTTAGCGGTCCACACTTTGGAATTACTCGCCCCTCCCTGGGTTCCGGTCATAAGGAATCCAATCTTAAAAAGGAAATGAAAGGTGGAGTTTCTGCCAACGTGGCTTCCTATTGTTTCAACTCCATCTCTGCTTGGAAAGTTTTCCATGTGCATGATACGAGTGAGACAGCTGGAGTTAAACGGCAGGGGAGCACTCATGATTATGCGTATTTGCGATCTGACGCATCAAACCTTGCACCCTTTCTTTTCCAACTTTCAAAGAATTTTCCTGAAACCTACCAGCAAATTCGCAAAACGATCTCCCTGGCTGTTCCATTTTTTGATGACTTTATTTGGAAACCTCAAAAGCTTTCTTCCGATTCAGACGAGGAACAGGTGCGATTATTGTGGCGCCAACAAGGAAGCGATTATCCCCTTTGGCCAAGCCAATTATCAGATGGCACTATTCGCTTTATATGTTTGGTGACGGCTCTATTGCAGCCCCAACCGCCATCTACCATCATCATTGATGAGCCTGAGCTTGGTTTGCATCCATATGCCATAACGCTACTGGGTGCATTGATTCGGTCAGCTTCAAAGCGAATGCAGATAATTGTCTCCACGCAATCGGTTCCACTTCTGAATGAATTTTCCATTGAGGATTTGGTTGTCGTGGAGCGAAAAGAGGGAGGGACAATTTTTAACCGACTCAGCCAGGATGAGTTCAAAACATGGCTTGAAGACTATAGTGTCGGCGAGCTTTGGGAAAAAAATATCCTGGGTGGGAGACCGGAAAAATGAAACGAATACACATCATTTGCGAGGGACAAACCGAAGAAACGTTTGTCAAGGATATTCTTGCGCCCGAATTTTCCGCACAAGGTGTTGAGTTACGCCCATCGCTCATTGGAAAGCCCGGACACAAAGGCGGTAATGTTCGAATCGAACGTTTGGTAACGGATGTAAGGAATAGATTGCTGAGCGACAAAGATGCATATTGTACGACCTTTTTTGACTACTACGGACTCCCCACAGGCTTTCCAGGAAAAATCGAAGCCGCCCAAATTGCCTCGCCTTTCAAGAAATCTGAACTGATGTGTAATGCGCTGCGGGAGCATATTTCTTCAAAGGTTGGGGAAAATGCTACTCTTCGCTTTATCCCATACGTTCAAATGTATGAATTCGAGGCACTTCTTTTCAGTGATCCGGAGAAAATGGCTTTATCTTTGAATCGGAAGGATTTGGCACCTTCTTTTTCTGACATTCGAAAGGCTTTTCCATCACCGGAGGATATCAACGACAGCCCGATAACAGCTCCAAGCAAACGGATCATCAGTTTTGTCGGCGAGTATGAAAAGCCGCTCATGGGCGTGTTGACGGCGTTGGAAATAGGTTTGTCATCAATTCGGGCCGAATGCCCTCTTTTCAATGCCTGGCTCAATCGACTCCTTGAGGTCGCCAAGTGTTGAAGAGTCAGTATGCTCGGGTGGCCTTCGTTACCTACCTGATCACCAAAAATGGCGACTATTGGGAGGTATTGCGGTAAGATGCTTCCCTTAGACAAAGGCCATTTAGGAAGGTTTGAAGCTGCGATTAAAGATGCCCGTGAGATCGCCGAGGCTGGTGCCTTGGCTGCACTTCAGCAGTTGGGTGTCGGCGAATCGCAACCATACGATTTTTTGTCTGAAGGCGACCGTAAGCTGCGACGAAGATTACGCGCACACGGAAGAATGCTCGGCGATTTGCTTCATCCAAATGATACCCAGGAAATTCAGAGACTTTCCGAAGAAGTTGGCTATGAACATTGGCACCGAATGCTTTTTGCCCGGTTTCTGGCGGAAAACAACCTGCTCATGTTTCCTGACCCTGAAAATCCGGTTGCGGTGACCATAGAAGAGTGTCAGGAGTTAGCCGCTGACGAGGGTGCCAAAAATGCCTGGGATCTGGCCTCAAAATTCGCTGCCAAAATGTTGCCACAGATTTTCCGGCCTGAGTCACCTATTTTTCAGATTCAGCTCCCTCCTGAGTATCACCAGAAGCTCGAGAAATTGGTCGAAGGCCTTCCAGGAGAAATCTTTTCCGCGTCTGATTCCCTGGGCTGGGCATACCAATTCTGGCAGACAAAAAGAAAACAGGAAGTGGATCTGCAGGTTGCGCGTGGAGGAAATGTCGGAGCTCGGGAGATTTCTCCGGTAACCCAGCTGTTCACCGAACCTTACATGGTTTCCTTTGTTCTGGACAACACTATTGGCGCCTGGTGGGCAGAAAAAAAACTTTCGAAGGATGATCTTCGGTTCGCAGCATCAGAAGCAGACCTGAGAAAGAAGATCGCTCTCCCGAATCAGCCGTTCACTTTTCTGCGCTTCATTCGTGATGAAGACGGATGGAAGATTGCTTCCAGCCCTTTTAGGAATTGGCCCGAATCTCTGAAAGATTTCCAGCTTCTCGACCCATGCTGTGGTTCAGGACACTTTCTCGTTGCCTCTTTTCTTTTGCTCGTTCCAATGCGAATGGCCCTGGAAGGTTTAACAGCCATGGACGCTGTGGACGCCGTTTTACGAGAAAACATTCATGCACTGGAAATTGACCAGAGATGTGTTGAGTTGGCCGCCTTTGGATTAGCACTTTCTGCATGGCGTTTTCCGGGCACCGGTGGTTACCGGAAGCTGCCAACGTTTCACATAGCCTGTTCGGGACTGACATTTCAATCATCCAAGGGTAATCGGGAAAAACTTTCATGCGGGAATGCAAACTTGTCAATCCTTATGGAGGAACTTGCAAAGGAGTTCAGGAACGCCGCGACCCTCGGGAGCCTAATAAATCCAGAAAAAACCAAGGTCAGGAATCTTCTCGTGGGGGTTTCGGAGGAAGCCTTCGATAACGCCTTCCAACTATTCCTGAAGGGTGAGAAGGATAATTTTGATCTGGAAGAACTTGGCATCATGGCCCAGGGTGTAGCTGAGTCAGCCAAACTTCTTTGCCAGAAATTTCACCTGATTGTAACCAATGTTCCGTTTAAAGGGTCCAAGAAACTCGATTCAATTCTGAATGATTTTTTTGAAGAGAACTATCCACTTGGAAAGGCAAACCTTGCCACGGCATTCATTCTGAGAATTCGTGATTGGTTGCGACCAGATGGAACCGCAGCTTTCGTAACACCGCATGAATGGCTCTTTCTAACGTCTTATAAACATCTTCGAAAGCATTTGTTGGATTCCGTGAAGTGGGAATTTCTGGCTGATTTAGGGGAGCATGCCTTCAATAGTTCACAAGCCGCTGGCGCTTTTACTGCCCTTATTTCTTTTTCCAAAACCCCGCCAGATAGCGATAGTAAATTTCTGGGAATTGATTGCAACTTACTCAAGAACCCTGATGCCAAGCGCGAAAATCTGACAGATGGTCCAATCTATCAATTCCTTCAGACCAGGCAAAAAGAGAATCCTGATTATCGATTCGGGTTATTTCAGCAGAGTGAAGATTTAACGATGATTACTTATGCGAAGTCGCATGGGGGAATGCAAAATGGTGATGCTCCCCGGTATCTGTTTTATTTTTGGGAAATCCCCCAGTTAAATCCTCAGTGGGAATTATTTCTTTTGCCATGCAATGAGACCCGCGATTTCGGCGGCCGGGAGGGGATTATCCGCTGGGAGAAAGGAAACGGAGCAATAGCTGTTTCACCCCAAGCTCATTTGAACGGAATGAAGGCATGGGGAAAACATGGAGTGGCGATTCGCCAAACCCGCTCTTTACCGGCAACCCTGTATACCGGTGAAATGTTCGATCAGTCCTGCATCGTGCTGATTCCGAACGATGAAAAAGGCCTTTCTGCAATTTGGGCATTTTGTTCTTCCAAAGAATTCCATGACACTGTTCGGAAAATTGATAAGAAAAAGAATGTTACATATGCCACCATTGACAAGATTTCCTTCAACCCGAAAAAATGGGAGGCCATCGCGGAAAGAGATTTAAAGAACGGATTGCCCAAGCCCTCTTCCAGTGATCCCACCCAATGGATTTTCCATGGACATCCAGCTCATACTGCCGAAGTTCTGCAAGTCGCCGTTGCCAAAATTCTCGGGTACCAGTGGCCAGCAGAGCTTGATCCAGCGATGGAGCTTTCGGCGACACAGCGAAAAATAATTGCTGACGCATGTCGATTACAGAAGCACATCGACGCTGACGGGATTCTCTGCATACCTGCCGTGCGTGGCGAAAACCAAGGTGCTGAACGAATCCTGAATTTGCTCGTAGATGCCTTTGGGAAGCTCTGGACCAACGACACCCTCCCTGACCTTCTCCAAAAAGCTGATCATACTGGAAAAACTCTTGAAACCTGGCTGCGCGACAAGTTTTTTGCACAGCATTGCCGGTTATTTGGACAAAGGCCGTTTATCTGGCAGGTTTGGGACGGCCTTCCGGATGGGTTTTCCGCCCTTCTGAATTACCATAAACTCGACAAGAAGAATATGGAGACCCTTATTTATACCTACATTGGCGATTGGATTCAGCGTCAAAAGCAGGATCGTGATAATCATGTCGATGGGGCCGAGGTAAAGCTGGTCGCCGCAGAACTGCTTAAGAACCGCCTTGAACTGATCCTTGAAGGAGAATCACCTCACGATATTTTTGTACGTTGGAAGGCGATCTCCGAACAACCAGTTGGCTGGGATCCCGATATCAATGACGGCGTCAGAGTAAACATCAGGCCCTTTTTGACTGTTCAAGGAAATGGAAGAAAAGGTGCGGGTATTCTTCGCGACAAACCCAATATCGATTGGAAGAAAGATCGCGGAAAGGAATCAGACGACTCCCCGACGTTTTCATTGTTAAAAGGGGAGCGAGTCAATGATTATCACCTATCACTAAGCCAAAAGAGGCCAATCAATAAATGAGAAACGTCCCATGCAAATGATTAACGCGTTAATGAAGGCGATCAGGAGTGCAGCGGTTTTCAATCCTGAAGTTCAGGTTGCTCCTGCATGTGTTCTATGGCCGGACCAGGATCGTCAGTGGGAAGCGATCATTCCCCGCCTGCTGAAGGAAATACCGGAATTGTTGGTCCTTGGCGATTATTCCCCTGAAATGCGAACCGGTCCTGCAATCTGGCTACGTTGTGTCATGGCAAGGAAGATTCATGAAGTTTCCCTTGAGGAAGACGCCATTACGATCTGCTATTTACCCGGAGTAAGCCGTCAGGATTTGCGTGCCATCGAGGAGTGTCCTCAACACCTGAAACCTCTGGCTGAGATACAATATCGCGGGGTCATCTGGTCGCAAATAAACGCGAAAGACTGGACTATTCTGGCATTCCTGAAATCCGACCAGGGTGGACTTGGGATTGATGTGGCCCAGGATAATGATACAAAGAATTCTTTGAAACTTTCACTTTACCGTCTGCTCGATGAAGACGTGGAATTTCTGAAGGGCAAGAAGAAACGTCTGGACAAGGACTTTTTCAATTCCCTCGTTGTTGGCGATTCCGTCAAGGACCTTCTGGAGTGGTTTAATCAAGGCGACGAGTTCAGAAAGAATAGAAGCGCCAATGAGTGGCGTGCATTTGTCGAGGTATCCAAATCTCAATTGGGCTTCAATCCAGAATCCGATGGTCCTTTGGCGGGTGGCACAAAGCTCGCGTCTCACAAAGGCCCATGGGAACCGGTCTGGAAAAGATTCTGCGAATCTCCACTTCGATATCCAGGTATTCCGCAATTGATTCGAAAATGTAAGCCTCCGAGTAACAGCTTGACGTGGATTTCAGGCGAGGAAACATTTGACGGATGGCCCCAGTGGAATGACGCCCAGGAAGCAAACTTACGGCAGGAATTGAAGTGCCTGGCAAAGGTCGCGCCGCATGAAGCCAGAAAGCAAATCACGAAAATTGCTAATGACCATTCCGCCAGAAACGCGCTGGTGTGGACTGAGCTTGGGGAGGCACCGCTGGCAAGAGCCATTATGCCATTGGCGGTTGTGGCAAAGATCACGTCCAAAGCCTTGGCTGCAGGAAAGGCTGACGATTTATTGGTCGAGTACTCGTCCTCCGCATGGCAGGCTGATGATGCAATTCTTCAGATCTTTGAGTTTCTGAATAAAAAGGAAGACCGAGACTTGATGAGTTCCATGGTTCAGTCCATTTATTTACCCTGGCTCGAGGACTCAGCGGTCTATCTGCAAAAAATATCCAGTGAATATGGTTATCCGGGTGGAACAATCGACACAATTAAAACAAGGAAACCCCGAAAAAGTGAGGTCGTTCTGTTTGTTGACGGATTGAGGTTTGACATGGCCCGTCGATTGTCAGCCCACCTTTCTCAGCAGGGTTTAACCGTTGATGAACAAGCATTTTGGGTTCCACTGCCGAGTGTTACCCCAACTGGAAAACCTGCGGTTTCGCCTGTCTCTGCCAAGATTCGGGGAATTGAAGGAAATACTGATTTTGAACCAGCTGTAAAGGAAACTGAACAATCACTCAAGGGTGGCTACCATCTGGAAAAGCTCATCGAAGGGGCTGGAATAAAAATACTGGGCAATTCAGATGCACAAAAGGACAGTGACCTGGCCTGGACGGAATGTGGTGACATCGATCGCGAGGGTCATAGCCGGGGCTGGAAGTTGGCCAAACACATTTCCGTCATTTTGAAGGAAATCGAAGAGAGAATTCACCAGCTTCTCCATGCGGGATGGTCTTCCATTCGAGTCGTTACTGATCATGGCTGGTTATACCTCCCTGGGGGATTACCCAAAACCAATCTTCCCGCCGCTCTCGTCGAAAGCAAATGGGGCCGCTGTGCGGCTATCAAGTCCGGGGCCAAGACTGACGAAAATTTATTCCCATGGTTTTGGAACAAGGAGTGTTCCTTCAGTTTGGCCAGGGGTGTACATTGTTATAAGGAAGGCGTAGAATACACGCATGGAGGGCTAAGTTTGCAGGAGTGCCTTACCCTTCAGCTGACGGTAACTCCAAAAAGTCAGGAATCCAAGGGGAACTTCGAAGTAACAGATATCGTTTGGAAGGGCTTGCGATGCACGATTGCGGCCAAAGGGGAAATCTCAGGATTGCAGTTGGATGTCCGGAAGCAACCCGGAGATGCTAAATCCAGCCTGGTCGTTGGAACCAAGCAACTGAAGGATAACGGCACAGCCTCAGTTGTCGTTGAAGATGAAAGCCGGGAAGGAGAGAAGGTCTTTGTCATCCTATTTGGTGACGATGGCACTCTCCAGTATCAAAGTGAAACCGTTATCGGTGAAAGGAAAAAGTGATGGAGTTGGATCAACTCGATACATTGGGTGCTTCATCTCTTGATGGATACGTGGTTCGGAAAGATCTGGTCAGGACGTTCAGTCGCCAGTTTCCCGTTCCAACCTATGTCGTGGAATTTCTTCTCGGCCGGTACTGCGCCAGCATCAATCAGGCGGAAATTGATGAAGGCCTAGAGATCGTTCAGCGGCAGTTAAAGTCACGAACAGTGAAAGCCGGGGAGGAAGAACTTTTTAAAGCCAGGGCAAAGGAAAACGGGGAGGTGAAGATCATTGACATCATCACTGCCCGACTGGATGCGAAAACAGACTCCTATGTCGCTTCCCTGCCTAGTTTGCGGCTCAATGACGTGCGAATTACCGGCGAATTAGTCACTCAGCATGAGCGAATGCTTACTGGGGGCTTCTACGCAGAAATAACTCTGTGCTACGACGCTCTGATCGCTCAGGAAGCAAAAGGTCGTCCATTTGGGATTGGCGGTTTACGGGAAATTCAGCTTTCCAAGCGCGACAGTCTGGACATTCTCGGTGCCGCCCGGAATAAGTTTTCCACCGATGACTGGAAATCCTTTTTGCTTAGGAGCATTGGCATCGAGCCAATCGGTTTATCCGAGCGTGCGAAAAATGCGTTTCTTCTGCGGATGGTTCCGTTCGTGGAAAGAAACTTCAATCTTGTAGAATTAGGGCCGCGCGGAACCGGGAAAAGCCATCTTTTCCAACAGGTGTCCCCTCATGCACATCTGGTTTCCGGCGGCAAGGCGACCGTCGCACGCATGTTCGTGAACAATTCAAATGGACAGCGGGGTTTGGTCTGCCAATACGATGTCGTCTGTTTTGATGAAGTTTCTGGCATCTCATTCGATCAAAAGGATGGGGTGCAGATAATGAAGGGCTATATGGAGAGTGGCGAATTCAGCCGGGGGAAAGAAAGTATCCGAGCTGACGGAAGTCTGGTTCTGGTAGGGAATTTTGAAGTTGATGTCGAACATCAGCAGAGAATTGGTCATCTTCTCGGGCCAATGCCACCGGAAATGCGCGATGATACGGCATTCATGGATCGAATCCATGCTTATCTTCCGGGTTGGGACGTTCCGAAGGTTAACAAAGACCTTCTCACAAATCATTTTGGTCTGGTAAGCGATTTCCTTTCGGAATGCTTCAGTCAGCTGCGTGGTCAAAGCCGGATTTCCACACTTCAGAATCGGGTTCATTACGGTGGGGCATTGAGTGGCCGGGACACGAACGCCGTAAATAAGACAGTCAGCGGGCTATTGAAACTCCTGTTTCCGGATTCAGCAGCGGAGATTTCCGATGATGATCTGGAGTGGGCTGTGCGGATCGCACTCGAATCCCGGCGGCGCGTGAAAGAACAGCAAAAACGGATTGGTTCGGCGGAATTTCGTAATACCCATTTTAGCTACATCATGGGCAACGATGGGGTGGAAAAATTCGTTTCGACCCCGGAATTACAGAACGAAAACAGCATAGGCAGTGATCCTCTCGAACCCGGCCAGATCTGGACCATTTGCCCTGGTGGAAACGAAGAGAACCCCGGCTTATATCGCATCGAGGTCAATGAGGGACCGGGGTCCGGGGTGAAAATCCTGAACAAGCCTGTTCCACCCGCCTTCAAGGAAAGTATGGGATTTGCCGAACAAAATTTATATTCCCGCGCTTCAACCCTTGTAGGCGACAAAGATCCCCGACACCACGAATTTACAGTCCAGCTGCGCTCGTTCGATCCTTCCAAGTCAGGGGCAAAGCTCGGAGTGGGCTCCCTGATCGCCTTATCCACTTCATTGCTGAAAAAGAGCGTTCGCGGTGGTCTGATTGTCGTTGGTGAAATCAATCTTGGCGGTTCGATCGAGCCAATTCACAACCCTGTCAGCATTGCCGAGATTGCTGTTGAGAAGGGGACCAGCGTTCTTCTCATGCCGGTATCCTGCCGCCGACAGTTATTCGATCTTTCTGACGATATGGCCACGAAAATCGACATTCAGTTTTATTCTGATGCTCGCGATGCTCTGCTCAAGGCCATGGTTGAGTAATCTGGCTGTTGCCTATCGACAGTCGCCAGAACGAAGGAATACTCGCATAAAGAGCTGAAAGTCGGCCAGTGCTGTCCCGATTGCGATCGTGGCACTCTTCAGGTGATTGAACCGCGCAAGATTATTCGTTTGATTGGTAACGCGCCCATAGAAGCAGAGCTTCATCAGCCAGCCAGATTACGCTGCGGTGGATGTGGCAAGATATTTACCGCTGAACTTCCACCGGAAATTGGCGAGGAAAAAGCCGACGCTTCCGCCAATGCGATTGTCGCCGTTTTCAGATATGGCATGGGAATTCCCCATTACCGTCTGGCGAGCATCCAGCAAGCCATGGGAGTGCCGCTTCCCGTTTCGACACAGTATGAGATGGCCGAGATGCTGTGGGTGCAGGTCGTTCCGGTATTCAAAGAGCTTTTGCATCAGGCGGCGAACTGGCCGCTCATGTTCGTCGATGACACCCCAGCCAAGGTTTTGGAACTGATGAAAGACAAGGCGGAGCGAAAAGCCGCCAAGGAGCGTGCCGGGATTTTCACCACAGCAATCGTTGCTCAACATGCGGACCGGCAGATTCACTTGTTCTTTACCGGTCGTAATCACGCCGGGAAGAATCTCGGGGAACTGCTGGAACATCGAAAAGATCAACTCCCGCTTCCGATACAGATGTCAGACGCCCTTTCCAGAAATAAGCTGCAGGATAATGGCCTGACGATTGTCTCTCTCTGCCTTATTCACGGTCGTCGTAACTTTATCGACTGCGAGACGGCTTTCCCAGACGAGGCCGCCTACGTCATCGAGCGTATCGCGTTGGTATACAAACACGAGAAACATTGTCGAGAGAAGAAACTGGATGATTATCAGCGCCTCATCTATCACCAGCAACACAGCCAACAGCCGATGGACGAAATAAAGGCCTATGCCGATCAGAAGATCATGGATAAGGAAGTGGAGCCGAATAGCGTCCTGGGGCAGGCGTTTCAATACTTGCAAAACCACTGGGTGGGAATGACCAGATTTCTCTCTATTCCCGGTGCCCCTATTGACAACAATGCCGCCGAACGCCTTATCAAAAGATCCATCATGCACAGGAAGAACAGCCTCTTCTATAAAACCGAGAATGGAGCCAGAGTGGGAGATTGCTTGATGAGCCTCATTCAGACGTGCATTGCCGCCGGAGAAAACCCCATCGAATATCTGACTGTTCTTCAGAAAAATTCGCGCCACGTTGCTAAAAATCCCCAATTGTGGCTCCCATGGAACTACCGGAATACGCTCAGAAGTATCAGCCCGCCGCCGGTTCAGGCAGTCGAAACGACGATAAACAGCGGAGCGCCAATGTAGCCTTGCTCGGTTCGCTGAGTATCATCTCATGGCAAACATAGGTGCACCGAAACCTCATTTTTTGCACTCCGGAAAACCGTCTTATTATTGCAAAACATCGTGCACTCGCCATATCAGAAATCAGGAAATAAGCAGCTGCAAAGAGAAAACTGTAGCCGGTTTACAAAATGGTTCTTATTGGACGTTGGGTAAAACCGGCATCAACAAAAGAAATGTCGTTCAGGTCGTGCCGACCGGAAAAATACAACGTTTTTTGAGCCGGATAGGGTGATTTTTCCCGGGATTTTTCTCAATATCACGATCGACTTCCGAAATCCATCTTTTTTCCCGAAAGGACACGGTCTTTCCAATAATCAGTAAGTTTATTTCGGGTTTCCTGGCCCATCATCCGTTGTTGGATCCACTTTTCGCTTCTGCCGTGCTGTTGCCAGTATTCACGGGCTCGGTCAAGGGAGCGGGCTGGGTCACTCATATCCTGCAATCGCTCGTATCCAACCTTTGCCAACCATAGTTTTATCGGTTCCGCCTTGGGGCTGGGCACAGACTGAATAAGCCGTAACAGAGTTTTCGGATTAGCAACATCGGTTAGGTATTTTTTCCCGTCAGCCGACTCCAGTTTCAGTTGGTGACAGTTTGTCACCGACTCACTTCCTTCCTTTTTCAGCCTTTCCTTAAGCTTGTTCCAGTATTTTCTGGCTGTTTGATAATTGGGTTGTTGTAATAATACCGTAAAAATATCTACAACCGAAAAATACCAGGTTTCTGTCTGTTCGTCGTAATGACGACGGATTTCATAGTTTTCAAAAACGGCTAAACTATTGTCAATCATCGGGTATCCCTCGTCAATCCATGACTTTTTTTGAATTACCAGTAGTTCCAATCCAAAGGCTTTGTCGCGTTCTAGACTCACATTTACCAAAGCCTTTCTCCGCACTCCGATCGATAAGTGTGTTACACGCCCAGCCCCTCATCCCCAGACGGCCCGAAGAGGTGCTTGAAGTATCTCTCAGGCGAGTTGAGGAAGTCGCGGGTCAGCAGGTAGTGTTCTGTTTCTCGATAGGAGATTTCCCGGATAGCTTCCCCATCGAGACTAAACAGCACGGCACCTGGGTAGCTTAGGATAATGGGCGAGTGAGTGGAAATAAGAAATTGAGCGTGGCGGGGAACTTCGAGATCATGGATTATTTTAAGAAATGAAAGCTGCCGTTGTGGGGAGAGAGCTGCCTCCGGCTCATCCAGAATGTAAATTCCCTGTTCGAAGCGATTGGCGAAGAGGGAGAGAAATGATTCACCGTGGGATTGCTTGTGAAGTGATTTGCCGCCGTAAGCACGCAGGTCTGATACCCCCTCAATGTAAGTGGCGAAATTGTAAAAGCTCTCTGCACGCATGAAGAAACCCTCGGTTACCCTGGGTAGCCATGATAGTCTCAAAGCCTGCGCAAACTCGGAACGGTCTGCGAAGGTCTCACGATGATGATCTCGGTTGCCGCCCTCAGGGTTGAATCCACAGCACTCCGCGAGTGCTTCGAGAAGCGTGGATTTGCCACTACCATTTTCACCGACGAAGAAAGTTACAGTGCTCCGAAACCCGAGGTCTATTCCTTGGGAGAACGCGCGGACATTGAAAGGATATCGGGCTCGATCAACCCTCTCAGGTAGGCTCACGACGTGACGGAGGAACGGTGCCCCCGTGTGCCGTACAGATGCGTTCATTTTCCGTTTCGAGTTCATCGACCAACTACACTCCGCTAATGAAATTAAATTCCATTGTAAGGTTTCCAATCCCTGAAATCAAATCCGGCAGTCCTATACAAATTAGACTGTTTGTCCAAGTAACCATCCATGCTGTAAAGGGAGATCCCACCTGGAAATTATCCAAGTATCGGGCATCAGTGAGCTCATCGGCGTGTCTCCACGCCCGTTGCAGCGATTAGAATTTCCGGCAGGTCATGATCTAAATGGAAAAGACGAACGATTGGTCCCCAAAATTCGGGAAAAAATTGAAAAAAGCTGGTCTTGATACCAAAAATGGGCGCATGGTATTCTCGGCTCGAAAATTGAACTTCCTATCAAGACCTGGAAAGTAGGCTACAATACAGCATCGATGATATTTCTTGTTCCGAATTTCCTTTCCTCCTTAACGGCGGCACCTATATCGCCACGATGGACCGGGTGCGCGGGTTCTGCAAGGCGGCGTTCGGATATGAGCTTCCCGAGAAGATCGGCAAGTTTTTCTTGAATAGCTACCGCTACCGGGCGGGGAAGGGGCTTGCTGCCGTGGGGCCAATCATCAGCCAATACTACGATGGGGGACTAAGGGGGTAAGCCGGAAAATTCCGCATGCGTTATTCGCGAATAGCGTATATATGTCTACGATTGGGGAACGTGCATGAAAAAAGATCTTTCAGACGTCTTACTGATAGCTTTTGCGATCGCTCTTCCACTATTACAGGCGTTTCAATGTGACGCCCGCCTGCAATATGCATGGCCGGCAGCTATGGTGTTCAAGCCCATTCAACTGAAAAACACACAGTGGGGCTTCGACACCGGGCAGGCGACCGGCCCTTGGGGCGCGATTGATGGCAACGGCCGTTACCGGGTCGCGCCCGTATTCGATAAGGTCGCTATCTTCGTTAAAGGATATGCCCCGATAAAAAAGAATGGTAAATGGGGATTCATCGACACGAACGCCGAGATCACCGTCACCCCGCAATTCGACGCCATCTGGCAACCACCGCAAACGAATGGCCTTGTATTCCTTGACAAAGATGATGTCTACGAAGACGTCATAGAAATGGATGTCTCCGCAGATTGGAGTGCCGGATTCGCATCGGGAGTCTTCCCGGTTCGCTTCGGAGATAAATGGGGCGTCATCGACTCTTCCGGCGTCTGGATAACACAGCCCCTGTTTACAGAGATTTCGCCGGTGAATCAGGGGTTCGCTCTTGTCGTTAAGGATGGAAAAAAGGGTTTTCTCGATTCCGGTGGGCGTCTTGTCATCGAGGCGACTCTTGACGATGTGATCTCTTTCAGCGAGAGTATGGCCCCGTTCGAGCGCGACCACCTGTGGGGCTATATCAATACTGAGGGTAAAGTCGTCATTCCTCCTCAGTTCACCACTGCCAGCGGCTTCGATAAGGGAATCGCCGTAGTTCGCGCGGGTGCCATGGAGGGTCTCGTAGATTCCGAGGGACGATGGAAGCTGAAGCCATCGTTTTCAGCTATTGACCGTTACTTTGCACCGGATATTTTCAGGACTCAAATGGGTCATCGCTACGGATTATTTTCACCCACCTACGGGGAAATAGCCTCTCCGACCTATGATTACATTTTCCTGACGCCCCATAATCTGATGAAGGTTAGAATTGATTCCAATTATGGCCTGATCGATGGCCACGGAAAACAGATACTGCCCTGTCAATTCGACAATATTGAAGTCGATGAAAGCGATCTGGTCAGACTTCGCAAAGGTTCTGACCGAAGTCTGTATAACCTGTCCAGGAAAGAGTTGTTCTCCCGGGAATTTGAGAAGATCCGGCCATTCATTGATGGTCTGGCTGCATGTTCCCTTCAGGACCGCTGGGGATTCATTGACCAGACGGGCAAAATCGTCATTCCGGTGCAGTATTCCTGGGTGAGTGATTTTGGAAATGCCCAGGCCGCAGTGATGACAGCAACCGCCTGTATTGTCATCGACCGGCAGGGAAGGCGAGTTTTCAGACCCATACTGGATGAAACCGGATGGAAGGGAATTCCCAATGTAGGCAGATATGTCGTGTTTAACAAGAAATGCGGCTTTTACAGGGATGACGATACTTTTTCCATTCCCCCATGTTTGGCAATGGCTCACTGGTTCACCGACACCGGTGTCGTATTAGGCGAAACAGATGATAATGCATGGCACATTTTTGTACCCAACGCTGCTGAGAAAGTCTTGGACGGGATTACCGGGGTCGGATATCCGAAAGAAGGGTTCTGCTGGTTCAAGACCCGGGGAAAATTCGGTTTCATCGACAGTAAAGGAAATATAGCCGTCAAACCGATCTATGACAACGCCTGGGATTTCAGCAGCGGGCTGGCAGGGGTTAAGAAGGGCGACAAATGGGGATTCATCGATATCACAGGCAAGGAGGTCATTCCCCTGGAATACGAGTCCGTCGAGTCTTTCCACAATGACGAAGAGCCTGTGAAAGCAGTGCGTGACGGTGTTCCTGGTCTGGTCGACCGCATGGGAACATTTTTAACGATTGAAGCGACAACTTCTTCCGGCACCCTGCGCAAGGCTTTCCCGCATCCGGAAGCTCCGCCGAAGCCTACGCCCCGTCGCTTTGAAAGCCATGAAAACAAAAACTGTGACGGGCAGTAGTTGTTCGGCCTGATAAGAGCTTATCTTTCGCATAAAATTTATGAGGCATTTTTTATATCCGACAACTGCGGAAGACTCACGGTAATCTTGAACAATTGAAGAAAAACAAGAAGGCATCAGGAAGATACAAAGATTTAAGCGATCTTGAATACCTTCCATGAAATATGGAATTGATGTGAGCAATTTAGTTTTGCAATGGAAAACAACCATTCCACTCCGAGAATTCAAGGTTCTATGCCTGTCAGGCTATAACAAAAGAGGATATTTGACTGGCTGTTTCGCTTCAGGTATTTTGCAGGATAACAATAATGTTCAGTTGCAGGTTCTGACAGTCCGTTTTTAGCATCCACGATATCCGGCTGTTTGTCCGGTTTTCCTGGTCCAGCATTTGGTCCGGGCTGTAGGCATGAGACGGCAGCCACGATCTCGGTCGGCTAACTCATTGTGTCGTTCCGGCCATCTCCCTTGAAATTTGGATAAAAAGACAAAATATCACCGAGGTTGGAAACAAAGCGTCATCCAAACCAAACCCCATGGATTGAGAATTCAGCTGAATGGAGGTCGCAACCTGCGGTATGATGAAATTTGACAGGATGCTTTGTCGGATAACACCCTGATATGGGAAATAGCCAGAAGTGGAGAAGTTATTGAACTGCTCTGTTAATCATGTAGTTTCTCAAGATATACGGAAGGAGTGGTATTGTTGGCTCGTGGAAAAACGCGTCAGGTCAAGTTTTCGATCAATTCAACTTCTTTCTTCACAAGTTGGTTCACAACATCCCCAACTTCCTTGCCTATTTTTTCGGCTAGGCGCTCAACTTGAGTCTGAAGTTTTGCATCGAGATAAATCGGCAAACGCAACACAGCGCCCTTGTGGAAAAATTTTCCCCGAACTGCCTTCGAAAAATCATATTCTGGTTTCATTATTCATTTCCCTTCATACTGTTTAGCTTCGGTCTTGGTCGCCTTGCGCGCGGAAATCAGTCGAATCAAAGCCTTCGCCCCATTTTTTCCCATATAGGTGTGACTAACAACCAATAAAATTCCGGTCTTGTCCAAACCGAGGGTAAGCCAGCGTTCTTCTTCCTGACTGTGTTCCTCATCCAGCTCGGACAAAGCGGACGAATCCAAAAAGATCGTTGCTGCCCGCTCGAATGGAACACCGTGTTTTTTCAGGTTCTTTCTAGCTTTGCTGGGGTCCCATTCAAACTCATAGTGGAATGTTTTGACCATACTGACCATGTTATCACAAATTTATTTCCGGAAAAGCCAACCTTTTTTGATTCAATCCATCCGTGCAAGAATCCATTCGTCTGAGAAATTTTCAAAAGTTTGAAAGCAGATGCATTTGTCCTGACTGTCTTGTGTTTGTCCGAGTTTTGTATCTGTTGGTTGGCGTGGTCAGTATTTGGAACCCGATGTCCCGTTTGTAATCCATCCGCAAAAAACCTCGATTGTCCGATCGGTTCTGGTCGTTGTCCGGCTGTTTGTCCGGGTTTTTGGTCCTTGAGGTTGGTCCGGGTTGTAGGCATGACCCCGAGGGCATCGATCTCGGTCGGTCAACGCTGAGCTCACCTGCGAAGTCAGGTGCAGCCGTCTTGTTGGCAAAAGAGAAAAGTTGGATTATCTCCAAATGTCAAAGTGTTTCCAGAAGGATGTCTGGCTTCATTCCCATTCGTCATGAGTATTGGAGGGCACATCGCTGAATTTGTTCACTTGGTATCTCCTATTTTCATGAAAGGTGCTTGCCGATGAGTAGGAGGTAGTGCAAGAAATCCAGGGAACCGCTGAAATTCGAGACGGTCTTCAAAGCCTTCCCGACAGCTGGAAGAAATACAATGTTATATTTTGGGATGTATGGAGGTCCGCTTTATCCAGGAACATTTCCTTGAAATTTCCCGTTTTCCGAAGGGTTTCCTCCAGGCCGATTTCCTTGGGAGAATGCTGGGAACAACCTTCAAACAAGAACCGAAAGTCGCTGTCGATTCGAAGATTTCTCAAGCAGACACCCGGGAAAAACTGGCTGCTTTTTCCCGGGCCCTGATTCCCATCAGTTTTCAAATTTTCCATCGAAAACGGAATTCGCTGGAGTAACGTCTCTGCTCCCGCGATCAATGTCCTTGAGTTGGGAAAAACCTTTTTTATCGGCGCTTTCGTCCCATAATACACTCTCAATCCCAGGCGTTTGACATTGGCCTTGCCATCAGATAAAAGCGATTCGACGAGAATATTCTCGAGAATAATCGGAGCTTTTCTGTGAGCAAAATATTCGAGCTTGTGTAAAATTCCGGGCAACGCTTCTTCCGGAACGGAAAAGGCGCTTTCAACATAGTTCTCACACCACCCCTCGGCACAAACAGGAGAGAATGGATTCCAGGTATCCAGTTTGGAACCAGCTTCCTCCAGGATGGATTCAAGAAAAGACTTCGCCAATTCAACGTTTTGAGAGACATTTTTTTTCAATCTTCCCATTTCTTTCTCGATGGAATCCTCACCTTCAAGAATTCCAGCCGCTTTCGGGGAAGGTTGAAAAACCCCAATGGTTCCATGCTTTGAGCATTGAAGAGAATTCCCTTCGGAACTGCATTTGATCGAATAGTCGCCTCGGCCCGGGCATCTGATCGGACTGGATAAATACCCTTCCTTCTTCAGTATTTCCATGTCCAAAACCTTCATTGGCTGTGAATGATTCATTTCATACATCTTAAGCGCACCGGACAAAACGCGCATGTTAGCCACGCAACTCTTGGCTTTCAAGTCTTTTTGAGAGGGGGGGGGAACATTTTCTTCTCCGAAGGCCGCAAGATGTGAGATCAAAAGAACAGTCCCCATCAGTAACAATCTTACAAACATTTGTAAAGGTCTCATGAGCATCTCCATTAAGGACCGGAAAAGAATTTCCTTTTGCGGAGCGGAGTATATCATCCCTCATCTTTGCAGGTCAATTTTCGCAGACCTATGTGCAGACCCATGAAGGGTTCTTTCGAGGTGGAGCACGGGAAGTAATCTGATACAAGCCAAGGTGCTTGATGAGGACACCGGAGAACCTTGAAGTTGGCTTTGCTACGGCAAAAGCCTTTTCATCGCCCAATCGAAACTCAGTAACCGGCGTCTTCCCATCATCAGTTTACTTGAAAAGAATGTCAACATTCCAGTCGTAAAGCTCGTTTGAAATAGAGCATGGTGCGACCAGTTGCTGTCGCTCGAAGGTGACCTTCTGACCACCTATTAGAGTGGCGCCATTTCTGGCTTGATCCAAAATATGAACCTCGAAAGTCCCCGACTTGACGGCTATCTCACCTTTTTTCGCTGCCGAATCGTAGGTTATCTTGATGAGTCCATGACCTCGTATCCTGAAATTGTCCACATTCCAAGGCATTCCACCGAAATTGGATGAGACATTCACTTCCCCGTTGGCGAGAGTTCCGACGACAATCATTCGCTGAGGGGACTCGGGATCGATGGTTGTTGGGGAAACAATCACCTCGGTTTTGGGGAACATAATGAAATCGCTTTCGATGGCTGTGCTGATGGCGACATACCCATCGTCCCCGGTCTTTAGCTTTTGGTCTCCTCTTGGGTTCAGTATGTCGTTCTGGAGCAGAGTAGCCCATTCGATTCCTCTCCAGAACAGGACTGTTCCCCGTTGACGACGACAATCGATGACCGGGGCTGGAATCTTGACCTTTGCTGAAACCGACGCCACGCAATAGGCCTGTTCCGGCGACTTTGGAGCCGCGCAAAAATAACATGATCATTTTGATGAGCGAGGGCGAATGGAATAATTCCACTCACCATGAAAGTCGTCACGGCGAAGGACAATACTTTCCATATCCTGATCGGTAACCTTCGTGCCGA
>JADFYG010000180.1:0-1155 GCA_015233155.1 Candidatus Rifleibacteriota bacterium
GCAGCAGGGTTCGTGACGGGCTGCGCCACGGAAGGCGCAGGCGGGCGCGAGTCTTGCTTAGCGGAGCGGACTGCCCGGTGCTTTTTTTATGAAGCGAAGCGGAATAAAAAAGGCATGACACGGCCCGCCCGAAGCTAACCCCGTAGACAAGCCCCACCCCTGCGCCGAAGGCGCACGACCGGACGAACGGAAGGCTTGAAAGCAGATCCCGGACAACCCTGGGACCAGGCCGCTCGGCCTGGGGGCGGGGTAAATCCAATAAAAAGCGGCCAACGATCCGGGTTCCCGGTCGGGCCGCTACCGATTATCCAAATGCCCTTGTTTGCGCTCACCGGCTCGGGACGCCGACCGGGAGCGCGACACCTTTTTATCCCGACTCCGGACCTTCGGTTCAGGCCTCTTTCTTGTATAATTTGCATTGAGGACAAAAATGTCCTATACTTGATTTGATGCTATGAAGATCAAAGAATTCGTTCGAAGGTTGAAGCGGGCCGGGGTTACGATCGTTGCTCATCGCGGCGGAAGTAGCCATCACATGGCTTATTACGGCGACAAAAAAACGCCGGTTCCTGTTCACGAGGGCCAAGATTACGACAACTGTTTCTTGCGAGATATTTGTAAACAGCTCGGGCTTGATCCTCGTGAAATCGTGAGATGATAGGAGCGTCTAATATGATTTTTCCAATAGAGCTTTCTGTGCTTGGAAACAAAACTATAAAGGTTTCTTTTCCCGACATTCCGAGCGCAATTACTTGCGGAAAGAATGAAGAGCACGCCATAGAAATGGCGCTTGATTGCCTATTAACCGTATTTACCGCTTATATGCATGATGGTGATGCTTTACCACAACCTAGCCGCATAAAACGCGGACAAAAGGGAATTGAAATTCCGCCAATGGTTGCCATAAAAATGGCCATTTATCAGGCTATGAAAGAACGCGGTATCACTCAAAACGAGTTAGGAACCATGTTGAGCTGTGATGCCCGTCAAATACGGCGATTACTTGATCTGGACCATAATTCCCGATTCGACCAGATTGAAACGGCATTACATGTTTTAGGACTCAAGCTGGCAATGGCCGTGGAAAAAGCAGCTTGAGATTATGCTTCAGGAAATTTTCATACGTTCCAACGAGATTTTACTCATCATGAGTTT
>JADFYG010000180.1:1220-1699 GCA_015233155.1 Candidatus Rifleibacteriota bacterium
ATTCAAGCGGGAAAAGGCTTCGGCTTTTAATTGTTCCAACGCTTCGGGGGCAAGACTTTGTTGAAATATTTGCGCCCGATCATAGTTTTCCTGCTCGTTTTTGACTTGTTCTAATTGTTGTTTTTCAGCAATTGCCACTGCCCGGGCTTTTTGATTGGTTTGTTCCTTGGCTTTGTTTTTGACTTCCTTGTCTTCTTTGTGGGAAAGGCCATAGTCACCGCTTAATGCCTTGGCCAGATAGTTTCGATAATTGCTTCCCTTGTCCAGATTTGCGCCCGGATTGACCTCGTTTGAGCTATCGTTGGAGTATTCAATATTTCTGGCGACATAATCAAAGGGTTGCTTGCTCAACCAGGTCGTTAATAATTTTCGCAGTGATTCTTTTTCCCGATGATCTTGGGGCAGTAGAGCAATCAGCCTTTTAAGGTCTTCGTTTTCAGGTGTCTCACTTACCTGTGAAACATGAATAGCTTGAATCG
>JADFYG010000180.1:1767-2226 GCA_015233155.1 Candidatus Rifleibacteriota bacterium
TTCCAACACTGCGCCCAACCTTTATTTCCTCAAATTCAAAGGAAATATCAGTTTTGGCAGCGACTTCTTCTTGAGCAACCAAGATCACATAACGTTTAAAATCATTAAAATTTTTATATTGTTCCTTTTCAATTCCCAATATTTCACGCAAGGACTCAACATCAAAAATCCTTACTCCGATTTTTTGATATTGCTTCAAAAGCTCGTAAATCCTTATGGAAAAAGAGCTTTTGAGCTGCATGATCTGATGTAATTTGTATTTTGTGAATCTATTTTTTAACTGCAATAAAAATGGTTTTAATTTTCGATCAAAACTTAGTGTTACAAGTCCTTTGCCACTAATATAATTGGCAGAGGAAAGCCAACTAATTTGAAGTTCTTCGTCCTCACTTTTAATCGTGAAGACTCTACCAATAAGCCGCTTGGTTATTTCTTTAACATCTTTGTAATTCCCCTTAT
>JADFYG010000181.1 GCA_015233155.1 Candidatus Rifleibacteriota bacterium
TCGCCGTCTTATGAACCCAGCATCTTTCATGCATTTGATAGGAAGTTCCTTTTTCGAGATGAGGATACCCCCCGCCCATTTTGAGTGTCAAGAACCGCTTTTTTTTCGAATTGGAAGGATACCGCATATTTTCTCCCGGCCAGGGAGCCTTCCAAATCTTCGATTTCATTACGAATTTTTTCTGCATCCATTGTCCCACTGGTCACCGAGTCTGCAATGATGAAAGCAGTTTCAGTTGAGATCGGGTTTTTTTTCGGCGGAGTTGTCATAGTCTTCAGTAGGTGGTATTCGAATACAATTCCTGGCTGGCTCTTGCACTCTTCGAGGACGCGTGTCTGACTTGCTACGACTGTCGCTCGTCTAATGTCAGCATCTTTCAGGATACTGACACCAACACCTGCTCCCCATTTTGTTCCACCAATGTCGATTGCTGACTTGGTTTTTTCGTTCTCGTCTAAGACTTGGCTCTTGGCGGCGGCGGCGGCGGCGGCGGCTGATGCTGTCTCATCTATTAAGGGGGCTCCGCTGAGATAGTGGCCTCCCGAGGCAATTTGCTTTGGAGGAAAACGGGCGGCAAGTAGGTTGTTCAGTTGTGTGCTGTAGGCCTCTGCCTTGTGGAATGCCTGTTCCTGGTCCGCGAAGGTTGGGTTGATCACAAAAGCAAGAACGACAAGGACAAACACGGGGCGCAGTAAGGGCGACTTTTTCACGCGATTCCTCCAATTTGTAGATGTGGATAAAACATGTCTCAACATCGGCAGTTTGCCGAGTCAGGAATACGATAATCTAAAAAACATTCTTGCAAAGTAGTCAGAAAAAAAGGAGAGAAAGCTAACTCTAATCCAATTGATGTGCGACAATTAAAATTACCGGTTGACGACAATTATAATTGCCGGTTCCAAACGAGATATTCTTTGTGTATGTCCTACACGAGGAGTATCGATGGTTACCGATCACCAGGTAAGGAAACTTATGACATTGATTCCAACGACATCAAATCTGGAACTTGCTGCAGAAAAGGCCGGCATGTGTCCGCGAACGGCGCGGAAATATCGGAAAATTCAAAAACTGCCAAGCGAATGCAAACTGCAGCATGACTGGCGAACTCGTCCGGATCCATTTAAAGAGGTCTGGGAGGAAATTGTAAAGCTTTTGGAAGTAAATCATGGCTTGCAGGCAAAAACCATATTTGAGGACTTTCAACGAAAACACCCCGGAAAATTCCCCGATGGACAGTTACGCAGTCTTCAGCGTCGTCTCAAAAATTGGCGCGCCATTTCAGGGCCACCAAAGGAAGTTTTTTTCCCTCAACTACATATCGCAGGTGATTTGTGTCAGTCAGACTTTACCGAAATGAATTCGTTAGGAATCACAATTCAAGGCGAGTTTTTCCGGCATCTGTTTTATCATCTGGTGCTTACCTATTCAAACAGGGAAACTGGATCCATTTGTTTTTCCGAGAGTTTTGAGAGCCTGAGTGTCGGGTTTCAGAAGGCTATCTTTGAACTTGGCGGAGTTCCTCGTATCCATCAGACCGACCGACTCTCGGCGGCAGTAAATAATATGAACAATCTTGCAGAGTTTACTGAACGATATCAGGGATTGCTGCGGCACTACGGAACCGAAGGAAGGCGTGGTAATGCAGGACGTGGAAATGAAAACGGAGATGTGGAGCAGCGGCACCATCGATTTAAGGTGGCAGTGGATCAGGAGCTAATGTTACGTGGAAGCCGGGACTTTAATAGCCGATCTGCCTACGAATCTTTTCTTCGCTCTCTCCTCGTGCGATTGAATCAAAACCGCTCAGAGCGTTTTCTGGAAGAGGTGAAAGTGCTTAAGCCGCTTCATCCATAAAACTTCCTGATTATACGTCGATTGATGTACGGGTCGGTAACAGTAGCACTATTCGAGTTTCAAAAAATACTTATTCAGTCCACAGTCGCTTGATAGGCGAAACGGTTACTGTCAAACTTTATTCAGAGACACTGGAAATAATCTATGGAGTCGCGCAAAAATAACTTGAACAATTAGGGGTTTTGTGTTAAATTAAGTTTGATGAACGCCATCGAACTTAAAACGCTTTACGATACTTTGTCCCCTCTGCTCGATGAGCGGAACAGGCGCCAG
>JADFYG010000182.1 GCA_015233155.1 Candidatus Rifleibacteriota bacterium
GATCAGAAAACGAATTTTCCCAACCCCACGCCCAATCTTGATTTCCTCATAGTCAAAATTAATGTCAGTTTTCTCAGCTAATTCTTCTTGGGCGACAATTAAAACCTTCGCTTTGAAGTGCCCGTAAAGCTTGTATTGGTCCTCAAGAATGCCAAGTTTTTCCTTTAATTCGGAGAGCAGGAACGATCGCTCCCCCAGTTTTTCGTATTGCTTCAGAAGCTCATAGATTCTTATGGAAAAGGAACTCTTTAGCCTGATGGCAAGGTGAAGGCTGTATTTTGTGAAACACTCTTTGAGGTGCAAGAGATACGGTTTCAAGCCTGGATCAAACCTCAGAGAAACGGTTCCCTTTCCTTCATGGTATTTTGCCGCTGAGAGCCAAGCTAGTTGAAGGGGGCCAGAAGGCTCATAAATTGTAAAAACCCGGCCAATGAGTTTTTTGGTGATCTCTTTCACTTCGCCGTATTCCCCTTTGTGGCGAATGCCGGCCATTTCCGCAAACTCTTTTACTGAAATGGAATAATCCTTAAAATCTGCGTCATCATTGCGGATTTTCGATGTTAGGGCCAAAACAACCCATTGCTCCTGGGCAGTTAGCTTGTATGATGCTTCAACCAAGAGATTGGATTTAACAACCATCTTGCTTTTCATAACCATCACCTCACCATAAAAGAAATCATATCAAATCACAAAACAGTTTTCAATGTGATAGTTGACCCCATATAGGTGATAGTTTGACCCCATATAGGTGATAGTTGACACCATACAGGGGATAGTGCACCCCATATAGGTTGTAGTGCACCCCATATAGATGATAGCTCGAAACAAAAAACCCATTCGTAAAGCCTAACTAAACATGCGGAATTATTTAAAACATTAAAATATATACAAACATACAGACAAGCAATGACTTGGGCCTTTTATAGATATTTTTGGGTGATTGTCGTCTGTTTGTTTGTTTTTTAGGTCAAACAACGGAGATTTGGACCCTGTTTTTGTTATAGTTCCAGGGAAATACGATCGTTTTTTGAAGCTGGAATATAACGAAAACATTCACCCAGTAATGTTTTCACTGGATTTGCAAGGACTCTGCGTCAGTTACAATTTGACCCCATTTAGGTGATAGTTCAGGAAAAATCGATTTTTTAAAGTTAAAAATCAGAGCGTACGGAAAACGGTGTATTTTGCCAGGCCAATCAAGAAGATATTCCCCTCAAAAGCCATACCCCTAGGAAAGGAAAAACCACAAAAGCGGCTTTAGAAGGGAATGTAACGAGGTTGGTTTACATAAGGCTTATTATCGGGACCTTGTGGAAACCGGCATCAATAAAGGAAAAACGCTTATTTTCGTGCCCATGAGAACAATACAACGTTTTTGCTTCCTTGAAAAAAGAAAACGGCGTCATTTTTGACAACCTGGCCCTGGAAAACCTCGAAATTACCCCAGGTAATTAAAATTACCTGGGGTAAACCCCAGGCCAAAAAGTAATTACCTGGCCTGACTTTAAGTCATCGAAAAGTCACCTACGCCTGGCCTAGGTAATCCCAGGTGACTTTTTGGCCTGGGAAATTGGAAAACCCGCATCAGATCTGCCGGGTTAAAAAGTTTACCTTTTTGGCCGATGATTACCTAGGCCATGGCCGGGTGACTTTTTGGCCGGAGAATTACCTGGGAGGTTTTTATGGAAGAAATCAAGTTGCCGTTTAAGGCATTGGCACAAGAAGCTGGGATTTCAGTCGACCAGGCGAAATATTGGTGTCGATTATTGAGAATCAAACCAACGGTCAGCAATCACATCAAATATTTGTCTGCCGAAGATGCGAAAAAACTGAAAGATATGGTGCCCTTGGTTAATGCTGGCATGGCCCCAAAAAATGCCGCCGGACTTCTGGCCCCGGAAACTGCCATTGTCAGAAATACCGAATCGGTTGATGAGACAACCCAGTCTGTTGATATGGTCAAAATCATGGCCGGACAAAATGAAATCAAGAATGCCGTCCTGGCGATCGCGGAAACATTCAAAGCGGAATTAACCCGGGTAGCAGATGAGAATCTTTTGCTTGCCCGGCAAAATCAACGCTTGTTGGAAGAAATCCGGCTTCTTCGGGG
>JADFYG010000183.1 GCA_015233155.1 Candidatus Rifleibacteriota bacterium
GAAACTTCTAACATTGACGCTTTTTTTATGCAGAAACGCGACGTCCGTGTCTACAAGGATGGCACCTTTCATCTTCACAACCTTATCTATGAGGCACCACAGGCGGAAAAGGGGGGCAGGACTGAAATTTACTTCAAGCCCTGGGACTTGTCTCAGATTTTCTATTCCGCTAATCGAATACCGGCACGACTTCTGAATAAATTCGAGAACGCCAATCGCTTCGAAAATGACACACGAAAGGAAATTCCCCGTGGCTAAAAACACAAAACTGTCTGCTGGTGAATTCTTCAACTGGAGTCGCCATCCCTTCATCGACCAACCGGGAAATATCGGGGCAGAGTCATTGACGATCAGACGTGATCAGGAAATATTTGCACGGGCACGCGAGTTTCTGAATGTCGGACGCAGTTTTGCCATTATCGGAAGTTCCGGCACCGGCAAAACAACGCTGGTTCGCGCAATCGCTCAGAGTCTTGATTCTCGTCATTATAGGCTCATTTGGCTTGCATACTCCGGAAGCAACAGAGGAGGGATACTTCGTATTCTTGCCGATAAAATAGGACTGGAACTCAAAATGAAAGGTTTGCCACCGGTTTCAAAACTTCGTCAACAACTCGCAAACGCACAGAAAGAACCAAACAGTCAGGTTCCGATAATCGTCGTCGATGACGCTCAATATCTTGAGCCGGATTCTCTGATGGATCTCTGTGGAATGCTTGCAAATCCCGATGATCAAAGCACTCTCGCCTCCCTGATTCTGGTCGGTGATGAAACGCTGGAACGAACTCTTCGTATGACCAGTCGCAGATCGGTATCAACACGCATGGCTTATACATTTCGAATGGACGGAATAGCACCAGAAGAGGCCAAAAATCTTCTGAGCACACGAATCGAGAAAGCCAAAGGGCCAAAAAATCTTTTCGCAGATGATGCTCTGGAGCTTCTGACTACTCAGTGTCGCGGGAATCGCCGTGAATTGATGAACCTTGCGACCACACTGTGCGTGGAAGCGCATCTCAGAGGCGAAAAAATCATCACGGCCGAGTTACTGCTTTCGACAATACCTATACAAACAAACGGGTGAAGCGGAGATGATCGGGTGGGAATCCGGCATCAAGGAATATCCCGTGCGGTAGACGGTTCATCTCGGGGGTCTGTCGCTACTTGGCAGGCCCCTTGTTCATTCACATTCAGAATCAACTTTTCAAAGAACGCCATCTGACAAATCAGGAGGTGCAGCACTGGTAAAATTCTCTGAGAAAATACCGGGACAACTCAGTGAAAATCAACAAGATAGCGGTGGTTTGAGGACTGGCGTGACCCAGGATGTCCTGAATAAGTCGGAGTTGAACGCCCGCTTCGACGAGATGGGTGGCAAAGCCATGACGGAGCGAGTGTACGGTGATGTGTTTATTGATCCCCACCTCGCGGAGAGCGGCTTTGAGGGCTTCCTGGACGCCGCCGCGATCCATAGGTGTTTCGGCTGCCATGATTGTCTCGGCAGAGCCACATTGGTTTGGGAAAAGGAGCTTCGGATTCCGATGGGTTTTCCAGAATTCCCGAAGGACATCAAGCGTGTGCCTTGGAAGTGGCACAAGCCGATCTTTGTTCCCCTTGGCCTGCCTGATATGGACAAGCATTTTCTTGCTGTCAATGTCGGGGACACGCAACGCGAGACCCTCGCCAAGTCGCAGCCCCATGCTGTATATGGTGATGAAGAACGCCTTGTATCGAGGTATTCTCACCTGATCGATGACTTTTATGGTTTCATCAACGGTCAGGACATCAGGAATGCGCCTGATTTGAGGCGGCTTGACGATACGCGTCCACGCCCACGTTTTCTCAAGTATGTGATCCCAGAAGAATTGCAGACCGAATCGATCGGTCTTAACAGTGCTCCAGGAGTGGCTTTTAATGAGGGCAGTGAAATATGCTTTCAGGTCATCCTGGGTGAGTGTGTCGGTACAGCGATCGAAATGACTGGAAACTCGCCGAACGGCGCGACTATAAAGATCAATGGTTTTCGGTCGCTTCCCCTGTAACTCGAGTGTTTGCAGGTGTTTCTTGTACAGGCTCTCAAATCGTCTTCTTTCCTTCGCGTTCATGG
>JADFYG010000184.1:0-452 GCA_015233155.1 Candidatus Rifleibacteriota bacterium
CAGCTGAAACGATTTTATTGTTATCATCACCGGCAATGTGAAAAAGTAAGTCCCCTTGACTCGACAGATCAAGCAGGAATATCGTGAAAGAAAGAACTAATTGCACGCAAAATAATTGAGGTGGACGGCGAAGTTGGAAATTCAGAAAAAGGTATTGGCTATCATGGGACTCCTTTTGAGTCTCTTTTTATTTTTCAGTGCCAGTATTCTCTATGAAGTCATGCCAAGAATTACATATAGTCCATTTCCATCAGACAAGCTTGAACACAATGGAATTCTGCTTTTATGGTATTCATTGTTTGGACCAGTTGGTTTACTTGCACCGCCCATCATTGCAGGGATTCTCTTATTCTTTTTTGGTCTTCGTGAGATTATGCGTAAAAAATCATCGAAATCATCATGACCGGCAAAATGCATCTTTTACGGCGATGATTTCGGTGATGTGATGAAAA
>JADFYG010000184.1:495-2042 GCA_015233155.1 Candidatus Rifleibacteriota bacterium
ACCCCGGATGATATTACTATGATGAGGTGCATTGGGAAGACAATCCGGTCATTTCACAGAATCAGTGTATTTCCAGCATTACCAGCAGCTTCAGTTAGATTCATTCATAGGAACATAAGCTATGCAATTTACGAAACTGATCGCCGCCATCATTATATATTTGTCGGTTTCACAGGCCACGACATGAGAAAGCCACTGGACTATTTCTCCATTAACATATGCAAGCAGGTCTTTCTCAGGATGGGACTCAATATACTGATTGATTACTTGATTTCGGAGTCCTGCGGCCAAGTCATCTCCAAATTTTACTGCTCCGACGAAATTGGTTAATTGGCGCTCTTGTAAATCTTCAGATATTATCGGCCATTCTAAACCTGATGTCTTCATTGCCTGAAAACAAATCAACAAAATATTCAGAAGAAAATCCATTTTCTCGATAGTAATTCCCAGTCGCTTCTGAACAAGAAATGAAGCAAGCATGTGTGGTTGTTTAAGATGTATCTCATCAATCAGCTGCTCTTTTTCCTTCATCTCCATGGAGCAAACTGATTTAATTGCCTTCGCTAATACTGCGCTCGTGATTCGACTCATAATACGCCTTGCTCATGTTTGATCGTTCGTGATGCTTCACAGATCACAACATCTTAAACGTCCCGACGCAGAATTAAAAGAGAAAATGTTCTATCACTGGAAATTTAGCTGATTTCATCATCATGTGATCTCATTTCCAATTTTTCCATTTTTCACACCAAGCTGCTCAGGGTTTTCCGTCCCCAAGACGGGAAAACCCGTTGCAGCCGTATTATTTACTAATGTCATGCCCGAACTAAAAATCAAGCTGGACATTTTTGTCATCCATTCCTATTTATGCCGATTGAAATCGTCCACTTTCTTCTGAAGTTTCTCATAGGAACCATGAACGGTGCATTCCACATCTCCTTTTTGCACATTTTCGGCCCCGTATTCTCCTTTTTGAGGGCACTTAGGAATTGAACGCAAATATTTAGGACACAGCTGCTGAAGATCCAGTTTCAACATTTTTCCATTCCCTGAATCCATATTGAACATTTCCGTGGCACCCAAAATTATCCTCATATTTTTGCAGCATTCTTCATCCGAAATTGCTTCAGGAGGAATTTCTTTACCATCTTCGCTCCATTTATTTTGAGAAATCTGTAAGCCTTCTTCAAATTTAACTTCTTTTTCTAGCTGGCCATTTTCATACCAGGATTTATAAATACCGTGCTGTTTTCCATTTAAATAAGGGCTCTCCATCCAGAGTTTTCCATTTTCTCGATATTCTCTTTCGCATATTTTTTTTCCTGCAATTATTTCAAACTTGCTTTCACTCTTCAGTCCATAAAGGTTGTCTTTTCTTGTCAGAAAACCCATAAAAGGTTTGCTCTCTCCTTTTATGAAAAACAAGCCATCTCTTTCTTCGGAAGAGCTTAAAGACTCTTCTCTTTTTCCCGTAATTCCCAGAGATGGTTTTTGCTGATTGATTTTTTCTGACACTTCCAGAATGCAATCACTGACCTTAGGGTTTT
>JADFYG010000185.1 GCA_015233155.1 Candidatus Rifleibacteriota bacterium
ACAGATTGAAAAAGCCCAGGACATGGCGTGGGTGAAGGCCGCCAGGATCGAGAAACGGAAAGCTGCGAAATGATTGCGATTTTTCAAAATGGTTATGGGGTTATTCCACATGACTTCTGATACTTACCGCAATGAGATATATTACAAAGGCGAAGAAATCACGATAAATGACAAAGAAGCAAGAAAGCGATTCCACCTGGCCGCTGAACGGGGCGATGCTGAAGCTCAGTGCAATATCGCGCAGATGTATCAACAGGGGAAAGGTGTCATGCAGAATCACAAGGAAGCGATAAAGTGGTTCCGTAAATCCGCTAATCAGGGCGATGTTACTGCGCAATTCTACCTCGGACTGATATATGAACTATGCATAGGCGTCAAACCGGATTATCAAGAAGCGATGAAGTGGTATCTCAAAGCCGCTAATCAGGGCAATTCTGTTTCTCAGTTCTGTCTCGGGGAAATGTATCGACTCGGTCGAGGTGTCGCGCCGGATTATAAAGAAGCAATGATGTGGTTCCACATGGCTGAGCAGGACCTTGCGGCTGCTCAATTCTGCCTCGGGGAGATGTATTACGAAGGCCAGGGCGTCAAGCAAGACTACAAAGAAGCGATGAAATGGCATCTCAAAGCCGCTGAGAATGGCAATGCTGACGCTCAGTTAAGCCTCGGGATTATGTATTACGAAGGCAGGGGCATCACGCAGGACTACAAAGAAGCGATGAATTGGTTCCGCAAATCTGCTGAAAATGGCAACTCAAAAGCTCGATTAAATCTCGGAGTGATGTATTACGAAGGGCAAGGCATCATGCAAGACTATGTCCAGGCACACAAGTTGTTCAGCATGTCGTGTTCCGAAGGGAATGAAAATGTTTGCAAAGAAGCAATGAAGTGGTTTCTCAAGTCAGCCGAGAATAACTGTACTGATGCTCAGTTAAGCATAGGACAAATGTATCGCGACGGCCATAGCGTCACGCAGGATTACAGAGAAGCGATAAAGTGGCTCCGCAAAGCCGCTGAGAATGGCAACGCTGATGCTCAGTTAAACCTCGGAGTGATGTATCACGAAGGCTGTGGCGTCAAGCGGGACTATATTCAGGCGCACATGTGGTTCAATCTTTCGTGCTCCGAAGGAAATGCGGAAGCTTACAAAAGACGCGAATCTTGTTACTACAAGATGACTCAGACGCAGATTGAAAAAGCCCAGGACATGGCGCGGCTAAAAGCAGCCGATGTCGAGAAACGGAAAGCCGCAAAATGACTGAGTTTTGGGGAGTAATTGAACGTGAAATAACGACAAATACCGGGAGGATTCTCAGTGATTGAATTAATTAAAAACCGGAATCTCATATTCTCTATAGGCTTCATCGCAACTATCCTCGTGCTGGTAGTTCCGATTCCGCCTTTTATTCTCGATATCTGCCTCTCATTCAACATAGCCATGGCTTTGGCTATTCTGCTGGTTACAATATTTATCAGGGAAAAATCCGAATTCTCAACATTTCCGGCAATTCTGCTTCTCGTTACTTTGATTCGTTTCATTCTGAACTTATGTTCCATGCGTGCAATATTGTGTAGACATGGTGCACAGATAGAAATAATCAAAGCACTGGGCCAGTCTGTTATTGGCAACAACTACATCCTTGGTATTATCATTTTCAGCCTTCTCATGGTTATACAGTATTTGGTTATCACCGGGAACGCGGATCGCGTGGCGGAAGTCGCAGAAAGATTTACTCTTGATGACATGCCAAAGAAGCAGATTGCCATAAGTGTTGATTTGAACACCGATATAATTACGAATGACGAAGCGATGCAACTTCAAAAGCAGTTACATAAAGAAGCTGATTTCCTCGAATCGATGGAAGGTGCCACAAAATTCGTCAAGGGCGAAACTATGGCCGGGATCTTTATTGTTTACATCAATATTGTAGGTGGTATGATCAGCGGAATCGTTTTACACGGAGATCATCTGATTGATGCAACAGAAACTTATACACTTCTCACGGTTGGTGCCGGCCTTGTAAGTCAGCTTCCCGCAATG
>JADFYG010000018.1 GCA_015233155.1 Candidatus Rifleibacteriota bacterium
GCAGAGATCCTGGCGATATTTATAAATTTGCCGTGGTCAGAGCTGATTTGTGGGCAGTGAAGAATCCGGTATGGGCGCAACCCTATGCGGGAGATCACCCCACACAAGCGATTTCGAAATCGCAGCGGACTTTTTTGTTTCCATCCGGGAACTTTTCGGTCCGTGGAACAAACTACTCGTGGGGTTCAGATGGCTTGAGCTCTGAGATAAACTTAGCTCCGGCTCTCAATGATGGTATAGCTTCGGCAGCGAAGGCAAGTCAGATCAATTTCTCGTGGATAAGAAAAGGCGTTCCCCAGGCATCTGGCACAACGTATGTTGCGCATTTCGACAAGCCCGAGACTGCCCAACTTTTCCTGAATTCAACTCTCGATTTCGGGCGGGATGGAAATATATTGTTTGCCCAGGTGAATTTCCCGGTAACGGTCACGCCACTGGAAGATCATATCGTGGCCGCGATTGATCCACAGATGTTCTCGGTTTCGGCAGGGGGCCAAAAAACACTTCATTGCTTGGTTTCTTCTAGAGTAGTGCCATCGAGAAAACGCGACGAAACGATATCGCTTCTTGGTGGGGAATACACTCTTTCGATGCAGAAAGATGTGGTGTGGACAGTTACCCGGAATCAATCACAAAAACTTTTGCGGCAACTAATCAGCAACGATTACTCGTTTACCACATCGCAGCCCGGGTCATACACGATCACGGCATCGGCATCCTTGAATTTGCAGGAATCGAAGAGCTCCTCCCCGGCTCCGGCGACGATGAATCTGGTTTCTGCAACCGCAAGGGCTGATGTTTCGAAAGTAAAAATTGTCATAAGAAGGGTTAACCCTCAAGCCGATCAGGACAATTACGAGGTTGGTTTTCGCAAAGAAAAAACACAATTCAAAGCGATAGCTGTCTCTGAGGCTGGTGAGAGTCCAATCGCAGTCGATTGGTCTCTTGAAGATGGCCTGGCAACAACTGATTTGCAGCTTGGCATATTGAAAGAATTAAAACAAGCTGATTATAAGAAAATAGGGGATATCAACGGTTCTGATACGGTTTCTCAGACAGAGGAAGTGACTTTCACTTCCTACTTGCCCGGTTCAATTACTCTTGTTGCGGCAGGCAAGGGCAAAACAGTTTGTGCAACCATTAGAATCAAGCAACCAACAGTCTATCTGAGCATAAAAGCTGTTGATGGAATCGGCGATTTGTCACAACTTAGTGATTGGACTAATACTACAAAGAAAATATGGTTACAGGGGAATAATTTTTTAAATGTTCAAATTCGCCACGGCTACAGTGTGGAAAATCTGCCGTGGGTGAATAATGCCTCTTTTACCCCTGCCCCATACCCTTCAAGTGAACAGTTTTTCGTGAATTGGACAAATGGCATATGGCTTGCTTCGCCGCTGGTAGAAGATTTTTATCTATCTTCATCCAATAACAATCATTGGATTGTTCCAAGATTAACGCGGGAACTGCTATCTCAAAAAAGAAGTTTTGAGTTAACCAGTGGTTTGGAGAGTGATGTGAATATCTATTTTATATCACAAGCTTGGTATGGAATCCCCTTTACCCCTCCCCAATTCAAACCAGTGGCTGGATGGACCATATGTGCAAACAACTATTATTATCCTGGTGGAAATAAGAAAATTGAAGACTTTACGAGTTCAGGAATTGTCTTGTCTAGAGATTCAAAGGAAGTCTTAAGGGAAGATTTCGGACATACTCTTGCCCATGAAATGGGCCATTTGCTGCTTCAGAGTAGCCTGTATGATAATAGCTCAGAGGATTTGAATGACTGTCCAGATAATCTTATGCAAGGCGGGGGAATTGGTACAGTAATCGCCGCAACACAAGCTGTTATGATTTACGATTACGAAACGAAGAAGCCTCTGACTTCTCGTTTCGTTAAGGAGGAATAAAATGAATTATTCAAGAGCAGTTTTATTTAGTCTAGTATTTATCTGTTTTGCTTTGAATTCACCAGCTTTTTGTGAAAAGTATTCTAAAGAAGAACTTAGGCGCTGGATTGAAAGTGTTGACAATCCCTTATCTGCACAACGGGCTTTCGAGATGGAAAAAAATTCTCCGAAAGCCTTAATCGAACTAATACTTTTAGATGACCCCAATAATTTTTATGGAAGAACAGCTGGTATTGTTGATTTAGCAAGATTAGCTGAAGAGCGAATTATAAGCTTGGATGATTTTTTTGATGTCGACATTCAACTTCTATCCAAATTAAAAAATCTTGCTTCAAAGTTTTACGATACCGAGCACAGACAATTACTTTATGTCACAGCAGGGTTCGGTGTAAGTTCTTCAATAAAAGATAAAAAATATAGGGGATCGAAAAACACATTAGAAAATTTTATTTCTTGCATTAGATATCTCGCAAAATATAATCTTATTTCAGCTTCAGACACAGCCAACTTAATCATTCAGAAGATTTCTGAAGCAAAGGAAAAATTACAGGAAAAACAGGAAATAAGTAGCGAAACAGTCCATATATTGCAATCTCTCGTGAAGGACGTTAATTCCCGAAAAGATGATGTTAAAGAAGACGCTCAAGTGTTAATTAGCAACTTTGTCGATAACATAATTAATAGAAGCGGAAAATGGCAAAAATGAAGTGACACTAATGGTTCGGAGTTGACCTAAACCCAACAAATAGCGACGGCCTCAAATTTCGTAACATCCATGAAATCAACATTAACTATCATTCAAAAAAGTACAGAGGGGGAAGAGTGAACGCTTACGATCATTTTGCTTCATCTTTAAAATGATATGCTTCCACTTGGGCCATCAAAATTCGCCGCACTACATCGAACCTTGATGGCCCGGCGATCGAGCCCTTCCCGAAGCACAGCGAGATTTAGTAATTCAGCGGTTTCAAGGAAAAACAACCATCATGAATAGATTCAAGAACGATTTTGCATCATTTCGCGATATGCTTTACCGGTTAAGCTGCGCAACTTTTATTGTTGCGATGACTTTCATGGGAACAGCCTTTGCCGCGCTTGCTCCGACAGAAGAAATCCCCCTCTGCGTTCCGAATGAAGTGGTACAGATTCGACGAGACGCGGTAGGAGCGGCGCATATTGTTGCCAGCAGCACAGAGGGAGCTTACTGGGGCTTCGGCTATATCACTGCACGTGATCGCATGATGCAGCTGGAACTGCTGCGTCGTTCCGTAAAGGGTAAGCTGTCAGAGCTGTTCGGACCATCGTTTCTTGAGACCGACTTTACTTCGCGCCGGGACGGAGTTTCCCTGGAAGAGTTGAAAACAGGCCGCGACCGCGCGCCCATGGAGTTCAGGCGAGCGCTTTCCGCTTTCACCGCCGGCATCAATAGAGCCATTAAAGATGCTCGTGAGCATAGATTTGCCATTGATCCCGGGTTTGCCGCTCTTGGCATCGCTCCGGAGTCTTTTGATGAGATCGACATCCTTGAACTGTTTGCGGGAACCATGGCCGTTCGATATAACGATTTCACTCAGGAACTCGACAACCTTCACATGCTTGGCAGTCTCGTGAAAAAATTCGGCGCACGCACTGCCTCAAACATTTTTGAAGACGTGGTTTTCTACCAGGACCCACAGGTATACACGACGCTGGGCGATGTAGGAAGCTTTCCCGTCACACTGCGACGGCCGCCACATCTGTATCTACAGCCACCAGTGTCCGGGCCGCTGGAATCCCCCGCTATACGCCATCGAAAACGGGGACGGCAATTGAAGTCGTTGGGCATTCCCGAAAAATCGGGCTCCTATGCAGCGGCAGTCTCGAATTTAAGCAAGGGAAGGAAAGAGGCTTTCATGCTCGGCGGTCCTCAAATGGGCTATTTCAAGCCATCAGCGTTGATAGAAATCGGTCTGCATGCGCCCGGCCTGGATCTGGTTGGCACGACGCCGGTCGGATATTTTGTAATTCTTTTCGGCGCCAATCGAAAAATCGCTTTTACCGCAACAGCAGGTGTTTCAAATCTGGTAGATCTGATCTCACTGCGGCATGATACAGTTATTCCCGATCGCCTGCTTGGAGGCGGCTTTGAACTTACTCTTGCCAGTCGCACCGAGAGCATCACGGTTAAAGGGCAATCAAAGCCCGTTTTGCGTCCTGTCGAGACCACGAAGCTAGGCCCTGTAATCGCCAGTGAGAGTGGAAGCCTTATTGTAAAAAACAGAGGCTGGCAGGACCGGGTCGTCGACTCGTATGCCGGCTGGTTTGATTCCAATCATGCCCAAAGCTTAAACGAGTGGCTCAATGCCTCCGACCGCATGGCCCTTTCAATCAACTGGCTTGGCGCTGACACCGGCGGACACATCGGCTACGTTTCGTGCGGAGTCGGTAAATCACGTCGCGCTTTCGGTGATGATCGTCTACCTGGCGATCAGCCAACTGAATTCACCTATCCGGATAGACGTCTGGCCGGGGTCGACCCCGCGACAGGCTTCTTTGCAAACTGGAATTGTCCGCCGGCGAATGGATTTCGCAACGGTGATTTGATCATCGGCTGGGGTCGTGACCAGCGCACGGCATTTCTGGCTGATTTGCTGAAAAATGGACGTGACCGCTGGTCATTCGAGTTCCTGCGTGAGGTCGATGAAAATCTGGCGTTTACAGACCTGCGCGCCAGATTTTTCCGGAAATCTATTCTGGACGTCATGAAGCCGGAAGCCCTGTCACCAGATGCTCACCGGGGTTTTGAGATCCTATCCTCCTGGAATGACAGACGTGAAGATAAAAATGGCGACGGGTTACTCGATAATGCGGGCGCAGGTTTATTTGACCTGTTATGGAAAGAGTTGACTGGAGCACTGTTCGACAAGCCACTTGCCGATTTTGCCTGGATGGTCGGGTCTGACCCCACCTGGACTCAATCCTCCCTGCTGTTCGATGCCCTGGCGGGCCGAACGCACTTCAATTATCTTGGAAACAAGACAGCGGCCGATGTCGCTGACGCGGCGTTGGAAGCCGCAGTCGCGAAACTGGCTTCCCCGGGCAAGGAGTTGCCTTTGCTTCCGATGCCCCCGATGGAGTTCGCCGGTGTAAACCACGTCGGCGTGCCAACCCAGACATCTCCAGCAACTTTTACGCCGTTCATGAACCGCGGCAGCGACGTAGCAATCACGCAATTATCCTCGGATGGAGTCAGAATCTGGGGAGTTCTGCCACCAGGCAATGCCGCGACCGGCCGGCATGAGCGGGATCAGATCGAAGACTTCCGGGCATTCCGGTATCATGAGCGACCCGTGAGATTTTCCGACGTGATTCGTTTGACAAAAGAAGCCGAGTCGGTCATACCGTGAAAACTCGTAAATCTGGTGTCAGAAACCCGGCGAAACGTGGTAAGAAGGCATGCGATCTCAACAATCTGGAAATGCTGTTCCATGATTATCTCAACCTGAAGAAGCTGCGCCGCACCGGATGGCAGCTTCGCGGTATCCGGGATTGTGAGTCGCTTGCTGACCACTGTTTCGGAACCGCACTTCTGACATTATTTCTGTCCCCCGCGGTTGGCGGCATAGACCGAGATCTGGCGGTGCGGCTCGCGCTGGTTCACGAGTTGGGTGAATGTCGGGTCGGTGATATTCCGTTTCCGGCACTGGCATATCTGAAGGGGAAATCTGAAGCGGAGCGAGCTGCCGTGACAGATGTAGTCGCACCCCTCGGCAAAGCTAAGGATGAATACATTGCCCTGTTCGCCGAATTTGAAGACGGCTCATCACGGGAGGCTCGTTTTGTACGAGCTGTCGACAAGCTTGAGATGCTCATCACCGCGCTCGAATATGAAAAGGCCGGGTATCGTGCGCTCGGAGACTTCTGGACAAACGAATCGACCTTTCGGGTATTTGACGAATTTCCTGAACTGGCACAGCTCGGAGAACAGCTTCGCGCAAGACACCTGGAACTTGCGGGAGGGCTTCCCGCAACTATGCCGATGCCCTGAGATCACGTTTTCTGAGTGTCTCGTCCCGAAGAAAAGGCAATGAGATCGGTCGGCCGGCGGCCGGCGAGAAAAACGACGGTTCCAAGGATTACCGCGAACCAGAGCGTTACCGTGCGAATCAGCAGAGTGGCGGAAACAGCCTGATCGCGACCGATGCCGACAAAGACAAAAAACATGCCGAGAGTGCCTTCGGTGACAAGTAATCCGCCGGGTAAAAACGACAGAGCTCCGACGATCGAACTGAAAGCGTGTGCAAAGAGTGAGATTCCAAGCAGCTCTGGTCGGGTTACACCGAGAGCACCAAAAATAAAGTAGAGAGCCACACCCTCACCTGCCCAGGATACCGCACTTAACGGCACTGTAAATATAAGAGAACGTGTCGATAAAAGATTCCCGGTGCTCTCCTCGATAGCATGAAGCGAGGAGCGAAAACGGGTAAGACTGGCAAATCGTGAAAATATGTGGCGATCGCAGGCACGCCAGAAACCTGGACGGGTCATGATGGCTATTCCACCTATCATGAAGATGGAAGCGATCACGAGAGTGTGACCACCAAAGGCAAAACGACTGGAGCCGATGGCGGCAAGGCAGATAAGACCGAGCAAATCAGTTATGCGTTCAGCCATGACGATCGGGGCGGTATGAGAAATAGGAATACCGTAACGGGATTTGATGATAACGGACTTGATGATTTCGCCGAGCTTTCCCGGGCTTAGCACCATCGTGAATGCGGAAAAAAAAGTCCAGAGGCTGTCAGCAAAACTGATTTTAATGCGAAGACGGTGTAGAAAATATGTCCATTTCATGAAGCGAAGAGAGTAATTGAAGAGTACTGACGTGATTATCGACGCGAGTGACGCGAAAGAAATAGTTGCAATAAGAGTCTGGACGCGACCAATGTCGGCAAAAAGCGCCGCAATTGTAATAAAGCCGACTAGTGCTATAAACACCCAGACGGCTAGTCGCTGCAGGATATCGTTGGTGGTAAGATTCGACATGTGGCCGATGCAGACACATTGTCGTTCAGGCAAGGCGAAAAGTCAAAGTATACTAACCGTTGAGATTTCTCCCTTCGTCCGAAATGACAGCATTGTTTGTCATTCCAAATGAATGTGAGGAATCTCGTTTGGTGTAAAGAGTCGTGAATATTTAGGCAGGGCAAACGCATTAAAAGTTCTGTGGTAGGGCGCGACCGCCGGGCGCGCCGCTTTGTGCTTCGGCATGCCCGGCGGTCACGCCCTACCATAGTCATAGTTTCGCCCTTGCGGGCACTTCGTTGTATCGAGAGCCGCGCTATAGGCCAATTCCCGGTTTTTGATGCGTTTGCCCTTAATATTTAGGCTTCTTTGGTAATCGTGGACCGAATTATGTTATAGTTATAGGGAGTCAATACAGTTCCAGTAAGTAAAGCAGTTTGGCATCCGCTACCGAACATTAGAGGAGGAAAAAATGAATTGTTCTAATTATAAAAGGGGCGTAATTTCAGCAGCCCTGGTTTGCCTTTTTTCCGTTTCGGTGGCCTTTGCAGGAGCTCCGTCACCAGCTCCAGATCCGGCGTCAACAACAGTTCCAGTACCTCCCGCAGGACAGCCGGCACAATCCATTGTCACTGGCATCCTCCATTGGCTGATGAATAACCATGTGAACATCGGTGTTTCGGTTCAGAATGCCGGGAAATGGGTTTGGGTAGGCGCTCACTTCAATCAGGACGGGGTTCAAATTGATGGCCACTGGACTTGCGTAAAACCCGGCTCTTCGCAAGGCCCGGCACAAGGCAGCGGCACAGGCCAGATAGGCTCTTCCACACCAGAGACCGGTTCAAGCCAAGGTTCTGATTCGAGCAATCTCACGGACAGCTCTATTCAACCGGTCGTTTCTCTCGATCATAGCCTCGCAACGACGTTTGCCGATAAACAAGGCGGAGACTCCAACAGCAGTATGACACCGGCTCCGGCGGCTTCAGGAGCTGGTTCAAGTGCAGTCCCGGCCTCACAGTCCTCGCCCAGCCATCCCGGCAAAATCGCTCTAAAAGATTTCATGAAGGAACTCGTCGCGATCACTGACGATCTCGAACATTTGAAAAATCAGCTTGTCGCTGCCGGAAAGAATGATGGAATCCTGATTAAGGAACACCTCAAGCGCTGGGAACTTCAGATTAACGAAGCCGGGAAAAAAGAAGGCGAAGAGCTCCACAAAGCTCTCGAACAGCTGAAAGATCAGATCACCGAAGCAGAAAAGAAGTTCGACGCGAGTCTCACAAAGGATTTCGAGCAACTTAAGAGTCAGATCGATGAAGCTGCGAAGAAGGATGCAGCCCATATCAAGCAAGCTCTTGCAGACCTGAAAGCCAAGATTATCGAAGCCGAGAACACATTCGTTCGCGATCTCAGAGAACAGGATCAGGCAATCCAGGAACTGCTGGCCAAGCGCGAAGCACAGGCAAAAAAACTGATAAAGACCATCACCGCTGAACTCGAAAAAATGGAAGGCAAAGGGGGAGCCTTTTACCAGGCTTACCTGAAAAACATGCATGAGATGAGCAAGAAGACCCGAAAATTGATTGCGGACATCCATGCAAAAATCATTGAATTCGTAAAGTCGAATATGCACAGCTCCCCCAAGAATCAAAATGCTTACGAGGAGCGACTTGCTGAGTTGAATGCCCTTTAATCAAATGAAACGTGCTTATCATGTCTGCTTTTTGCTTGCTGTATTGAGCCTTTTCACACCCGCACTGTTTGCCTCAGTTGCAACCTGCACCAGAGCCATTTTCACGGGAGAAACCGCTTCGCAGACAGATCTTTATCTGCTCGATATCACCAGCCTGAAATCCACACCCATAACGACCGCGCCATCCAATGAAAGCCAGGCGGCGGTTTCCCCGGACGGAAAATACGTCGCATTCATTTCAGACAAGTCAGGTGCCCCTTCACTCTATCTCCTCGATCTCGATACGCCAACAGCTTCCTGGAGTGAGCTGGGCATCGGAATGGGCCTTTACACAAATCCCACATTTTCTCCCGACGGCAAAATGATCGCGGCAGGCTATGCCCCCGATCCCCAGACTCCATTCGCTAAAACGCAGCTCGTCTCCATAGACATTGCCGCACATTCGCAAAAGGTCCTGTTAGACAGCGCCAAATGGCGGCCTGATACTGCAAGCGGGGAATCCAGCGTCAGCGTGGTCGATCGTCCGCTCTGGATCGATGCAAACAGTTTGGTGTTCGTCGAAATTGAGTATTCAACCTCAGATCCTGTGCGTATTATCACCTCGGGTCTGCATACTTTATCGCTCATCGACGGTAAAACCCAGCGATTGGTTGGCGGGGAATCCGGATTCGATTCCGAGGGGCGTGCCAGAGGCTTCCGCGCGTCCATACCTGCGCGATTCGATACAACTATTTCCTTCGCGGCCATTCAGGGTAGCGTGGACAGGGTTCCCATGACAATAAACCCAGATGGCAGACAACGCAAAGCCATCGTTGAGATGAGCGACCCGGATTTTTTCGGGCCATTGCTGCGGATCAATCGCGGATATCTGTATTCCTGGCAGGACGGCGATGGAATTCTGCATCTCGCCGTCTGGCACGACAAGAAAAAAGAGCGCGAGCCAGTTCCATTTGCCGGTTCAGCCCGAGAACCAGCTATTATTCCCTGATCAATCCGATAAAAGCGTCCGGCCTGACATTACATGGAATACTGGACACTTCGACGTCATCTGACAGAGGTCCGGGAAGCCGTCGGCAGGCACCCCATGCTGGTTCGCATGGTAGATCTTGCTCCGCGAGGCTTCGGACTTATTCTGCGCATCGCGCCGGATAACACCTCGCTCTGTTGCGGTTTGTTCGATGAAGGTGATGGGCAAGGCATTTTTCTGAGCGATTCATGGCAGGAAAATCTTCATGAAAGCGCGCTTACCCGAAGAATGAATCAGGTATGTCGTGATGCCCGGATTTGCAGCATCGATATTGTTGGTCGCGATCGGGTCGCCAGATTCGAGCTTCAGACGCGCGATCCTTTTTTCAAACAGATAACGCGATATTCTTTAGTCGGAGAATTCACGGGTCGTATCGGCAACCTTCTATTACTTGATGCGGACGGAATCGTACTGGAACAGTCACGCATTACGACAAACAATCACCCGAAGGCCTCGTATGTGACTCCCGCCGCAGTATCAGGGGCCATCGATCCGATTAATGCCGACGATGTGACGCTCACTAAAATTTTAACCGCTCCCGCATCGAGTTGGAGTGACCGGCTTTTGGGAATATCGCCCGTATTTAAACGTGAATTGGTACAGAGAATCGCAAACTCGTGTGCGTCTGACAAAGCCTCTTTTCAGCCATCTTCCATAGATATATTTCGCTGTCTTCTCGAAGAAGCCGGCGATTATAATTCCCCTGTATTCCTTTATCTCGATAACGGAAAGATGGCGGCCCTGGCAGCTTTCCGACTCACTCATCTTGAGGAAAAGGGTGAAGTGCATGAGTTTATGCGAGTCAATGATGCACTTACATGGCTCGACACACATGTCCGAAGGCCTGGAAGACTCGACGCCATGCGTGAGCGGGCTCGCGGCGGATATGCGCGTGAACTTAAAAAACGAGAGGCGATCGCCGGGGATCAGCGACAGCGCATCCATGAGTTCGAAGATGCTGAACGGCTCAAACATCTGGGCGAACTTATACAGGTTAATCTTCACGAGATCGCGCCGCGCACTCCCGAAATCACTGTGCACGACTGGGCAACTGACATGGATGTAGTAATTACTCTTGATCCGATCCGCACGGCGAATCAAAACGCACAGCGATATTTCCATCAGTACAAGAAGGCAAAACGGGGACTTTCAGAGGCCATACGTCGTCTGAAAGAAGTGTCCGAGGATATCGCATGGCTCAAAGAACAGATATGGTATTGCGAAACCGCCGAAAATGAAACGAGTCTCGAATCGCTAATCATACGTCCCGGAGCAAAGAAACAGGCCAGGAGTCTTTCCGGAAACATCGCTGGAAAAAGAAAAGGTGGAAATGCCGCGAATGGAGCAGTTCGCGACGCTCGCAAGGCGAAAATTCTGCCTCCTCTGTTAGAAATAGATGGCTGTCGCTATTATGTCGGCCGCAATGGCCGTCAGAACGATCTGGTTACCTTTGGGGTTGGAAGACGCGGAGACCTCTGGGCACACGCAAATGATGTTCCTGGCGCACACGTTGTAGCCAGGCGACCCGGGAATACGCCTACTACGGAAGATGAACATCGCGCGGCAGTCCTGGCCGCCTGGTTCAGTTTCGCGCGCGGAAGCGGAAAAGTTCCGGTCGATGTGACCGACATCGCTAATGTGAAACGTATTCCTGGCGGCGGCCCCGGACGCGTTAATTATACGCATCAACATACCGTTTTTGTTGATCCGCGCGAGGCTCTTGAGTGGTTTCCGGACGGTCAGCCGCCCGAACAACAACGCAGCGACTGTAAAAAATAGTTAAGAGTCGCTGCCCATGCAGTCGTGTATTTGACAGGTTCGACGCGCTAATATACCATGACTGCAAATGAAACGATCAACGAACACAAAAGATTTAAACATAGGACAGCTCATGAGTGACATCTCTCTTGATGAAGAGAGATTGCTCGCTAATCTGGCTTTCGATCCTGTCAGCGCAGGCAAACAGTTGTTCGACAAGCATTTTTCGGCCAATGATTTCCAGGGCGTGGAAGCCAATCGTATTCTGCTCGGAGCTATGCTCGCTTCGCTTGAAGCAGAAGAAAATCTTAACCTTCCAAATCTGTATAAGCGGCTGACGGAAGAACAGAAGGCAGGCAAGCCAAAGCTTGACTGGATAGGTGGTTCGGAACGACTGCAGAAGCTTTTCACCTCACCGTTCGCAATGTCCGGAGTCACGCAGTTAGAGGATCTGGACCCTTTAATTGACCGCATCCGTGATCGAAATACCCGATCATCCGCGCGTCGTCTCCTGATACAGTATGGAGAAAAAGTGCTCAACACCGACACTGAGGTGTTCGAATCTCTCAGCGGCTGTCTGCAGGATCTGCGCACGTTATTCCTCCAGGGAAGCACAGGGTATATTCGCAATCTCGGCATCCACCTGGAAGAAATGCGCGATCTGATTTCGGCTAATCGTGAGCGTAAGCGTGACTACATAGGGTTTGAAACCACGTTTCCGATTCTCCAGGAGCGCCTGAGCGGCATCCAAAAAGAATTTTACCTCTTCACCAGCGGAGTCGGGATGGGCAAATCGACGTTTTTGACTCAGCTGGCCTGGGATCTCGCCAACATGAATCCCGAACTCACCGTTTTATTTTTCAGTCTTGACCTGAATCGCATCGATATTTCCGCAAAACTGGTTGCGCAGGCAGGCGAGGTCCCTATCGACTATGTAAAAAATCCGTATGTCACGAATCCAGCCTTTGAACAGCGACGTCAGATAGGCTTGGACAAGGTTTCCAAAATGAGTGAACGGCTTTTCGTAGTCGATGAATCTTCCGGACGCATTTTTATCGATGACATAAAAAGGCTCATAAGGCGGACAAAACTTGAACGCGGTGGTGAAGTAGCGGTTGTCATCGATCCTATTTTCAAAATACACATCAAGCAGGATCGCCTTGGATTCAACGAAAAATGTAATTTTTTAGCCGCTGAACTAAAGAGTATATCAGCAGTGGAGGGCGTTGCGCTTATTGCTTCGGCCGGGCTTCCGAAAGCCATCAGCGACCGTCGGCCAATTCGTGAAGACCTGGAAGAAATCATGGGTCTGCTATACGATCCATATGTGGTCTTTTTTCTTTATTGTGATTATCTGAATGATTTTGACACTCCATTCCTGGAATGGCAATGGGGAAAAGATAATTTCATGATTCCTATAACTGAGTTGATGATCGCGAAAAACAAAATGGGTATTATCAACACTCGCATTTTCTACAGATATTTTGAATCATATTCCCGTTTTAAAGAGTGCGCCCCCCAGGAAGTGGAAAACTATACGGCAATGATCGAAAATCTTCAAAAGTTCAAGGATGACAAACATCTCAAGGAACGTTCATCGGGAAATAGCGGCAGCGGCACTGGCGGGGGAAGTCGTCCCTCTTCCGGGTTTTCCGGTGGCGGTGGCGGCAGCGGCGGTGGCAGGGGTAATAAACAAGGGCGCGACGAAGAATTCTAACGTTTTTATTTAAGATAAATATTGAACCAAAGGCGGATGATATTACATGGAAACTGCGGTTGATTGTTTCCAACAGGGAGTCGAGTACCAGGAACGCGGTCTCTTCGATCTCGCAATAGAGGAATACATCAGGGCCCTGGAGGCCGACCCCGAAAATATAGATGTACTTGTAAATCTCGGTGCGGCATATCTGCAAAAGGGTCTGGCGGAACGTTCCACGCATGTCCTGAACAAGGCGCTTGCAGCGCAGCCCAACCACCCCCTGGCCTTATACAATCTCGGAAAAGCTTATCTTTACCGGGATGAGTCGGCTAAAGCACTCGACATTTTCCAGCGCGCGGCGGCAGTGATGCCAGACGACCCTGAGGTAAAAAAGTCGATTGCACAATCATTATTGCATCTTGGCCGAAAAGACGAGGCCTGTGGATATTTCCGGGCGCTTCTCCTGGAGCTCTCCAGTGATGTACAAATGCATCTTTTGTATGGGAAAACCCTGAGCGAGCTCGAGCGTCACACTGAAGCTCTCGATGTCTATCGCAAATCCGTCAATCTTGCTCCCGACTCCGGAGAAGCGCTCGAAGGAATGCTCAGATCACAGCTGGCACTGGATCTCAAGGATAAAGCTCTTACCACCCTGAAACGCGCCATGATGGTCGATCCGAAGAATCCGGTTTTTCACACCACCCTGGTCGATCTGCTCATCGATGAAGGAAAAGTCGATGAGGCCATTGCTCATCTGAAAAAAGCCCTATCCAGCGATCCCGCGCAGCCTGTACTTCGCAAAAAAATGGAAGAATTGACACGGCGGTTACCGGTTTTAAAAAAACGTGCAGGCATCGACCTGGTCGAAAAAAGCAGTCCGTTCGAAATGGAAGTGTATGACCTTCTCGATGGTTTATATGACGGCAGAATAACCCTGGAAGCAGCAATTCACTCCATGAAATCGCTGCATGCAAAAGATCCGGCCGATCTGTTCATAGCGGATGAACTTGCCAATTTATTCTTTCAGGCACGCCTGTATGAAGATGCCATCGAACTGTACAACCAGATTAATAAGAGTGCTCCCGAAGTTCCGAGACATAGAATCAACCTTGCGAAGTCTCTTGCTATGGGCGGAAATCTTCAACTGGCCCGCGAATTTCTCGAAGAATCCATTCGCGATATTCCGCAGGACGTCGAGTTGCCGCTGGCACTCGTCGAACTCTCAATCATCGAACGCACTTATCAGAAGGCGTGGCCGCTTCTGGAAAAAACTCTCAACTCTTATCCGGACAATTCGCACGGCCTGTTTTTATACGGTTTCATATCGCTGCGTCTGGGCGCACTCGATCGCGCACGCGAGAGTTTCCAGAAGGTAATGAAACTGGCTCCTGATGACGAGGAAGTCGCCGTCTGGTATTCACGATTGATGATTCTTCTGGGAACGCCGCAACTTGCTATCGAATCCTGGAAATCTTTTCAGGATGGCATCGAAAGTCTTCAGGAAGTACTAACGCGTGTAGAACTTGCGCTGGCCGCTGGAGACGTTTCGAGTGCGCGGGATATGATAAGCAAGGTTGGCGAGTATGAGCCACACTTCCTCGAAGACGAGGTTTTGTTCGGAAAAGCCTATTTCTACGCGGGAGACTTTACGAGCGCCGGAGAGCACCTCAATCGCGTTATAGCAAAAGATCCCAATCATTCCGAGGCACTTGCTCTGCTTGCCATGACACAGCTCGTTAAGAATAAGTCGGCTCGCTTCTGGATGCTATGGCAGAAAGCAATCGAAAGCGATTCGCTGTTTCCGGTACTTACCGGGCTCATTTTACGCCACGTGCTGAATTTCACACAGATTGAGCGACTCAGGAGCGAAACGCGAAAGCTGGTGGATCTTTCCATAAAGGATGACATTGACCGGGCACGTTTGATCGCTTTCCTCAAAATGCTTTGACAAGGATGACCATGCCACATTCTGCACATTCCAATCACCCGCATAGCCATAAACCAGCGTTGATCGATAATCGCGATTTACGTGGTCTTCGCCGCCAGGTTTCTCGACTCAGGCGTTTTGCCAATTCCAAAAAGCTTGACGATCGTATCTGCGATATCATCGATCTCAAAGGCTATTCTTTGGCGGTTTTACTGAACCGTCTTCCGAAACTGCCTGTATCAGTGCAGAAACGTGTCGCTAATCGTATAGAAGATTTCCTGTTTTTCCATCCGGATCGCGGTCGGAAAATATTGGCAAGACTCGTCACCGCTATCAGGAAGGGCGATCCGATCTGTCGCCCTCATCTTCTTGCAGCGATTGCTGATGTTGCGGCACGTTCCGGAGAACGTATCGCTATTCCCGGCGATATTAACACGGAAGCCCTTGAACTTCTCGAAAACGGCACGGATTTTGTCCGGCGTGGCAAGGCAGTGGAGTTACTGTCGTTCGGGGAATGCAGCAAATCGATTCCGACCATGCTGAGAGTATTGCAGGACGCGTTGACAAGCATCGACGCGGTTCCGAACTATCTGTTCACGGAAACGGTTCTTTTTGCCCTCAAACGACTTGGAGGCGAGGGACTGCTGCGTCTGCTCATTAATCCTCAATCCCGCGGAGGTCTGGAGAGATTTCGCCTGGATTGGCGCGATCGTCCTGAAGATGAGGCACAAGCTATTCTTCATGCAGTGCAATCGCTCGAAACCGAGTTTGGACATCTTATCCTCAAGGTCGTCGAACTGTCCGACTTTGTTCTTCCATTTGTTTCCATGATCCATGAAGGTCTGAACCACACGGAAAAATGGATTCGTCAGACTTCAGTAGAAGCCATGAGCAAAGCCGGGAAACAAACCGACGATGAAGCCATGCTCAGAATGCTCGGCGATGCAGCCCCGGAAGTCAGGCTAATGGCGGTCCATGCCCTTGGAAACATGCCAGCCTCACAAACAGGCGAAAAACTTTGCACCATAGCAGTTTGCGAAAGCGAAACCTACGAAATCAGAATGAACGCGTTATACGCGTTGTTCGCGCAAAAAAATCGCACTGCGCTCGAAGCTCTCATAGCTGCGCCAGCCCTCACGATTTCAATAAATGCCCGTGGTCTGGCCGCTCTATTGTATTCTCGCGAAGAAGGTCTCAAGTGGCTTCTGCAAGGGCTGCACGAAATTCCGGCGACGCATATGCCCGAAGTGTTCCATTACATTCTTGAGATGGCTCGTCAGGAAGACCTTTCCGCACTTATAGTTGTTCACGAAAACTTGAAGGAAGTTTCCCAGCGGGAGGCTTTTGTTGCATTGCTCAGCCGTTTTCTGCAAACTCGCGCCGGTCCGTCTCTTGACGCCGCGATGGAGGCTCTTGCTCCACGCGAGCGAGCGGCTCTTGCCGTCCTTCGTGACGGTTTCGGCAAGATCGATTTTGTTCATTAACGCATCGTTTCACACCGGAAATTGCTCATAACTAATGAGAGCATTTACAGACTTTGTATTATATTCGCGATCTTGCACCCCTTTATGAAGGGGTAATGGCATACTCTTAACTGACGACCAAATTTAACCACATATGGACATGGATGAACACAGATAAAAAAAACAATAATAGCCGTATCAGTTAAATTACCCACCACCCATGGAGGATTATTGAGATGTTTAAACAACGAAATCGGTTTATGCTAAGCGTAGAGGCACGGCGCGACGTGCCCGTAGCGACAAAATTCAATGTGCTTAGATATAATAATGCAACAATAGCATTGTTGTTCATACTAACCCTTGGGCTTTTCGGTTGTGGCGGCGGAGGAGGTGGTGGCGGCGGAACTCCTGTTGGCCCGGATACCTCTCCACCAGCAACTATGCCGGAGCTTGCCGCGCCGACAAACGGGTACCAGTCAGCAGGGATTCCTGTATCCGGAACCGCTCTCACCGTCAAGAAATTTTTAAGCAATCAGAGCGACGAACTGGTCTTTTTCAATCGAACCGGCGCCCGTATGACAATTAATGTCGCGGCTCAATTGTCCGGAGCTCTGGCCGCTTCGCGCGTAGTATCCGGCAATACCGTCGCGAAACCCGATTCCTCTGTTGTTATTCCGCCGATTGACATCAGTCATTCGACCCGTCTCCATCAGGTCCTGCGTGATAATGAAAAACTCATGCCGCCATTTTCCCCGAACGCATCACGACGGGGATCAGTAATTGCCGCTCGCAAAGCCGACAATGTCGGCGATACGGTAAACTTTCGGGTATTGATGGGCACTGACCTTACGCAGCTCGGCACAGTTAATGCCACCTGTCGCAGCGTTACCTCTCTCAGTGGTTCGGGCGACGCCAATCTCAATATCTATCTGGATACGTCACTCGTATACGACACAACCGCGAAAAATTTCATCAGCCAGCTTGCCCAGGCCTGGCCCACTATTTACAACAAGGTCCGCGCCACATTCGGGGAAGAGCCGCCTGCGGATTTCAACAGTCTGGGCAAAGATATCAGCGTAGTCTTGTCTCCGGCATTGGAAATTGCCGGCTTCTTCAATTCCGGCGATCTTTTCCCACCGGATCAGATTGAAGGGGGAAAGAGCAATCAGCGCAAGATCTTTTACATGCAATATGCTCCCGCTAATTCGCAGATCAGATTGACGGTCGCAGACACGGAAAGCACGATGGCTCACGAGTTTCAACACATGATCAATTTCTACCAGCGTAACAGCCGCGGTCTGAAGGAGGATGACTGGCTGAACGAGGCTATGTCCGGGTATTCTGAGCATATTTGCGGCTTCACGATGACGACGAACAATATTTCCAAGGCATTGCAGGTGCAGAAGTTCTTCAATCGCACTCCCGATGTTGATCTGACTTTGTCCCCATGGCCTGGAACACTGGACCATGAACATTATGGCCAGGTATATCTTTTTGGAGTCTGGCTCGGGGAAAAATATGGCATCGACGGCTCCCTGCGCAATCTCGTCTCCGGAAACTTCGTTGGGAAGAGTGGGATCGCGGCAATATCGAACAAGCTCTTCGATGCCGTGGTCGCTGAATGGATGATCGCTCTCGTGGTCAATGACCAGACCAAAGGTGCAAAATACGGATACGAAGATATCGATTTATATACCACATACACGTATGATGCCAGTGTCACAGGCAATGGCAAGTCTCAACAAATACAGTTTTCCGGCCCTTCCAGATTTACAAACAATGCTGTGTTGCCATTCAGTGGCGCCATTTCGATTGATTCATGGTCTGGTGCTTACTTAAAGATCGGCGGAGGCAATGGTTCCGATCTTGTACTGAGCTTGCCTTCACAGGTTTCCGTGTTCGAAATGCATAAATAATGCGCATGAAGGTCGGGTGATAATTATGACGACCGTCTTCAACACGAGATTCAGCCCTCTGGTTGCCTTGGCCATTCTCGCGACATTCATTATCTTTACGGGTTGCGGCGGCGGCGGAGGAGGAGGAAGTGTCGGGAACGGTCCGATTGTAGATGTAGGCACCGTCTCCGGTGTCGTCATTGATCCTACGCTACTCGCTTCGCCTCATGGCGATATTCGTTCCGTCGGAACGAGATCACTACCAGGTGCAACTGTTTTCATCGAGGAAATGCCTTCCTTGCGCACGGTTACTGACGCAAACGGAGCATTCCAGATGCTGGAAGTTCCGATCAATCAGGATTTTCATCTGATCGTTCGATATGACTCGACTTCAGGCAGCGGTATATTTCGCACTCGTTCGGAAAAACTTTCCCTTACTTCTTCCATTCACCTCATCCATATCGATCTTCCGGTCCAGCGTGCCAACAATAGCGTCATACTTACCGTTTCAGATACCCACGGAAATGTCATTCCTAATGCCCAGGTCCAGGTATGGGGAGAGACTCAGCTGACCGATTCGGCAGGTCGTGTTATTCTTCAAATGCCTGAAGGCACAGTGGAAGTAATGGTTTCCTCCCCAGCTGTAACGCCGCTTTCCATAGCGGTGGTCTTCGCGACAACCGCGCCGGCGCAAGTTGGTGTTACGCTTTTACCAACAGGCAGCAGCAACCGCCCCCCCCAGGTCGTGCTCAGTGTTGCATCCACCCAGATTGCAAAAGGCGAATCCGTAGTTTTGAAAGCCATCGGAACAGACCCGGACGGTGACCCTATAACTTATGCCTGGAGCGCCGAGGGCGGAAAGCTTGGTAACTTCGGCCCTGCCGATACAAGTGTGACATGGAATGCACCGGATGCAGATATGATGGCTACGGTTTCGGTAGTCGTCAGCGACACGCGGGGCGGACAGTGCAGAGCAGCCATTAGTTTCCGCGTCGGAATCGGAGGATCGAATCGCGTTCCCAACGTTACCGCAACAGCTGATCCGGTGCGGGTAATGACGGGAGGCACAGTAACATTGCGTGCCACGGCCTCCGACCCCGATGGCGACTCAGTCTCATTGTTCTGGAGCGCCCCATCCGGACTGTTATCCACTACAACAGGAGCGTTAATAACCTGGACTGCTCCCGGCACGGAGGGTTCATTTATCGTTACTGTCAAGGCGACTGACAGCAAGGGCGCTTCAACCGTAACAACGGTTCCGATCACTGTTTTCTCTAATCATGCCCCTGTAGTGGCGATTGTTTCCACAAGTACGCAAAGCATCCAGGGAGGCTCTCTCGCCCTTGTTGCGTCAGCAACTGATCCGGACGGGGATCCGCTTACATTGGTCTGGACGACCTCCGCTGGCAGTCTCTCGGCAACCTCCGCAAACAATACCACCTGGACCGCACCCATGCAGTATGGTTCATCGACGGTCACGGTAACCGCCAGTGACGGACGCGGTGGTGTTGCATCCACCTCTCTCGTTCTGTATGTCCCTAACCCGGTAAACCAGTCTCCGGTGATTCTGGCCTTAACTCCGACTCTTACTTCAACTTTTGAAGGACAAAACGTTTCAATTACTGCTGCTGCAACTGACCCTGATGGGGACTCGCTTACATACACATGGACCACAACAGGCGGCAGTTGTAATCCTCAGGGAGCTGTAAACACGACTTGGATTCCTGGTTCCGGTCCCGCCACTTATTCGGTGGATTGTACAGTTACAGACGGACGTGGTGGTTCTGCGAAGGCATCGGTACAAATAAACGTAATACCCGTGCTGAACCTGGCGGTCGGCGAACACAGTATCATCGATATTGCTGCGGGAGCCTCAGTATGGATTCCTACCCTGACCGGGGATGAAAGATATGGACTCGTCTTGTTTCCGCGCACGGAGTTTGCGGGCAGCTACCGGGTGCTTGTAAATGGCGGGGGAAGCCTGCTTCTGGACAAAAATGAGCCAGCTGCCAGCGTCAGAATGTCACAGTTTGCCGATGCTGCGCCTCGACAGGCGGAGACAGACGCAGTCATGCGGGAGCATGGTCGCAGCTCTATACCTGGAGGAACGGGAGCGGCTTCCTATCGCTCCGGCAGCAAGGTCTCTCTGAATGAAGTTAACATTGGAGATCAACAGGCATTTTCAGTCTGGAATGGCGGCGGAGGCCGAGTAAATAGAACCGGTGAACTGCGTTATATCGGTACAACCTGCAAGATTTTCCGGGACACGGCCGGATATAACGGTTACAATCCATCGCTCGTGACCGATGCTCTGATAGCCTCTTTCGCGATGGAGTTCGATTCACGTGTTTATCCGTTCATCATGACAAACTACAGCGCAAGCGATACCTATGCCCGTGATGGGGATATCAACCATGATGGAAAAGTGACGATTTTCTTTACCCCGGTAGTGAATGCAATCGGAGCGGCTGGTTTTTTCGATCCTGATGATTTTAACGCCTGGGGGGCCACAAATCAGCGCGACATGTTTTACATGTGGACTCGTGATAACCGTTATTCGCTGGCCTGGTGGAACATGGCCACCATTGCCACTCTTGTCCATGAATTTCAGCATCTTGTAAGTTATGTAGCTCATCGAATCACGTTCGGCGGCAGTTCTGATGAAGAGGCCTGGTTAAACGAGGGTATGAGCGTCTGTTCCGAAATTCGATACATGGGTAGCCGCGATGAGCGTTTTGACGATTACCAGATTCAACCGGATGCCTTCTCATTGCTTGATTGGCCCTCGAATGCCGGACTCGGTAACTATGGTTGCGTAGGTCTTTTCGGTCTTTACGTTTTCGAACAACTCGGCACTGATACCATCAAGGCACTGGTGCAGACGAAGGATACGGGAGTTGACAACCTGAATGCCCGCGCGGCATCTCGCGGAGGGCTCTTCGGATTACTCCCGGATTGGGGAGTCACGTTGTTTCGGTGGGGACGCGGACTTCCGGCATCAGCTATGTTCGACTATAATCTGAACGTCGCTCTTTCTCTGAAAACATCTAATGTGGCATTTGGAAGCAGTTTTTCAGCTTCCATGTCAGATACGGCTTTCAGATTCATAAATCTGACGCAGGCAACTACTCCGGCATCTTACACAAATCTTTCGTTCCAGGATCCGGATAACGGCAGCTGCTCGGTAGCAATCATCCGTGTGAAATGAGGAATTGAAGAGTCACATTTTCCCAGCTTTGCAAGATTATCGCTTTGTGCGATAATCTTGCAAAGCTGTCTCAGATTCCATTCTTTTGCAGGCCCTGGATTACACCAAATAAAAGGAGAATTTTCCCAATGAAACTCTCATCCGCACTCATTGTAGTGTGTCTCGTGGTTTTTTCTGCCTTGATAGTGCCATTTGCCAGTGCGGCGGGCGACCCGCTCAAAGCCAAGGTTTCGCTTACAAAACCGTATCCAAAGTCATACGAGGAAGCGAAAACCGATAAGATCAGCATTCAATATGCGGTAATCGAATTAGTCAAACAGGCTGGTCTGGCATATGACTTCAAAACCTCACTGGCTAATACGAATCCGACCTGCAAGAAATATATAACGCCTCAGATTGATGGCATCACACTTGGAGAGGCTCTTGATAAGATACTCAAACCAGAGGGCCTCGGTTATGAGATTCTTGATGGCAAGATGGTGCTGAAGAAGTTGGGGTCGTCTGTCGGTGCTGGCGGCAACCCGCTTACAGTCAAAGTTTCACTTACAAAACCATACCCGGAGTCATATAAGGGCACGAGAACCGATAAGATCAGCCTCCAGTATGCGGTAATCGAACTGGCTAAGCAGGCTGGTCTGGCATATGACTTCAATACCTCGCAGGCTAACACGAAACCGACCTGCACAAAATATATCACACCTCAGATTGAGGGCATCACACTTGGAGAAGCTCTTGATAAGATACTCAAACCAGAGGGTCTCGGTTATGAGATTCTTGATGGCAAAATAGTATTGAAGAAACTGTGAGTTCCAGAGTTCAGATTTAATCCCGGAATAGGAGGTAGCCATTTTGGTGTTCACTATTGGCGACCTACCTCAATTTGGGATGCTTCGCTTGGAAAATAAATTCCTATCTGAACGATGTGGGGGTTAGGTGTTTGCATGAGACGGACGATTTCAAGAGGCATGTTTCTGGTGGCCCTGTTCCTGTTCCTGTGGAATCTGAGCGGGTGTAATTTCCTGTCGGGGTCCAAGCCGATGGAGTCCGGGATCGCCGGGAACGCCCCCGAGGGTGTAGGCAGTCTCAAGTTCCAGATGGTTTTACCGCAGGAGCCGAATCCGCCGCTGGGCGGTGTACGGGCGGCGACCGGGAGCGGGACCTGCACCGTGACCTTCCGAGTCATCCTCGGAAATCCTGGTAACACCAGCAATCTGACCCAGACCCTTACCCGCACCGTCCCCGTCAACCCCGACGGCAGCGCCAACACGATCTTTCCCGGTCTTCCCCTCAAGCCCGTAGTTGCCCTTATCAATATCGGGGGGGGGGCACTACGGCGGCTTCACTGACTTTCAAGGCGCGACGGAGCTGAACCCGGGCGAGAACACGATGGACATGGTGCCGTCTGGATGCGGGCTTCCCGCCGACGTCCTGGCCAACACCCTACAGTCGATTTTCCTGTCACCCGGGTTGATGATGAACTCGCATCCGGGCATAGTCAACACATTGCGCACGATCATACAACCTTTGTTCGACACGACTGGAAAACTTCTGACGGGTGTCGATCCGACATCAATCAGCAACCAGACTCTCGACAGTTTCGTCCGCCGGACGTTGCCGGCGACCATTCCCCACCTCGAGATTGCCTCTGACGGAGTCACGCTGCTCGCCCTGGCAAACCAGACCGAGACCTGGCGTCGCTCGCCCGGCCAGGTGCTTGCCTACACCGGCAGCGGCCTCACCGACGCCGCCAACTGGAAGATCCAGCGCCTGTTCTGTAACGGCGTCGACGGCTTCGCTTACGTGGGCTATACCGACGCCATGGGCGCCCGCTCGGCGCTGGCTCGCATAGACCTGACGACGGCCTCCACCACAGGCATCTGCCTTAACCAGGGCCCACTCAACCAAGGCATCGTGTTGCCCGACACGTCGGTCGTCCTGGGCGGTGTCGAGGGGGTGGGCAAGACCCCGATCCTGGCCCGCTGGAGCGGCGCTGGTGCGGTCGACACGGCCGTTGGTACCGGCTTCTTCTGGTCACCCCGCAAGTTCTCCGAAATCTCGCTAACCAACACCGCGATCGGCGTTTCCGGCATCCAGTTCGACGGCAACGATACGCTGATCGTCGCATTCCCCGGCACCGTAGCCGGCATGGTTCGCACCTACCGCATCGCGATCGCGACCGGGCTGGGCGGTCCCCAGTTCACCGGCGCCATCGTGAACTCCCCCCCACTCATCACGATCGTGCAGCCCGCCCCCGGCGCAATTTTCCCTGTCGGTATGCAGATCCCAATCGAGGCCCAAGCCCGCGATCTCGACGGCACCATTGCGAACATGCAGATTCTGAAGGACGGCCAGTTGGTCGCCTCCTCGACCACCGCCGCCTGCACGTATTCGTTCACGCCCACGACGGCAGGCTCCTACACTTTCCAGGTCTCCGCCTGGGACAATCTTGGGGCCTCCACCACTTGGCAACTTCCGGTCATAGTCGCTCCAGCCTCGACCACGGTTCGTTCTCTGCTCGGAATTTCTCTGGCCACCCACACGATACTCCTTACATCGGCCACCGGAACATTCGATCTGGCGACAATCGGAGTCAACGCCTCGTATTCAGATCTGACCATTGCCTCTGTAACCCGGGTCGAATGGAGTCTAGCCAGCGGGAGCGGCTCTCTCGTTGGAACCATCTTCCAGGCTTCCGGCACCGGCGCCCTCCTCGCCTGCACCTACTCAGAAGGCGGCCTCCGCCGGGTCGACACCTTGGGCATCACCATTCCGGGCCTGCCAGCTCCCCGAACTTTGGTGGGAATCTCGCTGGCCACCAACACCGTCATCCTTCTGTCGGCCACAGGAACGTTTGATCTTGCTACGATTGGGGTTGTCGCCTCTTACTCCAACCAGACCATCGCCTCGGTTACCAACGTGAACTGGAACTTGGCCAGTGGTTCGGGCGCCATCGTTGGCACCGTGTTTCAGGCATCCGGCACCGCAGCCATCCTCACGTGCTCCTATTCCGAGAGCAGCATCACCCGGATCGCAACCCTGAGCGTCGCCGTCCCCAGCCTTCCCAATTCAGGGGCAATGCGCACCATCGCCGCCGGCGGCAACTGGAACGCCTCCGCCACCTGGGTCTATGGCCGGAGTCCCCCGCCAGTGACTCCGTCGAGATCAACGGCACGGTCACCATCTCCCAGAATGCTAGCTGCGCAACCGCCACCATCAACCCCGTTGCCACTCTGCGTGGCAACGCCACTCTGGCGGTCACCGGAAGTTTGGTAAACAACGGGAACATTAGTGATGGGGTCGGTGATTGGTTTTATGTGTATGTCAAAGGAGATCTCACGAACAGCGGTTCCATTTCTAATCGTTCATTTATTACCGATGGGGCCATCACGAACAACGGTACTATGTCCAATTATTATTTGTCCCTCTGTAAAAATCTAACATGGAACAGCGGCAGTTTCGCGCCATCAAATCTCTATTTCAATGGAGCAGCCGAGCAGGTCGTAACCTTGGCGTCCGGTTTGCCAAACGTTTCATGCACTGGAAGTAACAAGAATTTGCGCATGGAGAGCGATCTCATTTTCTCTCAACTCTCCCTCGGTGGAGATGCTCTATTGAACATGAATTCCCACAAATTGGCTGGCGTAAATGGTGGTATCATTTCCGGGATTGCCACTTTTTCGAACGTGAACACTGTGGAAGGACTCATCACACTCAGCGGTGGGTCGCCAACTGTTATCGGTGATTTGACGGTGGCCTCTGCGGCCACTCTGCGTGGCCGCGCCAATCTGGCGGTTACCGGAAGTTTGGTAAACAACGGGAACATTAGTGATGGGGTCGGTGATTGGTTTTATGTGTATGTCAAAGGGGATCTCACGAACAACGGTTCCATTTCTAATCGCTCATTTATTACCGATGGGGCCATCACAAACACGGGGTCCTTTTCGCCAAGGTATTTTGGAGCTTACGTCAGGTATCTCTCCATTTGGGATTCAAGAAATCCCCCGAACGGTTGGTCTGACAAGTTCACGAATGGGAACAATGGGCTGGGTACGATGAATTTTGTTCCCAGGATCGATGGGCCGTTGAGTTCCGGTTTTCGAGTCGACTACACTCTCACCAACAACAGCGGGGCCAGTGTGAGTGGTTCGAAAGATATCAGCGGCGTGAACTGGGCAACGGAGGGTCGCTACTCCGGGCAAGGCTATGCCAACGTATATTTCCAGTTCAACTACCCCTCAGCCACCGGCACATACAAGATGACCGCCTCGCTCATCGATTCCTATGGCCAGATCATTTCCACAATCGGCAGCGAAAACACCATCACCTTCCCCTGAGATCAGGCCTCCCAATTCCCAGAAACAAACATGGCAAGTTTTCGTAAAGAGATTGTCCTAAAGGTTATTCTCAGATATGATTCTGCGAATATTGAATGTCCTGGCAATACTAAACAGGGAGTAACCAATGGAAAGCATAAAAAATGACTTTGAGGGTCTTATTGATTTATCAGTTGCATTGCATAAACCAATCATAAGAGATACCAAATTAACCGTTGAACAGATCTTGGATCTTTTTGCTGAAGGAAAAACTGAAGACGAAATTTTGCGAATATATCCCTACCTGACCGAAAAACATATACGCGCTGTTTTCGATTTTACACGTTCTGTTTTTCAGCAGTTCAAGTTTATTTCAGAGCCTCCAATTGATAAAACCGAGAATGCGGAAACCACGTTGAAGAACTCCAAGAGATCTTCAAAGAAGAAGACTGTGACGAGAGAGAAAACATTTACTCCCAAGACTTCGCTCGCAAAAAAACTTTGGAAGTTCAGGCAGGAAATTGTGGCATCAGATGCTCGTCTCCTTTCCATGGATGAAATTCGTCAGGAAGTTTGCAATCGCAGGGGAGAACGCGAGTGAAGAAAACATATCTGGATTCCAGCGTTCTCATCGCTGCTGCCAGAGGATTGGAACCTAATGCAAATAAAGCATTTGATATTCTCAACGATCCGGATCGATAATTTGTTGCCAGTATTTTTCTCAAGTTGGAACTGCTTCCCAAGTCAGTGTTTCATAAACAAGAGGCTGAAAAGAAGCTATATCAGCAGTATTTTGCCCAGATTTCCCAATGGGCAGCAGCAACGGACGAAATGATTGAAAAGACAATCAAATTAGCGGGACTTTATAATTTGTCCAGTATTGATGCCATACATGCCGCCTCCGCCATTGCGCTGAAAGCCGACGAATTTATCACAGGAGAGAAGCCGGGCAAACCACTATTCAGGATTCGAAATTTGACGGTCATAGGCTTGGAGCAGAGCGGTGACACCAATACAAGCTATTTTGCAATTCAGCAAACTATAAAGTGAATAGCGTGTAAAAATTAAAACACGTTGACACGTAAACGTGAAATCAATATATTCTCCTCACACCCTCATAGAGGGAGAAAAACATGAATGGTTGCCGGGTTCCCACGCATGATGTATTTGGATTCCTGCTTTGGTTTGGAACAAGGCCCAAAGAAACAGCAGGAAATATATAACGCAATGAAACAACTGGAGAACAAAGATAATGAAAAACATAGCGTTCAAAATTGAAGACGAACTTCACCAAGGGTTGAAGATAGGTGCGACACTTGAGGGAAAAACCATCGCCGAGGTCTTAAAAGACCTGATAAAACAATGGGTGCGAGGGAAAGATCCATTTGTTCGACAATTACAGGCTATGCCTATCACCGATGAAGACATTTCAACGGAAACAATGCAGGCTATCAAAGAAGCGCAATCCGAAAAAAGTGCCGGAAATTGGGACGAACTTTCAAAAAAACTTCCATTACCAAAGCGAAAGTAACCACAGATGCCGCTGAAAGCCGAGTTCCGACCCAGGTTCAAAAAGAATCTTAAAGCTTTTCCTGTGAACGACCAGGCGAACATCAATGAGGCCCTGAACAATTTCCTCCGCAAAAACGGAAAATTTGATGTTATCAGGCTCGATGCAAACCTATGGCGGTTAAAGATGGGAGACTGGCGAATATTCTTCGAGTTCAATGGAGATATAATCGTCTTCCTGAACGTCGAACGCCGAACCAGCAAGACCTATTGATGCCGCTAATCGCGAAAACGCTGAATACGACAAATGATCAGAACAGTTTCACCCGATCGTGGACTTTCCAGTCCTTCTGACCCGCGATTGGCTATGCTGTTTATGCCGTTGGTCCAAGAATCTTGCGTCACCAGAACGAGGATGATAATATGTATATACAATAATGCGTCATTTAGGAAATCAGGAGGCAGCCATTTGTGACCACAACTATGATAATTCGAATCGACGATTTCAAAAAGGAACGAGTTTCTCAACTGGCCAAACGGGAGGGCAAATCCGTCAGCACCCTTCTTCGGGAGTTAATCGACTCATACCTGAGAGAGCGTGATGCATCCCTGTATATTGATGATCTTTGGCAAAGGATTGGCCAGAGAATGAAGGGCACCGGAATTGACTCAGAAGATAAAATTGATCAACTGATTCATGAAGTTCGCAAGGATCGTCGCCGGTGAAAGTCGTTCTTGATACCAACGTTTTCATTTCTTCATTTCTTGGCAAAGGTCCCCCGCACCAAATTGTAAAAAGATGGACTCAAGGGGAATTCGACCTTTGTTTGACTCCTGAGATTATTGACGAATACGTAGAGATACTCAATCGAGCAGGGGTTGAAGAAGAACCATATGTTAAGGAAGTTCTGGATATAATAAAACGACAGGGAAACATTGTTTTTTCATCCAAACCAATGAAGTGCTCAGTTGTGATGGATGATCCCGATGACGATAAATTCATTGCATGTGCTTTGTCTTGTGAGGCGAAGATTATCGTATCAGGCGATTCACATCTATTGAATATCATCAAGTATATTGATATTGAGATTATTAGGTCCCGTGCCTTTTTGAATATACTTGAGCGTAATTCCGACAACGTATAGCATATACGTTCCGGCGAAATGCCGGCATTTATATTTTCATCGCAAAACCCTTACACATACATAAGTCGAGGGGGTTCACCCATCCCCGAGTGTGACACTAAACACTATTAGCAGCGTCAAAAGGACGTCCAGCACGCACAAACACTTCAGCGTCAGAGTGGGGTTTTGCCAAGCCAGCCCGTAATCATTGAAGCCGCAGCGCCGAGTGTTACCGTGACCTGTTCTCCGCTGGCAAGGTTTTTGAGCGTGATGTTGCCGGCCTTTAATTCGTCTTCGCCCAGCATGGCGGCCACTTTCACATGAATTGATTCGGCATATCCAAGCTGTTTCCCGATTTTCGGAGTTTCGGGATAAACTTCGATGCGAAGACCAGCCTGGCGCAACAAATTGGCAATGCGAAGGATTCCGGCCGCCGGAACCTCGGCAAAACGACAGAGCAATACTTCCGGCCCCGTCATCAATGGTGGCATCAGCTTCCGCTCCTCAAGGACGAGAATGAGACGTTCGAAACCAATTGAAAAGCCGACGGCCGGGATTGACCGATTCGAAAACATTCCGATGAGGTTGTCGTATCTCCCACCCCCGCCAAGACTGCCCTTGATGTCGGCAGCGCGAATTTCGAAGATAGGGCCGGTATAATAGCCGAGGCCACGTGCCAGCGATGCGTCAATTTTGAAAAGAGGGCCCGCCATACTGTCAGCAGCCACCTCAAGGAGTTGCCGTAGCTCATCGATAGACTTTACGGCTTCCTCATTTGAGGCAAGAGCGGTTCTCAGACGGTCGAGTTCGGCTACTTCGGTGAGACCGTCAGGACGCCGTAATACTTCGAGAAGCTTCCTCCCTGACTCAGGAGTGATCCCACGTGTATCCAACTCCTTCAAAACTCCGTCTTCATTGATCTTGTCGAGTTTGTCCACTGCGACGAGAGCGCTCTCTTCGTGCCCTGCTGTGATTCCGGATGCGGCAATGAGACCGCGCAAAAGGCAACGGTGATTTAAATGAATTGCGACGTTCGTGAGTCCGAGACGGGAAAGCGTCATCGCCACCGCGTTACAAATATCGGCCTCCGCGAGCAGCGAACTGGTTCCGGTGATATCAACGTCGCATTGGCAGAACTCCCGGAATCGACCTTTTCCGGGGCGATCAGCACGCCACACAGGCTGAATCTGATATCGCTTGAAAAAACGTGGAAGCGTGGCGGCGTTATTCGCTATGAAACGTGCAAGAGGCACGGTGAGATCATAACGCAGTCCGGTTTCGGCGAGATCTTTTTCAGCGGGCTTGCCTTCGAGTGCCCGGGACAGTTTATCCCGGCGATGCAACAGTCTGAATAACAACTGATCGCCCTCTTCACCGTATTTCCCAAGCAACGTCGAAAGATTTTCAACAGCGGGAGTCTCGATCTCGACAAAGCCATGTGCTTCAAATACGTCTCGTATAACGTTTTCTACGTGACGACGGGCACAAAGCTCCGCGGGGCCGAAGTCGCGCATGCCTGCGGGAGGATTGGTCGAGATGGTACTCATATAAGGCCTCCAGAGAGATTATTCCATATCTTATCACACATAATGGATTCAGGGCTTATCATATCGTTTGCCCTGATTTTGTCATCAGAAATTTGGCAAGAAGGCCTTTAAATAATATATTTACATAAAGCGCACCCCTGGAAATAGAAATACCAGGGAAAGGCAACCGCTGCGGTGAATCGATTTTTTTCACAATCCTCATTTGCGGATTAGACAATAAAATGAGAGAACCCGGTCCTCATCTATATTGATTGGATCATGAATTGTGAGAAAAGTATCACCGAGGGGAGGTGGATTTTATGCTTGCAAGAATCCGGCCGGTACTTGCTGTCCTCGTCGTCTTTTTTCTGGTAATTCAAAACAACGCATTTTCTGATCCAATAAATCATAAGAGAGATAATCGCCAAATTTCAGATTCAAAAACCAGGGCAGGGGTAATTCAAGTTCATAAGAATAACAATTCAGCATCATTCGTACCACTTGCTACTCCCAGTCACTTTCATAGAGATGACCATGCACGTGCAATTCGCCCGGAGATAGGGGTGCAAAGACCGCCACATCCTTCAATCACCAGAGGGCCGGTTTATGAAAACAAAAGACACGAAAATGATTCGGACAACCATCATTCAATAGCTGAGAGACAGAGAAATCACACCAACCAATACCCCTACAGGAATGCCTGGAGACCCCATAATTTCATCAGAAGAAACGAGATCATTTTTGATCAGGGATATTATATCTCCAGTAATGATGACTTCGAGCGGGAAACTCAGACATATCAGGAACTTTACGACAGAGTGAAATACTTCGATGACAGGGTTAAGAGTCTTCGTCTTAAAATCCAGGTTCAGGACAATACACTGAGAGAAGGCATCCGGGTGGAGAATATCTTGAGATCGAACCATACAAATGACACATATGTTCTTGAGTATGAAGTCGCCAACTTTTTTCTGGATCACGACATATTCATCCCGGATGAAAACCATGACGGAATCCTGAACTACCGAGAAGTCGAGAATCTACTCTCAAATGTGGATGAATTCATCTCCAGAATCAGAGCAGAAAATAATAATAATGAAAATGAGCTTCGGAATAATCTTACCCAGTATGATCATGCACTGGAAAGACTTGTTGCTCACGTCGACAAATATCGCGGCGGTGGCAGCGAGATAATTGTTCGCTATCGGCGATAATTCAAAGTTTCACAGTATTTTGAAACATTTAGTCCGGCCCGTGCATCGTGGCCGGACTTATCTTTTGAGGCACCTGCAAAATCCATGGGATATTCCAGGAGCGAGGCGGTATTTACAAACGCGGCTGAATTTGATTTAGAGACCTCTGTGTCTCCGAGATTTGTTAAGGCATCGTCGGGATCATTGGGTTTCTTTGGCAATCATGAAACGAGGCCTGTCTCGCCTGAAAAACCGCAACATACTGCGGTTTTTTTGCATTACGCTCCTACTTTACCAGAAAAAAAGTTTGTTCCAGCAATTTTTCGGATCCCGATGCTTAATATACGCTGCCAAATGCTCCAGCAATCCGTTTGTATGGCCGTGCACCCGAAAACACTCGTGGCATCTTGTTATCGGATAAAAACGATGATATGATACTGGCCATCGCATTATAGATTGCATCGGAGTTGAACATTGAGTCCATTCAGTGATCTCGAACGACCGCGACGCCCATTTTTTCTTCCTGCACGCGGAACTTTGTCGGAAAACACAGCTGAACGAATTCGAAATCGCACGGTGCGTGTGCGTCTTCAAAGCCTGGGACGGCTGGTGGGCCCGATAAAAATCGCATCTTTCGTATTAATCATGACGGGATTGTCATATTTTTCAATCGTTCAATTGAAACATCTTTTCTTCGAAACTTCCTATTTCGAGATCAAAAATATTGAGGTTCAAGGTGTTCACATTCTGAAGCGGGAAACCATTCTGAACATTGCAGGAATAGCCCCAGCCATGAACGTTCTTAACCTTGACAGGGATGAAATCCGAGCACGGTTGTTGACGCACCCTGTCATCCGGGATGCGTGTATAGAACTCTCCAGTTTGAATACTCTCAGACTTGGTATTACTGAACGCACACCACTTCTGTATGTAAAAGCGGGCACGGCGTTCATGGAAATTTCCGATGACGGCGTAATCCTTGCTACCAACACCTACGGTGAACGCGATCTTCCCATCATCACGGGTCTTCACCTCGACGGCAGGAAGGTAGGAGATTGTATAACGGATCATGATGGCTTTATAGAAGCCCGCACATGGGTGACAAGTCTCGGTGCAACGCTTTTGAAAGGGCTTTCAGAATTGAATTTTTCCAATACCCAGAACCCATATCTTTTTCTTGCCGGTGGAGAAAAAGTGTATCCAAAAAATCTCGATGATTTTCGAGAAAGATATGTTTTTTTGTGTGCACTCCTTGACAACCTCAAAAAGAATAATGTAGAACCAGATACCCTTGACATGAGGGCACCAAACGAAATAGTCGTCAAACCCAAAAAAATGCGAAAATCCACAGAAGGGAGTCCTCGACACGGTGCAAGTGGATAACCTTGTTGCCGGCTTGGACATCGGCACCACAAAAGTGTGTGTGATCATTGGCGACATTCAGGATGATCATACGGTTAATGTTATTGGTGTGGGGCACGCCTTTTCCGGAGACGGAGTAAAAAAGGGAATTATTGTCGACATAGATCGCACATACGATGCAATCATGGCCGCCGTTGACGAAGCCGAAAAAGTAGCCGACGTTGTAGTAAAACAGGTATTCGTTGGAATAGCCGGCTCGCACATCAGCTCGACCAATAGCCAGGGCATCGTTGCCATAAAAGGCAACAGCCATGAGATTACCGATGAGGATATCGACCGGGCTGTCGAAAATGCGAAAACTGCCGTTGCAACTCCCTCACACCAGGAAATAATCCAGATTTTGTCCGGCGGCTTCACAGTCGACGAGCAAAAAGAAATCGAAAACCCCCGCGGTATGGTTGGAAGCCGCTTGGAAGCCCAGGTCCACATCGTCAGTGGGGCCGTCACCGCAATGGCCAACATTCGAAAATGCTGTGAACGAGCCCAGCTCAAGGTCGAGGATGTGATTCTTCAGCCATACGCATCGAGCGAGGCGGTTCTCACCCCCGATGAACGCAAACTTGGCGTCGTTCTTGTTGATATCGGCGGGGGGACAACCGATGTAATCATATTCCAGAGCGGCCACGTGAAGCACACATACAGTGCCGCCATCGGTGGACAATACGTAACTAATGATATCGCCGTGGGTCTGAAAACCTCTACCGCGGCGGCAGAAAACCTTAAGATCCGTTATGGCGTAGCCAGAGCAGATCTGGTTGACGAGAAGGCAATGATCGAAGTTCCAATGGCCGGGGGAGATCGCACGAAATCCTATCAGCAGAAATTTCTGGCCGAGATCATCGAACCTCGCATGGAAGAAATGTTCAACGATATCAAAGAACAGATCGTAAAACATGTATCAATCGATGTGATTCCCGCAGGTGTAGTGTTGACCGGGGGCACCTCGCTCATGACCGGATGCCTTGAACTCGCCGAAGAAATCCTGGGGCTTCCCGTAAGACGCGGGTCCCCGATCGGCGTCGTTGGCCTCAGGGAGCGGGTGAGCAGTCCAATATATGCGACTGCCGTTGGCTTGCTCCAGTTCGCATCGCATGCGGAAAGAAATGAAGCCCCCGAGACCGGAGTCCTGGGCGGCTTGTCAGATCGTATACGATCATTTTTCAGAAGCTTTTTCGAATGAAAAAACGAAATAGAGAATATCCAGAAAAGATTGCCGGCAGGGCAGAGTTCAAAGGAGGCAGGAAAGTGGTGTTTGATTTTACTCAGGCGGGTGCGGAAAATGCTGAGATCAAGGTTATCGGTGTCGGCGGAGGCGGAACGAATGCGGTAAACCGCATGATAGAAGCCAATCTGAGCGGCGTTGAATTTATCGCTGCCAATACTGACGCTCAGGCTTTGGGCCGGTCTCTGACGAAAGTCAAGATCCAGCTTGGAGACAAGCTTACCAAAGGTCTTGGAGCCGGTGCAAATTATGAAATCGGCAAGAAGGCTGCCGAAGAAGATCGTGAGCGCATTGCAGAAGCGCTTGACGGTGCCGACATGGTATTCATCACAGCGGGAATGGGCGGAGGAACAGGCACAGGTGCAGCTCCTATCGTCGCCGAAGTCGCCCGCGAATGTGGTGCACTCACCGTCGCCGTTGTCACTCGTCCATTTCGATTCGAAGGAAAGCGCCGCAATTCTGCCGCCGATCTTGGTATAAAGAACTTGAAAGAGCGCGTTGATGCTATCATCGTTATCCCTAACGATAAGCTTCTTGATGTTTCCAAAGAAAATATCACTATGCTCGAAGCCTTCCGGTATGCAGACGACATTCTGCGTCAAGGCGTTCAGGGCATCTCCGACATCATCGTCGTTCCCGGAGTAGTAAACACGGATTTTGCTGATGTAAAGACAATCATGACGCAAGCCGGCTCCGCTCTTATGGGCATGGGCTTCGCAAGCGGCGAAAACCGCGCTGTAGCCGCCGCCCAGATGGCTATTTCCAGCCCGCTTCTCGAATCCTCCATTCAGGGGGCAAAGGGCGTGTTGATCAACATAACCGGCGGTCCGGATCTGGGTATCCACGAGGTTCACAAGGCCTGCTCAATCATTGAAGAAAGCGTCGACGAAGATGCCAATATCATTTTCGGCGCCGTCATGGATGAAAGCCTGGGAGACAATATCAAGATAACCGTTATTGCCACAGGTTTCGGCGAAGAATCACGATCTGCGATTGATCCTAAGAAACGCATTATCGAAGAGATTCGCATGGTTCCGAGGCAGAACATCGAGCAGATTCAGCCCACGCCGATGCCTGCTATCGCTGCTTCCGGCAGCGGACACTCGACGTCAGAACGATACGACGATCGGGAAATTCCCGCCTTCCTGCGCAGGCGCCGCTGATTCATAATCCAAACGGATTCTGCAAACTACAGGTCCCGGTCTTGATAAAAGGCCGGGATTTGTTATTAAGATCAGGATCATCATTGTGGGCTTAAAACACCGCTGGTCAATCGAATCGCTTTCCGACGCACTCCTGAAGAGTGAGAAACGGGAGTTTGAGGCAGCGCGAGCTGGCAGGATACATCTCGGGCTGATTTTCCCTGCGCCTTACGCTCTCGGCATTTCAAATCTTGGTTTTCAGACGGTTCATCGAATTGCCGCATCAACTCCGGATATCGGTGTGGAGCGATTCTTTATTCCATTACAAACCGGCGTTCCACATCCACCCCCATACTATTCATTCGAATCGAAGCGCCCCCTTGGAGACTTCGATGTTCTCGCTTTCTCGCTGAGTTTCGAGGGCGATTTCCATGCAATCGCGGCAGTCCTCGGACCTCTTGGCATCCCGGTACTTGCTGAGGAACGCCGCCGCAAACGCTTTCCATTACTTCTTGCGGGTGGAGCGGCAGTGGGCAGTAATCCGGCGGCGCTGTCCCGCATTTTCGATATTCTGGTACCAGGAGAAGCGGAGACCGTTCTGCCCGATCTTTTAAAGCGCTTTTTATCAGAAGGAGTCGAAGCAGGAACGGCGGCCGACCTCCCCGGAGTATGGGCACCAGCCTATCATAGCGCTCCAAATCCGCCGCGTCCCCCCCACGACGTCGCCTCAGAACCTGCTTATGCGCATATAATTTCAGAAAAAAACGTATTCGGTGGAGCTGCATTGTTTGAAATAATGCGTGGCTGCCCACGTGCATGTGCCTTCTGTCTTGCCCGCGTATTGTATTATCCGGCACGCCCCGTCCCGACAAAGCGTCTTGTCGAATGGCTCGATCAGCGGCCAGAAACAACTGAGCTTGGTTTGGTGGCGCCTTCGCTTTTCGACCATCCGGAGTTGATTTCAATTCTGGAACTGTTAGCCGGGCGCGGAATTCGTCTTCGCAACTCTTCGGTAAAATGGGAAGCCTTATCTGATCAGATACTGGGTCTACTGGCTAAATGCGGTCCACGCGCCTTGACACTGGCTCCGGAAACCGGAAGTCTCCGTCTCCGGGCTGACATGAGCAAACCCTTGTCTGAAGAGCGTTTTTTTGCTACGCTGGACAGGATATGGCACCATGGATTCGAAAGCGTGAAACTGTATTTCATGATAGGGCTCCCGGAAGAAACAGATGCCGACCTTGAAGAGACCGCAGCGTTTATTGCGGGAATTGCTGATAAAACTCCCTCCGGAAAGAGCTTATCAGCGACTTTTTCTGGTTTTGTTCCCAAGGGAGGAACAGCCTGGCAGGACTGTTCTGCACTTCCGGCAACTGAATTCAAACGAAAATTCGCTCTGCTTCGATCTGTTCTCAAACATTCCGTGCCACGTTTGTCAGCGCGATTCGAAAGCCCCGAGGACATAGTTCAGCAGGCATATCTGGCAAAAGTCGGACCTGAGTTGGCCGACACACTCAACGAGGAGGCACACGCATGGCGACGGAGCGGGCGATTCCAAAACCGAGCATGGGAATCCGATTTCTGACGCTGATCCTTGCACTCGTTGGTATGATGCTGGCGTCAGGTTGCGGCGAGGAGAACAACAAGCCGGCCGTCGTCAAAAAACCACGCATTGGTTTGATGATTACACCAAAAGGACTGAATGATCGCGGTTTCAACGACATGGCTTTTGAGGGTTTAAAATCAGCCGAACGCAAATCCGGCGTCGAAACTGTCATTATCGAGCCCGCAACCATGAAAGATCCTGAAACATCTTTGCGGTTTTTCGCGGGACAGAATTTCGATGCCATAATCGCTGTCGGGGGCGCTTTTTTGAAGGATATTCGCACGATTTCGAAGGAACAACCCGAACTGCCGTTTTTCGTCATCGATTCGTCAATGTCAGAAGGTAATATTCGCGGCGTGTCTTTCCGTGAACATGAGGGTAGCTATTTATGTGGTTATACTGCCGCGAGTGTTTCTAAAACAGGAAAAATAGGCTTCATTGGCGGCGTCAAGATCGATGTTATCCAGAGATTTGCGGCGGGTTACCGGCAGGGAGCGCTTGCAGCCGCAAGTCAGACACAAATTATAGAATATTATCTGGCCGAAGATTTTTCCGGTTTCAATAGGCCTGATCTGGCTAAGAATGCAGCACTGGAGTTATACAAATCAGGGTGTGACGTCATTTACCACGCGGCAGGTGCATCGGGGCTTGGTGTTATCTCGGCCGCGGTCGAAACAAAGAAATTCGTTATCGGGGTTGATTCGAACCAGGATTCGCTGGCGCCGGGTCAGGTCCTGACAAGTATGCTCAAGCGTGTTGATCTCGTTGTAGAAGATGTTGCACGCACGCTTTCCGATCGACGCGGCCCCGAATCAGTGAAGCTTTCATATGGTATGGCCGATGGTGCTATTGACCTGACTGATTTTCAGTTCAGCAGACGAGTAGTGGATGATGAACTCATGGCTCGTCTGACTTCGTTAAAACAGGATATTATCGCCGGTCGCCTGATCGTCTCACCGACGTTCGCAACGAGCGCATCAACGACTATCCTGCAGACATCACCCTGAACCATATGGATGAACGTCCCATAGGGGTCTTCGATTCAGGGGTCGGTGGTCTGACCGTAGTTAAAGAACTGAGACGCCTCCTTCCCACCGAGGATATTATCTATTTCGGAGACACAGCCCGGGTTCCTTACGGGAATAAATCTATTCCGGTTATTCGGCGCTTCTGTCTTGAAATCACACGATTTCTGGAAGCAATGAAGGTGAAAATGATCGTCGTGGCATGTAATACGGCGTCATCGCTGGCACTCGATTATCTGCGACGCAACACGGAACTGCCGGTCATAGGTGTAATCGAACCCGGAGTGCAGGCCGCGCTCCGAGATCCTAGTACCAAGCGAGTCGGCATAATTGGCACCACTGCGACAGTGCGTTCAGAGGCATACCAGACCCGCCTCAAGCGATTACGGTCGGGCTGTATTGTTTCGGCACTGGCCTGCCCTCTGCTTGTTCCGATTGTCGAGGAAAACCTTCTTAATTCACCGATCATAAAACTCGTTTTAGAAATGTATCTCTCCAATTTTCGTACAATGAACCTGGACACTCTTATCCTTGCATGTACTCATTATCCGCTTCTGAAGCCGGCAATAGCCGAGTTTTTCGGTGACGGAGTGCGCCTCGTGGATTCAGCCGAGGAAACATCACGTGAGGTCGCGGAGGTACTAAAAGCGCGAAGAATCAGCGCTCCACGAACGCATGTGGGATCATCCGAATTTTATGTTTCTGATAGCCCGGATGCGTTCATGGCTGTGGGTAGTCCTTTTCTCGGCTATCCGATAGAAAAGGTATTTCTTGAACCCGTATGGCAACGCGATGTGGAATCGTCAGGCTAACTTAGTCGGGCAATATTTAAAGGGTGAAACTATGACTATGACTATGGCAGGGCGTGACCGCCGGGCACGCCGAAGCGTGAAACAGCGCACCCAGCAGTCGCGCCCTACTACAGCCCTTTTAATGCGTTTGCCCTGGCGAACAGTTATATTTATCGGTTTTTTTCTGCTTCCACTATATGCAACCGGCATTGCCGAAGCCGTCGATCGCATTCCGTCACAAGGCTCAGAACCCATTCGCATCGGAGTCGTAGGGGCGCTTACCGGTCCCAAAATGCCATACGGCCGTTCGCAGCTCCATGGAGCGGAACTTGCCGCTTTGGAAATCAATTCGGGTGGCGGAATTGCCGGACGGAAAATTGAAATTGTGTCAGCCGATGATCACGGCGAGCCAGGTGACGTCGGAAGTATTGCCGATGGCCTGATCCATCGTGATCGCGTCGCCGCCATAGTTGGCTCAGTTGATTCAGGCTGCACTCACGTTCTGGCCATGCTGGCCGTAAAATGCCATGTGCCGCATATTACCTGTGTTGCAACCGATCCCTCACTTACCCGCGCAGGCACACCCTGGACATTTCGCACTCTCGCGGACGACGAACGTCAGGCCGAAGCCCTCGTCGAATGGCTCCACACAAACAATGTTTCGCGTCTGGCATTGATCGCGGCCGAAACCCGTTACGGGAAAATGGGCGCAAAAACCATGACTCGCAGAGCTCGTGCTGTGGGAATGAGGGTCGATGGTCCATATATGATCGCCATATCCAGTGACAAAAACGACGCGAGGAAAAACCCGGATGCCGGTGATCCTGAGGATATTGTTGCAAGAGCTCTTAACGGAGCTTCTTCGGGCGAGTTTGCTCCGGACGCCGTCGTAATATGGGGCCTTGCCCGCGAAGGAGTTCGCGTAGCTGCAGCGCTTTCCAAACTGAAATTTCACGGAATCATATGCGGTGGCGACGGTCTTGCCACTCCGGCTTTTTATGGCTCAGCAGCTTCAGAAACAGAAGGTATAATAGTTACATGTCCATATGTGGAATCCGATCCCGGGCCCGCAAACAGAATATTTCGCGAGGCTTATAGACAGGCATACGGTGAGCTGCCGGATTCATTTGCCGCACACGCATGGGACACACTGCATCTCATTGCAAAGGCTCATTCCACAGCGGGACCAGAGGCTTCCCCTGACGCTTTTCGCGAAGCCATTTCACTGGTCGGAAGCAATTTCGAGGGAGCGACCGGACGCATTGCATTCGATGCCACGGGAAATGACACACGCCGCGTGCGACTAGCCCGCTGCCGAGCTGGAACTCTTGAGCCATTCAAGTAAAGGTGAGGCCCTAAGCAACCATTTCGAAACAGCAAAACGTTGTCCTACAGCGAATTTCCCCGACCGGAGTTACCATGATCTATTTTTTCACGCCCCCATCGGGCATAAGCGCTACTTAGGAATAGCTTGTCATCTCGAACGAATGTGAGAGATCTCTTATTATCTGTGTTTATCTGTGTTCATCTGTGGTTAAATTTGGTTATCGTTTAAGAGTATGCCACTACCCGTAATTTTAGGAATGGTTTTATACCGATTTCATAGATTCTTGCGATATACTAAGACATCATGATACCGCGCCGGTTTATTATTCTTCTCGGAATTGCTCTGCTGATGCTGCTTATCGGCGGAATTTTGAATCAATCCGAGTTGATCCCGATTCAGATGACTTACGGCAATTTCGATGTGCCGGGCAAGATCAGCTTCGTGAATCGTTTATTGCCCGGGGTTCCCGATCATGCAAGTCTGAAAGTCTACGACTTTGTCGAGACGAACTGGCATCCGCTGATAGTGCTCATCGGAATATTATTTCCTCTGATGCTATTTTTTGGCTTATACAAAAATCAGGACTATTGGCGGGACGGCATCACACGCGTTTTCACACAATGGACAGCATTTGTGATTTCACGTCTCGGTGTGTTCAGGGCCGGAAATGTCTGGCCGATTCGTCGATCCTGCCTGGGCACGTTTCCTTTCCTGAACTGCCAGGCATGCGAAATGACTACTGGAGCCTGCCCGATCGGTCTTTTGCAGAATATTCTGATACGCGGACGTCTTCCTTTTCAGCTTGTCGGTTCCATGCTGTTATTCGGTCTTGTGCTTGGAAAATCAATTTGCGGCTGGCTTTGTCCTTTCGGGTTCATCAGCGACCTGCTCGATCGTATCAGCCTGCATTGGTACAAATTGCCTCGTTCGCTTTCATATGTGCGATACTGGGCTCTGGCTTTCGTAATAATCGGCCCCCTGGTTTATCTCGCCTTCGGTGCCACTGAAATAAACTTCTTTTGCGCCTCGATTTGCGGATCCGGAAAAATTCTGGGATTATTACCCTATTACGTTACTACCGCCACCCCGACAACGTTATCGGATGAAGTCTGGAATAATCCACAATCGATCGTTCTGTTCAGCCAAATCGGCTTGACTTTGGGATTGTTGATTGCTATGCTTCTCATCTCTGGACGCGTATTCTGCCGCGTCGTGTGTCCATTGGGCGGATTCTGGGGGCTTTTTTATCCTGTCAGCCTTGCGGGCATACAACATGAAAAAAAGTATTGCAGGGGATGTGGTGCCTGTGAAACAGTTTGTCCGATGGGTGTTTCCCGCAGTTTTTCAGGGTTCATCGACCGTACGTCCTGTATGTCCTGTGGGCGTTGCATCAGGAAATGCAGTTCTGGTGCGCGACGTTTTCGCTGGGGATTCGAACCAGAAGTAATCAGGGAGGAAAAGGTGATAGAAACCGGTCAGGGATACGGAAGTCTTTATAATCGTCTCCGACGCGATTTTTATCTGCTTACGATGTCGCTTCTGGCAAGAAGCCCGATCGGTATGGCACGTTATGCTTACGATCAGACAAAATTTTACAATCGCCACTACGGAAACCCTCCCGAAGAGTTCGCCTCTCTTCCACTTGTTTTGAAAAGCGAAATAGGGAACATGGATCCGTATGACCTGTTGTCGCGAGATATGGCTGACTCGGTTGCATGGTATGGTGAAACTACTGGTTCGACAGGATTTCCAACCCCTGCTTTTTTAACCGAGAGAGAATTTCACGCCGCCAGAGTCATTTCGAAGATAACTCCTCACGTAAGCTCAATAGATCGCGTCTTATCAAATAATCGAGCGATTATAAATGGTTTGACTTTCGGTTTCACCATTGCCGGGATGAGTTTCGGCGATCTCCTGATGAACCATGGCGGAATGGTTGCCAATGTAGGCACCCGTTCTACGATAGCCACCCCTGAGCGCATGGCACGTGCTTTTAATCGCCTTCGTCCCTCCGTGCTTACGGGCACACCAATCGATCTGCTTTGCTGGGCTCGCATTCTGAAAGAAGATTATCCCAAGGAGGCGACAAGCATCCTGGAAGAGTTGAAAATCTTCATTTCGACTGCTGAATTGTGCGCCGGCTCCCGCAGCAAGGCGATCATGAAAGAGTTCGACCTATTGCACATTGATGTGTATGCTTGCGTAGAAGGTTTTTTCAGCGTTCCATGTCCCTGCGGTGAAAAACATGTTCTCCCCATTTACCACACAGAACTATGCGATGACGATCGCAAGATAACTGGTGTCTACGGAGAAGGACGTCTGATATTCACAAATCTGCTTAAAAAAAGCACTCCTCTCGTTCGGTATTTATTGGACGATTTTGTTACGTTGTTTCCAAGTAAGTGCCCACACGGATTTGCGCGCAGTGTCGAGCCTCATGGTCGCTGGGAACTCACCGTGCTCGTAAACAACAAGCGTCTTGGAGTGCGTCATTTCGAAGAGGCTATATTTCGTCACGGTCTTTTTGGCGATTATCGCGTCGTGCTGAATGACGAAGTTATAGAAGTTACAGTCGAGGAATATGGCGCGCATGATTCGGGCAAGGAAATGGAAGATCGGCTTTCAACAGAATTCGGAATGAAAACATCCGTAAAAATAGTTCCCTTTGGCATTATTACTAACTATCGCGAGGTGCGGCGCTCAAAACCGATCCTGAAGGTCGAAGACAAGCGCAGCGGTTCAACACAGAAAATTCCGGAATATCTATAATCAGTCTATCGATCAAATAAGGAAACAGGCATGGATCAGAACCCAAAACTGTGTCCGAGGTGCCAGCAGGCAAATTTTCCCGTCGCGGAATTTTGTAGACATTGCGGAGAACCTATGTTTGAAATGGGTTCTCTGTCTCGCTCATCGCTTTTTTCCCGCCTGATTGGGCATGCAGTCGACGGCTTGTTCTGGTGTGTCGACGAATTGGTAAGATGGTGGGAAATCGGGCGTTTGACGATGGAAATAAAAACTCTTCGTCGCCATCGCAGCAACCTCCTCAAAAAAGTCGGAAGCGTGGACGATGTAAGCGATTCAGCAAACTCCTCCACTCCTCCCGATGCTGATCGTGAGGATTTGATACGACTTTCCGAAGAAATATCCCGTATCGCCGGACGAGAGGATTTCCTGCGAAAGCGCAGTTGGGCCCTGACCCCGGAACTCCTTCTCCTCGGAATAGTTCTGATATTCATCGGAGGAATTTTTTGGCTCCGCCCACGCACAGATGCAATTCTTACCCTTTCGGCTCCCGTCGCCAACGTCCAATCAGCAGTAACCCTGCTTCGTGAAGCTCCGCTACCGGATCATCAGGTTGTTACCACGGCAGCCTGGTTTGGTTCACGGTTGTACGTTGGCGGAGACGGAGGACTGACAGTCATTGATCCTGCCACAGGTATTGCCACAAGCGTTCCGGCATTGCCGGCAGGTTTCTTTGTACGACATCTGGTCGATGAGGGCACGCGCCTGCTCATCGCCGGATACGGCGGAGTATTCACACTCGATGCGGCTGGTCTGCAAACGCTTTACGATGGCTCAAAGCTCCCCGCCTCCATGATCAATCGCATTGCCCCGATTAAGGGCGGCCACCTCCTTGGAAGCATCGGCCAAGGCCTGTTGCATGGTCGAAATGGCCTGGGAATGATGGTTCTTGGCACCCAGGACCTGACAATTACCGGATTCGCGCGTTTCGACGGAGAACTTTGGCTGCTTCACGAACGCGGGCTGCTGAAAGGTGACGGAACGCAGTTCTCGTCTATTTCTCTTCCGGTTCTGACTGGCCGGCGACTTTCATCCATTGCGGCTGATGGGGAGGCTCTATACCTTGGCACCGATGAGGGTGTCATTGCCGGTTACAAGAATGCTGGCTCCTGGGTCTGGACTCCTTTGGCCAGCGGCGGCCCGCGCAAAGTAACTGACCTGATCGTTTCGAGCGGAACGCTACTGGTAATGTCCTCTGAAGGTTTGTATCGTCGAAAGGAAGGCCGTTTCGAAAAACTTGCCGATGCCGGTCAGGGAACCGTTATTGCCCTTGGTTCTAATCTTCTGGCTATCGCGGGACCTCGTCGTGTTTCATTCTTTGGCTTTGCAGCCAACCCGGGAGAAGCGGCGGCAAATATCCCGACTGTCAGAGTAATTCCAGTCATCGGATCATATTCAGTTGACCAACCCCCTGCTGCGAATATGTCCCCAATTCCAGGTATAAACCCCGTTCCATCTGCGCCTGCGCCATCATTACCCGCCGGCGCCGCGCCCTCTTCAGGTAACAGCACAAGCGCCTTCTTTAACATGACGACCCTTCCGACGAGCTTGACAACCCAGTTCGTATCCGCTCTTGCCTGGGATGGCAGCCGACTCTGGACCGGAACCGCCAACGATGGCTTATGGCGTTTTTCCGATAACACCTGGACAGGCTTTTCCACATCGAACGGTGGTCTTACTGACAATCAAATCGTCTCGCTTTTCCAACTCCAGGGCAAAACCTTCTTGTATTCCTGGATGCTTGGAATCATGACCCTTGATAGCGGTCGTCCGGTTCCGCTTATTCCGCCATCTTCTATTTCGGGTCTGATAGGCGTTTCCGGTGATCCTGCAAATCCTCTGATTCTTTTTGAAGATGGCCGGCTGCGTCGTTTCGCCGGACCGGGAAAGTTCGATGAAATCGGGCGCATTCCTGAAGACTATTTCACATCAATCCGTTCTCTTCAGGTGGTCAGCGGAAGCCCACTAATTGTTACAGACCAGGGAATACTGGTACGAGAATCCCCGACCCACTGGATTCTTATCCGATATCCGGATTCTCACCCCTCCTCAGTAAAAGCTGTTCTGTCAACAATTGGCCAGGAAGGAGTAATTTATGTTGCTCTTTCCGATGGAACAATTTATTCGTTCGCGTCCGCTTCGAAACAAATTACCAAAATAGGCATTCTTGAGGAACGCCCTCGAGCTATTGCCTTCGGAAAAACCTTATGGGCCGCCACGTTTAAGAGTTTATACCAGGCGACTCCGAATGGTCTTGTCCGCATTTCCGCCGCCGAAGGCCTCGGAATTGTTGGTATACAACCGATTATTGAGAAAAATGTTTTAATACTGGCTACATCCCTTGGCCTTAGAAGTCTTCCGATAAGTTTCTAATCATTCACAAAAGAAAGCATTCGGCCGATAAGAAAAACACCAATACGATTCAGATTTAACTTTTTTCAATCCACGACACGGGAAGTCAGGTAGTGGCGGAAGAATATTTACCGGTATTTGCTGAAGAGATTTTCATCGTCAACCTGTATGGGAATGACGATGAAATCGAGGAATTTAACTTCCTCATGCAAAGCCCGGATGTCGAAAAAAATCTGATTTCCATGGCGCTCCTGATCGAAGAGATCAAGCGCCGCAGTCTGCTTAAAATGAACTGGTATTGTTGCTGGCGATGCCAGTATCATGCCAGTTGCAAGATCAACTGGTATCGTGGCTTACGTCGGTTTGAGCTTCGCAATTGCTGCACTTACTGCCAGAACTTCTGGGACTGTCATAGACAATATTGCAATCAGGTTGAAGGCAATGCTGCGAATTCTCAACAGAGCCACTGCGGGAAGCCTCCTGACGAGCCCGCAAAATCTGATCCCGGTCCTCAACCAGGCCCTCCTTCAAACGTTCCGCGAAAAGGTCCTTCGAACAAAAAATGAGGTATTTCTTCAAGCGTGTGTTCAGAAACGTTTTCGATCAGAGCTGCCCACGGAACGTTATACATACTTTTCTTCTTCTTTCTGTATTTTTTTTGACGGTTGCTTTGCCTTCCAGTGCCGATCTGACACTTCAGGGCCCCTCTGGTTTTATCCAGGTCCCGTCCGCAAAGACTATTCACGCCGGCGGAATTGAGTGGGCGGCTCATACACGGATGTTCCAGGCTCCAGGAACACGCAGCGACCACTTTCTCACTGATCTGGCACTTGGTTTTTCCCCAATCCGTGATCTGGAAATCGGCGTTGAAAAAGCCATAGATTCCCGGCGCGGCAAAGACGATTTTGATCCGGACCCAACGGTCAACGTAAAAGTTCGCCTTCCTCCCATGGGGGGTGAGTTTTCCGAAACGGCTCTGGGACTTCTTTTGGACACCAATCCCAACAATTACCACACTCTGTATTTTTCGGTTGGCGGTCTCGGACTAGGATGGAACTTCGGTGGCAACCCCGGCTCTGGAATTGCACATTTCGGCGAATACGATCGCGGCCGCAAGGCTCCTAAAAGCTTATGCCTTCTCGTCGGCGGCGATCTCAATCCAGGAAACCCAGACGAGCGTGGCTATCGCGGTCACGCGATTGCTGATTACAATGGAGACGTGTTTTCCATCGGCTGGCGATTCAAGAACTATCGCGGATTCTGGGTCGATCTGGCCGCGCAAAGCAAGAGCAGTTATACCGACATTTATAATTATCAACCGATTATCTTTGGAGTCGGCGCGATCTTTTGACCATTCAGTCTGAGTCCATCAATTGACAATTCAGACATGCAAAACCATATTTGAATCAGGATGGGTTTAATTACCCACACACAAACACGGGAAGAGGACTTTTTCGGTCTAAAGTGGGACTAAGACAGGACTAAGAGAGGGTATAAAGCACAAAATCCGAACGTCGCTCCTCCCGGGAGAAAGCATGGGAGGTATATTATGAAGAGGATTATGCTTGGAATCTTTATCCTTATCCCAAAGCTCGGGCTCGGCGCTAATTCTGCTATTGGATGGGCTTTAACACACGAACCGACTGATTACATCGTGAATTTTTTCGGAACGATAGTTCTTCTGATTCTCCTTGATCTCAATATAAAAAAGGTGCTTCCAGGCCTCAAAAGAACCTTACGGATGTTTTATCAACATTGGGCCTGGTAATTTCTCAAATAATTCAGTTTTGATCTTTTAATGCCTCTGTGTGGTATAGTGTGAATACCACCCTTTCCAGGGTCGGTATTCACATGATAAAAAAAAGTGTCAGCCCGCGTCAGATACCATTTTTTCATCGATTGAAGGTAAAGACCTGGATCGGTGTTTTTTTGCTGACCGTGGTTCCGCTTGCGTTGCTTGGCTGGTATGCCGTTGGATTATTTGCAGGCATCAGCCGGGATCAGTTGTTGCGCAGCAATTTGCAGGCTTTTCAACAGGTAAAAATAGAGATAGAACATTATGTGAATCAGCACGTGGAACTGATCCAGTTCTTACGTAATGATGCCAGACTGGCCAGAGGTGGAGTGGAAACTTCTGACGCTTTGCTGGCTTTGCACAGGCAATACGAATTTATCGAAAGATTAGTATTGTGTGCCTCGGAGGGCAGCATCCTGGCTAACGCGGGAGCGGAAAACGCATCATCACCTGTTTTGTCTGATGTCGAGCGCGGGATGCTTGGCAGTAATTCGACTATTCAGTTCATTTCGGGTTCGTTCGTCTTTCGGGCCACAACGGAAGATGGGACCGGCCGTTCCTTACTTGGCACCGTTTCTATGCAGAAATTGCGTAAAACCCTTGAAGGAGCAGCGTTTGGCACAAGTTTCCGCTATCATCTGGTGACACGGGAAGGAAAAGACATTCTTGGACAGACCGATTTTCCACGAGCATTGATAGACGGTTTGCTACAGCTTCCATTTGGTGCTTACGATATCGCTCCTGGCACCGAAACCGGCATTACGAAAGTCGCATTGATTCTGCCCATATTGCGTTTCGGATTGCGTGTGATCGTTGTCCAGGACGCAATGGAGGTCTACGCCGGGGTAGACCGATTGCGGCGCAATGTTATCTTTGTTGTTGTGGGCGTTTGTCTTGTTGCCTTTTTATTCGGAACCATGTTCAGCATTGGTATAGCTTCGCCGATCAACCGCATTGCTCACACGGCTAACCAGATGGCCCTGGGAAATCTGAACGTCAGTGTTCCGGCAAATCGGAAAGATGAAATCGGTTTTCTCGCCTCTTGCTTCAATCGCATGACTTCCAATATTCGAAAGAAAGTATTCGAAATTACGGCTTTATACAAGATTTCCGAGATCATCAATCAGGCGAAGAGCTATCAACAGGCCCTCGATCAGACTTTGGCTTACATCGTGACTATTTTTCTTGCCAAACGCGGTTCAATTCAATTGATCGACGAAAGTGGTCTGGAGTTGCGCCTGAAAAGTGTTCGGGAATTCGTCCAGTTGGGTGACAAATCCGACAAACCCGATAAAGCGCCCACAGAGCATATTAATCTGAAACTCGGAGAGGGGATCGCAGGCATCGTAGCCCAGTCCGGTCAACCAATCCTTTCCATGGATTGCGCCAATGACGAGCGTTTCAAACCATATGGCGATGATTTGCTTGAACCCCCCAAGGATTTGTTGTGTGTGCCATTGCTGATTCAGGGCAAAGCATGCGGAGTGATCAACCTCGTAGACAGAGAGCCTTCTCCGTTTCTGGGCGATGTCATGGAACTCATGACGAGTATTGCCAATCAGACTGCACTTTCGATCGAAAATGCAAAATTGCATGAGCTGGCGATTACAGATGGTTTAACACGTCTTTTTATCCATCGGTATTTTCAGTTGAAACTTGATGACGAGATCAGCCGGTTCAAACGACATCAGGAAGTGTTTTCTCTGGTTATGTTCGACATCGATCATTTCAAGAAATTCAACGACACATACGGACATCAACTTGGAGATGCTGTACTACGCGAGACTGCGCGACTGGTCAAAGAGACTGTCCGACCAACTGATATTCCATGCCGGTATGGTGGCGAAGAGTTCGCGATCATACTCAGCCACACGCTGGCGGAGCCTGCAAGGCTGTTTGCCGAGCGCTTGCGTGAGCGGATTGAAACTCACCCCTTCCCCGGCCACACAGAACCGTTAAGGGTTACAATCAGCATCGGCGTCGCCGAATTCCCGCGTATGGCAGCCACAAAGATGGAGTTGGTCAAGCATACCGATCAGGCGTTGTATGCATGCAAACATCGCGGTCGCAATTGCGTCACAGTCTGGGATGAAACAATTACCGGAGACATGAAATGAGACTCCGCTGGCGACAATGTGTCTTCGTGTTATGTGTATTTCTTTCGGCTTTTCCGCTGATTGCCGACGAGCTTGAAAGCCTGCACTTTACCCCGGTAAGACGATTCTTTGGTATAGGCACGGCCAGCATTAACGGAGCTTATTTTCCGCTGGGGGCCGCTTTAGCGCGCTTATTTAACGCGCATTTCGACGATATTATGACAATCGCTGAGCCGACGAGCGGCTCTTTGGCGAATCTGGAGTATCTGCGTAGTGGTGATCTGGCATTGGCGCTCGTTCAAAGTGATCTTGCCTGGGACGCATTTCACGGATTAAGAGCTTTCGCCGGTCATCCTTTTTCCGATTTGCGAGTTCTGACTGCCTTGCATGCGGAGGTAGTTCAGGTGGCTGTTGCCGCCAGCTCTTCGATTCGATTACTCGGTGAGCTGCGCGGACACCGTATAGTCGTCGGCGAGCGCGGCAGCGGGTCGGCTATCAATGCCTCCATGATCCTGGAAACCCTTGGATTATCTTCCAGTGACTATTCAGCGGTATATCTTCCCTTCACAAAGGCTACCGCCGCAATAGCCGATAGCGAGGCTGATGCGGTTTTCTTTACCGGGGCGGCGCCATCTGAAGGTTTTACAAACCTTGCGGCCCGCTTACCCATCCGCTTGTTAAGCTTCACATCCGAACAACAACACCGGCTGACCGAAACATATCCGTTCTGGTCCGCGGAAACCGTTCCCGCCGGTTTGTATGGTTCGGAAAACCCCGCCGTTTCCACCGTCGGTCTTCGGGCTCTCCTGGTTACGCGCGCATCGCTTGACTCGGCAACGGTAGAAGAGATGCTGAAACTATTATTCGGAAATCTTCAGCTGTTAGCGTCAATGAGTCATTCAGCAGCCGGTATCCGGCTTGAAAATGCTCTTAAAAGTGTCGAAACCGGAATGCTTCACGAAGGTGCCCGCAACTATTTCATAGGTTGCAATATCGCATTGCCGGCTTCGCGATAAATATCAAAACTATCAGAATCATCTGTTTTGCAGTCATGATTCAGTTCATTTCCGGCATTTCTTTCGCCGACGCCGGGCATGTGGAGCTTAATGCCGGGAAGGCACTGGTCTGCTCAGAAATGTCTCCAAATGCTCAAAGACAGGATACAGTCCAGACGATTCTCCAGACGTGGTTTCTGGATCGAATATGCACTTTTCAGAAAATCCTGTCTGACACCCCGATTGGTAATGCAAATCCGAAGATTGTTAACATTGCAATACCTGAAAAACTCCTACGAATGTATCTCGCGAAGCCCTTCGGAGAAGGGAAATACAGAATTATTTTTGATTCCGCCGAAACGGCACGTATGCCGGAATGGGGATATCGACGAATTGAATTCCCCAAAAATCAATCCCTCGAATACATCAGGGGAATTTCGAGATTGAATACGTGTTGGCATGAATTCCAACATATAATTTTCTTTGAAGCGGAAAAAAAAGGCCTGAAGCTTTCAGTTCGTCCGGTAGATTGGGTAAGATACTGCAAACCACCGCTAGATGCAGTTGCAGAACATGTATACATCGAGTCTCTGACGGAGAGAACTGTAGAATGGCTTGACATACTTCTCCATGAAAAAACCAAACTGTTTAATGGAGCGGGAATGGCTTTCACAAAACATATCCTCGAAGCCGCGGATGAGAAAAAGAAGATGCCGGTTTCAGGCATGGCTGAGAATTACCTGACAGAGCATTATATCTGGGCAAAAGCCCATGATTCATGGGTGAGAGCCTGGAGATTTGCGAAAATGATTGCCCCACTGCCGGGCTTCATGCGAAAGGAATACGCAGCCATAACAGGCGTCTCAATCGGAAGTATCGATGAAATCATGTATTTTTTTGCGCAAGGCGGAATGTCTGACAAGGCTGGTAACCAGATTCTTGTTCCCCGCTGGGTCATGCAAACTGGGGTTTCAAGAAGCCCGCTCTTTATAGGACCGTTCAATGAGCGTCGCGTCGTAAACGCACTTGGTACGAGCATTGAGTTTGACTTTCGTATCCTGGAGGATCTGCACTTTGGCGAAAAAAACGGTATATTCCTCGATCGTGGAAAAGTAAATATATCACTGGAGCATCCGGCTCCAGAATGCTTCATTAAATTGGTGCTAGAAGGCACATCCTTTCATTTTGAGTCGGACAAGGTTCCTGGTAATGCAGTTATTCAAGCCAGTTTGAAGAATTGCCCCAAAGACTGTGTCGCCCATCTCGTTCTGAATTTCTCTAAATATTCTGTGCCGGACGGAGCAAGCAATGCTCTGAAGATTGAATTCAGAGATGACCCTGTTATACGAAGAGCCCATGAAATTTGTTCATATGACGTCAATTATTTCGACGAGACACGACGCGCTGCGTCCGAAAAAACAAAATTCAATGTGCCCTTACATGCTTCAAGTCCGATAAGAAAACAATATCGATATTATTCAATAAGGGCCACATGCCCGATCAAAAATCATTGAGAAAAGATCATCAACATTGTTATCAAAGTCACCCAAATAATCGCCAGTTTTGAGATCTCTTCCGTCGGTCGAGATGACAATGAAGACGGCACACACAAGAAAAAACACTGACTGAGAGCGAAAAAGTGTGTGTTTGCCCTGGATGGATCCATGGCCATTTAATTCTCACCAAGGCGCGACCGCCGAAGGTGTGAAAAAATGGTCCTTCGAAAAAAGTCAGGTTAGCCTTATTTATGAAAACAAGGTCGTGATAATTCGCGGAAGGACAGTAGCGAAGCCGCCAGAAATGGTCTGACGAGGTGCTCAGCAACCATTACGAGACGACGCAGCGTTGTCCTGGAGCGAATTATCACGACCGGTTGGTAAATGCGATTTCACCTCATTCATTCCGGGATTTTCGGGGTTTGCGATTGCCGTGGGGTGGATCGCCCGTGGAGTGCACGTAAACATTTTGATTGGTATAATATGTCATCATGCTTGAGGAACTGAGACTTATTCCGGGCCCGGAATTTCTTCTGTTGAATGCCATCTTTATCGTCATATGTCTCATCATCGCTTTTTTTGTCTGTAAACTGGATATGACGCGTTTGAAATCCGTGCCTGACACGTCTAGTCTCGATCCGATTGAAATTGCATATTTGAGAGGCGGGGTCACTCTGGTCATTCAGTTGACTCTCTATCATCTCGTCGAGATCGAAGCGATCGAATTTGACACGAATATGTCGAGTACTTCGTTTACATTAGGCCGCAAATCAAAAGGGATGTTTGTGGCTAAACGCGGAGCGCATCTGCCGCCATTATCGACTTTCGAACGGTCGCTCATGCGAGAACTCAGCGCACCAATGAGCGGCCGAGCTCTTCTCAGAGACAGCTCCCTGGTTAGCCTCATCGAAACGCTATGCATCCAGTTTCGCCGAGATCTTATACGGCGCGGCTTTATACATAAAACACAAGGACATTCAATCAAATGGTTGAGATTTTTATGCTGTATGGCTCTCATCCTTTTGCCCGGTTGCACGAAACTCGTATTAGGTATAATGAACGACAAACCCGTTATCTTCCTCATTCTTGAGCTGGCGTTTGCAGCATATGCAATGATAATGGAGTGTAACCCAATCAATCCAATTACGAATTTAGGCGAACGTGTGCTCAAAGATCTTGAGTCGCGGTTCGACTGGATCAAGCAATCGCTTGATAAAAAATCTCTCCCGGATGGCATTTCATCAGCCATGGTGCTCGCTATTTTCGGCTTGGAGGCCCTGAGTAGCGGTATTTCCGGCTATGCTTTCTATAGTCATTTCAACCCACCCCAGGACACCAGTAGCGGAGGAGGCTCCGGCGGCTGCGGCGGAGGCTGTGGTGGAGGCTGCGGAGGTTGTGGCGGATGATCGGATCATGGCTTTCCTCGCTGTTTTATTCGACTTTCCCGCAGACATTCGCTAAAACCGCATCGTTATCGTGTTCTTCGCGATTCGTTCTGCAGTGGCATTTGACTGATGCCTGCAATCTGAGATGCCGGCATTGCTATGAGTCCGATGCCGGGAAGAATGTGATCGCTCGCGACCGGTTTTTCGCGTCTCTGCGCCAATGCCATCAGCTTGTTTCCAATCTGCAGAGAAACCACCCCGAAGTTTCACTGCGCTGCGAACTGCGTCTTACTGGCGGTGAACCACTGTTACACCCGGATTTTTTTGATCTGCTGGAATGCTGCGGCAACGAAAGTTCATGGCTTGATATATCGATTCTCACCAATGGAACTCTCGTAACCCCGGCAATAGCGCGACGAATTGCAGTCGCCAAGCCTCTCTATGTACAGGTAAGCATTGATGGCGCCGAGGCTATGCACGATGGAATTCGCGGCAAAGGCAGTTTTGCGGCAGCCGCCAACGGCATAAGCTCCATGCGAGCACTTGATATTCCAGTATCTCTGGCCTTCACTGCGCATCGCGCAAATACTTCAGATATTTCCACTGTTGCGGAGTTTGCTGCGAAAGTTGGAGTGAGGCGAATCTGGGCAGATCGAATGATACCTGCCGGGCGAGGTAGTGCATTCGAAAACGAATTGCTGAGCCCTGAAGAAACGCGATCTTTTTTTCAACTGATGCGACACAGCTGCGATGAGATCCACACGCGATATGGTCGCAACACTGACATGTCTTTTCATAGAGCTCTACAATTCCATGAAGGACGGGGAAAACCATACCGATGCTCTGCCGGCAGGTCTTTGCTTACCGTTCTCGCCGACGGCACCATCGTTCCGTGTCGAAGACTTCCCGTGCCATGTGGTTCGATCGAAGACAATGGTCTCTTTAACGCGTTCCATGACAACCCGTTTATTCGAAGCCTTCGCGAATTTCGTGGCCCTGCACGCGGTTGCGAGGAATGTCTTTACCAGGGTCTTTGTGAAGGCGGTCTAAGATGCCTCTCTTACGCGATTCATGGTGACCCATTTCGCGCCGATCCGGGCTGCTGGATTGCTCATCACTCGCCCGGCAAACAGTCTGAGGCACATATTATTCCCGCTATCACTGTTCCACCCATGCGATATTACCCTGCGAAATCAAGCTGTTTGCCCACTGATAGACACTGAGGAGAATTCCAATGACAGATCTCTCTGCGGCTCTTTCCCAACTGCCTCCGGAAACACGCGATGGAATAACGCTTTTTGTTAAATCCGTGTCCGAAGCGCTCGGGACCGATCTGGTGTCTGTGATTCTCTACGGAAGCGCGGCACGTAGCGACTTTTGCAGCGGCGAAAGTGATGTAAATTTACTTCTCGTCTTGCGCACAATTGATGTGGCACAGATGCAAAAGCTCATGCCTGTATTTGACAAGAGCCTCCGACTCGGGATTTCCCCGATGCTGCTGACACCGGATGAACTCAAATGCTCTGCCGATGCATTTGCCGGGAAGTTTTTCTCGATGCGGGAAGAGCGAAAGGTCCTATACGGGATCGACATTCTCGAAAATGTTTCGATTCCGGCAGAGGCACTGCGACTGCGTTGTGAGCAGGAAATCCGGAATATGCTTCTGCGATTGCGGCGCGGCTACCTGTCACAACGTGGCCGGGATCTCCCGCGTTTACTATGGAGCATGGGGCGACATACGCGCGACATTGTCCGAGTGGCTCTGGCGCTTACTCAAGACGGTATTTTGCCGCGAGAACGGGCACTGGAAGCAGCGTCTGTACGCTTCGGATTCGATGCCAGGCCAGTCCAGGAGGTCGAGGGTCTGCGCTCCAACGATTGTCTGACGCCGGAGGCTGCAGAGGCTCTTTTTTCCCGATTCCTGAGTGCCATTGCCATAATCACGGATGCAATAGATCGGCTGGTAATCAGGTAAACACGCAGTGACTTTGAACAACGACCACATTTACCAAAAAAATATCGGAATTTTATTTTTATGTGTCCCTTCACGATTCTTAACACCTTTTATTCCTCGCCATGTGTTATCAATGATCATACAAGTTTCTTTGAACATTCATTTCATAATTTTCCGGAGGTATAAAATGCGTCGGCTTCTTTGTTTACTTTTTGCTCTTCTGATTTTTATAACAAGTAGCGGTTGCAGCGATGGCGTCGGCGTCGCCTCCGTGACAACATCTTATGTTGCCATGGGAGCGTCTTTCCTGATGCCGGCCTCACGAATCGCAATGGCCAACGTGAAGGGCTCTACATACTGGAAAGATTTTACATTACGCATCAATGGCACAGATTATCCTCCATCCAGCGTCGCAACTGATTCCACTTCCGCCACGGCAACGATCAATTTCGCTCAAACCTTCGCCAAAACAACCCTGGGTGCAGCCTGGAGTGAAACAGCGAAAACCATAAACAACGTGGAACTCGTGGAAGGCGGACAGACTGTCGTCTCCATAGCGATGCTTTCAGCCAATGATCAGGCGCCCCACGCATCCACGATGCCTTTGGCAAACACGGTCGTCTTCCAGCTGGTTCGTGATGCGACAACCGGAGGTCTTATTCTGACGACGCTTTCCGGCACAGCTTCCGCAACCAGTCCCATTACCAGCGGCGCTCAATCGCTTTATCTCGAAGCCATCAATTATATTGCATCAGGTGGAGCTCTTGCTACCTTGTCAGCTGATGTAACGGATGTATCATATCCAACCGCGTCATTCACCCTGCATTTCAGTAATGTCGTAGCTTCGGCGACTTCAGGCTGGCTTTTCTCAATGACAGACGTTACCAGCGGAAATCTTTTTACACTTAGCGATGCAAACGGGGAACTCGCGATTGCCAACCCGATTCTCGCAAGCGGGCCTTTCGGGTCATGCAGCATCGTTACCATTTCCCTGATCGGAAGCGGCACTGCTCATCAACTTCTGCCGAGTCACAAATACACGATGAGCATCGTGAACACATCATTGTGCAGAGCAGACAGCATCTCCACGAAACTGACCAACGCAATCCTCAGAACATTCACGACGAGACCCTGATTTCAATAATGAACCCAAACTAATACCAATCACGTCATATTCATTATGAGTTACGGGCGACCTACCGGGTCGCCCGTAACTCATAATTACGAACATTTTTTTGAATTAAAGACACATTGAAAAGCGATCGATCAGTTTAGTAGAGAAGAAATTTCCGGCGGTTGGAATCGAACTTGCGCCAGCTGGATTCAAAATCAGCCAGAATCTTTTCCGGTGAGTCTTTGGAATCAAAAACCGCCTTATAGATGTTGTTCCCGACCATGAGCGCAGCCTCCTGCCCTTTCAGCAGGAAAGCGGCGGTCTTCTGGTCGCGCAAGGCGCAGACGACACGCACGAAGACATCCAGACTGCGCACATGGTGACGGTCGAGCACTTCTATACGGACTCCCTGACAAACTTTGCCTGAATAGATATCATCTGTAGGAGTCCTGATCTCTGCGGTAAAACGCAGACCTGGAATAGCCGCTGACTCCAGGACTTGAAGCAGGCTTGTAGTTTCAAGCCATGGAGCCCCGAACCAAAGAAATGGCGACTCTGTACCTCGACCTACAGACATATTGCTGGACTCGAACAATCCTAATCCGGGATAGAGCAAAGCCGCGTCAAGGTTTCGGATATTGGGCGATGGTTTTACCCAGGGATAGCCAGTTTCATCGTAGAGCATGCAACGGGTCCAACCTTTGAGCGGGACCACCGTAAGCTTCAGTTTCAACTTCTTGAGATCCATATGCAGGCGGGCCATTTCTCCCGGAGTCAACCCATGACGAATGGGCACCGGAAAATAACCCGTAAACTCGTGCGCGTCCTCTAATACCGGGCCTTCAAGGATTTCACCGCCTAATGGATTGGAACGGTCGAGGACCACAAACTCGATACCACGTTTGGCGGCTTCCTCCATGCACAGGCCCATGGTGCTCAAATATGTATAGAATCGAGCCCCCACGTCCTGAATATCGAAAACCAGTGCGTCGATTCCATTAAGCATCTCGTCAGTGGGTCTGCGGGTCTTCCCATAAAGACTATATACCGGGAGCCCCGTAGCAGTATCTGTAGCATTCCCGACAAGGGCGCCTCCGGTCTGGTCGCCGCGGAAGCCGTGTTCGGGGCTGAAGATGGCGACTAAAGATAGCTTCCTTGAAGCGAACAGCACGTCCACTGTGCTGCTGCCCTGTCTATCCACGCCGGTCTGGTTTGTGATGACCCCAACTCGCTTGCCTTTCAGGACATCGAAGTCTGCCTGCTCCAACACATCTATGCCGGACATGAACGCGGCCGATGCTGCGTGCGCTCCCGCGCAACAGACCATAAACAAAAGAAGGATAGAGCAAGTCAAAACATTCATAACGATTCTGGCACGTGTAATGCTTACATAAGTCAATATACTATTTTCTGAAGAAAAAGCAGATATTAGTTCCATAAATTAAGGCCGCCTCTTTTCGAAAAAGTATAACATGCATCCCTTCTTTCCGCGACAGGGCAAACGGGAACTTTATCCAGGCTGGAAGCGGGCAGAGGGAGATTGCGAAGCGCGACTGTCGAGCGCTGCCGTGTCGGTCCGAGCCGTATGAGGAGGACATCCGAGTCGTTCTTCGCGGTCGCCCACGAAGGGCGGCCGCCTCGCAAGTCGCCAGGGATGGCGACTCTGCGGGGTTTCGAAGAACGACCGGAATGTCCCCGAATTACGGCGAGGGAACCGACACAGCACGCGAGATCTGAGCGCGTAGCAACCTCCCTCTGCCCGTGCTCTGCGACAGCAAAAAGTTCCCGTTTGCCCTGCTTTCTGCGACGCTCTATACTCCTGACCAGTAATTATGTGTTAACTTGGTGGCATTATCAGATATCCCCTGAAAACAAGGGATCGGGAGGTGGGAAATGGTTGAGGTAATCGTCTGTGTCGGCACCGATTGCTCCTATAAAGGCGGATTGCAGATTTATGATTTTCTCGAACATGATCCGAGCCTTGAAGGGCGTATAAACCTTGCCACAGCCAAATGTTTCAATCGTGCGTGCAAGCCGGATAATGCTCCCCTCGTCTCGGTCAATGGAAAGATTATCGGCCGCGCCACTCTGGACAAGGTTCTTGCCGCCATCACGGAGGGGTAGAAATGAAAGTGGAAATTCCTTTGTCACGGGGCCTGTATACCGATATGGTCGACATTCGCCGCAAGGTGTTCGTCGAAATAGCAAAACTCTTTTGGCAAGCTGATTATCACAACCTTTCCCTGATCAAAGAAGAGGTTGGCAGAATACCGTATCGAGTCATAAACAAGGCGGATCCGACGTATCGTTGTTGCGTATACCGGGAGCGAGCCATAGTACAGGAACGTGTTCGTCTCGCCCTGGGGCTGCCAAGACGGCATGGAGAATTCAGCGGTCCGGCATCAGAGGGAATAGAGCAGATTCTAAAACCTGAGAAAGTGCGCACTCACGAGATTGTGCGTGTTATTCCCGAGGCATGTGAGAAGTGTCCCTCGAAGGCTTTTCGCGTTACCAGCAACTGCCGGCAATGCATAGCTCATCCATGTACCCTGGTCTGCCCTGCTCGAGCCTTCGACCTCGAACACCACTCTCCTCGCATAAACGGCGATAAATGTATCCGATGCGGATTATGCGAAAAAGCGTGTCCATATAACGCCATTGTAAAATTCGATCGACCCTGTGCCGTCGCTTGTGGAGTAAAAGCCATCGGAAGCGATCAGACGGGGCGCGCCTGCATCGATTACGACAAGTGTGTACGCTGCGGAATGTGTATCGTGGCCTGCCCATTTGGTGCCATCGCCGATGAATCCGAATTCGCCCAGATGATAATGGCATTGCGCGATGGTATACCCATGTATGCCATTGTCGCTCCGGCTTTTGTGGGCCAATTTGGTCCGTTTGTCAGTCCGGGACAGATCCTGGCTGGAATTCGCCGACTCGGATTTAGGAATGTCTTTGAAGTCGCCTTCGGCGCGGATGTGGCAACTGTCGAAGAGAGTGAGGAATGGTACAAAAAGGTGATTGTGGAAAAACAGCCATTTCTCGGCACATCCTGCTGTCCGGCCTGGGTAGATATGGCTCGCAAAGAGTTTCCCGAGGAGGCTGAAAATATTTCTCATTCGTATACTCCCATGGCCACGGCCGGAAAACGCGTGAAGGAGCGATTTCCTGAAGCCCGTGTGACTTTCATCGGTCCCTGCACAGCAAAAAAATCCGAGTGCCTGCGTCCGGAACTGGACCCTTATATCGATTTTGTGATCACCTTCGAGGAGCTGGCCGCGATATTTGTTGCCGCCGACATTGATCTGGTCGAACTTGCCGGGGAAGCCGAAGCGGGACCTGTTTCGGGGTCAGGTCGCAACTATGCCGTATGTGGCGGAGTTGCTGCCGCTCTGAAGATGCAGATTGAACACCATCACCCGGAGGCCTCGGTCGTTGTTGCATCGGCCGACTCCCTTGCCGACTGCCGAACAATGTTGAAGCGGGCTTTGTCGAAGGAACTGGAGGCCAATCTTATCGAGGGGATGGCCTGCCCGGGCGGATGCGTGGGCGGCCCGGGAATTCTTTCGCCCATCCGCAAAGCGACCGCCGAAATTGAAAAATTCAGCCGGAATTCATCATTCAGGTCTGCATGGGAAAATCCTGATCTGAAAGACAAGGGTGAGTAATCGCAGACCTCCGATTATTGGCGGCTCTGCCGATTACTCACGAATTCGTGTTATAAAAATTGAGATCGAGCATGTTGACAATTGCTGCGGTTTTTCGCATCAGTCGGTGAATCCATGGTATTTTTTACTGCACGTAACTCCCAACTTGGAGTCGAGTGAAGGCTCATCCACGAGGTCCTTGAACACAGGTATAAACCAAAACCAGTAGTCGAATACCCTGTGGTTGTGGCCTTTGCAGACAATGCTGTATTCAGGCTGAGAACCGGAGGCCAATCTCACAACATTCTCTCCCGGTGGCGTAGGAACACCATGATTGAATGTATAGCCGCCTGAATAAGTATCCACCCCTGCAGCCGGGCAGATGAGATCCTCCTTTCTCTTCAGATAATCCGGTGCCAGGAGCGATAGCTTCGCCGGATATCCGTCGTTATCCATCGAAAACATTTCCATTGCATACTTTATGGATCGGAGGTTGTTACTGCATCTATCGAGGTTCTCCTGTCCGCGCCTCTCGATGGAAATACCGACATACAACAGAGTTGGAATGCCGGCCATCACTGCGAACAATATGGCCAATGTTTGTAAAAAGCTTGATTTCAATCGTTCAATCCTCCAAACAAGATTATACTCACATTCCGAAAAGCGGATAACTCTGCTTTTCGAAAATAAGTTGAGTTTCGCACTTTTTCAAAAACAGAATATATTTATCTCATAGCACATCTATATTATCGGAAAATAATCCCCTCTTTTTCTTTGGAAAAGATTAAAAGCGCTCCCTGAAGTTCATACAGACCAGAGAACCGCTTCCACTTGAGAGTTCCCATGTAGCAGCCCGATATCAGCCAAAATCTCATCCCACAGAAAGGAGGAAAAAACATATGAACGAGATTCTGTTTCAGGAAAAGCGGATTGATCAAAGGCAGTATGTTCAGTGCCCCACTCAGATCTCCATGGAATATGTCGGATCCACTCCCCAATCCTTGAATTTCTCTGACGGTGGAATCCGTCTTCAACTATCCGAGCCGGTTCGAATTTCTATGCGTGTAAAAATCGGCGATCACGAGGATGATCGACAAGCCAACCTGGTTTGGGCGAGAAAGAATGTCGATGGAAAAATGGAACTTGGACTCCAGTATCCTGAAGAATCTGCCACAAATCAAATGGATAATAATAACGAAAAACTTCTGTCACCTACTGAAAAGGCCAGTCCGAAAATTCCTACCCAAAACTATACTTCCATTTATCCTCCGAATTCTTTTTGGCGTCTGCGCTGGTAATGCATCACGTAAAATATAAATCAGCCCGGGAGAATCTCTCGGGCTGATTATTGTTAATCACTTTATCCGTGCGTTTCTACTGATTCCACGTAGCCGCCTGCTACTCCTTTTGCCCCTCCTCAGGAGTCGACCTAGTATTTTGCTCTCCATGAGCTGCATGATCGCTGTTTACAACGTTCCGAGGTTCCGGTTTTTCACCATACATGGCCAGAACGTCATCAACAAGAGCTTGGTCAATCTCCGTCGTTTTCCCAGCGTTTCTCAGATCACGATAAGCTTTTCCAAGATGTTCAACATGTTCTTCAGCGTGATACAGCTCTTTGGTCAATTCATGATAAGTTTTGCCCATGTTACCAAGGCTGTAGATTCCCAATAATATCGAAATGATCCACACAGCTCTGACCCTGAGCAGAAGCGCAATTGACGCCATAACAATGCCTACTTCCGCAAAAAGCTGAGACAGTTCATAGGATTCCTGGCCTTCAAGATGGGCGTTTATAACAGGATTAAACGATTCAACCCACGCACTGGCCGCCTGAGCTTCAGCATAATAGCGATTTACCGTTTTCGCGATAAGTATCATATCCTCCGATTTGGGAGTTAACTTTTCCAGAAGATTGTGTCCGAGAAGGCGGACTGACCGTATGGCCGTGGTTACTCCGACAGCGGCACCCGGATTTTTCTGAACTTCGGGAATGCTCTCCTCTTCGATTTTCCTGAGTTGATTTTCAAAGAGTTCGAGTGCCCCGGACGCAAGTGTGGCATGGTTCTGACGTAAGCTGATAACCGCCGTCCGATGCTTTATATCCTGAGCCTGGTATTTGGCGTGAGCATGCTGCTGCTCAACCATAGTTTTTACGAGTTCTGTTCTTTCGCCACCGACCTTTGCGGCGGAAAATGCCAGTAATACCCCAAGCATGGCCATGGTAATACCAACGAACGTCGGGAACCTATCCGCCGGACGACGTCCGGTGTCATGAGGCTCTTTATGTTCATGGTGATCTTCATGCCCACCTGCATGCGCCGCATGTTCCATGTGTTCCAGCAACTCTGTCCCATTTTCCATGAAATCTCTCCTTTTCACAATCCAGACAAAAAAAATGACTTATATAAAAGTGAGATGAATTTGTCATAGTAACATCCGAGGCTCTGGTGTGAAAGCGCATTAAATGGGCTGGAAAGAACAAAAATCCATATTTAATACGAGCAACGCGCCTTTCATTGAATAACCTTGAACAAAATCGAAACGAACCGACTGACAAATTGGTATAGCATGGTGATGGACAAGCAGGGTAATTGTCAAATAGGTTTCGGATGGATTTTTTTTTGACATTCACAGTGGCTTTTAAGGTCATCATCTGTTCCCGGGCATATCGGGCGACGAAAGACTGATGGGAAAATACAACGCAACAATATAGCTGGTGGTCCTCGCGACCGGTAATGGCGAATACTCCTGGGAATTGCGATTAGCGAGAACCATGGGCACTGCTCTGCTTACCTCACGCTGAAGGCGCATTTGCAGATAGAGCGCTCCCCGCGAATCAATATTCCGGGGCTGGGATAATTCCCCGGCACGCGTCGCATTCTGGCTGCCAAGAACACTTAGCGTTTCCTGATCGCACTTGCGGGCTTCGGATGCTGCTAGAAAATGCGAGAAATCGGTACTCTGTATAACAAGGGTTCCGGTCCCGGCAAGTGGTGCTAATAAATTATACAGAGCATCCCAGTCACTTCTTCGCGAATTATTGCGAATTGCAATCGCCAGCACAGGGATATCCGGAAAAAAACGTGCGCAGAATGGCACCACAGCCTGAACGGCATGTTCATGGAAAAACAGACTCGAGGAGGACACCAGGGGGAGTTTCAACAGTTCCCCGACGTCGGAACTGGCTATTCTCACCAGGCCGCAACAGGTCATCAGATCACGGTCGCACACAGCAAATGGCGTGACGCTTCGAGAAAAGTGGTCCGGTCCCAAAATAATGATCCGTCGGCAAGAAAGGTTTCGTATCCGCTGAAAAACGTCAGCGATCAAATCAATCGCGAGAAGATGGTGAGGTACTGTTATTCCTGTAACGGGCTGCGACAGTGCCTCACCATTACTTTCGCGGATAGCCTGATCAAAAGGAGCACGATCAGGATACAAGGGGGGAAACGGAGCACCCAGAACCGAAATCAGCCACCCGGAAAATGCGATGACGAAGAAAATCCCCGTTGACACGTGACGGGGAAATGTTACGTGTTTCGGAAAAAGCCGACTGCTCACATATTCTTGCCAACTATGATCGATTTGTAATACGTGTTTTTGACGGGCAGTTGATCATGTTGATGATAGACCCTCTCCTGCCACTCGTGGTCATTAAGGCGTTTTCCAAGCGGCTCCGAGAATTCATAATGATTATATGTGATGCCGATGGTAAGACGCGCCACCTTCTCGTTGCCCACAAGAACCAGCATTACATATGGCTCACCAGTCGCCTGATACAGAATATTTCCCTTATCGGCGTCGGTGTGAATATCCGCAACCAGAGCCGAATAATAATCTTCATCACGACTGAATATGACATCGCCGAAGGGTTTGGCCATATATGACAACTGCACCAGTCTCAATTTCTCGTATTCATCGTCAGTAATCGTGCGGCCCGACAACTCCTTTTCAGCAAGGTCAGTCAGAAAATCGATGGTTTCCCTGAAACTACCCAAAGTTCCATATTGTTCGCGCTCCGCGGCAAAAGACGTTTCACTTGCTAACCCGGACTCAAAATAGCAAACCAGCCTTTGCAGCTCATACCAGAATGGAAGGTTTGGTTCAACAAACCCCTTCGGGACCGGCGGAACCTTCATATCTTCTCCGCCATCACCGCATTCGGCATAGTTCTGCTTTGCATACAACAGCGTGTCATGCTTCAATTCCGTGTAAGAGCCCAGAAACTCCTGAATCTGCCTGATGGCAAAGAGGGGGTCACGCATGTATAACGGATATCCGGCGCCATAAGTCCCCGTCATCGTTCCAAGAACACGCAACCAGGCCGCCGCCGCAGACAGAAACCACTCATCATCTTTGACGTGCCCCAACTCAGCCGTAACCTTGTCAAGCAGATTGCGAAACAGCTTCAGATCGTCATCGCTTGTTTTGAGTGTCTCCCGATAGAACTCCTCACTCAACATCCGCGCCTGCCGGTCACCCAAAGCAGTCGGTATAAACAGGGCTGTGGGAGCGGATGGAAGCCTTACTGACGTCTTTTCCCGACCAGCTGTCAGTCTTCCGAGAATCAGGGCATCGAAGGTAAAACGCTGCCCAAACACACGAAATCCCTTCGTCTTTTCGAGAAGTTCGGACTTTGTCATCTCGCCTACGTTTTCGGTTTCGACAACATCGCTTAGAATTCTCGGCGGTGCAAGCTTTCCCAGTTGCGCATTAACTTTTTTGATGAACTCCGGATCGATCGCTGTTTCCGGCGAAAAAACGGGTTTATTGTTTGCGGAAACTACAAATTTTTGCCAGACGTCATAACCAATGTCATCGGCAGGTCCGGCGAAGAAACCTGTTATCCCCATGATCTTCTTCCATGAATCGACGATTGTCCTGTCATTCCCGTCAGGATGCGCCATCAGATAACTTATCAACAGGGCATCGGTGATGCCGGGTGCCGTCTCGAAGAGATATGTATTGCGTCCCCAATACATCATGGTTCGGAAATACGCCCGAAGGGCTGAGCTTTTGCGATAATGACTTCGCGGCGTATATTGTGTGTAATCGGATTTTAAAGAGCCGTCTTTCGAATACTGGCCGAACAAGGGAGATAAGGACAACTCCTCCCCCTTGTAGATCAATTCAAGCTCTTTCTCTATGCGATTGTAGATATCGTGAGAAAAATTCGTCTGCTGCTTTCCGAGAATTGATTTTGCATTAGCAAGTGTGTCGTTTTCATCGCTGGGTTCGACGCGCTTTTCATCTGAATATGGGAGGCGCTCAAATGATGCAATCGAATTTTCCAACATTACTGCCGGAACCGTGAACTGCGCTGCAATCAGTTCAAATCGCTCAGCCAGATTACCTTTTGTCGCGCACTTGCAAGCCAACGCCCGACGCCGCATTTCATCAACAAAATGCAGCAGCGTCTCGCGGAGAACCGTTTTTTCAAGCTGCTCCAGGACATTTTCCATATATTTGTGGAATGCGTGCAAAACAATCGCAGGAGTGACAAGATGTGCATTCTCCGGCAAACGCTCATACTCTTTTGACGAACCTGTAATCTCGTCAAACATGCCCAGCATTTCATCCCATGCCATTGGACCATTGCCCGCGAAATCGACCTTGCCCTTGAAGCATGTGACACTCTTTGGGAGCAATAAAAACTTATGCTGGTTCAAAAACTCCGTCTGTGCCTTGTCAAGATTAACGCCAAGATACTTCAGCACCTGCATGCCGTTTACGGTCTTTTCAATCGTGGTTGCGGCATCAATCAGCTTTGGAGTTATCCCGACTTTCCTGACGGGAGGAACCAGTCCGAACATAGGAATGTTGCCCTCAGGCAGCGTATAGGCCGAAGGGCTCTCAATCGCCTCCACACGAACAATCGGCTCCAGAATAAACAGCCACAGTGTAAGGCTCGCCATAATGGCACAAATACTAAGGTGACAACGATTCATGATCCTCTGCCTCCAAATTTCGATAATTCATTCTATTCACAAAATGTTTTTACCCACTCACCTGACGATCCGCCGGATCACCCACATATCTACCACGCACGAATTTTATGGGATAGATATAATCCGAAAATAAGATATGTTTTAGCTGACTTGTTATAAACGAATATTACCAAGCAAAAAAACGAGGCCGCGCCTTGACGCGACCTCGTTTTTTTGCTTCTAACCTTTTGTTAACTACGGAATTTGAAAAAATTATTATTTCAAAGGCTTGAGACCCTTGACGATCGTAGCGATATCCGCCTCATACTTCTTTTCGGATTCCTCAGTTGAAAACCAATATACACCAAGTGCTTTATCTGAAGGAGTATCAATGGAAAGACAATCAACCATCATTTTCCCATCCTTGGTTTTTCCATTCCATTCCGAGGTCGGCATGTCGTTGATCTTTTCATCGATTGCTTTTCCATCGTTTGCCCACGTTATCGGCCCAAGGTTCTTTTCCAGGTCTTTGTCAATTGACTCGAAAGCCTTGTCAGCAGCTGCTGAATCCATGATCATGAAAACTACACTCATGGAATCATCCGGAGCTGAAAGCGTCATTACATCGCCATCCTGTGCAGATTTCCATGTGTCCGGAACAGTAATTTCCACTTTTGCCTTAGCATGAGTGAGCGTCGTAGCAAAAGCTGACCCGGAAACTAAACAAATAAAAGCCAAAGCCATCATCACACACGAAAAACGTTTCATGAAAACCTCCCCGTCTTTTTTAGTATTTTGCAATGACACACATCAATGCTGAATTCATCAGTTTGCTACAGCCTATAAAATTCTACAACAGGCGCATCAATACTAATATTTTCAGCATCGATACAATTCATTGCATTGCAAGACATGAGAGATAATACGAAACTACTCAATTCGGTGTCAAGTACACCGCCCGTTCAGCCAGGGCCATTTAATTCTCCACCGTATAATGGCTTGAATAGACTGATTTCAACGAATGGTAGGGCTGGACAGCCGGGCCCGCCGAGAAAGCTCGTGGCAAAAGACGCGCCGCGCCCGGCTATCGCTGCCCTACCTGTCGAGAATTAAATGACCCTGCGGTTCGGCCCAGGGTAATTAATTCTCCGTCGGTGAATGGCTTGCATTGCACGATTTCGACGAGCGTCTGAACGTTAACTTTTACGTGGTTTCTGTAAAAGAAGCGCGGTAGTGTCGCCGAAGTAACGCCCCAGAGAACGTGGAAGCATAGAAACAATTGCTCCTACGACGAAATACATTGCGATAACAAGAGGGTTTGTGCCACCTCCGCCTCTGCGAACCGATTCATATGTACCATACGAGACCAAGTCGAACCCTTGTTTCTTGCACAATCGTTCCCAAAACGATGTAGAATTCAGATTGATGTGCCCATAAATCCTGTATTCTTTTTCTTTCCACGTATAGGTCCCCACAGTTTCCGCCTCTTTTTGGGGCCTGGCATATCGTTTTGAATACTGCCCCTGGAGAAAACTCGGAATCCGGCGAATATAATTCAGAAAACTGGGACTGTTGTCTGTTGTCACCATGAGATAGCCACCCGGACGAAGAATACGATGAATTTCTTCAAGAATTTGCCCGGGGTTCTCCATATGCTCCAAAACCTCGGAACAAATGGCAATATCCTGGCTTCCGGATTCAAGTTCGAATTTCACCTCGAGTGGCTGGTGAATATATTTGTGAGATATGATATCGGGCGGGAATGCCGATTTTAGATGTCCCTTTCCCCGCTCGATCAGGGCACGATCACCCTCAATCAGCGTCAGTTCAACGTTTGCACAGGGAAGCGGGCGTCGGAAGTTTTCGGTCCATTTCCGCATGAGAAAAAGAGCATCGAAACCCATTGAAGCCCCGATATCGGCAATATGCAGATGCTCTTTCCCCGTGAGATGCATTCCCGCGAGGATTCTCTCCATGAGTCCCCACAAAACTCTCTTTTTGTAAATTCGGAAATAAATATACAAAATGTCTGAAAGATGACTCTCCGGATCTGAGAGAAACATCGCAAGAGGATCGAGTGCGGCAGAAGCCACAACCGATGCCTTCTCTTCATCATTGATTGATTCAATGGATCCGTTCAAGAATTAACCTTTCGAATGTTCTGGCCAGTGAGCGTCTTGTAAAATTCACGATATTTCACGTATTGGCGGATTTTAACCCGCTTCCACAAATGGACGAAGTAAGCCTGGCACTGCTGCCAAATAATTTTGCATGAAGCTCCGGTTAATCGGGAATTATGACATTACCACCGTAATGTGACAAGAGTAATGTCGGAATTGGTCGGAAATAATTCGCGAACAGCTTCAAAGAGAAGCTGTAAGACCAAAATAGATGACTGGATCAAGCGTGAGACCGGTCGCGGAAATTTCCGCCTGAAACTGATTGAAGTTAAAGCGGAGACCACCGTTTACAGTAAAACGGCTACCACCCTTAATAAGTAATTCGTTATAATTGAACCACTCCATCTCGCCGAAAAATGAAGCTCGCTCCTGTACTCGATACTCAATTCCCAACCCTGATACGAGGAAATTCCTTGATGAGAAGCTTTGAATGGTGCCATCGGCTTGAGGCGAACCAGGAGTGCGAGTAAAACCACCTTTAAATTGTAGATAACCGTATGTATTTGTCGCCAGGTCCTCGGTGACGGTCAGAAAAAGATGTCGCAGATTTTCAATCTGCGCGTGGTCTGTTTTTTGGAGCGCTGAATCAGTCATGGGGGCAAAGGAACCACCAAAACAGAAGTCCTTTTCCGGAAGAGTGTAGGCAAATCCAAAAGCCGTGGCTTCGCCCGGCCCATTCAAAACCCCTGTATACGGATTGCTGGAACGCTCAAAGGAAAGATGCGTGAGAGTGAGTTCAAGATTCGGAAGAGCAGAATAAGATACTCCCTCCCAGTTTTCGCGTTTGTCTATGCTATATGAGGTGCTTGCCATAACGATATTGCCATGGGAAGTCCCGTATCTTCCCATGATTCCGAAGGTCTGAGACGCATTCCATGTCGGAGCAGTGATTGTAAGCAATCCATGAGACCCGCTCAGATTCATTCCGGAAGACATCTCGCGCGGAGCAAGTGGTTTGGGAAACGACTCCCAGGCTTTGACGCAACTTACATCCGCGATGAGAAGGAGAAGGAATATAATGAAGGGAAGTTTTCGCATGATTTTCAACATCTTTCTTGTTCTATTAGTTTGAATTTTCCAGATTTGAAATAAAATACGTTGTACCAGAAGCAATAGCGATTGGATATCTTTCCCAAAGCTGCTCTGGCTTAACTAAAGGTGCGAGATCAATATTGGCTGTGCCGATAACATATTCGGTCTCAGAGGTGTCATAACTTCCAACGAAAACAAGATATCTCACTGTGGCCGTAGTCACGGGAATGTGTGTGAATTTGTATATTCCGGTCGTCGATGAAGCTAGGATATCGGTTTGCGTCGTTTTAACGGGTGTTGGATTGACATGCCATATGCCACTCGGACTATCAAGTTCGGTTTCTCTTGATATCTGATATAATTTGGCAGTATAGGGGTGTGCAGAATCAGAGCCAATATATCTTCCGACTATAGAGCCAAGTCCACTTTCCTGCTGATAAATCATATAAAATGGCACTATAACGCTTCCGCTCGTTGCTGTACAGTGGCCGGTGAGCTTGTTGAAACCCTCTTTTGAAAAGTCCAATTGATACAAAATTCCCGCCGGCAGTGATGCGAACGAAAAGTTTCCGGAATAATCGGACAGCACACTGTTGAATCCTTGCAGTGAGACTGTGACAAATTCGAGACCCTGTCCGCTATATGCATCCACCACTTGTCCCTGAATCTTGGCATTACCGCTTTGGCGAGAGAGAATCAATGTGGGTGTGGTCGGTGAAATCGTCCCATTGTCAAACACCTGAATGACCGATGTTGCTGAACCATAATCCTGTTTTGATGCAACAATATACTGCAACCCGGTGGATATATTTTTAAATGAAAACTGACCGTCATCTGTTGTAAACGTAACATCTGAGGAACTCGAAGATTGCGAGTTAGTACTTTTATCCAGGGGAAATAGCTCTACACGTACATTCGTAAGCGGTTCTTGAGTTGAATCGAGACGAACATATCCTTTTAACGATAAAGTGCTGGGAATGGGAAACATCTTAAAGGTTTGAGTTGCATCCGACACTGTGGAGCTGGCAGTGAGTTCATTGTAACCATCTTTTTTAAAATCCAATATATATGGAAGTTTTGATGGCGGAAGGTTGTCAAACGAAAAAACTCCACTCGCATTGGTCAGAGAGGTTGGAAATCCCTGCAGCCCGACAGTAACAAATTTGATAGGTAGTCCGGTATAGACGTCCGTCACTATTCCCTTGATGCTACTAGTAACTATGCTTGTCAGAAGCAATGTGGGAGTGCTCGGCGAAATCGTGCCATCATCAAACACCTGAATGACCGATGTTGCGAGACTGTATTCATTTATCTTCGACGCTGTAATATACTGAGGCCCGGTAGATACAATTTGAAACGAAAATATGCCTTCATCTGTGGTAAGCGTAGAGTTCACAAAGGTTTTATTCTTATCAAGTAGCTCGACATATATATCCTTAAGCGGTTCTCGTGTTGAATTGAGAAGAACATATCCCTTTAACGATAAAATCTTTGGAACAGAAACCATCGCAAATACCTGAGTATCGCTCGATACTGTGTAATCAGCACTGAGCTTGTTGAAACCATCTTTTGAAAAGTCTAATTTATATGGGGGTTTTAACGACGAAATGTTGGTGAACGTAAAGTATCCACTGGAATTAGTCAGAGTTGTGAGGAAGCCCTGCAGTGAGACAGTTACAGATCCTAGAGGTTGTTTGGTATCGGCGGCTATTACTTGTCCCAAAATGCCGCCATTACCGCCTATGCGAGTGAGAAACAATGTGGGTATGGTTGGCGAAATCGCACCATTATCGAACACCTGAATGACCGATGTTGCGGGAGTAAATTCATTTGTTGTCGGCACTGTAATATACTGGAACCCGGTAGACAGATTTTGAAACGTAAACAGACCGTCATCCGTGGTAATCGTAAATTTCACAAATTTTTTATTTTGATCAAGTAGCTCGACACGTATATCTTTAAGTGGTTCTTTCGTTGAATCGAGAAGAACATATCCTTTTATGGATAATGTGCTGGGAGCAATATTTATGTCGATGGCAGCCGGGGCTTGCCCCGGTTTGATTTCGACCATCATAGCCGAGCTCGCAAATTCATTGCCATTCCCTACCACCAGCGTGTATAAACCGGACCTGAGGTTGGCAATGGTATATTCACCCGACGGTGTGGAGCGCGTGGTGGTCGCTATCTTTGTAAGATCTTCCGAGACTGTTACCACCGCATCTCCAACGGGAGGACTACCTGGGCCTCCACGACGAACAACTCCACGAAGCGTGAAAGTCTGGCGATTCAGACTAACATCGAGCTTCAGGGGCGCATCAAGTGATTGAACTGAAGAAGCTATAATTGAAAAACTGTCGTAGTCGAGTTTGCTGAAAGTTATTCTGTGATATCCGGGTTTGACGCCTGAAAGATAATATGTCCCGCTGGATGTCGTGGTTGTAGTTATGATGACATTAGTTGGAGTCGCGGTTGTGCCCGTACCAGTGCCAGTGCCAGTGCCCGCGCCAGTAACCGTGCTCGTCGTCGTTGCTGTGCCTGTGTTTAGACTGGTGCTTGTATTCAAACCTGTATCTGTATTCAGGCTAGTGGTTGTATTCAGACCTGTATCTGTATTCAGGCTAGTGGTTGTATTCAGACCTGTATCTGTATTCAGGCTAGTGGTTGTATTCAGACCTGTACCTGTGTTCAGACCAGTGCCTGTGTCAGAAGTTGTAGCGAAAAGCGGCACTGCCAGTTTGCCCAGAACATTTTGTGAGTCGCTGACTGTTACTGAAACATTCGCCAAACCGTTTGCTGTCGAGGCATCGATTACTGTTCCGTAGATGTTGAATGCACCGGAAGCGCCTGTATTTGTTTGGTACTCCAATCCAGAAAGTGGCGTCAGGTTCGATTGCTCACCGCAACCGACAGCCAATATCATTACCAACATCAGGAGAAATGCTCCAGATAGCGAAATGCGATTACGAAATGAAATGAACATATTCACCCTTTCCCAAACAAATCTCACTCCAATATCGACAAGTAATCTATGATTTTTGAATCCTCTGTTATCGTTTTTTTGCACGCTCTCGCAATAATCTGGCAGCCGCGACCATGTTATGAAGAGCCTGAACAGCCTCATTCCAGCCACGGGTTTTGAGCCCGCAATCCGGGTTTACCCAGATCTGTTCCGCAGGTATGACACGAATGGCACGCTCTATTACGGCCGCCATTTCCTCCGGACTGACAACCGCTGGCGTATGGATATCGTAAACACCAGGCCCGATTTGTCGCGGATACCGGAAACGTTCGAATGCCGCAATAACCTCGCCACGGCTCCGTGTCGCTTCAATCGTGATTACATCCGCGTCCAAGGCGGAAATATATTCAATAATCTCGTTGAATTCAGAGTAGCACATGTGCGTATGAATCTGAGTTTCCGGCAGAGCTTTCGCCGCCAGACAAAATGCCCGCGCTGCCCACGCGAAATATGCCGGCCACATTGCTCGCTTCATCGGTGCCAACTCGCGAAAAGCCGGCTCGTCTATCTGAATTATCCGTATACCTGCTTTTTCAAGATCCAGAACTTCTTCATGAATCGCCAACGCAAGTTGACAGGCTGTATCAGACAATGGGAGGTCTTCTCTTACAAAGCTCCAGGCGAGAATAGTGATTGGCCCTGTCAACATTCCCTTCATCGGTTTTTTTGTCAGAGACTGCGCAAAACTGATATTTTCAACCGTTATTGGACCAGCTCTGACAACATCGCCACAGATGAGCGGAGGCCTGTAAATCCGGCTGCCATAGGAAATGACCCAACCATTCCGGGTTATCTCAAAACCGCCTAGATGCTCGGCGAAATATTCAACCATATCAGAACGCTCGAATTCACCGTGAACGAACACATCCAGGCCGATCTCCTCCTGAACACGCACGACCTCGCGAATCTGATCATTCATGAAGCCGGCATATGCCTGACGGGATAGTTTTCCGGAACGCACATCCGTTCGTGCTTTTCTGACATGTCCGGTTTGCGGAAAACTTCCAATAGTGGTTGTCGGAAACATCGGCAGTTTCAACCGCTCCTGCTGTAATTTCGAGCGTTCGGCATATGGAGCGGACCGTTCCGCATCCTTCGGTGTAAGACGCGCCACGCGTTGCCTTACCGCCTCATTATTCCAGTGGAGTGGGGTTTGGGAATACTGATTCCACCTCCGTGTCTCCTCGGTAGGCCCAGTAGTGACAAGAGTCTTGATCAACGCAAGCTCATTAAGGCGCTCTTCGGCAAAGCATATTCGCTCGCGCAAATATGGCTCCATGGTTTCTCCCTCAAGACTAACCGGAAGATGGAAAAGAGGCGCGGCATTGGAAACCCAGATCTGACCTTCGGTTAAACGCCGGATCTCATCGATCATTTCGGCAGCCCGCAATAAATTTGTTTTCCAAATGCTTCGTCCATCGACAACACCGGCGACAAGTATTTTATCCGCAGGAAATCTCACGGTTCGCAAAGCGGCCAGCGCCTCCACCCCATGAACGAAATCAAGACCAAAACCGGCAACCGGCAAACAAAATAGCTTCGAAAGAAAATCGACCTGATCGTAGGCTATGATCAACAACAGCGGAGCATGACGGCCAAGATCCTGATAAATCTCATGAATCAGCGCCTGATCAGCCTCAGACACATCACCGGCAAATGCGGGTTCGTCGACATGTATGTATTCCGCTCCAGCAGCTCGCAGCTCGTCAAGCAATTCTCTGTAAACAGGAACCAGGGCCCTTACCACCTTTGATAATGAGCCAACGGGAAATCCCTTACTCAGACGCGCGAAAGTATACGGACCGATCAAAAATGGAATTTTGCCCTGATTGCTATCCTGGCATTTTAAAAAGGCATTAAGAGGCTTGTTCCATACCTTTTTTAAAAGAAGCTGTCCGGTTTTTGATACAGATATCACCGGAACCAGATAATGATAGTTCGTATTGAACCATTTGGTCATCTCGAGAGCGTGAACGCCCCTGGCAAGCTGAAAATACCTGTCCAGGTCATTACCTTCCGGATAGAGGCCAAGCATGATTCCCATGTCGAGCATGGGATCATACATTGTCATTTCTCCGACCGGGAAATAGTCAACTGAAGAACGGTAAGCCGATAATCGCTCTTCTTCGAGCCGATCAATACCATCCCGCAACTCAGTCTCTAAAATATTCCCCGCCCAGAATTCCTCGAGTAAATGCTTGAACTGACGCTCTCGACCCAATCGCGGAAACCCATAGGCGTAGGTATTCATACTTCTCCTGCTTCATACAGTATTTCGCAAAATCAATTTTATTGGTAAGATCATGCGAAATCAGTATTCGTTAATATTTATTTTCTGAAAGGTAACATTATGGGGAAAGCCAACAAAACGCACTTCCGAATTCAGGGGCTTTCCGCCCTTATCGGCAATACTCCTCTTCTTGCTATCGACTTTTTATATCGCGGAGAAAAGCGCACACTTTACGCAAAAGCCGAAAATCTGAACATGACCGGCAGTATTAAGGACCGTATGGCATTATATATCCTGGAACAAGCTTATGCACGCGGGGTTCTCAAACCGGGAGACCTTATTGCCGAAGCCACAAGTGGCAATACCGGCATAGCATTTTCCGCCATTGGCCGTGCTCTCGGGCATCCAGTCATCATCTTTATGCCAAACTGGATGAGCAGTGAACGCATCAATCTGATTCGAAGCCTGGGAGCCGAAATTATGCTCGTCAGCCGCGAAGAGGGCGGCTTTCTCGGAAGCATTAGACGCTCTGAAGAACTTGCACACTCCCGGGAAGGAGTATTTCTTCCACGCCAATTTTCCAGTCAGGACAACATTGACGCACACTATCGCTCGACCGGCCCGGAGATCTGGTGGCAGCTTGGATTTCGCGACCTGAAACCAGCCGCTTTTATAGCCGGGGTCGGCACGGGTGGTACAATTATGGGAGTCGGAAAATTTCTGAAAGAGAAACACCCCGCAATAAAAATACATCCCCTTGAGCCCGCTAATTCTCCAACCCTCTCCACCGGGCACAAGGTAGGAAAACATCGTATTCAGGGCATTTCTGATGAATTTATTCCACCGATCGTGGATCTCAAATCCCTTGATCCCGTGGTTAGCGTGGACGACGGAGATGCTATCCTGATGGCCCAAAAACTTGCAACCGAGCTGGGTTTCGGCGTCGGAATCTCTTCCGGAGGCAATTTTCTCGGAGCTTTGTCAGTTCAGAATAAATTGGGTAAGGACGCAGTAGTGGTAACTATTTTTCCTGACGACAACAAAAAATATCTCAGCACTGATTTATTGCGCGAAGAACCTGTCAAGAGCGATTTTCTCTCTCCGGATATCACCCTTCTTGGCGTTCAAGCCTTCAAACGCGTCTGTCACACATGCTGTCAACCTGATGATTGCATAGAGGCCAACGCTGTAATTTGCGATGGTGGCCAGCCTCTTCCGAGTTGCCCCAGGAGAAAATCAAAGAAATGTTCATCGTAGATGCGCTGTTGAAATCTCAACACCCATTATACAAGAGTGTATTGAATTTTCTTTTATCGGGCGGGTTTGAAAATCGTCCCTACGATAATTATGACCGAATACATAGACAAGATTTCACTTCTCTTATGTATTAGACGAAGGTGTTTTTTCCGCGCCGATATCCGTTCGATAGTGGACATTTTGCAGCGAGATGCGATCAATGTCGCGATAACAGGCCGAATGTGCATCGGAAAGCGTCTCACCCACACCTGTAACGGTTAAAAGACGACCGCTGGTAAACTTCCAGCCTCCGTCATTTTCACTTCTGACACTGCTGGAATGAAAAATCATTCCGTCTTTTACTTCATCGAGCCCTCTGATCACAGGCTCGATCGATTCATCGACCGGATATCCGGCACGAGCAAGAACAACCGATACAGCCCAGTTTCGCCCAAAAGCCACTTCTGAGCCTGTCGCATCGAGACAACCACGGGAACAATCGAATAGAAGCGTCGCAAGATTTCCGCGAAATCGCGCCAGAATACTTTGCGTCTCCGGATCACCCAGGCGGGCGTTAAATTCAAGAACCCTTGGCCCATGAACTGTTAACATCAGTTGAATCGACAAAAAGCCGCGATAAATCAGCTTGTCCTGCATCAGCCCATGGACCGTCGGAATAACCACCCGCTGCCGGATGGATTCTTCCAGTTCAGGAGTGAGATCCGGAAACGGGCTGACTGAGCCCATGCCGCCTGTCGTTGGGCCGGTTTCTCCATCGAAAACTCTCTTGTAATCCTGGCTTGAACTGAAAGAGACCCACTGATTGCCATCGGTCAGGATCGAATAAGAACACTCGATGCCTTCAAGTTTTTCCTGAAGAATCAATGGCGGTCCGTTAACTTTGAAAAAAACCTCGGCAGCTTCCAATGCTTCTTCAGGAGTGGATGTAACAGCGACTCCGGTTCCACGCGCGAATCCATCAGCTTTGACAACCTTTACCCACGGATTCTCAGCGATGAATTTCTGTGCTTCCCGAATATTACGCACAACCTGCGTCATTGGCGCCGGAATATTGTGTCGTGCCAGGAAGTGGGACGCAAAAGCCTTGCTCGTCTCGATGCGACCAGCATCAGCGGCTGGCCCGATGACTGGAATCCCTGCTGTTACCAGCGCATCGACCGTTCCGGATGAAACAAATTTCGATGACCCCACAACGGCCAGTTCAACCCGATTCGATGCATATTTTATCAATTCAGCGTTGGTCGAGAACGGAATACAGTTACAAATCTGGCTGATGCCGCCATTTCCGGGGCAGGCGAAGATTTTATGCACAGAGGGCGAACGAAATAAAGCATGACATAGCGCGTGTTCCCGTGCACCTGACCCAAGCACCAATATATTCACTTGCCCCCCTCGACTGCCACGAGAGAATCCATTTAGCCGGCCGGGAATGGTACTAGATTCACTTCTCCGCGTCAAGAGTGTTCCGCTGCGTTTTCAGAAGAAAAGTATGTTATATTTCAGTGATGTTGGCGACAGCTATACACCATCTTGAGCAGACCTTGAAATCGGCGACCGGTATTGCGGTTGCCTATTCGGGCGGTATGGACAGTGGCTTTCTTGCCATGGCTTCGCTGCGTTTTCGCCCTGATGCGACCATCGCCCTGCTGGTTTCATCAGAATTCATGGCTCCTCACGAACTCGATCTTGCCGAGCAACTTGCCCGATGCTTCAATATTCCGTTGAAGCGTATAGATATGAGCGTTTTGAACCACCCCGCTGTCTGTGAAAATCTTGCCGACAGATGTTACCACTGCAAGTTGATGATATTTTCCCATCTGCGTGAAATAGCGCCGAAAGGATGGCTGCTCTGCGACGGATCCAATATCGACGACACCAGTGATTTTCGCCCGGGCAAGCGTGCCTTGAAAGAAGTTGGCGTCATAAGTCCGCTCATTGAGGCTGGTTTTACGAAAGCTCTCATTCGTGAAGCTTTGACATCCTGGAATGCTGACGCATTCATTCGACCTGCGCAAGCGTGTCTCGCCACGCGTTTTCCAACAGGAACGCACCTGACAATCGATATGTTACGCCGGGTGGCTGCCGCGGAAACGCTGCTGCGTGAGGCCGGTTTTTCCCGATTTCGCGTGCGCTGCCATGGCAACATTGCCCGAATCGAACTTCCGCCCGAAGATTTCCAGCATGCGCTCGTTCTGATTCCTTCACGTATTGCCATGTTAAAAGCTGTTGGCTTCAGGCATGTTACACTTGATCTTGAAGGCTACAGAATGGGATCCATGAACGAAGCCGGAGCATGAATGCGACATTATTTTTCATTTGGACTGGACGATTCGACGAGGAGCGCGATGCACCGTGCCCGAAATAAAATTCAATGCGTCTTTGTATAGTGCAATTTTAAATCCTGAAATGAAACAGTCTGTAAACAGGAGTCAAAAATGAGCGATCTCTTGCGAGAACGCATCAAACACCTGCTCAGCGGCTTTCAGAGTCAGACCATTGATGCGGGAAGCCTCGAAGACGAACTTACCGCACTTATCGGCAGCGAGCTTGAAACATCCGATGCACTGATTGACGTTGGCCGGGAAGCTCGTCTTGGATTTGGAGAAGCAATATACGCAGCCGGGAAAACACCGGCGCAAGTCGTCGGAATTTTTCAGGCACTTCGCGACACCTGTGGTCGCGCTCTTGCCACGCGCTGTTCGCCCGAAACCATCGCCGCTTTGCGAGACGGGATTTCAGACCTTGGTGTCGATGAACGGGCGCGGCTGGTCTGGTTTCCCGGCGTCCATCCGTCAAACTCTGTCGGGAAAGTCGCTGTCCTTGCGGCTGGCACTTCCGATCTTCCCATCGCCGAAGAAGCCGCCGGAACACTCGCTTTCGCCGGAATAGGCGTCGAGCGTTTTTTTGACGTTGGAATCGCCGGAATACATCGCCTGCTTGGACGAATAGATAAGATACGAAAAGCCGACGTCGTAATTGTCGTCGCCGGAATGGAAGGTGCTCTCCCCAGCGTCGTAGGTGGTCTTGTGGGCATGCCGGTCATTGCGGTTCCGACGTCAGTGGGTTATGGAGCTTCTTTCCAGGGACTGGCCGCACTTCTTGCAATGTTGAACGGCTGTTCCGCCGGAATCACGGTCGTGAATATCGACAACGGTTTCGGTGCCGCAGTGGCAGCTGCCCGTATATTGAAAACCATTTCCCGGAGCTTATCATGACAACACTTTTGTGGGATCCGTTTTCCGGTATTGCCGGAAACATGGCAGTGGCCTCTCTGGTTGACCTCGGTGTCGACCCCGAATGTCTTCACAGCGCCCTTCATGCTATTCCATTTCCCGAAGGACGTCTCGAACTTATACTCGAACGTCGCATCAAGAACGGTATCAGTTCGATGTATTTCAATACTGTTGATGACGAGCCACATACACACGCGAAACATCACGAACACTCGCACGGCCATCCGCATGGATCGCACGAAATGCATGAACACCACGCAGATAGTTCATCTCATCACCACGACCACGATCACCCTGATCGTCACGATCATCACCATGATCATCCGCTTGAGCATTCTCATGAGCACGTTCATTCACATGATTTTCGACAAAAATCAGACCACAATAATGAACAGAAGGGTTCGGAAATAAAACCGAATGACCATGCTCTTCCACATCGCGGATTTGCGGAAATTCGTGAATTAATAGAAAAAACGCCTGTCACCCCAGCCGCTAAAGAACGTGCGCTTGCTATTTTTCGAGCCCTTGGCGAAGCCGAAGCGTGTGTTCACGGAGCCACGCTTGAAACCATTCATTTTCACGAGGTCGGAGCCCGGGACAGTATTGCCGATATCATCGGAACAGCGGTCTGCCTTGATGAACTGGGCGTAACCTCGATTTTTACTTCGCCGATTCATCTTGGGACAGGTTTCACCATCTGTCAGCACGGCACATTTCCCGTGCCACCCCCAGCGGTTGCACTACTTCTGGAGGGATATCCCGTATTCACGCTGCCAGGTATTCGGGGAGAATTGACGACTCCCACGGGAGCCGCAATTCTGCGCGGTCTTGGAGCCCGCCCCGGAATGCCGCCAGACTTCTGTTATGACCGGGTCGGCTATGGCGCCGGAACCAGAGACTTCGGCGTTCCCAACGTGCTTCGCGCCTTTTTTGCACGTGGGAACCAGCGCGGCCGGATCCTAGAGGGTGTATCTATTCTCGAAACAAATCTGGATAATGCTACTGGAGAGCTGCTCGCTCATGCAGCGGAGCAGCTTTTGGCCGCTGGAGCTCTCGATGTTTCACTGACACCGGTTCAGATGAAAAAAGGACGTCCGGGAACAATGCTCACTGCCATTGTACGCCCTGAAAATGCCGACGCAATTGAAGAACAGATCTATCGCGAGCTTCCGACACTAGGAGTCCGACGACGATTGGAGCAGCGCACCGTTCTTGCCCGTGAGCCCGCCGTAGTAAGCCTGCCATTTGGTGATCTCGCGGCAAAGCGCATTCAGGAAATAGATGGAACAGTCCGCACATCAATCGAATTCGAGGCTCGGCGAAAAGCGGCAACAGGCGCAAACATCCCGCTTCGCCGCATTCCTGATAATGGTTAATGCTTTCCCCTCACTTACAAAATAGGAGAAAAAAGAGATGATGAAAATCCTGCTTCGTTATTGGGGCATCGCTCTGTTGCTTGCGTTCGTTCCGGGACATGGTTTCGGATGCGTGACACAGGTGTTCTTCCAAAGTTATTTCGGAGCCGTTAACGGTTTTCCATCTCTGGACATCACAGCTCTGGCCAGTGATAAAAAGGGAACAATGTTTATCGGAACCAAGGACCGCGGCGTCATTGTTATACCGGCCGGAGCAAGACAGTGGTCGGCAATCATTGATGAGTCGAAATCACTGGGATACAATGCCATTCACGCTATGCTTTTCATTAACGATGGGACCCTGGCCATCGGAACAGCGGGAGGACTCAACTACCTCGACGCCCAATCAGACAGCCTCAAGGGCAACTTCTCCGCCGAGGATGGATTGAAAGACAATGCTGTTTTGTCTCTTGCAAAATATGATGCGAATTCTCCACTCTGGGCAGGAACGACACTCGGTCTTGTCAACAAGGACGACGGGTGCAAACGCTACACTGTAACCGAGGGACTTCTTTCCGATCACGTCCAGTCCCTGGCAATGGATGGCGAAGGCAATCTATGGATCGGAACTTCCAAAGGCCTGGTATGCATGACGGGAACATCCATCCACCCCGTAGACCTCAGCAACGGAGCGAAGGGGGTCGATCAATGGGTGAATGCAGTCGTTGCAATGCCGGCTTCCTCAAAAATATATCGTGATAAGATTCTTAAGACCTACGATATGCTCATCGATGGTGTCAGTAAACGCCCGCCATGCATCGTTCGAATCCCGGTAAAGACCAAGCCGATCCCAGGCGCAAAGGCGCCGGAACCACAGAAGGTCGAGGAACCCACTACGCCCCCGGGACGCTGGGCAAATCACGAGCCGCAACGGGGCGGAGCTCCGGCTGAGCCAGTTGAAGTTCTCGAATGGAAGGAAGTCGATCTCAATGCTGAGCTGAAGGAATCCCTTCTCGCTGAAAAAGAGAAAGTCCTGGATGACAAACTCATTCCATCCGCTCTGGCGGCCACAAACAGCGGGTTCTACGCAATCCGCAGAGATGGCGATTCTTTCGACGTTACTCAGCTCGCACAAGGATGGTTCACAGCTATCGCCGTTGATGCCTGCCGCAAAGTATTCTTTGCGGATAATGGCCAGAATGTCAGATCTCTGGGTCCGGATCTTCGCCCAATTCCGGAATTCGACGTCGGAACCATGATCGAGGATTATCTTTTGAATCTGGTCCGAACGGACACTGCAGGAAATGCTTCGGGTGCTCTCGCAATTCCGCTCATTCCTGAACAACTCCAGACCCTTAAGAACATGGGCGAGGAACAACTTAAGGAATGGATTAAAACCAAGATACGCAGCAAGAATATCTCATGCATGACATTCGATCCTTCGGGTAACCTGTGGATCGGTCTGCAAGAGGGAGGCCTCTTCCAGATCAATCCGGCCATTGTCAACGAAGACGCCGTCACTCACGCCATTATCAATCAGGAAAAAGCGCACTCGAATGCGCCAGGAACTGAATCAGAGCAGGCTTCCAAAACGTTCGTGCTTACTCTGACTACACCTAAAGTGACATATCCGCCTCTTGAGCCGATCATTGATGGGTTGAAGGAGATAGAACGCAAGCTTGAACGAGCCCCCGAGAAAGGGTTCTGGGTGGGGCGTTGGTCGCAACTTGAAGATGAGGATTGTTTCAAAACTGCGCTCTTCGTTGGAGAATTCAGCGAGATGCAGTGCATCAGGCAGCTGGCCAGATTCCTGCCGATGGATCCCTTCGTCCTGATCCCTTTGGTTGATCCTCCGAAACCCGGTGAAGCCAAAAATAAAAAAGCGTCCGACAGTAGCAGAATCCACGGGCAGTAATTAACAAGGAGTATGAATTCATCATGACATCCATTAAAAAAGGTGACGTTAATACAAAAGAACTTCTGAAAGAACTGACATCGATATGTGGTGCGCCTGGTTTCGAGCATGCTGTCGCCGCAAAAATAGAGTCCATGCTCTCGAAATACGGAAACGTTCAGCGTGATCGTCTCGGAAGCATCCTGATCGAGAGGGAAGGGCCGAAAAATGGCCCGCGCGTAATGCTCGCCGCCCACATGGATGAAGTTGCCTTCATGGTAAAGGGGGTCCTGGAATGCGGCCTCATCAAGTTCATTCCACTCGGCGGCTGGTGGAGTCACGTTTTACCCGCACAACGAGTCGTGATTCTCGGCAATCGGGGTGAAATTCCGGGTGTTGTTGGAGCGATGCCGCCACACCACCTTTCCGCCGCAGACAGAGAGAAGCTGATGCCTCTTAAGAGCATGGTGATCGATGTCGGCGCCGATAATGCCCGCATGGTCGCTGCTCTTGGCATCGAGGCTGGCATGCCGATCATACCTGATGTCGAATGGCGCCAGATGGGCGATCCCGATGTCATCAGCAGCAAAGCCCTTGATGACCGCATCGGAGTCGCCATGATGATCGAAATCATGCGACGAGTGAAGAAACTGCCGAACACGCTGATTGCAGTTGGTACAACCCAGGAGGAAATCGGCGTTCGCGGAGCGAAGACAGCTGTTTCCATCGCCAGGCCTGATGTGGCCATAATTCTTGAAGGGCCGCCGGCCGACGATTTGCCCGGTGTAGCCGAATTCGTTCAAGGCGCGATGGGGAAAGGTCCTCAGCTTCGCTCATATGACCCAACAATGATTACCAATCCGCGTTTGTTCAATCTGTTCAAAGATCGGGCGACTTCCTTGAAATTGCCGTTCCAGGTGGCCGTACGGGAGGCCGGAGGAACAGACGCTTCTGTTATTCATGTCCATGCCGAAGGAGTGCCATCTATCGTCATCGGCGTACCGGTTCGATATGCCCACAGTCATGTCGGTCTGGCTTCGATGAAAGATTTCGAAGTCGCGGTGCAGCTCGTCGTCGATGTGGTTCAAAATCTTGACTCCCGGGCGGTAAAATCACTGTTCACATAGTTACATGATTAACAAAGTATACTAACCGATTAGTTGAGATTTCTCCCTTCGGTCGAAATGACAGCATTGTTCGTCATTCCGAACAAATCTGAGGAATCTCGCTTGTCGTAAAGAACGTGACTATTTAGGCTTCTTTGGTAATCATGCATAGTTGCTATCGCGATTTTTCCTGGAGCTAAATATCTTCGCCGGGACAGAATGAGGATTGACGAGTCCCGAATGCATTCTTATAATTGGAAAAGTTGTACACGCCGTAACATTCATTTATACAGAAGCGCAATGAAATTTGTTTAAGTATTCGGTCATAATTATCGTAGGGGCGGGTTTCAAACCCGCCCGATAAAACAAAATTCAATACACCTTTGTATAACACGCAAACAGACTTCGGAGGTATTCATATGATCACTGGCAAACGGAATCTTAGAATAATTTCTTTATTTACCGCCATTTTCTTTATGTTTTCAACTATCGTAGCCAGCGCCCAGAATACCTCGCCGCAGGCTCCAATCAGTGCTGCCCAGATCATTTCCGGGCTGAATCATCTGGCTCCGGTTGATCCATCTAAGCTCAATGCCGGAGTAAATGGGGCCCCCGTTGATCCATCGCAGCTCCTTTCCGGGCTGAATATTCCCGGTGTAAATCTTTCCGGAGTGAATATTCCGGCGATTCTTGCGGCAAATCCCCAGTTCCAGGGTCTGACAGGGAATCTTGCCGTCATGGAAAGCTCCCTCCAGAATATCGAGCGCCTCTCGATTCCTCTTTATAACAAGATTGCCCCCTCCAACATGGAGGCTATGAACATTGCCGAGCGTATCAAGGCGGTTGTCGGCAATACCCAGACACTTGTTAAACAAGGCATGCAGACATACGGTGGCCAGGTCGGAAAATGGAATGACGCCAACGGCGTCACTCCTGATACGACTTTCGAAGCCGAACTGGGCATTGGTTTGAATAAACTTGGTGTCCAGACCGCGAAAATGCCCTTGGGCGGTGCCGGTGACGCTGTTGTAACAAAACTCAAGGTAATCGTTGATGCCATCAAAGCATCGCTCACAGAGGTCATTCGCATCGTTCGTGCAAAAATCGCCTCTATTGCCCAGAAGGTAGGTCTCATGAAAAAGGATGAGACCGGCGAAGAGAAGAACCCGACCAAGGAAACAACGGGATCTCAGATCAGCGGCGGAGCTGCGCAGAATTCCGACAACGCGTTCATCAACAAACTGACCAAAGGTATTGATGAAGGTACAAAGAGTGCCAAGCAGTCCCTGAAGAGCAGTTTTTCCTTCTCTAATCTGGCTGTCACCACTACAGTAGCAGTCGGAACCAATTTGGCCTTGCAGGTGATCAATGGTGAAAAGCCCTCTTTCGGCCAGGCCGCTAAAGCCGTTGCGTCACTCGAATTCGCGGGTTCCGTAGCCGGTTCCGCTCTTGGAGCTGCCGGCGGCCAATTCACCGCGACTCTGGTTCGCTCATTCATCCCAGGCCCCGTTGGCGCGTTGGTTGGGGCGGTCATCCCGGTAATGTTCGCTTCTGCCGGTGGCCAAATGGGATCGTCACTCGCCGGAGGCATCAAGAATAAGCAGTTCAGCATTTCCAAGGCCATCAAGTCTGTTGATCCGGTTGATCTGATCGGCTCTTCCTTAGGTTCGACGATCGGTATGATGATCGGAGCTCCGATTCCTATTCTTGGGCCGATCATCGGCGGTATCGTCGGAGGTGTTATCGGCGGTAAAGTTGCAAAATGGATCGTAGGATGTTTCAAAAGCAAACCCAAGGTAAATACTGGTACGGTAGTAAATGCGAATTCACCGAATAATGGAATCTCTATTGGTGACGCACAACTTAACGTCGCAGATGGAACTCAGGGTGCGCTGGCGCCGGCTGAACCCGTATCCGCTCCAGTTGCAGTTTCCGGCGATGTGACTTCAGTTGAACGCAAGTATTACGAAACCTACCTGAAGTACAACCGCCTCGTTGAGCAGGGCAAGACAGACGAGGCCCAGAAGTTGTTCGGCGAGCTGAAGACCTATTCAGACCAGTATAATGCTCTCAAGCAGGCAAAACCCGCCACAAAATAAACAAGGTGCATTTAATTCTTTGCCGGTAAATAGCTTGAACAGCCTGAATTCAACGAATGGTAGGGCTGGACCGCCGGGCCAGCCGAGGAAATATGCATATGCAGGGTGGGCGTGCCGAGCCCTGCGAGAATTAAGTAACTCCGCGAAATAAACGATCGATCTCGATTTTTGATACATTGACAATAGATATTCATTAGTTTACGATAGGTGCCATGACAGCTCCAGGATTTACATATTCAACGCAGATCAAGGGCGATGTGTTCATCATACGCGCGCAGGGCTACCTCGACGAAAAAGGCGGGACAATGGTTCGTCAGGCGGTTGAGACTGCTTTTCCAAAGGGATTTCAGAAGTTCGTGCTGAATCTGGTGGATACCCCGGTCATCAACAGCATGGGTGTTGCACAAATCCTGGAAACAGCTGAACTGGTGATTGATCAACGTCAGGGCAATCTTGCCTTTGTCGGCTTGAATGAACTGACAAACGGCGTCTTCAAGATGGTCGGACTTCTGAAGATGGGAAAAAGTTTCGCACTTGAAGAAGAAGCCATTCACTTTCTGAGTGCCAGCTGAAACTGAAATTTAAATAACAACAAAACAAACACCCGCTCCGAAAGAGCGGGTGTTTGTTTTGTATAATACGATTCTCTGATCATTACCACGAGACCCGTAAAATCAGTTATCCGCAGTGCCCAAAAAGGCTTTTTTCATTGCCTCGAAACGCCCGGTAAGCATCGGCAAAAAGCCGGCAGAGGACACCCGAGGCATTGTAGTGGCTGGCATGATCGAGGCGGCTTCGATTCCGGCTTCCCGACATAACGATCTTACTTTTTCATCGTATGGTAGCGGAACAACAGGAATTCCTGTGCGAAGCATTGCCAGAACGACATGGTAACGCATCGCCCAGCCCTCAGACAGAGTCGAACAGCATTCCAGCAGCTCCGTGAAGTCAGCCGGCGAACGCAGGTCAATCCCGGGAAAAGAAGATTTCAGTAATCGAAGGTCTTCAGACCGCGCGGCAATTGCCACCGCTCTCTGCCGGTCAGCGAGATTGCGAAATCTCTCTTCCGCCGAATTTTTCCAGCCTTCGTGAAACCACGGGCGCAGATTGATTCCAATGCTGTCAGAGTTATCCGGTTTACCCCGCGAAGGCGCAGGGATCGCCCAGGACCAGTCGGCGCCAAGATGTGCCGATCGCCCTGTTAATTCCAGAAACAGACGCTGAGAATCCAGATCTCGCAACCAGGCGGAGTCAACTTTTTTTAAAGCGCGCCCTGCAAACGACCGTGCTGACATTCGCCGCAACGGACCAAGCCCCGCTCCCCAGAGTGAAATTTCTATGTTCAGACACCTGGCAGCCATAATGCGTAACGCATAAAACGTCACTCCCTCGATCGACCAATCCTGAAGTATGCCCCCAAGCAGTACCATGCGACGCGTTTTCGGCAAGACACGAAGAAAATCCAGCCAGCCATTCAAACCACGCCGCTTGATAGTCGGGATTTTAACAGGCAGCGGATGAGAACCGGACGTTACTACAAAATGACTGGTGTCTGGCGCCACCCGGCAAATACCAGACAGCATTGCCTCATCGCCGAGGTTGCCCTCTCCGAAAAAGCCGACCAGAAGAGTTTTCATTGGTGTCATAAATAAACGTTTTCATGCTGCCTGTGAGCGTCCAAAGCAAACACATAAAGGCTCACTTTGTGAGAAAAGCCTTCAGTGCAGATACAGCGCGTCCGCGGTGTGAAATCGCATTTTTTTCCTCTGCTCTGCATTCCGCTACCGAACAGTTTTTCGTCGGAAGCCAGAAGACCGGATCGTAACCAAACCCTCCCGTGCCATGCCGTTCCCTGGCGATTCGACCTTCGAGCGTCCCCTCGAACAGATGTTCTCTCCCAGTTGAATCGATGTAGATTATGGCACATCTGAATCGGGCGGAACGTCGTTCGTCCGGGATGCCATCCAGTTCTGTCAGCAACTTATCGATGTTTTTTTCGGAAGTCGGATCAGGAGCTGAGTATCGCTTGGAATTGACTCCCGGCCGACCATTTAAAGCGTCTACTTCCAGGCCGGAATCGTCAGCAAATACTGGCTCGTGAACGTGTTCCCAGAGCACACGAGCTTTTATTGCGGCATTGGCCTGGAAAGTCATGCCTGTCTCCTCGACATCAGGAAAGTCCCGAAAATCAAGCAGACTTGCTATTTCAAAGCCAGGCCCCAGGATCTCACCGATCTCGCGAAGCTTGTGATTATTGCATGTGGAAACCCAAAGTTTCATCGACGCGCTCGTTCAATCGCCTTTGTTTGCAGCTCGAACAGCCGTTTGATTCCTGTTTCTCCAAGTTTGAGCATATCCGAAAGCTGGGCGGCGCTGAAAACACCTTTTTCCGCAGTTCCCTGAACCTCGATGAAGCCGCCTTCACTCGTCATAACAATATTCAGATCCGTTTCAGCGGCGGAATCTTCTTTATAATCCAGATCAAGAAGAACATTGCCCTGATGCAGGCCGACACTGACAGCAGCAACGCGTGTCAGGAGCGGATTTTCAGTGATTTTTCCCTCGGCCATAAGCTTATTGACCGCGATTTCAAGTGCGACCATAGCCCCCGTCACGGAAGCAGTCCGCGTACCACCATCAGCCTGAAGAACGTCGCAGTCAATCTGCAGCGTGCGCGAACCCACCTTTTTGAGATCAATGGCCGCTCGCAAAGCGCGGCCAACCATGCGCTGAATCTCATGAACGCGCCCTTTAACGGTGGTATTCCCATACCCCGCTCGCTGATTGCGAGAGAGCCCGGCAGCCGGCATAAGCGCATATTCGCAGGTGAGCCACCCCTGAGGCTGGGGTCGTGAAAGCAGGAATGGCGGCACTTTCTCGTCGACCGTCACTGTGCAAATGACTTTTGTGTCTCCGAAGGCTATAAGCGCAGAGCCGTGCGGATACTTGAGATAACCGGTCTCGATTGTCACCGGCCGCATCTGATCGAATGTTCGTCCGTCCTGTCGTGTCATCCTGGTGCGACTCCTTCCGGGGTATGATGGCCCCGCACATAACGATACCGGCGTCTGGGAAATTCCCGGTTGAGAATTTAATCAATAATTGTTATTGACCAATGCTCAGATGCCACCGCCGGACATGAAATCGAACTGCGAATTGAACAGAAACATGACTGCCAAAACCAGAAAAAACAAACCAAACATGATATAAAGAAACTTTTTGTGCGCTGCTTCGACGTCGGCGGGAGTCATTTTCGCGACAGGAATATCTTCAGTATCGCGTTTTTTATCCTTTTTGCGGTATCGAGGCAACTCGCGTGGGGGTTCCGGGAGTGGTGCGTCAGCTCTTTCTTCAGCCATCTGGTGATTGTGCCCTCCTTGGGGGAATGTCGAAGTGGGAAAACAGAATATCATGTACTGCGACGCCCGGCAAATGACTTTTTATGATACGATTCCTGTTGACCATGAAA
>JADFYG010000019.1:0-2232 GCA_015233155.1 Candidatus Rifleibacteriota bacterium
CGGGTGACTGGATAGGCATAACATTCGATCAAAATTCCAATTTGAATATCTCGAACCTATCCGGCCTTTCGGTCGCATTTGCGCGTAATGGTATTCAGGGAGCGGCCGGCCTGCCGAAAATATCGAATTCGAGATTCTCCGACTGTTCTTCTTCCGGAGTAGATTGCCGTGCTGCCCGCATACCGGTGGAATTGACGAATAACACGGCTGAAACATGTGGCACAGGCTTTTTTGTCGCCTCCAACACTTCACAGAGCGTTACTATCGCATCGAGTACCGCGACTCGTTGCTACTACGGCATCGTTTCGCGCGACAACATGAGATCGGATATTGTCGGCAACACTGTTAAATTCTGGAGTATAACCGGAATAGATCTCGGCAATCCCGATATCACATCACGTGCCCGCCTCAATCTCGTAGCTCCTGGCGGTAACGGAAGCGCGATCGTTGCCCGTGGCCGTGACGAGATTCGCAGAAACACGCTTCAAGGCAACTTTGGCATAGAAATCCGGGACCCTGCGGCTATTACAATGCGCAGTAATCTGATACTGGCGGACAACGCAAAAAATGGCATTGGTGTCCTGTATTCCGGACCTGGTGCATATGCGGCAGCTTCGCAGACATTTCAGAACAACGATATCTGGAATCCGACGGCGAGCGCCCAGCGGTATAGAGATTCTCTCGGGGGCGTTCTAACCGGTGTCATCGGCGATCTGCGCATCGATCCGATGTTGAAGGGCGGAACACCTTTCGTTGAATTTCCGGATGATTCTTTCGATTACCACCCGGCCACCGGAAGCTCGCTGAAGAGCCAGGGATACGCCGGTGAAGATATTGGAGCCTATGATGTCCAGTAAAAACAGAGCCGAGGATATCGTGTCACAGAAAACCATTGTCGAAGCGTGTGGGATTTTGTATTTCTGGATTCTCATTGCCGCAATTTTCGGCGCACTTACGCTGTCCACAGGATGTGGTTTGCGCGAATCATCGACAGGCAGCCTGACCGGCCGCATCCTGGATCCAAAGGGAAGTGTGGTCGCAAATGCGCAGGTTTATTCGCTTTTCAACGAGATCGAAAAAGTTTACACCGGCTCCGATGGTGCTTTTTATATTCCGGATTTGCCGGCGGGTCGCAATCGCATAATCGTGAGTCATCCCTCATACAAGCTCGAGGAGCTTCTCGTCAATATCATTTCGAATCATCCTTCCGAAATGGGCGAAGTGCGGCTGGATTATGCTACCGGCTCTCAGTCAATAAGCGATGTGCGAGTCGAGTCGGTCGCCTCGACAAGCGTCGTGATGACGTGGAATACGCTGAAATCCGCAGTCTGCAAGCTCGAATACGGTCTTGATGCCGGCTATGGAAAGACTCTCCAGGAAAGAGAAGCCGCGACATCCCACAGGATATCTGTCGAAGGCTTGACTCCGGAAACGGTTTATCACGCACGGATTTGCATTATTGATGAAAATGGCAGCCCCTGGTTTTCATATGATCAGACGTTCAAGACCATAGCGGGTCCCGTTCCATCGGCTCCGGGCAAGGTGAGATTGGAGCCGCTCAAGGCATACGGCAGTATCACGATAGATTGGGATGCGGCCACAGGCACCGCTGTCGCGGGTTATCGGATCTATAGAAGCGATAACCGCGGAGACTGGCTTTCCATAGCCAACGCTACATTAGACAAGCAGACACATTCGTTCGAAGACAAGACCGCCGTCGGTGGACATATTTATGCCTATGCCGTAGAAACTGTCGGAGTTGAAGCGGCTATGTCGTCGAGAGTGTATTCAGATCGCGTATTCATGCCCGGCTTTATCGGGGAATCCATGACGTTCACTGCTTCAGACTCTCCGATTGTTCTGGTCAGCGATCTGGTCATCGGTCCTGCCGCCAGTCTATGGGTGCAGCCGGGGGTCGAGTTTCGCATAGCTTCCTCCGATGCATTTCACATCGGTCTTGATCAGGACAAAATAGAAATACTTGTGCAGGGTCGCGTTACTATAGCCGGAACCGCTGAGGCTCCCGTAAGATTCATGCCGCTCGACGGCGGTGGCAGTCGCGACCTCTGGGCCGGAATATTTCTGAAAAACGGAAGCACGGGCGCCAGCGAAATATCCTTCGTGGAGATCGCAGGTTGTCGCGATCGGGCTATCGATGACGACGGCATAGAGGCCAACATGCACGATCTGAAGATCGCACTCAGTGGTGGCGGTATTCGGGTGGCGAATGTC
>JADFYG010000019.1:2415-87080 GCA_015233155.1 Candidatus Rifleibacteriota bacterium
CCCGCATCGAGGGCATTGGTGGACGTTTCAGTCATTCCGTATTTTCAAATATGCTCGTCCTGGCGCCGGGTGGAACCGGCATTCGATATGGCGCCGCGAGCGGTTCTCAGAACATCGTGGATCACTGCACGATCAATGCCGGAGTCGGTCTCATAATCGAAGAAGGTTTGCCGACCATCGAAAACAATATCATCGTGAATACGCTTCAACAGGGAACGACCGGCATCCGCTATCTGCCGGTCGGAGTGCCGCAGTTCGCATTCAATGACGTGTATGGATTTACGTATGCCTATGAAGGATGCGCTACAGGCACCGGTGCTGTTTCCGTCGACCCGGGTTTCCTTGGAGGCGATCCTTTCGACTATCATCTGCTTTCCTCATCGCAGCTTAAACGTGCTGATCGCAGTGGCTCCGAACTAGGCATCTACGGAACCTCATATTTTTGAGAAAAAGATCATGAACAGCGAAAAGACGCAAAAGAGGGAAACTAAATCTTCACCCGCGGCTAAGAGCTTGCATCGGCTCATAGCGCGGCGTCTGCGCATAAAAGGCAGGAATAGAATGAAGAGCGGCGACTCATGTGTATCCGAGCCTTTGGCCGATCGCGTAGTCGATGATGGACCGGCTGCGACGACGCGTTTGATGTCGATGGCCTGGGCGGCGCCGATGATCATTTTTATCATGATTGCTGTTTTGGGCTGCGAAAATGAACAGAAGATCCAGCGTAGCGTCGTGTCCGGAACAGTGCTGGATACCGCAGGAAATCGCATAGTCGGCGCCCATGTCACTTCGCATCGCTCTCTCTATGAGGCGATGACCGATCAGGGTGGAAGATACGCATTCACGTCGCTTGACACCGGAAGTCAACAGCTTCTGGTTGAGCGCGACGGATATGAGTCGGCATCCCGGACTTTGAGCGTCGACTCCGGATTGGTATATGACGGAATCGATTTCAAGCTTGCTCCGCTGGCGGATCGTCTCTCCTGGAGCATCTTCCAACGCGATAATGAATCAGTAACGATCGATGTGACAGCAAAAGAGCCAATGGCTTGCACGGCCGTATATCAGGGCGAACATCTTCCTCAGCTGCGCACTCCGCCATCCCCAATCGCGAAAGAGAGCCGCTTTGTGATTGCTCTTCCGCGTCCTGATATTACCTATCAGCTGTACATTGAAGGTTTGACTTCAGATGGCCGTCGTTATGTTTCAGCGAGCGGCAGTTTCCGGCCAGTTCCGATAGGCGTCACTCCCGGTGGTCCATCCGCTCCGACAGATGTCAGCGTATTGCAGACACGAGATGGGCCGAAACTTTCCTGGAATTATGACGGCGTTGATACTCTTCGAGGATTCCGCATTTATCGCGCTGAGGAAGACAAGCAGCTCACTCTTTGGCAGGAAGAATCATTTGTTTTCGCCGGTCAGCGTTTTCTGACTGACGACCAGGCAGAGCCTGGCGTTTTGTTGCGTTACGCTATGCAGGCGGTTGATCTCGATGGAAACCTTTCTTCGATGACCAGCGAGATCAGATTTATTCCGGCGGGTGAATTAAGACGCAACGTAACCTGGAAAACTGCCTGGACATCAATCGACCTTTTTGGCGACATCCAGGTTCCGGATCAGTTTACCCTGACGATAGAACCAGGTCTTGTCGTGCGTGTAGCTTCTGTTGATGCTGCCCAGGGTGGTCTGGATCCGACAAAGTGCGAACTGATCGTCGACGGGCGGATTGTTGTTGGCGCTTCAGGAAGCGCTCCGGTGCAGTTCATGTCCGCGACGGCTCAACCGGCTCGTGACAACTGGTCCGGAATGCGTCTTCGCACGACTCGTTCCACTCAGGGTTCCGAAATCTCGAATATGGAAATTTCCAACGCCGAGATCGGCATACTCGCACAGGATGCACCTTTTATCATTGGCCGACTCGAAGCACGCTATTGTGCGACCGGGTTACTGATTCAGGGGGCCAGCGGAACGGCCTTGAGTGGTTTATCATTCGTCGATTGTGGTACGGGTTTCGCCGCCGAAAATACGCTCGGCTGCTCGCTGTCAGGAGTAGTCTGCCGCGGGGGTAACGTGGGAATTGCTTTGCGCGGCGATCGATTCTTTACACTGAGTGAGTTTGACATTCGCGACACTCTGGATACCGCGCTGGAAGTCGACGATACCGCCTCTCCTACGGTGCTTCGTGGCCTGATGACATCGAAACGCCTTGGTATGAGCGTTAAAGGTGGGAATGGCCAACTGCAGTATCTTACTGTCGATGCGCCTAACGGCGTAATTATCGATGGGGGCGAGCAGGCCAACCTTCGTAACGTAATCATCGTGAATCGCACCATGCCCGGAACCGGAAATGGCCTTGAAGAAAAGACGGCAGGACGCGCATATCTGTATGACAACATTTTCGGCTTCAAGAACGCAACGGTCAGTTGTACACAGACAGGTGCGCCGATTTATAACATAGATCCTCGATTCGTCGGCGGGACCAACAGTGCTTTATTCGACTACTCTTTGAAACCGGACTCGCCTCTTAAAACGGCATCCGATAAAAATGGAGAAATCGGAGCCTACGGGAACCCATAATTATGAATAACCTGTTTCATATTACTGTTATTCACGAATCGTCTCAGGTATATCGCTGATTTCGCAAGGATCTCATATGAGAGTGAATTATTTTGTCCTTATGCTCATGCTTGGCATGTCGTGTTCCGGAATCATTTTTGCCGAGCCGCCCCGCTGGCCGCTCGACATTGAAATCAGTCCTTCATCGAGCTATGCCGAATTTCGCGGAATGCGGTTTCACGGCGGAGTCGATCTGCGCACGCGTATGACGACAGGTTTTCCGGTACATGCGATCGCTGACGGATTCATATCTCGTCTGAAGGTACAACATCGCGGATTCGGATATGCTCTTTATGTAGATCACCCTCAGCTTAAAGCCCGCTCTGTCTACGGTCATCTCGAAGATTTTGCCGGTCCCGTGGCCGTATTTACACATGAGAAGCTTTCGAAGATGGGCGCATTTTACGGAATCGAAGACGAGTTCGGCCCAGATCGTTTCCCCGTCAAGAAAGGCGACATAATTGCTTATTCAGGAGATACAGGTCTCGGGCCCGCTCATCTGCACATCGAGTTTCGCACACTTAATGACGAACCCATTTCGCCCAGCGTGCTTGGAATGAAAGTTCCTGATCATATCTTTCCGAAACTGCTTGCGCTGTATTTTGATCCGCTTGCTTCTGACACCCGCATCAATGGCGGATTTATTTCGCAGTCCGTTACGCTGAACTCCGTGGCTTCGACGACGTATTCCTGGAATCAGCCTGTGACAATCGCCGGGCGCGCCGGGTTATCAATTGGTCTGGTCGATACGGGCGAAGGCGGCAATCGGTTCGGTGTGGAAAAACTGAACGTAGAGATTGATCATCAGCGTATTTTCTACAGAAATTTTGAAAAGTATTCTTACGATGAAAATGACCAGTGTCCATACATCTATGATTATCGTCGAAGCGAAGCTCCGGGTCTTGGTTATGTTTATACGCTGTTTCGCTGGCCGCATGAGAAGACCGGTTTTTCTGACGGAGTTCCGGCATGGGCCGGAACGCTGGGCAGTGAAAAAACAGGCCGGCATACACTTACAATAACGGCGATAGACTTCGGTGGAAACACTGTAAAAGCTGAGGGCCCCATTGATATTGCGCCCCTGAAAGCGGTTGGAAAATCATGGCGAGGCGCTCTTACTGCTCGCGCAATCTCCTATACGACATTTACGGTTGTAGTTGATTGCGCCCCGCCAAAAGTGGCCGGAAACGACTTTGACGGGGTCGCTGTGCGCGATGCCATTGGCCGCGAGAGCATTCTTCCCGCATATTTTGGTTCTAGTGGCATACAAATAGCTTTTCCGATAGGCAGGGATTGGGCCGGCGGCGCCATGTGCGCGAGTGCGCCACTTCTTCCTCCTCTGGCTTTTGTCAATTTGTCCGGAGGGGAAATTGTCAACCCGGCTGGCGCCCGTGCGATTTTTCCGCCCGGAAGCCTCGATTTTCCGATTCTGGGTCGCTGGGTTCCCCGTCCTGATCTTGTCGGGAAAAAACCGCTGTTGCCGAAGTCTGGTGGCTGGCAGCTTGAGCCACCTCTGCTTGTCGCCGCTAAGCCGTTCAAGGTGGAAATCAGGAGTGAAGCTCCTGAAGCCCCGGCTCGATTCGGACTGTACCGGTTTAGTGGGAGCGACGGTTACGGATACGAGGGTGGGGAAGCCCACGGCGGATGTCTGACGATGTCGTCGCGCGCAATTGCCCCAATGGTAATTCTTGATGATACGGAGCCGCCCAAAGCGCGATTTGTAGGCAGTCGGAGTTTAAAACGCATGGGACCTTGCTGGGTATACACCGTCTCCGATGTCGGGGCAGGCGTCAATGACGATGGATACCGTATTTTCATCGACGGCAAAAAAGGCATTTGGGATACCGATCCGGACAAGTCCGAGCTTTATATTGTAAAACCGGCAGGCAGGAATAAGTCCCGGCATCACCTGGATATAACAGTCGTCGACCACGCCGGAAATCGCAAACAGATCTCAGAAGAGCGTTGAATACTCCTTTATGGGATTCAATTCTGTTTAATACTAAAACAGCACTTTGCTTTTCTCACAGAGGCACAAAGTCTACGGCACAGATTTATAAAGAGGGCGATGGCGGATTATTTCTCTGTGTCCTCCGTGCGTACAGTGTGAAATGCCGTTGTAGTATTAACTTTAACTTCTTTTCCAGTTTGACTCCCCCTGCTGGGTATGATACTTTCTTCAGTTGGACTTCGAGAACTAACCCTGAATGGATCTAATCGCTTTCCTTAAGGAGCGTCATGATGAAACGATGGTTTGTTGTCTTCCTGCTTGTTTTTTGTAGCCTGGGAATCGCTTGGGCGGAAGATTCCGGAGCGCGCTTCTCGAGCATTTCCGGACAGGTTGACCTTCGTCCGGATGCTGGTGCAGCGGACGCCTGGAAAAGCGCCAAGATGGAATCCATGTTGAACGTTGACGATCACGTCAAAACGGGCGAGGATTCGAGTGCAATCATCGGATTTGCCGATATGTCCACGTTTTTGCTTAAAAATGAATCAGAGATCGTTATCAACACGCCTCCGACAAAAGACAGCAAAGTCCATTTGCTGTCTGGCAAAATCTGGGTCAACGTGAAAAAGATGGTTAAAGACGGCGAAATGAGCGTTGAAATGTCTCAGGCCGTCGCAGGTATCAAAGGCACGAACATAACCTGTTCAACGAGTCTAACTGAAGATCGCATCCAGGTTTTGCGTGGTATCGCCGAGGTTCTCATCAAGGAATCCCAGGAACACGTCTCCTTGAAAGAAGGCGAAGAGCTCATCGTCAAAAGTGGCGGCAAAACTGAAAAGCTTGAGATCAATATCCAGCAGGAAAGCGACAAATGGAAGAAGGAACTTTCCAAACTCGGTGATTCTATCCAGCTGAATGATTTGCCTGACAGCATTCGCAGCATCATGGACAATGAAGACAGAACTTTCAAGGGCATTCAGACTCAGCACGGGACATTGCTTTCAGCCAATATTTTGACCGATGATCAGATTTACAGTTTCCGGAAGGACGCGGAACGTTTCGTCGGAGTACTTATGGAAGACTCAGTTATTCTGAGTTCTTTGCAGTTAAAGGTCGACCAGGCAATAGCTGCCGGTACCGACCCGACTACGGCTGCGGGATATCAGAAACAGATTGCGGAATCACGCAAAATACAGCAGAACTATCAAACTCAACTGGTAAGTATGAGCAGGTTGTCGGCTTCCAAAAATGCTCCTTCTCCGGAAACCGATCAAATCAGGACTGAAACTGCGGCGACCTGGGAAACCATTGATGGCCTGACGCGTCAGTTACAGGGAAATCCCAACGGAATGAGCCAGGATTGGTTTGCTGACGCTCTGTCGCAATCTAATGATGCCCTCAAACGTCTTGGCGAACAGGCGACCCGTGTGCAGGCGGTACTCGATGCAAACCCCACTGATGCCGCCGCACTAGGTTTGATGAAACAGATTGGCGGATATCAGACTCAGATCAATACGTTCATGCGCAGTCTCAACGTAGTTACCATCGAAGCCGCCGAACTGACCGAAATGGATCAGGTCGAGTTCACGTTGTCGGATTCCATTCTAAAATTGCGTGGCTTGATCAGTCAGTACAATACTACATTCCAAGGCACCACCAAGGCGCAGGATGAATCACGCTTACGGGCGACTCTGCAGATACTTAACGATTATGGACGCGCAAAACGCTCGTATCTTAGTGCCCAGCGCCGGTATCAAGCCATCATGCAATCAGCTTCCGGACAAAAATACCAGACCGCTGAACAGACTGAATTCAAAGAAATTTTCGACCGCATCAGCAATACTTTCCAACAGCTCGGAGTTGCTGCCGATGAGCTATCCACTCGCCTTCAGGATCTGGAAGGCCAGCTCGGACACTACCTTAAGTGAAACCTGAGGAAAAGGGAACAATGAATATGACAATCGCAAAACACATCTTTCGTTGCACTCTGCTCCTTCTCGGGGCTGTCCTGCTGATCGGCGGTTCTACACCGGTTCTCGCTCTCGATGAAGGCAGCGCAAAAGCGCTCGAAGCGTTCAAACGCTATGAGCCCGACTTTACCACCAGCCTGCGTCGTCTCAAGGATGCAGATCGCAAAATGAAGACTGAAAAGCTCGACCCGGGTTCCGGAAAGGGTGCGGAACTCAAGCTTGATGCCGAGGAGACTCTGGATTACGTCCAGAAACGGTATGATATGCTCGACGATCTGCAGAAGGGTGTCGCCGGCGATCATCCAGCCGATCGTTCCGAAATTTATCAGGGTTTTCAGCGAATCGATGACCTATATCGCGAGTGTCGCAATTTCTACCAGGAAACCTTCGAAAACAAAGAGGTTGCACCGGCACCGAAAACCCAGAAGACTCCGACATCGCCAGCGATGGTGGCTTCCAAAACGGCACCTCTTTCCAAATCTGTGAAGAAGGAAGTCGGCGGACAGACCAAGGTTCCAGCTGGTTCCGTTCCGGTCCAGAAACCCGCTGCGATTTCTTCTCAGACATCCTTTGTCAGCGGGATCCCGGAACTAGGAGCTCCCGAGCCGGGAAAAGAGAAGCTTCGATTAACCGGAAATATGCGTTTTGACATCCGAAATCGCAACGAGATGTACGATGCAACTCCGGGAGTTGCCGGCTATTCTCTTCCAAACAATTACAATCAGCTCAAACTGGTGCTTCAGTATGAGATGGATGCGAAAAACAAGCTCACACTCGAAGATAAATATGCAGAGCGTCGTCGTAATGAACTTATGAAGGAAAATGCCATGGTTTTCAGTTATCTTCATATTCGTTCAAAGAAAAATAGTTTTTCGTTCAAGGACACGTTACATCATGTGTATTATCCCGACGCAAACCAGAAGGATTATCGTGACAATCTCGCGGAAGTGTTTTGGAACAACAAGGACGGAAAATGGGACCGTTTGATGAACCTTGGCCTCCAGACCCGCAGTTATCAGAACTACTCGCTTTCCGATTTCAGACAATACAATTTGGACGGTCAGGCCACGTATTTCATTCGTGACGGCACGTTGTTCACGGAAGCAACCTACAATGCGCGAAACTACAAGAATTCACCTTCTCTTGATTACACCGGTGGAATCTACGATTTTGAATACAATCGTTCTTATAGCGGAAACAAGAGCGAAATCGCAGTCGGAGAAACCTGGGAAGGCCGCAAGCAGGGTAATGAAAACAGGGATTTCTATCGTTCTAACTACTGGGACAACTTCTTCCGTTTCCGCTATGATCTCCCGGTCAGCAAGACCTTCACGTGGCTCTTCGAAGATGAACATCAGCAGCGGAGATACCCGGGTGACGATCTTCGTGGTTATGCCCAGCTCAAGTTGAAGACCACGGCCAAGATCACTATAGACAAGAATACGCGCGGCCGCCTGAGTCACAGTTACATTTTCAACGATGAAAATACGGTGTCCAAAGCTCACACGAACCATATCTTCAACGGGATGTGGGAGCGGAAGATTTCCAACACATTTAAAATCAAGATTGAAGACACTTTCCAGCGTCGTTACGGCCTCCAGGAGACCAGACTCTCGTTCGGAGAAAATGTGTTCACGGTTTTGCCGACCTGGAAACTTCCGAACAAGATAGAACTCGCCTGGAAGAACGAATATCTCTTCCGGGATTATTTTGCACTCGCTGCTCCCTATGCAGATTACAAATACTTTCAAACCGGTATTCAGGCGAACTATGCCCGCCCGAAGAAGTATGACTGGCAGGTTGAAGCGACCTCTCGAAGTTTCAGTTATCAGCCGGCTGGCGCTGGTTGGACCACAAAGTCTCAACCCCTGTTTCTTGCCAAAGGAAACATCTACATCCGCGATGGTTTAAAACTGAATCTGTCGGCTTCCACCGAAAAGACCTTCTATCGCTATTTCGACACTATCGCCCAGGAACTGCTTTGGAACTTCAATCAACCTTATACCATCACAGAGTTTCTCGGCGGCATCGAATACGAGTTTTAATCGAGGACAACTTGAATGAAAAAGACGCTTTCTTTTCTTTGCATATGTAGCCTCATTTTTTTTGCTGCCATCGTCGGCTGCGGAGGCGGAAGCGGAATCCAGAATCCCGCTTCTGCGGCTGATTCTTCGGCGATTTCCCTCACGCTCCGTAACTTTATGGCAAATGTCGCCGGCAAGAATGTCGCTGCGGCGAAAACTTTTCTGTCATCCCGTGCACAGACGGAAAGCAGCATCGGAAGTCTCACAGTCTGGGATTTCGGCGCGGATGTTAATACCCCGGGTGATAACGCCTCATACTCTTTTACCATACCTTCCGATGGTATCGTTCAGTCTTCCGAAGTGTCCGCTGAAGTGCGGGCAGTCTGGATAACTCCTGACGGAAAACGCCTGGATCTTACATTTTCAATGAGCAAGGATCAGGGTGTTTGGTATATTTCCGATTTCGTTTTCAGCGTAGCAGAAACCGGACTATATCTTGTTTCCTCTTATTATCCTATGCACTTGGGAGATCAGTGGAAATTTCAAAACTCATCTAATGGCTCGACTGGATCCATATATTCATATGATGTAACTCGTGGTCCTGAAACAATAGGAAATATCGCCAACGTTTTCACGTTGAGTGATTCCAGATTCTCATTGGCTTCTTTGCAGCATTCCTCTATAAAAGGGGCACTGTATTTATTCGGCCATAATGGAACCAATCGATATTCGACTCAAAATGGCCTTTGGTGCCTTGGCCCCGTTGCTGATTCAAGTTATCAGTTCAACGGAGGAAACCCATGGCAGATGCTGCCTGCAAATGTCTCGCCAGGTAAGACCTACTTTGCAAGCCTGACGGAAAGTGTGAATGGGACTTCTTTTACCATCGATGCGCAGGTTGCAGTCTCAGCAGTTCAGCCGTATACGACTTTACTCGGGACAATAGATGCTTTACCGCTGGATATAACCCTCACTTACGCTGGTGGATCAAAAAAAATCAAGGAGAGGTGGTATCTCGCAGGCAATCTTGGTTTGATCGGCTTTGCGAATGAATCGACCATCAGCGGGTCGGTATTCCAGGAAACCGGAGCGATCCAATCAGTAAAAATCAATGGTGTTGAGACGAAGCCTGGCGCTACTCCTACGCCAACGCCAACTCCAACGGTTACCCCAACTCCTACGCTCACACCCACAGTAACACCAACATTGATACCCACCGTGACTTCCACAAATCCTGCGAATGGTGCTTCAGGTGTGGCTGTCACCAGTAATATCACTGCAAATTTCAGCGGGGTGATGGACCCTTCCACGATAAATACAGCGACCTTTATTGTGACGGGACCAGGCGGAACGTCTGTTTCAGGCACGGTAAGCTATGGTGGTCAGACTGCGAACTTTACACCCATAAGCAATCTCGCTTTCGGCACCACCTATACGGCCACGATTACCACCGGATCCAAGAACCTGACGGGCAATGCGCTGGCGGCAAATTATACATGGAGCTTTACGAGCGTGCCAGCTCCTAAGCTTATGAGCGTTCGGGCAACCCAGGATATTATCACTCCTAATCAAATCAACGTGAGTTTTTACGATGCGAGCGGGACTCAACTTACGACTTCCGGGTTTGTCGCTGGAGGAGCTCCCTTATCTCCTACGAACTTTTCTTTTGTGGAGTCCTTTGATCTTAAGACGGGGACTAACGGACCAACCACTTACGCGGTAGTGGCGACCCCGACTTCCTGGTCAGTCGGTGGAACCAGCGGAAAAGACATCTTATTGAAGTTTGCGTCAGGCACTCTGCCTTTAGGCTCACCAAACTGGAATATCATCGCCAGCGGAGTTTTGAGCCAGGTGGGAGGCTACACTTCAGATCCTGCTCCTACGTTAGTGGGGAACCATGTTCGCGCGATGAAATTCATACCATGGACGGATTTCGGAACTGGTACACCTGTCAAGATTACGGCGCCGGTTTCCGGAGAGCTGTATTTGGTCTACAAAGACAGAGTTCTTAAAAGCACGATGTCCGAAACCGTTACATCAGGGGTGACCAATTTGACCGTGCAAACAGGCGGCTTACCCACTTGGTTTTCCGGAATTTCATCCGGCACAGAGATTCGCGACATGTTTCGTATGGGTAATCCCAATACCGGCGCATTTCTCGCTTTCAACGCTCTGTTGGCAAGTTCGAGTTCAGCGGCGACCGCTATTGCGAGCCAATCGGATAATACCATTCCATATAATATTGAGAGAAGTTTGGGGGCAATGAATGGTCTGTTCTTCGACTATTTCCCATATAGTAGTGGTCCGGATATGCTGACGATTGCAGCGACTACGGGCAATCTTACATCGGTTCCATGGATCAATCCAGGAGCAGCGACATCCACAATTGTCGGCGCGAATGTGCTTGCTATGGATAGCTTTGGAGATCCTTCACAGATTGCTGTGCCCCAGGGCATTCGATTCATCAATCAAAACGGTCAATTGAATTCCGCTACTATCAATGCATCCGGAACATTGGTTCTGGGCACCACAGCATTCACATTCCCAGCCGGCTTTAACGGACCTAATCAATTTGGCTTGGTTTGGCTTGCTTCATGGCTTGATCAGGTGCAGAATCCCAATGCCGTGGATCAGTATTTGGTTGCTGATGCCTCATACAATACGATTCACTATATGGACAAAGGCGTATTACTTAATACTTCTCAACCGATATGGAACATCGGAGGAAATGGCACTAACAGCAATATTACTTATAAGGGCTGGCTGAATAGGCCCTACAGTGTCTGCGTTTACGATAGCAAGGGTACTGCAGTCACGGACAAAGACCTTTGGATCCTGGTAGCTGACAGCGATGGACTGACGATCTATCGCGATTTGCCCTGATCCACACGCACACTGGGGTGCTTTTCGCACTCCAGTGTGCTACAGACCTTAAACAGTTCGGGCCGCCGAAAAGGCGGCCCGAACTGTTTTTGCGAGTAATAAAATACTTCGGAATCGAATCCGTCTACCATTCACAAAAACACTCGCATAATTGATGCGTAGGGACGATCTGGTGGAACGCCCGGAGAGTAATATTAAGTGATTGGTATCGCAGGCGCTCTCCGACGTTTCCTCTTCTTTTTACCGGGAGCCGGCGCCTCCTGGCACAGCAATGCAAGAAACCCTTCTGCCAAAAGATCAGCCTGCCATTTGTGAAGAAGACCCTTGCCGGATAGTCCTGACGCTTCCTGAGGTCGTTCCTTTGCGATATGATCTATGGCTTCACCTGACGCAATCAGAGATGCCGGAATTTTAATTGCATTGGACACTTCGTTGCGGTGGTCACGAAGCTTGCGTGACAGTTCGCCTTCCCATGCGGAGAGATGAATATGCTGTTGTCGCCGTGGATTAGCGCGCGTTTGCAGATTGTCTAGATCGGCCTCAAGTCCGCGCTGAATAGCTTCCTTCACTTCTTTGCCAAAACGAGCGAGAAAATCTGATCCGATGTGATTGATTACTGAAAGCCCTGCCAGTGTTCGCGGTGCCTGACGCGCGATTTCAAGGAGCGCGAGATTCGACAACACCATGAATGGCGCACGGTCGAGGCGCGCGGAAATGCCTTCCCGAAGAAGCCAGACCTCGCGAAGAACAGCCAGCGAACGCGTGGGCATGCGGCTGGAACCTTTGATCATATATGCACAGGGATCAGCCTTATCGATTTCATTGTCACATCGCAGGTTGGCAAGGTATCCGAACTCTTCTTCAGCCCATGAAAGCCGTCCAAGCTTCTTCAGCTCGGCTCGCAGATAATCGCGCACCGGAATCAGTGTAATGGCATCCAGAATTCCGTATGTCCGCATTGCCGGAGTCAAAGGACGCCGCGACCAGTCGCATCGCTGGAGCCTCTTGTCGAGAGGCACGCCGAGTATTTTTTCAGAAAGTGCTGAAAGTCCGAGTTCTTTGAACCCTAGTAGTTCAGCGGCCAGGCGCGTATCGAAGATCCGTGGAATCTCGACTCCGACATCGCGAGCCAGAACACGTACATCGTAATCCGAACCGTGGAAAATCCATTCGCAGTCCGCTTGCCGCGCAAAAGCACGTAACGGCTCGAACTCCTTTATTTTCTGCGGATCAAGCAAGGCCGCACGCGAACGTGTTGATACCTGGATGAGGTTGGTGATGGCCTTGTATTTATAGAAACCCGCCGATTCAGTATCGACGGCGAAAACATCGGTATTATCAGCTGAAACAAGATTCAAAAACTCCGAAAGAAGTTCAGTGCTTTCAACCAGGATGGCGTTTTGAACCAATACTTCTATATCAAATTTAGAATGGGACATGTTTTCAATGATCTTTCACGAGAGAATGGCAAGAAAAAAACAGTGTGATTACATAAGGCATAATTTAACATTACGATTTATTCTACATCATTTTTGCGTGAGATGATAGCTGCCGTCCCAGTTTTCAGGAGGCGGGTTTTCTTTATATTCATAGCATCGCTTCAGATATGTACGACTGGGCCCATCCTCGGGAATGCGCGCAAGAACCGACTCGAAAAACTCGATGGCTTTGTCCCAGTTGCGGTCCAGTTGCAGTTTTACTGCGGCATCATATATGCTCGCAACCTCGTTCCACTCGGGTGGTTCTTTACCTTTTTCGCATATTATCTCGTAAACCCGCACTGGCTCCTTCTTGCCTTTGACTGCCAGAAAATCTAGGAACCGCGTCGTAACTCTCTCCTGGACGAGTTTATTCGTGTTTTCACTGATCATCATGCGTGTGCCATAGGCCTTATTGGCTCCCGTGAGACGTGATGCAAGATTGATGCCGTCACCCATGCATGTCAGGTTCATTTGATTCGTTCCCGATCCCATATAGGCGACGATAATGCTCGCCGAGTTGATTCCACATCTGGAAATCAATCTCGGAAGTCCGCGTGCCGCCCATGCATCCTGCAGTTCGCGCAGCTTCTTCTGCATATCGATTGCACAAAGGCAGGCGCGTACCGGATGATCTTTTTGTTCGAGCGGAAAGTTCCAGAAGGCCATCACATATTCCCCGATAAACTTGTCGAGTAACCCGCCATGAAGCCAGAGGATATCGGTCATTGCGCCGAGATATTCGTTTAACATCACAACGGTGTCCTCAGGCGAGAGGGCACGCGAAACCGATGAGAAATCGACCAGAGTCGAAAAGAAGATGGTCAGATCGGTGCGTGTTCCACCGGGCTTCACCCGATCCGGATACTGTAGAATATAATCTACGATAGCGGGAGCAAGACAGCGGGAGAACATTTTTTTGTTTATATTCGCCTGCCGCCGTTTCCGAATTTCACTTATCAGAGTGTGAGATAACCAGGTGAGTGGAAGTCCTGCAAATAAAGGCCCAAAAAGAAAAATTCTTCCCATGGAGTGAAAAGAGTAATAGCCGATCCAGCAGGAGAAGCTGAAAAAGAGTATCGTGGTAAAGAGTCCGAGATACCATTGCAGACGCTCCAGAAACAGACCGAGTGATAGCATCGTAAGGAACAGCAGGAACAGGGTTTGCAGAGCGGAAGGCGGTATGATGAAATGGTTTTCCAGTATTGTCAAAGCCGCGTTCGCGTGAATTTCTATGCCGTTTAAATCATCTGACTGTGTTCTGTAGAGCGAACTCACTGACATTGGGGTCGGGAAATAATCGAAGTCGCTTCGCTCGAACGGACCCGCCATGCAGAGCCGCCCCGCGAAACTGGTGGTCTGGGAAAGCGTTGTACGATGAACGACCGATGGATCAAAGGCCTCTTTCCTTTCAGGATTACGGGTGGCATGATAGGCAAGTGTCTCATCATCGAAGCATTCCATGAATGTCGCGGAATGAAAGACTGACAGGTCGCCTGCGGTTGGTCGTGAAGAACCGAAAAAGTAGACCTCCATACAACCATTCTGATCCAGCGGAATGGTTCTGTCGGGAAGTATTAATTCCCTGGGTTGCCCCCCGTTCTTTACGATCGGCAGTATGCGATCGAGTTCTTTCTGTAAAGCCGGGAGAAAAGTTCCGCGAAGAGATTCAGAGGCGGTTTGATCCAGATGCAAAACTGCCGCGAGCAGACTCGTGGATGGCAGTAATCGGTCATGATTCGCGAACAATCTGTACAAGGGAATGCACCGGACAAACTCCTTTTGCTGCTGCCCGAATCCCGTGAAAGATAGATGAACGTTCGGTTTGAGAAATCGGGCCTCCGGAAAAATTCCACGCGGCGCTGTTGCCGCATTTTCTTTTCCTCCAGCGTCTGAGTCAGCATCGGAAGTCTCCCCGCCATCTGTCAGTAACTCATTGCCAAACGATGAATCACTTTGTACTGGTATTATAATCGGCGCGTCGCTGCTGGCAAGAGATGACTCGAGTTTTGCATCAGTCTCTTCATCCTGTGGTCCGTCGAGGGGAAAATCCAGGACGATGACTCCGGCGCGATTGACTGGATAATCCTTCGGAAGTTCAACCTGAGCTGAAGGAGTCACGCTTAGAAGAATGTTGGGCTTGGGAAAAACTTTTATCGTCCATTTCAGGGAAAGATATGTAAGGCATCGCGAAAAAGATGCTCCGGCTGAAAGGAGCTGGTTCGGCGATGCCATACTGTCACTTGGAAAATCCATGAAATCTGGGATGCGATTGAGAGTCTCCGAGGCTCGGAAAAAACTCAGAGAGGGCGTGGCGAGCTTTGTTTTCAGTCCCAGTAATCCGGATTCCAAGGCTCCCTTCGTTTCACCGGAAAACCATCCGAGACGAATTTCTCCAAGTCCTTGCATTCGAATTCCCCCGCCAAATATCGGAACGCGTCGCGAACGTCCGAGAAGTCTTAAGATGCTTGCGAATTCACGACGACCGGGATTTTCTCCTAGCAATGATGACGTAGCTTCATCTTTCTTTATAATAAAAATATGGTTTTTAGCGGGCCTTTCTACATACTGTTTTTTCGCGGACATCTCGTTGTTCCTGTATCCGATCTGATAGACAATAGTCGTCAGATAGTCATCGATTTTAGAAAATTTATCGCTTACAAATAGTCCGGCCATTAGCATGGCGATTACGAATGCGAGAACAAGACCGGTATGGGTTTCCCAGAGCGTAATAAAGGTTTTGCGAAGAGCGGAAATGTTCATGGCAAACATCCTCAATGGCCGATCGCGGCAGTGCCGTTCCAATCCGCAGCAGGCGGATGTTCTTCGAAGGCATGACAACGATGCAGATAGGTTTTGCTGGGTCCGTCTTCCGGCCAGCGTGCCAGAATATCCGCGAACACTCCTGCGGCTTCACTCCATTTTCGCTCCTGATACAGAGCAATTCCACGGTCATACTCTACTATCATTTCGGCCCATTCCGGCGGTTCCTTCCCCTTTTCACTGACCAGTTGATACACTTTTATGGGAGCGGGTTCGCCCAGAGCTTCGATCAGATCCAGATACCGAACTGTGATACGATCCTTGGCCAAGCGATAAGTATTGTCGCTTATCATGAGCAATGTTTCATAACCCTTGTTTGCTGCCTCCAGATCAGAGGCGAGATTAACCCCGTCACCCATGCACGTGTAATTTCTTTGGGTAGTTTCGGAACCCACAAAACCGACGATAGCGGTTGTAGTATTGAGGCCGGCGCGGGCGGAGACTTTGGGAAATCCGCGTTCCGCCCACCCCTTCTGCAGCTCGAGGATTTTTGCCTGCATCTCGATGGCACAGAGACAACCCTTGACCGCGTGTTCCTCCACTGGGCTTGGAGCATTCCAGAAGGCCATTACGGCATCTCCGATGAACTTGTCCAGCGTGCCGTTATACTTGAAAAGTATGTCCGTCATTGCTCCGAGATACTCGTTCAGAAGAATGACCAGATTTTCAGCGGTCAGAGCTTCCGATATGGAAGTAAAACCCGCGACATCCGAAAAGAAGACCGTAAGCTCAAATTTTTCTCCGCCGAGCTTTATCTTGTCCGGATTTGCAATCATGTATCGAACCACATCAGCATTAACAAATCTTTGAAATGTATTTCTTATCTGAGCTTCTTTTTGCTGCTGTTTAATGTAACTGGAAAGAGAATGGTAGGCCCACGTCAATGGAAAGCTCATGAAAAATGGAGACAGGAGAAATACATGACCCCATGAATGAAATGCGTGAAAGGCAATACCACAGATCCCTGTGAGAAAGGCGAGAGTGATGATAAATCCTTTCCCAGGGGTACACCCGACCAGTAAACAACTCAAAACAATGGTGGCAACAATAACAGCAATGACGGTGTGAAGAGTGTGACGAACCTCAAGGAAACGCTTTGTCAGAATAGTCATTATAGCGTTCGCATGAATTTCAACTCCCATGATCGACTGGGAATATCGACAGAAGGGGGTCGAAAGCGTAAGCGGAGTATCGTAATAATCACCATCCGCTCGTTCGAATGGACCGATTAGACAAATCGCATTATTCCAAGGGAGGTGTGATGTATCGCTGGATGCAAATTGCGGCGAGGGCTCGAGTCTGGCCTTGAATTTCGGCCGCCGTTGTTTATTCCAGTCGGTAGTGGCCCGATCGAAGCAGTCGTGAAAGGACGCGGAGTTAAAGACCTTTCTCCCTTCAATGTCCGGTTGAGTCGAACCGAAAAAATTGACACGCATGAATCCATTTCCGTCGAGTGGAATTGTTCGGTCGGGAAGCCTGAATTCTTTCGGAATTTCTCCGCTTTTTATGATCGGAAGCAGCCGTGTTAATTCATCCTGCATTCCACGAAAATATGTTCCGTTTTGTGGTATTAAAACTGTGCGATCGAGAAGAAGCACGGCGGACAGCAGACTGAAAGATGGTGTGAGCCTGTCTTCATCAGGAATATAATAAAAAAGAGGAACCCGCTGTACAAAATCTTTGTTGCCCAGGCCGATATTTATCAGGCCTAAATGCGTATTTCCTGAACAGAAAATTTTTTCAGGAAGGACGACTGAAACATGCTTTACCTGACTGGAAAGCATACGTCCCTGCCGTCCCCGCGCCCCTTCCTCGCTTGAAAGAACTGTGCTCTCCTGGCGCACATCAATGCTATATTGGGCGGCTAAAACCATCGGAGCTGGACTGGATGCGATAGCTTCAGCGAAAAGTCGGTCCGAATCAGAGGCTTTCAGCCCTTGAAGGAGAAAATCGAAAGAAAGGACGGCCGGATTTCCCTCATTGAGTCGCCGAAAAATACCGGCAAATTCCCGTCTTCCCGGAGATCTTCCGAGAAGTTTTGATGTGTGCTCATCTTTTTTGACGATGAAAATAGGTGGGACAGCAGTTGGGGCGGCAAAGCCGGCCTGGAAAATCATGCTGGTCAGGCGGTCGTCAAATCCTTCGAATCCTCCTCCCAGGAAAAATATCAAAGAAAAAAATGTCGCCGCTGTTCCCGCCAGAATCCCTTCGTGGCGCTCCCAAAAAAGTCTCAGACGATTCAACATCGAATTTTAGCTATCCTTCTCCAAGATACCTGTCTATGATGGCTGGAATCAGGACCAGAAGAACATAATAATGGATTGCCATTAAAAGGCCGAAGCTATAGCCGATGAGTCGATAGATCATGCCCGGACTCCCTTCAAACGAAAAACGAATATGGAAATTATCAACCAGGCAGCAATTGCCCTATACCATTTTATTCAAAGTAACTTCTAAAATCAGGCTTTCTTCGTTATGGTTAAATTCAGGGTAATGTTTCGAAAAAGTTGTGCGGGACGCGGCCCTTCACCGTATATATCCTGAATGTAGGCGGTCGTTACATCCACTTCACGGAATTTCACCACATATTGGACCGAACCATCATCGAATGCATATGTCTTTTCAGGGATTCCCTCATCCGCCCGGAATAAAAACTCTTTCTGATTAGCTCCACGACCGAGAACAACTGAAAAAACTTCGAACTTGCCATTGGGAATATTATTTTGTTCATTAGATGCTTTGAAAGTGTAAGCAGCCTCGGTGAGTTCTTTTGAAAGAATTCCTGGATCTGTAAATGATAAATCTGTGTCGAGAAGAACCGGAGAAATCTTTGGAGTTACCTCTTGAATTGTATCATTAGGTCTTTTTATCTCCAGATATGTGTTGCGTTTTTTCGAGAAGAAAGTCACCTTTTCTTCGGCTTCGGCCGCAGCTTTTGAATTCGGGTAGATGATCAGGATTTGTTTTAGCGTTTCAACTGCTTTGTCAGTTTCACCTTTCAACTCGAGAAGAGTGGCTAGTTTCAGCAAACGATCAGGCTCCTTATCCTTGCTTTCTGAAAGATAAGTCAGATATTGGATGGCATCGTCGATCAGCCCGGATTCGTCCTGGGCCATTAGTCCGGGTTCGAGTCGCAAGCTTGCCAGATAATCGTCTATGGCATTGCGTACGTCACGGCGTTTGTAAGCAGCTTGTGCTTTATTGAAAAGCCGCATGGCTTCCTCGTGCTGTGCCAACTGCGGAAGATGCTGCACTTTGTAGAGAGCGCGGGAAGCCAGAGCCTCGGGAAGCTTTCCGCGCAAGGCGAGTTTATAATGATACTCCGCATACTCGAATCGTCGGACTCCTTCCAGGCATTCAGCCAGACGAAAATGCACCTTGCTTTTCATAACCGGATCAGTGATGAAAACAATCGATTCGAAATAATAGATCAGCGCTTCCCGGTAATTATTTGCCTGAAATAAATCTTCCGCGCGAAGAAGCGCGTCATTAACCGGATAAGGAGTTGAAAGCGGCGGAAGGGGAATCGCCGTCTGATGTGTAATATCGGGGAGATGCCCGGGGGGGCGGTTATCTGCAGCTTGTGATATGTTCCCTGTAAAAAATATCGAGAACAGGATTGCTCCAAAATTGATATGAAAATATCGCTTAGCAGGCTTAACTCGATTGCTCAGGTTACGCGGCATATCTCTTACAGAGAAACGGAAAAGCTTTCGGACAGGAGATGCCGACGAAGAAATTCCGCGTTTTTTACGCTTGGAATGGTCTCCAGTATGAGGCTCTTATCCTTGCCTTGACGAAGTTCTTTCTGAATGATTTTCAGCAGCGGCAGGAAGTTTATTTCTCCGGACTGGAATAATCCGAGGTTGAAAGATGTATTTCTGCGGGCGTCCATCCATGCATAATATGCATCAAGCAGTGCAGCGATCGTCGCGCGTCGTGCCTCCGCATTATGGCTTCTATCAGCGGCATTGAAGTGGCGCTGAGCCAGTCTGTATATCCGGACGGCTTTCACGTTTTCATCCTTCCAGATGGCATATTTGTCCATGCCTGGTAAAACCTGATGCATCAGCAGGACAGATATTTTGTCCTGATATTTCTGATAAAATGCGAGAACTTCCTGGCGTTCGAGGTATGCGGTCCCGATATTGTAGGCAAGCGTACATCCCGTTTCACGATGCAAACGCAGGAATATGTCGGGGGGAAGCCCACCGTTCTTGAGGCTGAGCGCAATGCCACGCTCGCGGGCATATGCGGCCAGTTTTACGACAGCAGTATGATATTCTGCCCCGGCCTGAGGATCTAAAAAAAGACCCGGTTCTGAAGCAGGCACTATGACGCGTTTAACCCCATGTTTTTCCGCAAGATCGAGAACAGGAAAACACTCTTCGACGGTCAACAGATGATATATTTTTGCTGAAGGAACGGTACGGGGAATAGCCAGAAGACAGGTTTGGAATGCTGACACTTTGCCATATTCCGCAGGTTTTTTTTCTGCAATCCGGGGCGCGAAAGAGCTTGGTCGGACTGAAGAAACTTCGCGAACTGGTGGAGGCGGAGGTGGGTCCAAGAGGGCCGTATTCACCTCAGGAAGAGTCAAAATAACATCGATATCCAGGCTTTTGGCCTGGATGAGAAGGTCTTCGACCTTCTTGCGATACTGTCTAAGTCCCGGATCGTTAACACGAAGATCAAGGATCTGAAATTTTTCACGCCATTTGGCGAGTGTGCCGTTGCAGCTGACGGAAATAGCAGGGAAAAGAGGATCCGCACCACCGCAAATGGCTTGTTCTACGCAACCGAGAAAAATGTTTCCATTAGAGTCGCCCATGGGGCGTATTTTAACACATTTTGCAATTTATCGCTAAAGTCTGGACGGGGTTTTTCCGATAGATTATTTGGGGAAGGAAAATACCCCGAAGATGAGCCAAGGAGGGAGCAATCCATCATGAAGTTAAACCGCGACGAGGCCTACTACATTCTTACTAATCTCAACACCTTTGTATCCCGTTTCGAAGCAGCGACACAGAAAAGGGTGACCCCCGGGGCTCTTCAGATTATTCAGGAAATTTTGACCGAAGCATCCTTTCCAATCGGTAGCAGTTCCAGTAATATTCACTGATCTGTTATACGGGGAGAACATTGTTTCCTGCATGATTTTGCCTTACGAGTAATTGCAGAAAGCGACTCTTCCACTAATTTGCCTTGTCGGCGGAGCATTTATTAAAAGATATGCTGGGTGAGAACAATAATAGATAATCCTTTTTCCGCATAAAAAAACCGGAATCGTCGAGCGACGATCCCGGTTTTTTTAAATTCTCAGAAGTTTAGTTTTTGATCGACCACCGGCACAAGGTTCGTTCCAGTGACTGTCATGTAGCCTTCCTTCCCGAATTCGGCTGGAAGAGTGACAATGGTATGTCCCTGTTCATCCGTAGATGATGTGATAGTGAACTCATACTTCGGAGTATAAGCCACTACTTTGGCATTGGAAACAGGCTTTCCATCAACGTCAGAGATCATAACATCGAGCGTCCGCGCATTATCTGCTGACTTGATTGTGGAAATCGCGCTCACCTGCTTCGGCTCACCGAATCGAACCTGCATCGTGGCATCACCGAAGAGGTGCCATTGTTCGAACATCATGACCCCGCTTCCGGTTGCGACTGTTCCATATACTTCCATGCCTTTCATGATTCCGTTGAATGCCAAACCGCCAACGGTCTTGTAGGTCTCATTTACGGTATAGTTTGTCACGATTTCATTTTGGACGACACATGGCGGGATCCATTCCTGATTGGTGGAAGAACCAAAGATGGCCGCTGCACCCGCAGGCTTTTCAATGCTGCCTGCGCGCATCCATGCCTCGGCAAAACAGGTGCGGCCGACAAAGGCGCCGTTCACGCAGGCAACACTCCAAATGACGGGCTGTTTCAAGCCGTTAGTCAGTTGTGCACAATCTGCATTCGAGAACATTGTGGTGCCCCAGCTCGTTTGGCTGCCATGACCGATATAGTTGATGAGACTGCGACCATCATTGACGGAAGATGAAACCATCGCCTTGGTTGCCTTGGGGTCATATATCTCGTCGATCGATCCGAAACGCCACTTCAAAAGAGCGTCACGAAGCAGACCCGCCCGGGAAAAATCGGTTGGATTCCCCTGATTGCTGGCGATACATACACCTTTTTTATACCACGCGGCATCCGCACCATTTGATGGAAATTGTTCATAATTCACGAATTTTGCAGCCTGATAAGCGACTTCTTCGGGGGTAGTGGCAGACAAACGACTGATGATGCAATCCGGAACATCATCATTGCCCGCAAGCTTGGTATAGCACGGATCGGAATCTGCGGCTTCTTTTACACCTTTCAGTGTTGGAACCTGCTCAGCATCACCGACCAGCATTATATGTGTCAGACCGCCCAGATCGTATTCTTTTTGAATGAAATTCTTGATTGCGGGTGCAGTGACAGCGGCTCCGATTTCGCTTAGTTTGACCAGCTTAACGTCTAATCCGCATTTTTTCTTCCATGAAATAAAGGCACTCAGGCTGTCGGCAAAAGCATCATAGGAGATGATGAGAAGGCGGCCATTTTCGTTCAATCGCGGAAGTCGGCTTGCCGCTTCCTTATAATTCACGAAAGTCTTCTGATAAATAGCCTCAAATAGCGGACTTATGGCCTGAACTCCCTGAAGTTCATTGCCCGAATCCGGGATGCCGCCAACGAGAGAAACCGTGAGACGGCGGTGAATCCGAAGCTGATTTTTTACAGGGTTATATTGGATTGGCTGAACCAGCAGGCGGACGCCGCGGATGTTTCGCAGTATAAAAGGATTTTCAATGCTTACGAGCTGATCATCACTGGGATACCAACGATCCTGGCTATACACGTCACCGTAGATGTATGGAACCGTAACAGGATCGATATTGCGGGTAAAATTACCCTTACTTGGAACGATCGGCGCATCGAGCGTGATTATTTCTGACTGATTACATACTGATTTGACGCTGGGAATGCGACGAGGATCAATCATGACCATTGCGGTAAGGCGGGGGAGTTCCGGGGCGCTTTTGTCATAAGAAAGCGAACCGCCCGGTATGGAGAGGCTTATAGCAGGGCGTCCGAGAACCTCTGTTCGGGACATGGATAATTCGGGAACATTGATTTCAAGCTCCGTGGCGAATCCCTTGGCAGCTTTCACCATGATTCCTTGAGCGCCGAACAACAACGGCGTACAAAAAATCGCGCATGCAATCAACAACATCAAGCGAAAATGTTTTTTTGCCATCACTACTCCTCTATATCCTTTTTTTTTCTCATAGGCATACCAGAGAAAGAGAACTTATGGGGCAGTATAAATTGACCAGCCGGTGAAATCAATAGTATCACCACGGGGCGTGATGCCTCAGGATAAAAAGATATCCAGGATACTCCAGATGACACTCAGGCCAATTCCACCGTAGAGGGCGCTTGTGAAACTTTCTACGGATATCCCGTCTACGAAATCTGAGGCAAGATCAAGTACGACGCCATTTACGAGTATAGTTCCGATTCCAAGGGTCAGTATTTTAAAGGGAATAATGAACCACCAGAAAAACAGGCGAAGCACGGTGTTTATGACCATTATGGCAATCACCAGACGCCATGCGGCTTTAAATCCGTTGACACGGATTCCGGAAATCAGGTGAGGCAGAAGAAGAACGGAGCAGCCGCCGAGGATGGACTGAAGAACGAGCGCAAACATAATGAATCAACCTCAGGGAAAAAATAACAGACTAAACTCGTGAATTCAGACAGTGCCCCCGGAAAGGATGCCAATGAAGATAAACGTGCGGATAGCAAAGTTCGTTAGCATGCCAGCAGCAAGATCATCCATGATTATACCCAGACCGCCCCGAAAGGATTCAAAGACGTTCAGAGGAAAAAATTTAATATGATCGAATAGGCGGAACAGAATAAATGCGATGATGAGGGTCGTGGAACTAATGGTTCCAAAAAAGAAAAGCGTGGCCCACATTCCGCAGGTTTCCCCGACGACAATGAGATCAGCATCTTTTTCGCGACAGATCTGTTCTGCGCGCTCCGCGATGCCAATGGCAACAAGAATGGACAATGTGAATAGAACAATTTGCATCCATGCATCTTGTTTTCGAGTAAGAAAAAAAAGAACGACACCCAGGAGACTCGCTATATTTTCACGCCCAATGGGAAGACGCCCCAATCCGAATCCCGAGGAGATAAAGATGAACAGGGAATTCGCCTTAGCGCTATTCGTCCAGGAGGTGCCAATTTTTTTTGAGATAATCATATCCAGAATAAAGTGTCATCAAAATTGCGATCCAAATAAGTATCTGAATGATAATACCATACCAAGGAAGAAAAATGTGTCCGATGTCAGTCAGGTTATAAGTTTCGATAATGACTCGAAAACTTACAAATACCAAGGCTGTAATAATGGCAGTCAGCTGAGCAGTTGTTTTCCATTTGCCGAGATGACTGGCTTCTATTGGCATTCCGCGTGGAATACATACGAGGCGTAGGCCGGTTACCGCAAATTCTCGCGCAATAATAAGAATAGCCGCCCAGGCAGGGATAAATGTGATTGAACGCAGTTCAACCATCGCTACCAGAGCTGTTGTAACAAGGAGTTTGTCGGCGATAGGATCAATGAATTTTCCGAAAGTTGTTTCTTCTTTATAGTACCGAGCCATGGCTCCGTCATAATAGTCTGTGATTGCCGCAAAGATGAAGACTCCAGTGGCAATGACCTTTCCCCAATCTCCAGTGATGATAAGTTCGCCACCGCTTTTTCCCGCGTTCCAGAAGAAGGCAATCAGGAACAATGGAATGGCTCCTACTCTCATCATGGTTAGCTTTGTCGCAAGCGTCATGGCGTGAGTTCCGCTGTAAAATCGTATGCATCAGCTGTCAGTATTCGTCCGTGCACGAACATTCCCGGATGAAGATTTTTACCGTGACATGGAATGGTTGTTTCATTATCTATCTCAAATGCATCACCGGTTGTTCTGGCAAAGGCTTTGTCATTCTCTACCCTGTCAACGAGGAACTCCATTCGTTTTCCGATCATTCTTTGATTGCGCTCGGAAGACAAGATCCCTTGAAGGGTCATGAGTTCATCGAGTCGGCTCTGACGGAGAGAAATTGGAACTTGTGGTTTTATTCGGAAAGCAGGCGTTCCTTCCTCGTTTGAGTACGGAAATGCACCGAGTCGGTCGATGGGGTGATCTTCAATAAAGTGGATCAATTGCTTGAAATCATCGTCGGTTTCCCCGGGGAACCCAACAATGAAAGTTGTTCTAATAACTGCTTTCTTGAAATTACGGTGAATATGCCCGAGGAGGGAAGTGAGTTCCTTCTTCGTAATTCCACGATTCATGAGGGTGAGAACACGGTTTGATACATGTTGAAAGGGAATGTCGAAATATGGAATAACCTTCGGAATGTTGAACAATTCATCAATAAAAGAAAAGTTCAGTCGCTTCGGATGAAGGTAGTGCAGGCGAATCCAGTGGATATCTGAAATTTCAGAAATATTTCGTATGAGTTTCAGAAGATCGAAAGGGCTTTCAGAACTGTTTGGGAAATCTGTTCCATAGCGAGTTGTATCCTGAGCGATGACACATACTTCTTTTGCTCCCGTAGTCGCCAGTCGTTGAGCTTCCTGGAGTATTACGTTCGGTGGAAATGAATGATAGGGGCCGCGAATTTCCGGAATAGCACAGTAAGCACATCGATTATTACACCCTTCTCCGATTTTTAGAAAACCAATATGGGATGGGGTCAATACTCGTGGTGTTGGCGCATCCGGGTCAGATGGTGAGGGGCGGGTGATTTTTTTGGGGATTAGTGAATCAAGCTCTTTTCCGGTAAAAAAGGGGAAAAGAGCGTCAAGTTCCGGGATCTGCTCTTCGATGCTCTTTTTGTAACGCTTAACTAGACAGCCAAAGGCAACAACACGAAGGGAAGGCCGTTGTTTTTTTATTGCAACGACGTCCATGATGGCCTTGAGAGATTCTTCTTTCGCATCGCGAATGAAACCACAGGTATTTACCAGGGCAATGTCTGCATTTTCAGGCGTTTCAGTATAAGAAAGCCCCCTGTCACGGAGTTGTTGGATAAGGGCTTCCGAGTCAGAGGTGTTTTTGGGGCATCCCAGTGAGATCAGGAAAAATTTCATAAGTTAGCAGGATATACGCGATATGTCGTCTAATGCAACAGTGACAATGTCCCGGATCTTCATTTTTTTAAGTAGAACCCCACTTGCCACCCTAAATTCGACAGTATCGTCAATAAAGTGATTGCGTAATCTTATTATTGATAATAAGTGTCTTTGCCATGCGTGCTGCTTGACGTTTGGTTATGGGATCAGGTTTCTCCGCGAGAGCGCTCGATGTGAACGAGTGAGCGCTTGGCGTCTTTTGCCAGCGGACTTGTCGGATCCAGTTCTATGACCTTATTGTATTCTTCCACGGCCTTGTCGAACATGTTTTTAACTCGAAGAATACTTGCGAGCCTGAAGTGTGCTTCCGTAAAATTTGGGTCGAGCTGAATGGCTTTTTTGTATTCGGCCATAGCTTCGCTTTTCATATTCATGTCGTAGTTTTCGTTGTATGCTTCCCCGAGTTCAAAATGGGCGCGGGCGTTATTTTCGTCGACCTTAAGCGCCTTTTTGCAGATGGCGATAGCTTCGTCATACATGTGTTTTCCGGTAATGGATTGTTTGTTGTATACGATTTTCAGGCCCCAGTATGGCCAGAGATTGTTGAGGTCGAAAGAGTTGGCTTGCTTGAAATAGTATACCGCCCATTGCTGTTCTTCTTCGGACGGGGTGAGGCCTGCTGAGAGTGTGATGTATGCGTAGCCAAGTTTGTAGCAGAGCATGCTGTCCTTGGGATTTGCGTCGACCTGCGCCTTTATCTCGTTGATGATCTGAAAAAATTGTTTTCCGCGATTTTCGTCTTTTGCATAGATCTCTTTGAAGAGTTCGATGATTTTGGTATGATAATCGCCGTTGGCGGGTTCTAGTTCGCTTAGTTGTCGGAGTTCTGATAAGGCTTCCTGGTAACGGCGCTGCTGAATGTAGAGTTCCGAGAGTTTGCGGTGAACCAGGGGGGTTTCAGGGTCTAGTTCCAGGATCTTTTTGTAAGTGGTTTCTACCAGATCGAGCATGTTTTTGCGATAATATACTTTTGCTTGTTCGTTGAGCGCGAAAGTATTATTGGGGTCTATTGAGAGAACTTTTTCGAAGCATGATATTGCCTGGGAGATTGCGTCATCTTCTGGAAGAGATGGGTCCATTCCTTTGGAGACAAATAGTCCTAGCTCAATCCAGTCTTGGGGCGTCTGATTTTTCTCGGCGGCCTCGCGAATGGACGTATTGAATTCCGCCAATTCGGTGGGATTCGAAAAATTGTTCATCACCTTGAATTTGAGTTGTGTTATCAGTTGAATGCGAACGTTGGTATTGTTCGGAAAGAACTCCTTTGCCTTTGTGAGGACTTCGACGGCTTCAACTATTTTTCCCTTTCGCGTATATAGTTCTCCAAGCCTTACAGTGAGGTCTTTGTAACGGTTTTCAGTATCAGACGACAAGGCTTGTTCGAATTCGAAGGCTGCTTCGTCATACATGTGCTTGTTTTCATACAGTCGGCCCAAGTGATAGCGAGCTTCAAGATTGCGAGTATCCAGATCGATGACACTGTCGTAATGCATTATAGCTGCATCAATGTCACCCTTTTTCTCTTCCTCGACCGCGCGAGCCATAGCATCCGTGATCTCGTTAGATTTTTGTGAGGCGCTCAAATTTGCGAAGAAATCAGTTGCCGTCTGGTTGCCGGCATCCAAATCTATCACTTTTTGGAAGTAAGTTCTTGCCGAATCAAGATCGCCTTTTTCTTTATACAGAATTCCCAGCTGCAGGACGCAATTGAGTTGCCTCTCATCGACTTGGTGAGCGGCCTCAAATCGTTCAATTGCTTCATCTGTCCAACCTTTTGCCTGGAAAATTTCTCCAAGCATGACCAAGCCATCAAGATGATTCGGTTCTATACTCAATAGTTCTTGGAGCTCCATTGAAGCATTGTCCGGCTGCTCCTGATCAATATAAACACGCGAAAGAGCAATGAAAGCTTCAAGATAATCAGATTTGATCTCTTTGGCTTTATTCAGACAACTTAATGCTTGTTCGAAGTTTTTTTGTTCGTGATGAATGGTGCCGACTTCATACCAGGCAATGGCATTAGTGGGATCGATTCGCAGAACGTTTTCATATTCCAAAATCGCATTTTTGACCATTCCTCTCTCGTGGAAGGTTCTGGCCTCTTTTAAGCCATCCTCGGCCCGGGACATCATTTGTACTTTTGTGAGCTCGTCGTATGCTTCTTTTCCCTTAACATGAAATGGGTCCAGGCGAAGCACTATTTCAAATTCTCCAATAGCGTCCTCTACCCGATTTCGCTCTTTCAGCACCATTCCCATTTCATAATGTGCTTCCTTGCTTGCGGCATCGACCCGAATTGCTTCACGAAGCTCGGTAACGCCGTTATCGATCATATTGTCATCTTTGAAATTGTGGCCCATTGCGATATACATGCGCCCAAGCTCAACATGTCCGGCAGGGTCGGAAGGGACATCCCGAATAGCTTCCTTAAAGGTCATGGTTGCCTGGTCAAACATATTCGCAATAGCATATACTCTTCCAAGTTGGATTCTTGCCGTTGCGTTTTCGGGGTCTGCTGTCAGAAGTTGCTTGAGTTCTAAAATCGCCATTTCGTGTTCGCCCGCTTTGGCATAAGCTTCAGAAATAATTCCAGTAATACGGTTATCCTGTGGATGTATGGCCCTGATCTCTTTCATTCGTTCGATTGCTTCGGAATACTCTTCGCGCGCAAGATGAACATTTCCGATTTCAAGAGCAATTTCCAGATTTTGGGGAGCAAGAGTTTTTCCTTGCGTCAGGATTTCCATGGCTTCAGGAAGCATGTTCTGCCCCTGGTAAATTCTTGAGAGTGTGAGATAATTCTCTATTTTTTCAGGATCCTGGCGGCGCAGGAGCTCGAGCTCTTCTATCGCGGCTTGAGATTGGTTCCCGGCCAGATAGATTTCAACAAGTTTTTTTGAAATATCCGAATTTTCCGGGGCAAGACTCTTGGCCTGCTGAAATGCGTCTCTTGCCTCATCCATTCTTCCATGCTGTTGCAGAAGATTTCCGAATTCAAGAAATAATCTTGGTTCCTGGGAGCCGAGAGCTATCGCTTGCCGAAGTGAGTCTATCTGATCATTTGGGCGTCCGAGACTTTTATATAGATTTCCAAGGCTAAGGTGTATCTCAAGATTGTCGGGATTATTTTTCAGAATGGCCTTGTAACATTCAACGGCCTTTTCATTCATTCCTTTTTCCCGATAAAGCTCTACCAGGGCCTGTGGTGCCGAAAGGTCGTCCGGCGATAACTCCTGTGCTTTTTTGAAGGCGGAAATAGCTTCGTCTATCTGGCCAAATTCGACATAAATTCTTCCGAGGCGCATAGCCCATTCCGGCGTTGGGGAAAGCTTCATCAGAGCACGAAGTGTTGGAATCAGATCGCGTTTTCGTCCGGCCTGCATTTGAAGGCCTTCTAACTCCGTCAGTAGCCCGACATTCTCCTGATCACTTTCAAGAAGCTGAGCAATGGAGTCGATTTCCTCACTGACCATTCCTTTACTGCGATAGATCGCACGTAATTCACCCTTGATCTCTGAGCGATTCGGGTCTAGTTCCAGGATGCGTCCATAGTATGCGTTGGCTTCATCCATCATTTCTCGGTCTCGATATGCACGAGCGAGCAACAGGAAGAGGTTGATATCGTTCTGGCGTTGTACAGATAACGCTTCCAGCGCGTCAAGACAATCTACTGAGTTCGCTCCTCCCTCTACGAGTTCATATATTTTATCCATGATTGCAATATTTTCCGGATCGGCAAGAAAAGCCTTGTGCCAATAATCGAGAGCCTGCGGAATGTTTCCCGCCCCCTCATAAGCCGAGGCCAGATTCATGAGAAGATCTGAAGATGTTGCATCCATTTCAGCAATCATTTCGAATTCCCGAATCTGGTCATCATATTTTCCGATCAAACCGTATAGTTTGGCCAAGTCATGGCGAATTTCCAGCCAGTCCGGCTTCAGATTTGCCAGAATTTTGAATTCAGCGATCGCCTTTTCCGCCTCGTTCATTCTCTGATAGAGTTTTCCACATCGGTAATAGGCTTCGAGGTTGTTTTTATCCAGCTCCTTGACGGCTTCGTATTTTTGAAGAGCTTCTTCAAGTCGACCCTTGCCTTCAAGATCATTCCCAATACGAAAATGCACTTCAGCATTGTTTGGATCAAGGCGTTCAGCTTTTTTGTATTCCATTTGGGCGTCATTGTACTGTCCGCTCAAATTGTAGGCTTCTCCAAGTTCAAAATGCAGCTGCGCGTTGTCAGGATCATTTGCGAGCGCTCTGGTATACAGATCGATTGCTCCGGGGAGATTGTCGCGAGTGATGGCAAGACGTGCAAGTTCGATGACTGCCGAAACACATTGGGGATCTACTTCCAGTGCTCTGGAAAAGGTTTTCTCCGCCTGATCATACAAATTCCTGGCGAGTTGAAGTTTTCCGAGTTCTAATAGTATTGGGGGATTGCCTGGATGAATTTCCAGTGCGCGCGAATAACACCGCATTGCACCATCTGTGTTGCCTGCGGCTAGTAAAAGATTGCCGAGTGTCTGATGAGTGTCTAGGTCGCCGGGTTCCTGTCTTAAAACGGCTTCCAGGATGGCTACCGCTTGCTCGCCATGGCCCAATGCTTGATAACATTTTGCTTGTATGCGCATGGCAGAAACCAGATTCGGATGCTCGCTGAGAACGTTACTCAGCGTCTGGGCAGCCTTCTCGTATTCCTGCAACTCGAAATAGGTTTGTCCCTTTTCGAGAAGGATTTCCCAACGGCTTACCATTTCATTGAACTCCTCGTATTCTTGTTGGACATCATTGATATCGATCCATTATTTCCTGATGTGGTTCTACGACTTATTTTCCTGCATTGAATCAGCTTTTTCGAAGGCCGCGATTGCTTCAACCTTCCTGCCGAGTTCACGATAGACTTTTCCCAGCATGAAGAATACCTCGGATGTAGCATCCTTCATAGTCGATGCCTTTAACAGATCTCCAAGGGCTTCGTCAAATTGTCTCTTCGCGAGATGATCTGCTCCGAGTTTCGTAAAGATTTCAACATTCTCTGCCATCCGGGATCTGGCCTTTTGGAAAGCCTGTGTAGCTCGCTCTTTTTCTCCGGACTCTTCATAAATCTTCCCAAGCAGGAAAAAGGCTTCTCCGTTATCCGGGGAAATAGTCGTAGCACGCTTCAGACAATCAAGGGCTTCTTGTGACATCCCATTTTCCAGGTAGAGACTTCCAAGCTCGAAATATACTTCCGGATGGTTAGAATCGAGATTGATGACTTTCTTGAATTCATCTATAGCTTCGCTGATCTTGAATTTTCCACGCCAGGCCTTTCCAAGCTCAAAGTGTGCTCGACTGTTGGTCGGATATAAAGCAATCGCCTTTTTGTAAAGATTCACCATCTTATCGTGATATTTCTTTTCCCAATATATGGAGCCGAGGGCGTAGATGCATTCGAGGAGATCGGCATTCAGGGAAAGGGCGTCTTCATATTTTCCCATGGCTTCATCAAGTTGTCCGAGGCTTCGATGGGCTTCTCCCATTTCAAAATGGAATAGAGCGTTCTTGGGGGTAAGTCCGATCGCTTTTCCATATAGGTCAAGCATTTTGTTGTAATCACCCTTGACCTTGTATTTGGCCCCGAGACGATAAATGATATTAACGTTCCCTGGTTTGAAGGACAAAGCTTTCTCAAAGGCGTCGATAGCTCCAATGGTGTCATCGAGCTTTTCACATACCTCGCCAAGCTCGCTGTACACAGCATAGTTATCAGCTTCTAGCGCGATAGCCCTTTGATAATAGGACTTGGCTTTTTCGTATTCCTCTATATGCGCGTAAATAGCGCCGAGTTTCGGATACACGTCCACATAGTCTTTTTGCATTTCCAGGACTTTGTTGAATATGGTTATTGCTTCGTTGAACTCGCCTTCTCTATAATATACGTCTCCCAGCTCGTATCTGATGACGACATTTTGCTCGTCAAGAGAAATGGCCTTGAGGAATTCTGTAATTGCATCCGTGGCTTGTCCCTTGTCGCGCAAATGTCTGCCCAGCTCAAAATAGGCGCGGGAATTTTCTGGGGTGAGAGAGATTACGGTTCGGTATTCCTGAATCGCCTGCTCTATGTTCCCAAGATTTGAGTAGATAATGCCGATTTCAAAATGAGCTGCTGAGTTGTTTGGATCCAGACGAATGACATTTTTATATGCTTCAACGGCTTCTTCGGTTATACCCTGACTGACATAGGCTTTTGCCAACTCTATATTGACGGAGCTCTCGTCCGGAGAAATGCGCAAGGCTTCCTTGAACTCAAGAATCGCTTTGTCAACGCGTCCTTTGTTTATGTATGCCTTGCCGAGTTCTTGGTGGGCCAGTGACTTTCGAGGTTCGAGATCGATGGCTTTTGTGAAGCGTTCGATTGCGAGGTCGAGATTTCCCTGTTTGCGATGAATCAAGCCAAGAGCCGTTACAATATCAGCATTTCTGGAATCGTTTCTCAAAGCGATCTCAAATTCAATTAGAGCATCTGAAAGCATGTTGAGTCGATCATAAACTTTTCCCAGTTCAAAATGAATGTGGGAATTTTGCGGATCAGTGTTGAATACACGTTTATAATATTTTGCCGCATCTGCCCATTTTTCAAGAGAAGTATATATCTGACCAAGTCTAATCAATGCGTCGGTGCGTTCCTCGTTGATCTCGACGACTTTGAGATATTCATCCAGAGATTTATCAAGCTCTCCAAGGTGATAATATGCTTGGGCAAGCATATATCGCGCACTATGATTCTGTGGATCTAACTCGACCAGACGACGATAGCAGACAGAAGCCGGTTCATACTGTTCCAGGTTGTAGTGGAGCTCTCCAAGAGCTGTCAAAGCATCAATTTGGCTGGGATCGATCTGGAGAGTCGCCTGGAATTCCGCAATTGCATCTTTGTACATATCCTTTTGCAGATAAACTTCGGCTATTTTCAGATGTGCTACCGAGGAATCCGGATTTATATCAATAGCAGTTTTATAGGCCAAAATAGCTCGATCCGGAAGCTGTTTGTGGGCATAGATTCGAGCCAGTTCCATGTGGGCTTCAAAATGGCGTGGGGCTATTCCCACGACAGCATCAAGCGAATTCAGTGCACGATCCAGAAGGTCACGATTCATTAAAATGCGGGATAGGGACATGTGGCTGCCGATATGCTGGGGGTCAAGCTTGACCACCTTTGAAAACTCATCCTCAGCTTTGTATATTTGTCCGGTTCGATCATATAATTGGGCAAGGCCTTCATGGGCTGCAATATGATCGGGATTGATCTCGATTGCGCGAAGATACTCGCGCTCGGCAAGATCGTTTCTGTCCTGGTGCTCAAGAACCCTTGCATATTCAATAAGAGCGTCGAGGTGATCTGGCTGGGATCTCAGCAGTTCTTCCAGGCAGGGTTGAGCGTCTACCCATTTTTCATGGGCCATGAATAATCGCGCAAGCTGGAAACGAATTTCCGCTGGGCGGGGGGAGAGGGCAATAGCCAGCTGATATTCTTCAAGAGCTTCGCTAAATGCTCCCTGGCGGTCATGAATGCTTGCAATGCGGTAATGGGCAATAGCACTGTGCTTGTCGAGTTCCAGGACTCTTCTGAAGCGAAGAAGAGCGTTGTCGAACAGACCTTCGGAAAAGTAAATTTCTCCTATGCAGATATGTGCATCAAGATAGTCAAGGTCAAGTTCAACTGCCTTTTTAAGGTTACTTATCGCTTTTTCATTTTGTCTAATATCTTTGTAAACTCGTCCCAGTTCAAAATAACCGCGCGCATAATTTGGATTGATGCGAATCACTCGTTGATACAGGCGAATGGCCTCGTCAAATTGGCGATTTTCATATCTTATTTCTGCCATGCAGAAATAAGATGGGATGAAGGAGGTTTCTTTTTGGGTTGCAATATTGTGATTTTTGATTGACTCTTCCAGATTTCCCATGTGGCGATAAACATCACCGAGTTCAAAATATGCCTTCGGATCTTCGGGGTTCATCTCAGCTACTCGACGACAGACTTCCAATGCCTCTTCGTAAAGCGGGGTCCTTCCAGGTAGGGCTGACAAATAAGAGTCTTTCAGACCCCAATAAGCCCATTTGAATGTTGGATCAAGATTGATGGACATCTGGTACCCATTCAGAGCTTGTTCGAGGCGATCTTCCTGTTTCTCAGGGATATCTGAGACAAAAATTCTGCATGCATAGGCAAGTGCGAAGTGAACAATTGGCTTCTGGTAATCAGCCAGTGTTGCGGTTCGGTAACCTTCAAGAAGACGATCAAAAGTTGTTTCAGGATCTTTATCAGTAAGATGCTGAATGTGCAATAGGTCGATCTGATTCATGACGGCAATAGGACTGGTGGGATCGATGATAAGCGCTTTTTGATAAGCCTCTCTGGCCTCGCTATATTGTCGTCGGCGAGTAAAGATATTGCCAAGCTCAATCCAGGCTTCAAGTGCAGAAGATTCCTTGAAAAAACGAAGCTTGTTGAAAATATAACCTTCCTGATAGTTTTCTATCCGATGTCGTTCCGAAAGTTCGATGACCTCTTTGAACTGGGCGACAGCCAGATCAAGCATGCCATTCAGCGCATATATTTTCCCAAGGCGGAAATGGGAGAAGACATTGATTGGATTGAGTGCTAGACCACGTTGATAAAATTCTATGGCTTGCTCATAATCGGTCTTTTGCTCGTGAACAAACCCGAGACGGAAACAGGCTGGAGCATACAGCGGATCGAGATCCAGGGCCTTGCGATAAGACTCATCGGCATGAGCAAGAGCCTTCTCACTTATCATTACGTGATCTACCTGAGAAAGAAGATAACACTCACCCAGTTCAAAATATAATCGCGGATGGTCGGATATTTCCTGGATGGCACGTGTCAGCCCCTCGATAGCAAGATCATACATGCCATCGTAAAAAAGGATGTCCTTGATGCCGAGGTATGCCCAAAGATTTGTGGAACTGGCTTCGATGGCTCTTTCCATGAGTGTGTGAGCTTCAGCACGCTCACTCTTGAATTTTTCAGGGTCGGAAGAATGGAGAATCAACAGAATGAAGCCCATAATACAGTTGGCCGTGGATTGGAGATCGAGCTGCTTGAGCTCTTCCCGAAGCTTTCTGACAACTTCCGCGTAGAGACTCTCGCGATGAGGGAGGGAGGCGAACATCGCACGATATTGAATGATGAGCTTTATCCATGTTTCACCATCTTCTGGAAGGGTTTTCAGAGATGACTTATAGGATGAAATTGCCTCATCGAAAATACCTTGTAATGAGTAGATATCACCAATCGAACGATGAACAATTGAATTCTGCGGATCAAGAATGAGCGCTTTCTGGAAATCCAGTAAAGAACGAGTAAGATCTCCTTTGTTCATGTTGATCCGGCCCTGGGAAATATATAGATTGGTTCGCTCCTGGCATTCATCCTGGGTAAAACTGCGTGCCCGGTCTCGGAGCAGAAGGAGCTCGTTTTGATCCGCCATTTTCTTGAGAGAGGTTAAATATTCGCGTGAAGCTTTTCCTATCTCCTGGAAGAGGCAAAAAGAGGACGAAGTGTCGAAAAACTGGCATTTTTCAAGAAGACAAGTTCGCTCTACGCTTTGATCTCCCTGATAGGATCCCAGTAATGGACAGACAATTTTGGACATAATTCAGGGGTTGCTCCTTTTTCCGATCACCCGACGCTTGTTCGCCCCATCTAATGGGCTAACCATGCCCTTTTGCTCAAGCAGATCCATGATTCGGGCGGCCCTATTATAACCGATCTTGAACCGTCGTTGCAGCATGCTGGTAGAAGTTTTTTCCTGAGTTGCGAGATAATTTTCTATGTCGGTGAGAAGTCGCTGGTCATCATCCTCGTTCAGGTCGTCCGGAACAATAACTTCTTCTTCGCCCTCGCCTTTTTGTGGTGCAATATCGACATACTCCGGTTTTCCCTGACTTTTTGCGAATTCAGTGATTGCCATTAGCTCATTGTCTGAAATAAATGCGCCCTGTAGGCGAAGCGGTTTGCTTCGTCCTTTGGGAACGAAGAGCATATCGCCCTTTCCCAGCAGGCGTTCAGCTCCCTTGGTATCGAGAATTGTACGTGAATCGATGTGAGATGCTACAGAAAATGCGATACGTGAGGGAAGATTGGCTTTGATTATCCCAGTCAGGACATCTACTGAAGGTCGCTGGGTCGCAATGACCAGATGTATTCCAACGGCACGTGCCATCTGAGCCAGTCGACAGATTGAACCCTCCACTTCCGCTGACGCCGTCATCATTAAGTCGGCAAGCTCGTCGATGATAATAACGACATATGGCATTGGTGTCATGGATGGGTCGAATTCTTCTCTGAGTCGTGCAATATCCTCATTATATGTGGATATTTTTCGGACTCTGCAGGAAGCCAGTAATTCGTAACGTCGTTCCATCTCTTCAACAGCCCATAGGAGAGCTGCAGAAGCCTTTTTGGGATCTGTGACGACAGGCGAGATTAAATGCGGAATTCCGTTATAAGAAGATAATTCCACCATTTTGGGGTCAATCATGACCATTTTAACCTGGTCTGCCCGCGCCTGAAAAAGGATGCTTGCGATGATAGTATTTACGCAAACAGATTTTCCCGAACCTGTGGATCCTGCGATCAACAGGTGAGGCATGTCAGTAAGATCTGCGAATACCGGTCGACCGCTGATGGTAACCCCCAGGGCGAGATTAAGCAAGCTCTCCGGACTTTTGAAACGTTCGTTTTTTACAAGATCATAGAAAAAAACAGGGGTTGGTTTTGAATTTGGAATCTCTATTCCGAGTGCAGGTTTGCCGGGAATCGGCGCTTCAATGCGAATTGCTGGAGCGGAAAGCGCCAAGGCGATATCATCTATAAGGGAAGTAATTTTTGCGACTTTAATGCCAGGTGCTGGTTTAAGCTCGAAACGAGATACTGCCGGACCTTCGACCACAGCTGTGATCTGGGCCTTAATTCCGAAATCTTCGAGAGTCTTTAAGAGGAGAGCTGAGCGGTCTGCCAAATCAGAGGGTGCCTGTGAGTCATGGGATATCGGAACGGTAAGTAGGTCAATCGGCGGCAAAAGAATTTCACGGGGAGGCGATGCAGATTGCTCGGAAGACCCGGAACGAGGATTTTTGAGATCTCTGTCGATAGGATGATCATCAAGGGAGACTGGAGCGTCTTCATCTTCTTCTTCATCAATCTCTTCAGCCTGACCAGTATATTCATCCCGTATTTCATTGGAACTCTTTTCTGGCAATTCCAGGTCTTGTGCTTTTTCCTCAGATATGATTGCAGAATCTTCTGATTTGTCTTGTCCGATTGGCGATCCGAGAGGAAGTTTTGGGAGATTCCCCTCCGAGTCCGTAAGAGATAAGGTAGAAACACTACGCTGTTTGGCATCATTCTCGATCATATTCGGAAGAGGGGAGGGGGTGTTTTCGATATGAACAATATGAGAGATATCTCTTATCTGGACATTATAGGAATCAGCTGCAATGGATTTTCCCAGAATTTCAGGCTGAAAGGGAACCGGCTGTGGAGATGGAGTTTTTGAATCAGAAGGAATCATCGGGTGAGCAGACACTCCCTCATCCATAGATTCTCTCCAGGTGATTGGTATTGGGATCATGTCTGGTTCATGAATTGAATCAGAAATGAACGCGAGATCAGGTCCGGTGGCTGGCATTGGAGATTCGGGGCCAGTGAGAAGCGGAATCATGTTAGAAATTGTCTGTAAATTCGGATCATCTTCGTCACTCTGAAAAAATCTATTAATGGATGACGCGACTGCGAACAAGAAGTCTAAGGTTGCCCGAACCGCCTCTATTGTCATGGATAGTAAAGTTAAGAAAAGTTCCCAAAAAAACAGAGAAATCTGAATTAATGTTCTAAGAGCAATAAGAATTCCCAGAAGAATGTCTTTATAAACTATATCCAGCGCAAAAACAAGAGCGGATAGGGTCATAAAAAAGAACAGTAATTTGCTCGGGATGATTCCGAATCGTATTGAAAAAAACTGAAACGCTGCTGCGCCTAATTTGCCACCTTCCAGCCCGAGAAGGCCAAGACCAAAAAAAAGGACACCGAACGTGCCGATCAATCGCCATCCCTGATTCATGAATGGCCTTTCGAGAAATCGCTGCAGTCCAATCAAGCCGGTGACAGTGGGAATTATGTAGATCCCAATTCCCAGGAGGTTTGTGAGATTCTTTATGATTTCCGCGATAGCAGGAGGCTGAATGTAGTGGAGCAACGCAAATGAAAAGAGGCTTATACCGACAAGAACTAGGCCAGTTGCCTCGCTTCTCTGTCGAGAATTAATCGAGGCGATAGGGGTGGGCTTTCCGCGAATTAGAGAACGCCCTGGCTTCGATGAAGTTTTTTTATGGTGGCGCGGTCGTATTTCAGGAAGAAGAAGTTTTTTAGAACTCATATATTTGGCCTCGTGGTCTGCTTATGGCTGCGGTACATAGTCAATTACCTCGTAAGGAATCTTGCGAATAAAATAATATCTATGAGAGTTAATGCCCCTATAGAGAAGTATCGGCAATTCAACCGTCCTGAGGAGAAGAAAAAAAGAGTAGGAGATCCGTGTTTTGATATATATATCAACGTCATCAATTTTTAATTATAATGCTAATTAATTTACTTGTTATATTATAATTTGCTCTTACGCAATAGTTAATTGACGATAGCTGGCTGCGGTTTTTTTGGTGCTTCTGGGTTTGTAGTTCACGACAAATGTTTTTTACTATACTCTGGAGATTTTGCATTTCTGGAGGATGCTGGATTTTTGCTGAACATTTGATCTTGTGACAGAAATGTTGGAAAAAGCTTTCGCAGTATGGTATACTTCTATGATAATTTTCCGTCCACTAGGAGAGCAGATTATGACTATCGTTGCCAATGACATTCGGAAGGGAATGATCCTTCTCTTCAACAATGAGCTGTGTCAGGTGGTTGAGGTGGAGTTCGTTCGCCCAGGGAACTGGCGTGCTATGGCTCAAACCAAATTGCGCAGCATAAAAACCGGAGCCATTTTTCAGCAACGCTTCTCGACGACGGAAAAAGTTGAAGATGCGGCTGTGGAAACTCGCACGATGCAGTTCCTTTATGCCTCGGAGCATTTGCTTCATTTCATGGATGTTCAGTCCTATGAACAGATGGAGATGAATGCGGAATTCGTTGGAGACTCTACGAAATTTTTGAAAGAACAGATGGAAGTTGTTGTTAAGTTTTACGATGGAAAGGCTATTGGAATAGAATTGCCTTCGTCCGTAGAACTTGAGGTTATTGAAGCGGCTCCGAATATTCGTGGAAACACTGCCAGCGGCGGTGGAAAACCTGCTACCTTGACGGGGGGCCATGTATGTACGGTTCCTTTTTTTGTTGAGGTTGGGAATGTTGTACGCGTAGATACGCGAACCGGAGAATACTTGGAGCGAGCAGGAAAGTGACGTGCTTGGGACCTGGTTGAACCCCCGGGAAGTCAGCGCCTGAGTATGGCTTGCTGAATGAGAAGGCTTACGCGTCGACGTGAGTTTGTTTTGTTGTTGACGTTTTCTTCACTGCTTTTTATCATCAGTAGTTTTTTTGCGTCTCAGGTTTTTGCTAAAACACCGGGAAAGTCACCATCGAATTTGCAGGTTCCAATTATTCCGCCGACTCTGGAGTCGAATTCTCATGCGAGAGTTCCGCGCCAGGAAGTTTTGAGTGTGAAATCGGCGAATCCTACCATGTCGCACGACATAGATGAAAAAGCTACTGATAGCTTTCGGTCGCCAGACGAATCTGTTCGTGAGAATAAGGATTCCCAGTTAGACCCTAACGTGAGTTCAGCGGCTTCCTTTACGGGAAGCTCGTCTCAAGAGTCGCCTGTGCCTCTTCCTGTGGCTTCTAATCGAGCGAAAACTGATTATTCAAGTGGCTCCTTGAGTGGCAGAGATGTCGCCGCTCCTGGTGGGCCAAAAAAACAGGCTGTGCATCTCGAAATCTCCAGGAAGCGTTCGCTCAAGGCGGAGAAGAGTGAAATTAATCGGGGAAAAATCCACGAGACTGCCGCGGTTGGCGTTGCCCCATTAGACCGTATTCATCCAAAGTCACCCAGGAAGCGATTGACAAAGAAAAATGTTGAGGATAACGTCGAACCTTCGGGGATTCCTCCGGAATGGAATTGGTTCTCAGTTCCGATGCGCGCATTATGTAAATCTGGAAAAGTTACGATAGAAACAGATGGCTTTTCTAACGTAAGTGTTCCTGTTCGCGGCGAAAGAGTATGCGAAAATAAAAAAGAAATCTTTATTTTAAGTAATCACCCGATACAGCCTCGGAATAAGCCGCTTCCGACCGGGGGTTTTGTAGCTTCTGAAAAAAAACCCGGGCGCGTGCTATTTGTCGTGGCTGCTGAGAAGATGGCCTCTCGCAGAGAGCGTCATCTTCTTGATGCAGAGAAATACCATATCAGGCTTCCAAGCCAAGGCGGAACTGTGCAGGCTGTTCCTGGTTCGCTTATTCGAATTATTGATGCTGTTAAAGGAATTGGCAATCGTCATGGAGATGTTTCGAATGACGCGTTCACGTGTTCGGGATCTTCGACTTCAAATTCCAACGATGCAGGCTCAACGGCAGCGTCAAGCGGTGACTCGACCTCTTCGTCTCAGCAAGATACGAGGGAAACAGGTAGCTAGACCGTTTTTGTTTTGATAGCCGTCCTTTTTTCGGGACGGCTTTTTATTTGAAACGGTTGGGTGAAGATCGAAGTCGTGAGCGCAGTTTTCGAAGCCTTGCAAAAATAGCAATTTATCTGCATTGTGGCTTTTTCTGCCCGCAATAGTGCTGATTGGATGGACGTTTTTGGAATATACAAATATTTATATATCGTAATTATTCGGACTCCGGTGTTTCGAGTTGATGACGTTTGGTTGAGTTAGACTCTCGTTTTTTTTGGGGGGGGCAAATAAAGGCTCGTTTGATTTTTCTGGTCGTTACTCTGGTCGCTAATTCATCCCCGACTAGCTCGATGAGTCGGCGGGATGTGTCGCAAATTTGCGTTTTCCTCTTGCGATAAGAGGATTGTGGTCTGCTTGTGGTGGCGCGAAATGAGAGTGTGTGCAAATATGGGTCAGCATGACTCGACGCGGGCTTTTCTCTCTGAGCAATTCTTGTGTGTGCTGGTTTTGCGCAGACGCGTGACGAAATTGTGTTTTATTATTGAGCAGGATATATGATTTATCTTGTTGTTTTTAAGCTCTTGGGGTGGAGGCGCTTTCATTTTTTGTGTCTGTGCGAACGATATTTGCTTGTGGCGACAGAATGTGCATTCGTATATTTTGTGAGCAGGTCCTGTTGGAGAAATAAATATAATTTTATTGTTTTGAAAGTGCGTAGTTCAAAGAGAATACCTTCTTCTCTCCCTGTTGTCTGAATATCTTGTTTTGCGGACAACAATTAAATGTCAAATATCAAAGAATTGCAGATCGTCAGATAAGGTTGTTGGGTTTGTGATTCCAATTCTCGGGGAGTGGGGTTTATCGGGATAAAAAAAGAACCGACCCGTAAACGGGTCGGTTCTGTCTATGAGTAAACTTATTCGCTGGTTTCCGCCTGAGGAGGTGGGGAATCTGAGGAATAATTTGAATCGGGTTGGGTTTCTGGTTTGGGGGTCTCGGGTTTTTCCCCAGAGGATGAATCTGATGAGTCGGACCCGCTGCTGGGTTTTTGGCCCCTATCTTCTTGGAGTGCTATATTACATGCAGGACAGTCTCCGGGGGTATCACTGGAAAAACCACATTTTCCACAAATATATGTTTTCGCTTCCGTTGACGATGACGAATCATTAGTTTGAGGAGCTTCCGTGGAATCTGTTGGAGGAGCCTCTGGATTTTCTGTGGGGGTCACATCAGATGGAGGTTGGTCTGGATTGTCTTGAGATACTTGACTATCGGGAGGGGTATCGCCAGTTTCTTGTGGAGGGGCTTCGTCCTGGGAATAACATGGATGTATTGATTCCAGTGATCCAATAATGAGGATAATGGTAATAATCCAGAGGATGGGTCGTCTCATTCCAATAACCTCCTGCGAAAATTTCAGGCAACTGTTAATCATTATACTCTCCACCCAAGTCTCTTGCAAGGATGGGGATTTCCGACAAAAGTGGTGTTTTTCTATTCCGACTTAACGAGAAATAGCCGATAGTTCCGCTGATGAATTCTGTGACTGAGCCAATATTTTCTGTTGCACTGCTAATGCCCGATATTCCTCAAAATACTGGAAATATTGGAAGGCTCTGTCTTGCGTCAGGATGTGAGCTAGTTATGGTGCGCCCACTGGGCTTTCGGTTAACAGACAGTTTACTGCTGAGGTCGGGAATGGATTACTGGAGGAAGCTGAATCCAGTTATTCTTGATGACCTTGAAGAATTTCAGATATGGGCTGAAAATCGAAGAGTATGGTATATGTCAGCTCACGGGAAGAGAAATTATGCGGAAATTTCCTATCAACAACATGATGTTTTCTGTTTTGGATCGGAAGCTTCCGGTTTGCCCTGCAAAACTATGGAGAATGCCAGCGCAAATGATACCTTGGTGACTTTGCCCATGGTACCGCAAGCCAGGTGTTTGAACGTTTCAAGTGCGGCAGCAATAATCGTTTATGAGGGGTTGCGACAGCTTAATGCGTGGAGTCCAAAATAGATGTTAGGGTGATGGACGCTTACATTCCATCGGGAAGAGGCCCGGACGGTGGCATGTCATCGGCAACTGTTCCGGATTCGGCTTCGCCCTCTTTATTCGAGCCTTTGGTTAGCTCTTCCTCGGCCATGGCTTCGATTTCGTCTCCCATATCCTCCCCCATTTCTTTTGCCATTTTTTTTGCCCATTTGGCTATAGAACGCGGATCATTTTCGTCAAGGCCAGAAAGCATTGTCGGATCTGCCATGCTTTCCATTATCTGGTCTTCCGAACGCAGTGTTTTGAATCGGGAAACCAGTCGAAGAGTTTTATCAGATTGACATTTTTCGCACACAGGATGTTCCGTAAGCTCCTGGATTCGGCAGAAAATAGAAAAACGGTTTTTACATTCATTACATCTGTATTCATAAATTGGCATGTTTTCCTCACTCGGGGGACATTTAGGACTAGATTATAAATGACAAGGTGTTGTAAGATCAAGGGTATTTAACGCTTATGGATAAAACACCCAACGAGCTGATTGCCAGTTTTGATGAATCTCTGTGGCGCCAGGGTATTGAAGCCCTGGCAATCGAACACACCCTGATTGCAGCCGAGACTCTCATTGGGTTATTGAGCGACATAATGTGGCGAAAGCGTGAGGCTGCAGCCAAGGCGCTCATAGAATGGGGAGTCGATATTGTTCCTCTCCTTTTGAATAGAGCTAATTCTCAGAATAAAGATGAACTTTATTGGGTTCTTTATGTTATTGGACATTTTGAGAATTCTCAAGGGCTAACGGTAGTTCAGAATTTTTTAAAGTCGCCGGATGCAGAAATTCGCGGATATGCGATTCGTGCAATTACAATCTCTAAAGTTGTCTCTCGTGCGCGGATATTATATGAGCTATTGAATGATTCGAGTTGGGCGGTTCGAAAATTGGTATTTGAGCGATTGCTGACGTTTGGTCCCATCATTTTGGACGATCTTAGAGCAATGTTAGAAAAATCGAAAGATGATCCACTTCATTCCGTTGTGGCGCTTTTTTCCAATATAGGGGGCCTGGGAGTTATCGGGGAGTTGTTTCAACTCTATTCTGATGGCTCGTTTTCCATGAGATATTCCCTTATTACATCTCTTGGGAATGACGATTCGAACGAAATTGTCGATTTTTTGATTCAGGCTCTTTCCGATCCGTCGTGGGTTATAAGAAAAAAGGCAGCTGAACTTCTTACTCTCATGGGAACCAAAGTATTTGAAAGACTGTCTGCGTGGTTTGGTCGCGGTGACTCTCTAATGAAGCATCAGATTGTCTGCATTATCGTGGATTTATTGGGAGATCGTGCTCTTCCATTATTGCGCAGACTTATCGGTAGCAACGAGCAGGAAAACCGAATTCTGGCCATTGAATCTTTGGGTCGTCTTCCTGGCGATGAATCTTCGCGAATCCTTATCAAATGCCTTGCCGATCCTCAAAGAATTGTAGCTGATTATGCATCGGATTGTCTGTCCCGTAAAGAAAAACTCAATTTGGACCTCCTTCTCGAACATCTGAATACGGATGACGAGAATATGCGTTTTCTGGTCGTAAAGACCATTGGAAGTATTGGAGGATTAGCCCTTAATCCCATAATTAGAATTCTCCAGGAAGGCGATAAACAAGAGCGACTCTTTCTTCTGGGAGTCCTTCAGAAGATTCATCCGAATGAGACACTCGTTGAGGCTTTGGTCGGCCTTTTGGCTGATCCGAACTGGCCTGTTCGCAATGCTGCCGCAAATTGTTTAAAAGCGTTTGGCGAGAACGCAGTTTCCAGCGTTGTCCAGGTGCTTAGTTCCTCCAATGAAGACACGGCTTTTTGGGCAAAAAAAGTTTTGCTGTCAATGGGGGTATCAGCTGTCGTTGAATTGACGCGAATACTTCGCGATGGAACGGATGTCACGATTCTGCCACATATTGTTTCCGCATTGCTTGCAATTGGCCATTCCGATGCTGTTCCTGCAGTTCTTCAGTTTTTTGAAAAGAGTGATGACAATCGAGTTCAAGCAGTTATTGACGGAATTTTAGAAATTTCTTCACGCGAAGTTGTGGAAACTATTCTCAATTTTCTAAATCACCCTGATGATCGGGTTGTCTTTTTGCTTTCCCAACTGCTCAGCAAGGTTCAAAAACCCGGTCTTCGGAGAACGGTTCTTCTGGGAATAAGCCATCCCGAGGAACGTTGTCGTTTTGCTGTTCTTGAAGCGATAAACAAATGGAAACAACTAGATGAAACAGAGTTGAAGAGCCTTGTTCGTCAGCTGGAGGTAGAAAAAAATCCACGAACGATCAAAAGCGTGGTCAGAATATTAAGCTCATACCCTCTCCCGAATATTCTTGAGGAAATGAAGTTGTTTTTGACGAATCTTGAACCAGAACTCATGCTTGATCTCATGCTTGAAATTGCCATGGCAGAACGTCCGCAGGCAAATATGATGCTGGCCGAACTGCTCAAAGCCCGTTCGCACTCACTTCGAGAGACAGATGTTGAGCGCGTTGGAAAAATATTGGGCTTGATTTTCCGTTCGAGACCGGAAGGAATTATTCAGGGACTCAGTTCACCCATAATGGCCTATCGTTTTTGCAGTGTTGTTGCACTTGAACAGATAGAAGAAAAGCGAATTGCCTTCTCTCTTATGGACAATCTTCGGGCGACGGAAGATCCCAAAATTGTCAAACGCGCGGTAAAAATTCTGACAAAGCACTTTTTCTCTGAAGATTTTCGTTTAAAGGGTGCGGTAACGGATTATTTGCTTAACCTTGGAATAATTATCTGTGAGCCAGTGTGCGAAATAATTGCGGAATTGGAAAACGAGATTGACAGAAAATCGCTGATTGATCTTATTGAAAGTGTCGGTGGGAAAGTCGACGCCAGTGTTTTGCGTAAAAAGAGTGACTCGAAAGTAGTCATTTCCGATGCTGTTCTTGATGATGTGCTTGATCGAAGAAAGCGAGCGGTAGAAGACCTGGAAAAATACGACAAGATTATTCAGACGTCTCATACTCAGGAACTGACTATCATGTTCACGGATGTGAAGGGCTACACGGCATTCAGTTCTAAAGCGTCCCTCTCAGAAGTCATGTCCATGCTTAAACAGCACGACGAAATTCTCTTGCCTGTGATCGAAAAATACTCGGGGCGTGTTTTGAAAAAAATAGGCGACGCTTTTCTCGTGATATTCGAGGTTCCACGGGAGGCATTGCTGTCTGCGATTGAGGTTCAGCGAAAGCTTAAGGAATACAATGAAACTGTCCCGGATGAGAGGCGACTGGCTGTTCGAGTTGCTATTAACACCGGGCCAGTTATTCGCCGAGAAAACGATGTTTTTGGAGATGCGGTTAATGTTGCCTCACGTCTTGAGGGAATTGCAGATGCCCAGGAGATCGTCATCTCTGAATCTACCTTCAAACTTGTAGATTCAGGAGTATTCGAAATAACTCCTTTTGGAGACCACCGTCTAAAGGGGTTGGATAAACCCGTGAAGACATTTAAGGTAATCTGGTAGTTGATTTACTGATTGTCTCTGCGAATAGTTTTGCTGCAGGTAATCCGCAAACGATAATATGCAATAAATATCGTTACGTAATAAATTGATGTCGTAAACAGAAAAAAAGATCAGAGTTTCCCGGACTCTTTTTTACCGGGACTTTGTCGGTTCTTTTACTTCCGATTTTTGAGAGGGCGTCGATTTTCCAGTTCCAGGGTGGCCGCCAGTGGAGCTGTGGGGCTTGTCTGTAGTTCCGGTTCCCATTCTTTCCTGGACTCGCTTTTCGAATGTCTTTTTGTCTTCTGCATTTTTATAGGCGTCATCGAAAGTGATCTTTTTTCGGATAACCAGTTCTTCAAGACACATGTCCATGGTTATCATGCCGTCACCTCGACTCGTTTGCATGACCGAAATGAGTTGATCGATCTTATCTTCCTTCACGCAGCGGCGAACCGGAGTGCTGCCGATCAAAACTTCATACGCAAGGACGCGACCTGCGGAAAGATATGCAGGAATAAGTCTTTGTGAAAGTATGGCGCGAAGAGTTCCGGCTAGTTGCATCCGAACGGTATGTTGTTGGTCGCCAGGGAAAGCGCCGATTACACGATGAATAGATTCGTACGCATTGATGGTGTGCAACGTGGAAAAGACAAGATGGCCGGTTTCGGCCGCGGTAATCGCCAGATGCATGGTCTCAAGATCGCGCATTTCTCCAACCAGAATGACGTCCGGGTCTTCTCGGAGGGCGCTTCTTAAAGCATTGGAAAAATCCAGCGTATTGGTACCCAGTTCGCGTTGTGTGACAACGCAACGTTTGTGAGGATGGACGAATTCAATTGGGTCTTCTATGGTTATTATGTGATCGTAACGACTGCGATTTATGTGATCGATCATGGCGGCTAGAGTTGTGGATTTTCCGGAACCTGTCGAACCTGTGACAAGAATCAGTCCGGAACGATGGTTGCAGACTTTCGCCATTATTTCCCGGTCCAGGGAGAGCTCGTCGAAGGTTGGCACGACATTTGGAATGATACGAAATACTCCCGCAGTTCCATTTTTTTGAACAAAAACATTTGCCCTGAAGCGCGCACAATCAGCTATTTCAAAAGAAAAGTCCAGTTCCATTCTTTTTATGAAAATTTCTTTTTGTGCGTCATTCAATAAAGAGTAGAGAAGATACCTGCTTTTTTCTGGAGTTATGGTTTCAAATGTCGTTCTAACCAATTCTCCATGAATACGAATACTTGGCGGAAGACCAATGCTAATATGCAGATCAGAGCCACCCTCTTCGTGAAGATAATAGAACAATTCTTTTATATCGGAGATGTTTTCTTTGTTGTATTTTCTGGTGAGTATACGTGCTTCAACGTTTTCTGGCTGGAGGCTTTCGAACGTGATTTTTTCTTTTTTAAGCACTGAGTCGATTTGATCACCTGAAAGTTTGCTTGTAAGAGAAATGACTTTGTCTTTTTCGAAATCTGTTCCTTGTTCGAATAGAGTTAAAAAACTTTGAACTCCCGGATAATCCCGACGCTTCAGGATTTCTTTGGACCACCATGCCACGTCTGAATTCCTATCCATTGTGGCCATAATCAAGTCTTTAATAAAAGCATTGCGCGAATGTTTGGAGAGGTTCTCGACGATAGTATGCCGGATCGAGATGTTCTTGTCATCGAGTTTGAGCAGAATTAGTCCTGCTATAAGGTCGAATTTTTGCAATTTAGATATCGATTCGATTGCGCAGGTGCGAATCAATGTATTCTTCGAATTGTCGATCAAGAAAAGTAATGGGCGCAAAGCATCCTTTGAACCAATCTCTCCTATTACTTTCAAGACCGGAATGATCAGTTTTTCGTCTTCACTGTCCAGGCATGCCAGCAATGGGTCGAGTGCGTGGACCCCAAGACGGACAAGTATCTTGACCGTGTATTCCTGGATAAAAACCGAATCATCTTTCAGGAAGTCGATAAGATCTCTGACTACAAGTGACTCACGCACTTCCGCGAGGGCAGTTAGAAGGTAGTATTTTGTCTCCTGGGAAAAGGGGCCGAAAAAGTCTGAAAGTTCTTTCATTACGTCCAAGCCAAGAACGCGCCCCATAAGAATTACAATTGCCTGCTGAGTATCCTGATTTGCAGTAGGGAAAATAGACAGAAGGGGGCGGACCACATCGCGCCCCCAATTTGTCAAAGCCTTGATAGATTCTTCTCTTACGAGCATGGAGGGGTCTTCCAGAAGGCCAATCAGCGTTGTCAATGAAGCTTCACTGCGGATTTCTCCGAAACCTGCGCATAGATATGGTCGCATGACACCGTTCGTGTCGGCCATAACCATGCGTTGGAAAAGAGAAAATGCCTTTTCTTTAAGAATCAATGGAATGATTTTTATACAGTCGTATTTTTGTCGACTTGGGCAGTTTGCAAAGAATTCCTGGATAATCTGGTAGATAGCGTCCCCTTGCTCTATCAGGATCTTCTTTGCCTGTTTTCGAACAATCCAGCTGGGATCGCTGATTTTTCCGAGGAGGCACAAGATTACGGTTTTGTCTGGCTTTTTCCCTAGAGATTCCAGGACAAATTTTCGGATTTCATCATTTTCCCGACTGTCAGCTATTTCCAGGAGTTCTGTCTGGGTAAGCAGACCGAGCTCAACGAGCATGTAATGTGCCCAAAAACGTACCGTCGTATCGCTGGAAAGACGAACGGCAGGAAGAATGTCTTTAAGAATACTTGGATAATTGCAGGCTACCTGCACAGTTTTTTTCTGAATGGTTTCAAAGCGCGAAGAAAGGGCCAGTGGAAGGATTGTTGCAATAACCTTGCGTTGTTTCTCGGCGTTTTGAGATTGTAGCAGGGAACTCAGCTTGTCGATAGCTGTCTCGTTATCGAGATAATCAGAAGATCGAAGCTTGTCTTGCAGACTGAGCAGGATTTCCTCGATCATCGCTCTAATACCATCATTGAGTAGTTTCTCCTGTTGAAAAGCATATTAGTGCAAATTCATTTGCAAATCAGACCCGCTCCATATTCTCCTTAATCATTGCTCCTTTTAGTTCCCGGAGGGTCTTTGAGAAGCCTACACGATAACTGTGAGGATTCGTAAGGCGACGATGAGTCGAATGGAGCGAATCGAGTTGAGCCTTTGTGCGTGCACGGATCTTCTGTATATCTGTATGGGGAAGGAGTCTTTTTCCTTTTGCAAAAACTGTCACTAGAAGAGACTCAATCCTGTGGATGGTGTCAATCCTGGAAAATTTATATTCTATCTGAGGATGATGAATGACAACTGAAGTATCTGATGGGGGAGGTTCATTCGAAAGCGCCATCACGTCTGCGATCATATTAGCATTGCAGTCAAAAATACGATATACAGCTTTTTCGCCGGGAGTTGTCGTTTTTTCGACATTTTGAGAAATCTTAATACGCGGTCTCATTTCTCCTCTTTCATCGGCCAGAGCGACGAGTTTGTAAACACCGCCAAGCGCGGAATCTGGTGCGGCTGTTACGAGTTTGGTTCCAACTCCCCAGATATCTATTTTTGAACCTTGATGTCTAAGGGCCTCGACGATCCATTCGTCGAGATCATTTGACGCGACGATCTTGACATCGTGGAGACCGGCCTCATTCAGCATTTGGCGTGCCTCAATACTCAAATAAGCCAGATCTCCTGAGTCAAGGCGGATCCCCATGAGAGAGTGCCCCTGAGATTTCATTTCCTTGCCGACAGTTATTGCATGAGGAATTCCTTCGCGAAGCGTGTCGAATGTATCTACGAGGAAAATGGACTTGTTGGGGTATATTTTTGCATATGCCCGGAATGCGGTGAGCTCATCTGGATGGGCCATAATCCAGGAGTGGGCCATGGTTCCGCTTACGGGAATTCCGAATTCTTTTCCGGCCAGAATATTCGAGGTCGCTTCACACCCCCCAATATAGGCGGCTCGTGTTGCGGACATGCCACCATTGGGGCCTTGTGCGCGTCGAAGACCGAATTCTATCACAGGGGCGCGGTCGGACGATTCCCATATACGAGCCGCTTTGGTAGCGATCAGCGTCTGAAAATTTACAATGTTGAGCAGTGCTGTTTCCAGAAACTGAGCTTCCAGAAGTGTTCCGCGTACTTGCAGTATAGGTTCAAAGGGAAAAACGAGAGTTCCCTCCGGGAGTGCATTGATTTCCCCGGTAAATCGGAATTCAGAAAGTTGTTCCAGAAATTTTACGGGAAAAAGATTTAGTGAGGCAAGATAGTCGATGTCTTCTCGTGAAAAACGTAAGTTTGCAACATAATCGAGAGCATCTTCCAGACCTGCTGCGACAGCGTAGCCGCCGCCGAATGGTAACTGTCGGAAAAACAGATCGAAACAGGCCATTCGATCAGCAATTCCAGCTTCGACATATCCGTTCATCATTGTTAACTGGTATAAATCGGTTAACAAAGCAGTATTTGTTGTCAAGGTCATTGCTTAGTGGCCTCGCTTGTTAAATGGTCATATTGATTATTAAATTCTAACATACCTTTTGCCTGCAATGACGAATTCGGCATACTTTTTCTGAACACAAGTTTCACTTTCCTTGACGACGCTCGGTAAATGCGATAAAATAGCTATCTATCCCCGCCCATGGAACATGGGCTGAATTTTAACTGGAGGTACACGACAATGGCGTTGGTTTCCATGAAGAGTTTGCTTGAGGCTGGTGTTCACTTTGGGCATCAGACCCGGCGTTGGAATCCGAAGATGGCGAAGTATATTTTTACGAGCCGTAACGGAATCTACATCATCGACCTGCAGAAGACGACAAAGCTCTTGGATGAAGCCTGTGAGTTTGTTCGAAGCGTTGTACGCGAGGGAAAGCCGATTTTGATGGTTTCCACCAAGCGACAGGCCCAGGATATCATCAAAGCCGAGGCTGAGCGCTGTGGTATGTTCTACATCAATTATCGCTGGCTCGGTGGCATGTTGACCAACCACGTGACCATTCAGAAACGTATTTCCCGCCTCAAGGAGCTGGACGAGCTTATTGATAGCGGGAAAATCGAGTCTTACCCCAAAAAGGAAGCTTCTTCCATGCGCAAGGAACGCGAGAAGCTTAGTCGTGCTCTTGGTGGAATCAAGAACATGAAGGGGATGCCCGGCGCGATTTTTGTCATTGATCCGCATAAGGAAGCTATTGCTGTTGCCGAAGCGCGTAAGGTTGGCGTTCCTATTGTTGCCGTTGTAGATACGAATTGTGATCCAGATCAGATCGACTACGTCATTCCTGGTAATGACGATGCTATTCGTGCTGTAAAGCTGGTGACCAGTCTTATCGCTGATGCTGCAATGGAGGCTCTGGAAGGGAAATCCTTTGACGAGGCTCAGGCGCATGCGAGTGATGAAGCGGCCATGACCGCTGCTGCCGCGGCTGCTACACCTGCGGAAGCCTTTGTTCAGAAGGTTGTCCCTGTTGAAGAAGCTGGGGAAAAACTCGTTATTGGTTGATTTCTGTTTCCGGCGTCCCGCGCGAGACGTGATGGCGGACTGATTGTTCGTTTTGTGGAGCGCGGTGGCGCAGGGCAGACAACGTGTTTTGCCTGACTGGCTAACTCGTAGAGGATGATTTCCTCTTCGCATTATTCTGAAAAACAAAAGGTGAAAAAGTTATGACAATTTCCGCCGAAATGGTTCGCGAACTGCGTGAAAAAACTGGCGCTGGCATGATGAAATGCAAAGAGGCGCTAAAGGATTGCAACGGTGATCTCGAAAAAGCGGTCGATCATCTTCGCAAAAAGGGCCTTGCTTCTGCCGATGGCAAATCGGGACGTGCAACTTCTCAGGGGCTCGTCATGGTAGCTCTCAGCTCTGATCAGCGCACCGCTGCTGTAATGGAGATCAATTGCGAGACAGACTTTGTAGCCCGCAATGAGCAGTTCCGCGAATTTGCTCAGTCTGTGATCAATGTGGCTCTCGCCAATAAGGGTATTCATTCCGTCGCAGATCTGGAACTCGCTTCTTTAAGCGGTGGTCAGAAAATTGAAGAAGCTCGCAAGGCTTTGATTGCAAAATTTGGAGAAAACATGAAGTTCGGTCGCGTCGACCGTCTTGAGATCCCTTCGGGGAAACATGGCATCCTGGACACATATATTCACGGAGAGGGCTCGATTGGAGTGGTTGTGCAGGTCGAGTGTGAAAATCCGAAAGGAGTTCAGGCTCCTGAGATCAAATCATTTGCGCATGAAGTCGCGCTTCAAGTAGCCGCGATGAAGCCGCAGTATGTGAATCGTTCTGAAGTCGCCCCTGATGTAGTTGCCCGCGAGAAGGATGTCGTCATGGGACAGATCAAGAACGACCCCAAGAATGCAGGCAAGCCCGAGAATATCATGCAGAAAATCGTTGAAGGTCGTATCGACAAATTCTATAAAGAATCATGCCTTGCTGAGCAACTGTATGTTAAGGATGATTCCAAGACCATTCTTGCCCTCTCTGAAGAAATTGGCAAAAAAATCGGGACCAAGGTCATGGTTACCGCTTTCCGCCGCTGGATGGTCGGGGAAAAAACGGCTTCACCTGTTGCTCATGCAGAAACTTCATGCGCCTGTGCCTGTGCAGAATGAGGTTGTCTTGGAAGGTGAATAAATCAGGGTTGGAGATGCTGTAATGTCCTCCAATCCTGTTTCTTCCCTGGTTTATAAGCATCCTCTTCTGAAGCTGAGCGGTGAGATGCTTGGTGGTGAGTCCGGCTTTGGATATCATCGTCAGAGTCTTGAAGAGTATGCCCGTGGCGTTGCCAAATTAGTTCAAAATGGGATTACCCCTGCCCTTGTTTTGGGTGGGGGTAATTTCTTTCGCGGAGCCAGGGGACATTTGCCAGCATTGAAGCGGCATCACGGTGATTTCATCGGGATGCTCTCGACGGTCATGAATGCACTTTGTTTTGCTGATCATCTATTGGATTGTGGTGTGCGTTGCGAAGTTTTTTCGGCAGTCGAGATGCCTCGAATATGTAAGCTCTATGATATCGATATGGCGCGTCGTGCGCTTGATACTAATACTGTCTGCATTTTTGCCGGTGGCACCGGAAATCCCTATTTCAGCACTGATACCGCAGCTGCTCTTCGAGCTGTTGAAGTAGGATGTGACGTGCTGATAAAGGCGACGAAGGTCGATGGGGTTTATGATGATGATCCTCGCAAGAATCCGATGGCGAAAAAATTTGACTGGATCAGCTACGGAGAAGTTCTTGCCAGGAATCTCGGAGTCATGGATCTAATGGCCATTGCTCTATGTCGTGAAAACAGGATGCCTCTTCTTGTCTTGTCATTAGCTGAATCCGATAGTGTATTACGGGCTTGTCGCGGAGAAAACATTGGAACTCGTGTAATGGAAGATTCTCCGGGCGTTGTTTTGTAGTCCGTCTCTCAGCGTTCTAGTATTGTTCATCTGGTTCTTGTTTTTCACGGCGTAAATAAGCTCGCCAGATAGTTTAGTGGGATATATTGTTTCCCGATAACTATGTGTTTGTTTGAGCGTATCCTCGGAAGATTTACAAATTCAGACCTGTTTGAGGCGGTCATATGACCGTTGAACTGAATTCTTTTTTGGAGGAAGGTACGTCATGTCGTTTGAGAATATCATTAAAGAATCTGAAGGTAAGATGGAGCAGTCGGTTGAGGTTCTTAAAAAGGAATATGCTACTCTCAGGACATCAAGAGCAACTCCGTCTATACTGGATCGCATAACGGTCAGCCAGTATGGTGCAGAGACGCCTCTCCAACATGTTGCTTCAGTTTCTGCTCCTGATCCCAAAAGTTTGGTCATTCAACCCTGGGATAAAACTCTTCTAGGTGAAATTGAAAAAGCGATTCAAAAATCCGATCTTGGTCTTAATCCAATCAACGATGGGAGTATGATTCGGCTTCCGATTCCTCCGCTCACTGAAGAGCGGCGCAATGACCTTGTAAAAAGCTGTAAAAAGAAGGCGGAAGAATTTCGTGTGGCGGTTCGCAATGTTCGTCGGGATGCTAACGAAAATCTAAAGGCGCTTGAAAAGAAAAGCGAAATCACCCAGGATGAGTGCAAGAAGTCAATTGATCGAATTCAGAAGATTACAGATGCCCATATTGAAAAAATTAATCATGTGTTTGATGCCAAGGAAAAGGAAATCCTAGGGAAATAGAGGCGCGAATCGGCTATGTATCGCATTACAGAAGATTGTGTTGCCTGTGGTTCTTGTCTTTCCGCCTGTCCGGTTCATGCGATAAAGGAAGGGGAACCATATATTATCAGCGGGAAGTGTACCAGTTGTGGCGATTGCGTGGAAATATGTCCGGTTGAAGCTATAGTCAAAGTTCAAGGCCCTGGAGACCTCTGATTGCCTTCATGAATCAGCAAACAGCCGGAATTGACCGCGATACACGTAAACAAAAACTTCTGGAAACTGTCCAAGGTGGCCGGATCCCAGTACACATCGGCATTATCATGGATGGTAATGGTCGCTGGGCTAAAGCGCACGGATATTCACGTATTCGCGGGCACCAGTTTGGGGCACGCAATGTAAAGACAATTGTAAGGTGTGCCGATCGTATCGGGGTGCGTCATGTGACGCTCTATGTTTTTTCCTCAGAAAACTGGGCGCGACCGAGCTTGGAGGTGACGGCTCTCATGCGCCTCATTCGCACTTATATTGCCCGTGAGCGTCAGGAGCTTCATGAGGAAGGGTTTTGTTTCCGGATGTTGGGGCGCGTCGCAGGCCTTGCCCCGGAAGTCCTCGCTGAAGCCCGTGCTTCCACTGAATTGATGGCGGGCAACAAGGGAACCTCGCTCAATCTGTGTATAAATTACGGCGGCAGAGCTGAGATCGTTGATGCTGTTCGTACATTGATTGCTCAGGGAAAACGCGCGGATGAGATTGACGAAGCTGCAATTTCTTCTGCATTGTATGCGCCAGATATCCCCGACCCTGATCTCATTATACGCACAAGCGGCGAACTTCGGACGAGTAATTTTCTCCTTTGGCAGTCAGCGTATTCGGAATTGTTATTTACGCCGGTTTTCTGGCCGGACTTTGATGAAGTCGAGTTTCTCCAGGCTGTTGCTCAATTTCAGTTGAGGCAGCGGCGTTTCGGTAAAATCGGAGAACAGGCAGAGGACCGTAAAAAATAGATGTTGTCACGTGTAATTGTCACTGTTATCGGTATCCCGTTGGTTTATGGTTGTCTGGTATTCAACGGTATTTCCCGTCTTGGATTGTTTCTTTTCGTTGCCATTGTCGGAGTGTATGAATTTCTCAGGATGTTCTTACCTCCTGGTGAATCTTTACCCCTGCTGGAGTTTTTTTTATCAGGGGGGATTCTGATTTCAACACAGATATTCCGCGAGCGTGGTTTGTTATTCAGTATTGCTTTTGCCGGACTTATCCTGGCGTCAGCAGTCGTATTGCGTGGTTTGAAAGGGGATGGTTTCAAACGGTTTTCTTCAGGGATTGCAAGCCTCTTGTATATTCCATTTTGTCTTGGGTTTTATAATCTTCTAGGCACACAGGATTCCCAAGGGGGTGTGCAGATTTTTGCCGTTCTTGTTTCGATTTGGGCGTTGGATATAGGAGCTTTTTTCTCGGGATGCTCGATTGGGGGGCCACGATTGGCGCCAAATATCAGCCCCAAAAAAACTTTTTCCGGTGCTCTCGGCGGTATTGTTACTTGCGGATTAACTGTTTATGGGCTTTTTCACTTTGGTTTTTTCACGACCACCCCTGTGCGAGTTATGGGACTAGGTCTTTCCATTGGTGTTTTTAGCCAGTTGGCCGATTTATTCGAATCGGTTTTGAAACGAGAGGCTGGCATCAAGGATTCGGGCCGTATTTTCGGTAATCACGGCGGGATGTTGGATCGTCTCGACAGTGTCCTTTTTATTGGGCCGATTGCCTATTTGTTTTTGGGATGGTAGTTCGAATTTTTTCGAGAAAGTTGGGTGTTTCATGATCCTCGGATTTCTTCTTGCTATTTTGAAGACGGTTGTTTCAATTTGCTTCGTACTTGTAAGTATTGCTCTGATCCATGAATTTGGGCATTATGCGACCGCCAAATTAACCGGAATATGGGTTATTGAGTTTGCCATTGGTTTTGGAAACCGGATTTTGAAGTTCCGAATCGGGGAGACATTGTATTCTCTTCGACCTCTTCCTCTTGGCGGATTTGTGAGACTCGCCGGTATGGATCCTCCAGAAGAGGAGGAGTCCAAGGATGTTCCGGGGGAGGCAAAAGATGGAACTGCAGATGATGCTGCTCCTGAAATCATTGACCCGGACGATGTCATGCCCACACTTGATCCTGGTGATCCGCGTGGCTATCCAAGCAAACCAATATGGGCAAAGGTTCTGGTTCTTGCTGCTGGTTCGTTGATGAATCTTTTTTATGCCGTTCTTCTTTTCATTTTTATTTATGTTTATTCTGGCGGTCCAATGAGCAATATTGCCGTTCTCGGAGTGACGAAAGATCAGCCGGCGGCGCACGCTGGAATTCGCCCGGGCGATGTAATCAGCGCAGTGGCGGGAATTTCCCTGGAAGAATGGACGGATGGAATTAAACTTATCCAGGCACATGCAGGAAAAGAAATTTTGCTTGATGTCATTCGTGATCATCCGATTCCCAAGCCGGGATTTGGTGGTGGAGTTTTACAGGGAGATGTTTCCGTAGATCGTGGAAGCTATCTTCTTTATAAGCGGGAAACGCTGAAAATCCCAGTAACCCCCACAGGAAGCGCCGGAGCCGGTCGCATAGGAATTGCTCTCGCTCCAAATACTTTTGATTTTCGTGCGCTTCCCATATCAAGGGCCGTTGGGAAAGCATTTGAAAGCGCCTGGTCGATTATTATGCAGACGGTTCAGGGGCTTGCCCGTATGATTTCCGGGGAGACCCAGGCCGACGTTGCTGGTCCCGTAAAGATCATGCAAATGATCAAAGAGCAGGCATACAAAGGATTGGCGGATCTATTGTATCTGACGGCGGTATTGTCAGTGAATATTGGTCTCATCAACCTATTTCCTTTTCCGGTTCTTGACGGAGGACGCATCGTCTTTGTTCTTCTGGATCTATTGTTCATGGGGATCAATTTTATTACCGGTTTAAAGTTGCAGATTACTCAGAAGGTTGAAGAGAATGTGCATTTTGTTGGAATGATTTGCCTGCTTCTCCTGCTTGTTTTTGTGACTTTTCAGGATATAAAGAGCCTATTTCACCCATAATAATGGACACAGGCGTAAATATCTCACCAGATCCAGAGGCAAAGTCGGAATCGAAGCCATCTATCTTCGTTGCATATCTCGTGTCATCGACCTATTTGATCGGCATGATAGGGGTGACCGGGCTAGCGATGGTTCTTCGATCAGTAGATACGTGGTTAAGCGCTTCTGCGTTTTTGACGATTCTGTATTTGTCTTTTGTTGGCTATCAGCGTGGCGGGGTTAAGGAAATTTCGTCTGTTATCAGATTTGGTGTAGCTGTATTCTTAGCCTATTTGTTCGGTGGGCGTATCGGTGAAATCTTTGGCCTGAGAGGAGTTCTCGGCCATGTTGTTGGCTTCTACGGGTTATTTCTTATCTTATTTTTATCGGCAGGCTTGATTTTTCGTCATTTGTTTTCCGATGGCACACCCCCTGGATCCATTGATCGATTTTTCGGAATAATACTTGGTGGAATTGAAGGGTTGGCGCTGGGTCTATTTGTAGCCTGGATATCGGGAATGGTACCCGGAGCGCCGGTGAATTCGCCATTGTCAGCATTGGCTGGGCGGGTCATTGATCCACTACTGATGAATCAAAAAGGAATAATTCCGATCATGAAGCTTGCCAGAGACTGTCGAAATGGTATTGATCCGGAAAAAATCGACATGGAAAAAGTTCGCAGGGAAACTGCCCCGATTATTCAAAATCCGGCACTTCGAAATATCACGGATGATCCTGTTCTGAAAGAGCGAATACGTCTGAAAGATTTTGGTGCAGTAATGAAAGATAAGAAGATCAGGGATTTGCTTTCAGACCCTGAGTTTAAGAAATCCATGGATAGTATAAATTGGGATGTTGTGGTTGCGGAAATTCAAAAGGGAGCCCGATGAGTTCTTGCAGGTGTCGAAAACTGTTCTGAAAAATACGAAATCTTGATATGATACTCTTTTGAGTTGATGTTTTACAAAGGGGTGTGTTATTATATCAGCAAAATATATTTAAATTGGCATGACGTGCCGTAATAACTGATAATGGTGAGGTGGGTATTTGTGGCTTCGTTTCGAATGGAAACCCTTGACGGCGGACTGACTCAACTCATCGTCAGTGGATTGGTACAAAAAGAGGATATAGATGTTTTTCGCGCGCTTTCGGGGCTTTCCAAAGCTCAGACAAGGGCTCTCGTAGATCTTTCAGAGCTTGCCGAAGCGGATGAATCTTTCTATCAGCATATCGTTGATGTTTCTGCCCGTTGTCGGATCAAAGTCGTTTGCAAGATGGCTGAAATAAGTAAAATCTGTCTGCGATTCGGAATTCAGACGTTTCCTTCTCAAAAGAGTGCTCAACTCTCTATTGCCGGTGAGGAAACGGTTAATCATTTGATGTCTAAGCTGCGCGATGTTCCAATTTTGAGCACGGATGCTTACCAGCTTGTAAGTTATATGAATGATGTAAACGCGAATTTCGAAGAGCTGGAAAAAATGGTCCGAAATAATCCGGGCTTGGTTAGTCAAATCATTCGGCTTGCTAATTCTTCCTTTTATTATCGTGGACAGAAGGTTGACTTGCTGTCTAAGGCCCTTGTCACAATAGGTTTTGCAAATCTTCGTCCAATATTTCTGTTCAATTTTTATAACAGCGTAATGGGATTGTTTGCGGCACAGAAGGAAGTCATAGCTCATGGAAAGCGTTGTGCACAGCTGGCAGAGTTTATTTGTCGTGCTGCAAAAGCTCCAAAAGAAGACTATTCAAAAGTTTGGGTCGGAGGTCTTCTCCATGATGTAGGCGGGCAGGCGCTGTCTTTCTTTTTTCCGGAAAAATATGAAAAAGCTCGCCAGATCATGTTGGAAGAACAGAAACCGTCATACATGGCTGAACTCGTCGTTTTCGGAACCGAGCATCAGACTGTTGGTCGCATGCTTGCAACAAGATGGAATTTTCCGGAATATCTGGTTAACATCATTGGTGACCATCATTATTTGCAGGCTGTAGGCTGGAATAAGCTCACCCTGCCGGTTTTCTGTGCAAACTGCTATCTGAATGAGCAGGAGAAAATTCCCGCTCATTCTTATTATTCCAAGCTTACCGGATATTTCATGCTGTTCAAACAGGATATGCCTTGGTCGGACGAAGCTATTGGGGAAGAATTTGCAAAGGCGTTGACTGGCGAAACAATTTTGTGACACAGCACTTCTTACCAAAGAAGCCTAAAAATATTCGATCATTACCAAGCGAGATTCCTCACATTCGTTCGGAATGACAAACAATGCTGTCATTTCGAGCGAAGGGAGAAATCTAAACCAACTGATTAGCATTCTTTTAATCATGTGACGCAGCAAGTTTCACGATGCTCCAGATCGGGGAGTCCTGAATGTGGGGCCGGGGAAGCTTGTTGTCAGACTTCTTATTCCCGGATTGGTGTCGTGGAGGCGCATCCTTCACAGAATGCTTTCGGCAGGGTAAGTATTACGGGTTCTTCGCCTACGAGAAAACGGGCGAAGCAGAAAGATGCCGAGGTTGCTTCTTCTGGAATGGGGCCGCATCCAACCAGTGGCAGGCCCAGGTTGAACTGTGCGTTAACCCTTTGAGCCATCAAGCGTCCTGCCAGTGTGTTAAGGAGTTCGGCCAGCGTATCCGTTAAGAGTTGCTCTGATGCTTCCTCCGGGGGCATGCCGTGGATTGAACTCACAATTCTGCCGATGAATGTTGCCGGGACCCAGATAATGAGCTCTCCGAATTGAGGTTCGATAATGGCCAGTCGTGCCCAGTATCCGGAAGATTGGTCCATTGATTGAGCGGATTCGGGAGGCAAGTTACTGCAAATGCTTTCCAGGACTATTTCTTCGAATGCCACCTCTTCAAATGTTTGTGAAACAGCTCGACGGATTATTTCTTCGTGATTCGCAGAAGTTCCGGATATCAAGTTAAACCCTTTTTGGGAGAGCGTCTTTATCGCTTGTTGCATGGTGGCTGGAGAAACTGGTTTCGCTACAACTTTGTCGGCACCACGGCTCATTAGTTCCTGTTCAATGGCGGGATTGCCGAGGCTGGTAACGACTATGACAGGAATGCCATTCAATTTTGGGCTTGCTTTTATGGATGCCAACAATCGTTTGCCATCCATAACCGGCATGTTCAGATCTGTCACCAAAAGATCGATGCTCTCTTTTCGAATGATGGCAAGCGCTTCTTCGCCATTTGCAGCTTCCAGAAAACAGGATTCGGAGCACCCTGCTATTTCGAGACAACGACGAATGATCATTCGCGCCGTTGCCGAATCGTCGGCGATCAGGATATTTTTCATGAGTCAGCGCGCTCCTTTACGATCATAGCTCCCAGTCTTCACGGCCAGGAGAACTCAAAATAATACGGCGGTCAATCATGGTTACGGTTCGGCTGAATTCTCCGCCGACATCTTCTGCTGCGGGCCATAGACGCAAATTCCAGAGAACTTTTCTTGTGGCGAGAATGTTGCGTTTCCCGATGTTAAAAGTGTTGTTGGGATCCATGATTTGAGCCCCACCAGCAAGTTTTATGGTTAAATCGCGGCTCTGAATTCCAAGGTTGCTGAGTTGTTTGATAAGCAGAGGAATTCCGGTGTCGGCGAACATTGCAGGTTTTTGTTGGGCCAGCACAGCATTCAGGGAGCTTTCAGGAAGTTGAATGTGCAAAAGACCAATCACCGGTTTTACTGTACCGACGGCAAGAACAGCCACACAGGATCCGAGCGCCATTGTTTTCAACGTTTCACCCGGAGTTGCTGAAACAGCAACATCCCCGACGCCTACATATTTAATCATGACAAATAAAAACAAATCGTGTGATACCACAATCTGCTTCTGGAGCAAATAATATCAATGATAGATGTATATTGACGCGACACTGGAGGTAGTTCTCTGGTGATAAAAAGAAGTATCAGCCCAGAATCTGCGCGATAGTTGCAAGCACTTTTTCCGGTTGAAGAGGCTTGACAAGGAAGTTTTTGGCACCAGCCATAATGGCTGCCTTGACTTTGTCTATCGTTCCCATGGCGGAACACATGACTATCTTTGCCTCAGGGTCCAGTTTCAGGATTTCCTTTACAGCTGCAATTCCGTCCATGTCTGGCATCGTTATATCCATGGTTACAAGATCAGGTTTGACCATGGGATACTTCGCAACCGCATCCAATCCACTTACTGCTTCGACAGCTATTTCATAGCCATTCTTGGTGAGAAGCTGTTTGAGCATTACCCGCATAATTGCGGCATCATCAACTATCATGATTCGTTTTGCCATGAAAATGGGCCTCCAAGGGATTGTTTCGGTTTCTCTGGAATAAGTTTAATACAATTCAACACGAGAATTTACCATGTCCAACGATGCTTGTCAAAAGTGATTCAGAAATGATTTTAGAAGCGCTAAATTATGAAATAAGTGATCACTTTCGACCCAGCAGCGATAAAAGGGATGGAACAACGAGATTCAGTGGAACCTGACGTTCAACTCCACCTTTATCAAATGCGACTTTGGGCATTCCATATACGACACAGCTGGCTTCATCCTGACCGAGTGTTCTTGCCCCGGCCTTGCGCATGGCTGCGAGTCCCTCTGCACCGTCTCCTCCCATACCAGTGAGAATTACCCCGATAGCATTCGCACCGACGTTTTTTGCGACGGAGTGGAAAAGAACATCCACCGCGGGACGATGTCCACCTACAGGATCGCCTGGCAGACAATCGACAAGATACGTTCCACCGGATCGTCTTACTGACATATGCATGTTTGCAGGGGCTATGAGAATCTGGCCCGTAATTATACGGTCGCCATTTGTCGCTTCTTTCACGCTCATGGCACCGATCTCATTTAGGCGGCTCGCAAACATTTTTGTAAATCCGGGTGTTATGTGTTGGACAATGACAATCCCCGGAGTATCTGCGGGAAATTGCATAACCAGATCACGGATTGCATTTGTTCCGCCTGTTGATGCACCGATGGCAATTACCTTATCGGTTGTTTCCGCAAGAGCAGCTGAAGTATAAACGGGGGCACTGTGAACTGTTTTTTCTACTTTTGCCAGATTCTGTCGCAAGTTCGAAAGATTGGCGCGAGATGCAACTTTTATTTTTTGCCGGAGTTCCATGATCATTTCGGCAGCACCGCGATCGCCGTGACTTCCGGATGGTTTGGTGACATAGTCGATTGCGCCGGCTTCAAGAGCCTGGAGAGTTATTTCTTTGCCTCTTTCAGTCAATGCACTGACCATGACCACGGGCAAGGGAAAACTAGCCATGAGTCGACGAAGAAACTCAATTCCGTCCATGCGCGGCATTTCTACATCAAGGGTGATTACGTCTGGTTTGAGTTCAGCAATTTTGTCACGAGCAACATAGGGATCCGGAGCCGTCCCGACGACTTGTATCTCAGGATCTTTTGAGAGACCCATGCTTAAAATTGCACGAATGGTGGCTGAGTCATCGACGATTAGAACTTTTATCATTCGTTGCTTTTGCCTTCAGTTGATTTTTCTATTATTGTTACCGGGGAACTATTTTCGTATATTGGCATACACTGAGGGGCCAATGCTTTTCATAGCGGTGATTATTCCGGTAAGGCTTTCGGAAGAACCCACTATAAGAATCCCCTCGGGTTTTAGAAGCCGACTGATCTCATCAATAAGTGGTTTGCGGATGTTGTTATCAAAATAGATCATGACATTTCGACAAAAAACGAAATCAAGAGGGCCATGCATAGGAAAAGGAGGTTCAGCAAGATTCAACCTTTTGAAAACAATCCGTTCTCTTAAGGCAGGTTTTGCCCGATAATATTTTTGTTCTTCCAGTTTGATCTGATCGAAGTACTTTTGCTTCAAAGCGGAGGAGACGTCTTTTAGTTTTTCTTCCTCATATTTTCCGGTTTTGGCTATATCAAGTACTCTTGTAGAAATATCTGTTGCAAGGATTTTCCAATCAATTCCAGATAGACCGCATACTTCGGCCATAACCATAGCCAAAGTATAGGGTTCTTCTCCGGTCGAACTTGCCGCGCACCAGATCCTGAATCGGCGTTGACCAGCATTTTTCCAGGTGGTTATTTTTTCGTGCAGGATATCAAAATGCTTGGGTTCCCGGAAAAAATGTGTGACATTAGTCGAAATTGCATCTAAAAGCTGAACAATCTCTTCACCGGAAGTATCTTTCTCAAGATACTGGAAATAACTGGCATAACTCGGAATGTTCAATGCACGAAGACGCTTGGCAAGACGCGATGCAACAAGCGCTTCCTTGCCATCTTTCAGAGTTATTCCACTCTGGTTGTAAATAAATCGACTGATTTTTTCGAAAAGTTCGTGGCTCAGCGATGAGTTGGCGGAATTCGTTGACGAATTATTGGAGTCGGGCTCTCTGCCCATGAATTTATCCGTTTGAGTTGGCAATCGAGGAGAGCTCTTCGAGACCAAGAATTTTGTCTATGTCGAGAAGTATTTTTACGGAACCTTTTACTTTTGCTACCCCGAGAATGAAGGTCGTATTGACTTTCGATCCAAAACTCAAAGCACGATCGATTTCACTGTCATTGATATTTACGACCTCGCTGACAGTATCAACCAGGATACCGACAAGAGCTGCGAGGTCTCCCTGGCGCACTTCGACGACGATAATACAGGTTTGCTTCGTGTCTTCTATACCGGGCATAGAGAACTTCAAGCGAAGATCGATAACAGGAATGACTTTTCCGCGAAGATTAATGACGCCGCGGACAAAAGACGGCATTCGAGGAACAAGGGTGATTTCCAGGAGGCCAATGATTTCGCGAACTTTTAGAATTCCGATACCATATTCTTCTCCTGCTAAACGGAATGTAAGAAATTTCCCGGTGAGAGAATCAGCACCGGCAGCCTGAGTTTCGTGTCCTGTTCCGTTTTTCTGAGGGGTTCCTCTACTCGAAATACCCATGGTTTCTCCTCCTAGAGATGGTTACATCTGCAATATGCACAAAATATTATCACAAATACAGTGGAAGATCATCCCAAAAACACTGACGAAATTCACCTGAAAATTATTTTTTCCTGGAGCAACTTACCAAATTACCATGTATGTTGTGCTTCTACGCAGGAATCTCCCGTTTCGAGGCCAGACGCGCCCCGCCCCTACGTCATATAGTGAATAATGCAAGAACCTTTTCGATGTGTCAATATTAAGGATCAGTTATCTTTGTCACCCATCGCGATTTTGATGATTCCCGTGACGTCCAGGATGAGGCCAACTCTTCCGTCGGGCATGACGGCCGCTCCGGAAACTCCTGGCATTGCACCAAAAGCAGATCCGAGGCTTTTTATGACGGTTTGCTGTTGTCCAAGGATTTCATCGACGAGAAAGCCCAGCGTTCGACCATCACTTTCCACGATCATGACATTAGCATGTGTCGGGTCATTTTCTGCGTTTAAGAGGCCAAACAGATCCGCGATTCTGAACAGAGGAATGAAGTTTCCTCTTATGGATACGACTTCCCCTTTATGGGTCACGGTGGAGATATTCTCTGAAGTTGGTCGGAAAACTTCTATGATAGACTGTGTTGGTATGATATATCGTTCTTTTCCTACGCGGACAACCATTCCGTCTATGATAGCAAGAGTAAGTGGGATGCGGGTGGTAAATTGAGATCCTTTACCCACGCTGGAGCGAATATCCACACGCCCTTTGAGTTTCTCGATATTCTTTTTAACGACATCCATGCCTACTCCGCGTCCGGAGACTTCAGTGACGACGGCAGCAGTTGAGAAGCCCGGTTCAAATATGTATTTGAAGACTTCCTCATCGCGAAGATCGTCTCCTGATCCGGTGATGAGGCCTACTTCCTGGGCTTTGGCGAGAATCTTCGGACGATCAAGTCCACGTCCATCGTCGCGGACTATTATCCAGACTTCTGAGCCGGAATGCCGGGCTTCAAGAACAATATTCCCTGTTTCTGCTTTGCCGACTTCCTTCCGTTTGGCGGCCGGTTCGATACCGTGATCGACGGCATTTCTGATCATGTGCATCAGAGGGTCGCTAATAAGCTCAATCACGTTTTTGTCTACCTCTGTATCCTCGCCAATGAACTGAAGATCTATTTTCTTCCCGATGTTCTTTGCAAGATCGCGGACAGGCCGTACCATTTTGCGGAACAATCCTGCGATTGGGATCATTCTGACTGACATTGCAATACTCTGCAGATCTTTGGTGATCTTGGTCAGTCTGTCTACGGCTTTTTCCAGGCGATCCAGGTGTAGGTCTTTTAGGTCCGGGCAGTTGGTGACATTCGAGACAGAAATGACCAACTCACCAACGAGTTCAATCAATCGATCAAGTTTATCCGTATCTACCCGGATAGCAGCTCTTTGTGATCCGGCTGCACCTCCGGATTCAGATGGCGGATGCGAAGCGTCGGCAGCTTTGGTGGCACTGACGGGAGGAACAACTTTTTCCTGGGCTTCCAAGGCTTCCTGAAGTGCGTCTTCCGTGATAAGCCCACTGTCGACAAGAATTTGCCCCAGTCTTGGGCGTGTATCCACTTCGGACATGGCCGCCTTAAGACGCTCTACAACGGGACCATCGCCATCAAGGACGGCGACTTTCTCGCTTTTCAAGCGAGAAATACCTCTTTTCAGAACATCAATGGCAGCCAACAATGCAGAGATTGCAGCCGGAGTAGATGGGAGTTTTTCATCTCTTATGAGACCAAGGAGAGTCTCCGCTTCGTGTGAAAAATGAGTAAATGCAGTGTAGTTGAAAAAACCGGCATTTCCTTTGAAGCTGTGCAGTGCCCGAAATGCTTGTGCTACGACTTCCGGGGAGGCAGCTCCCTTTTCGATAATGAGAAGAGACTGCTCTGCTTCTTCAAAAAGTTCTTCTGCTTCTTCGGTGAACCTTCGAATCATTTCAGGGGTTAGATCCAGCTTCAGTTCATCGATATTATCCGCAAGTTGAGCGTGATCCGGGGCGGGGGCCGTTGGAGCGGCTGGCTGTGCAGCGGCCGACTGTGGAGCGGGCGACGGCGCAGCGGGCGGGGGAGCAGGCGTTTTTTTCTTGTCGCCAGGCATGGACTTTTTAATTTCTTCTATGAACTGCGCTCGAAGAACTTTTGCCGGCTCCGCTAAGGCTCCGTCGTCAAAGTCCATGGCGGTGCGATCCAGAAGTTTTCGCATAAAATCGCACGCCTGACACAAAAGATCTATGTGTTGCGGAGTTATCGTAATCTTTTTGCTTCGGAACATATCAAGCAGTGTTTCTGCTTCGTGCGTAAGATCGCGGATAACATCAAGATTTAGAGATGCTGCTCCACCTTTAAGAGAATGATATAGGCGGAAAATGGAATTGAGAAGCTCATTATTTTCGCTGCCTCCGAGGCTCATTTTTTCGAGCTCGACCAGCTTGGGTTCTACCTCATCAAGCATCTCCAGGCTTTCGGTCAGGAAGATCGAAAGCAGTGTCTTCCATTCATCATCCCGGACCATATTGGTCATTTTTTACTCCCGCGAAGATCTTCGTATGCCTGCTTAAGACGGGCGTACTCCAAGACAAGCCGAGAGTGTTGCTCTTCTCTGGCAATCATTTGTGAATTATCTGCTGCGACTGCATCAGTTGAAGGCGCGGGCAGCCGTTGTTGTGCCTCCTGGATTTCTTCGGCAAGAACCAATAGTTGTCGAAATTCGATCTTTTTGGGAAAAAAATCGAAGACATGAAGATGGATTGCAGCACATATCTGATTGAGGTCAGCCTGGGGGTTGCTTATGACCACTCGGGCATCGGGATACTCACTCCTGAGGGTTTTCAGGAGCATAAGAGCATCCAGGTCAGGGGGGTTGTGTCCGGAAAACACAATTTCGTGTTTATTTGTTCTGTACAGCAACACGGCCTGACCCTGATCACCTGTAGCATCAGCTTCGTAGCCGATACCATCGAATGAGTATTTCAGTGTGTTGCGGAATTCTTCATCTTGGTGGACAATAAGTACTCTCATGGATTCCCCCCTAAGGTGTTCCCTAAGTTATCTGTTTTCTGACCACTTGTCAAACCGGAAATGTAAGTATTCTTTGGAAGGGAAGAATGTGAACGGCAACAGAAACGGCTCTTTCATGATTTCAGAAAGAGCCGTGAGTGAAAAAAACTCTTAGAAAATTAATCCCAGCGGGCGTTCACTCCGAATGTTACGCCAAAGTCATGTCCGTAACCCCAGTCACTCTGGAGGGTCATTGGAAATCCGAGAGTTGCTTCCCAGCCTTCATTAAATAGGGCCATTCCCATCAACAGATCCAGGTTGCCGCCATCCGGGCCATTGTTCATTCTGTAGTAGGTTCCGTCAAGTTCACTGATCAACGAAAAATTGTGATTAACTCTGTAGTCCATAAGGCCGCGATACATTAATTTCGAAATGCTGTCTTCAGAATCATTTGCCATTGCTAAGTTCAGATGGCTTGCCCAGCGGTCAGTGAGTTTTCCGGAATACGCGCCTCCGAATTCTGTCCAGGCACCACGGGTGGCTCCGGCTGGACCGATTCGGACATTGGCGGTGGTTTTACCTGTCATTGTGACGAAAGGTTGCTGGTAGTTACCCGAGGGGAATCTGCCGGCAACATGAAGTGTTACGGCATTCGTTCCTTCAATATTTTTCCAGATCTGGTAACCAGCTTTGATTTCGGGATCATGCATTCCTGTAAGATCGACTGTTGGGAAATTTCCTCCCGAATACGTTGTTTCCCAGCTCTGAAATGGAACCGTCAACCCTAACAACAATTTTTTCCCGGTATACATGAATTTAAGTGGGGCTACCCACTGTCGACCATCAATGATATTGTTTTTCCCGTTCAGGTATTTATATTTGTCATACCTGAAGTCGAAGCCGGCGTGCCAGGTCTTGATGAAGGGATACAGGGCACATTCCGTATTGAAAAGACCATAGTATCCATTTGAATTGACAAAGTATGGTGTGATGTCCGTAGGCTTGAGTTCGTCGGGAAGGCGAAACTGGGCCTCGTGATAAAGAGACTGAGTCGTCGGCATTACCGCGGGACTGCCCACAGGAGGCATCCCCATTCCCGGAGCTGGAGGCGCTTCAAGTGCTGGAGGCGTCATCATAGGAGGGGGTGTCATCATCGGAGATGGGACTGCCATTGCCGGAGCTGCACCCGCTCCACCTTCCATCGCCGGAGGAGCCATTGGTGGCGGTTCAAAACTTGGTGCCATGCCGGGAGCCATAGCCATTGGAGTCGCGGGTTGCGGGCCAGCATCAAAGCTGCTCGGGCTTCCTGCCACAGGTGCTTTTGCGATTGCCATGGCACCCGGTGCGGCATCACCACTGCCGGCGCCTGGAATGACGATGCTTTGACCGGCGGACAACTTGTTGGCATTGATCTTAGGGTTTGCCTTAGCGATTTCACGCCAACGCTTACTGGAGCCGAGAAGTTTTTTTGCGATTTTAGGCAGTGTATCCCCGCGTTGAACAGTGTATGAGCCGCCATTTTGCCCATAGTCAGTTGCGTCTGCGTCTTCCACATCGGCGGAAATACTTGCTTTCCCTCTGCCTTGTTGCACGGGCACTTTTGCCCTGGATTGAGCGACCATAACAGGGGAGTGATCGCTCTCCTCTTCCGGGGCAGGTTCCTCAAAATCAGCTTTAGGTTTGGCTGCTTTTCGATTTTTTACTGCCGCAGAATTGGCAGTGGGATTTATTGCTGTGGAATCCGTAGGTGCGGCAGGTTTGAAAGCAAGCTCTCCACCGCTTAATCGCAGAGTCTGCCCAATGCGCAGGGAAGAAGGGTCGGAAATCCCGTTCATGGCAAGAAGTTCTCCCCAGCGCCCGCTGGTTCCGAAAATCTTTTTGCTGATCAGTGGCGCAGTATCGCCTGCCTGGACGACATAGAATGTCTGTTTGCCTGCGATGCTAGCCGCAGATGCTTTTCGCGACATTTTGTGTACTGATGCGATTGGAGTGTCGCATGCGGGAGGCTCGATTGGGGGGCGGTAGTCCTGGCTTCCGAGCGGTGCTGCAACGATTTTTGATGGAGCAATGGATGGCGGCGGGGAATCCAGGCCGTTGGAGTCGGCATATTCCTGTGCCGAAACCGGGAGAGGAGCGAACGCCAGGGTCAGCCCCAGGAAGATCGCTATGAGGGCGTCTTTGGCCCGCATTCCATTGAACAGAAGCATTTTGACCTCCGAAAAAAGTGTCCGGGTGGACGCTTGGACTTACACGCGCCAGTATTTTCGATACTGTGACTTCAGGAGTTTTGCATAGCTATACCAATCAACATAGGAGACGAGTTCTCCCTTTTCCTCTCTATCGACCGATACGAGGTGATTGTTGAGCAGCAACATTGCATGTTGTGAAACAGCCCTCGCCATGGCCTTTCCCGGGGTTCCACCCTCGAGAATGCTTATCAGATGACCTTTACATAGCTCCCGAGCGGCGGCGATCACTTCTTTCATGAGAGCGAGGAGTCCCGATTCTGAGACGATAAGATGGAAATTCGCATCACATTTCAGGACGTTGGTTCCCCACGATAACAGTATGAATTCGGGCTCAAACTGGCGCAGTATTGGCATGGCAAGCTCTTGCCAGCAGGCCAGATATTCGCGGTCTCCATAGGCCGATGGGAGTGGTAAATTAACTGTGTAACCGGCAGCAGGTGGTTCCCCCATATCGGAATAGTGTCCGGATCCCGGAAATGCGGGGTATTCATGCATTGAAAGATATAAAACGTCCCTGCGTCGCCAGAATATTTCCTGGGTGCCGTTGCCGTGAGCTGCGTCCAGGTCGATTATGGCGACTCGCTTTTGTTGAAATTTCTTTGTGAGATAGTGTGCGCCGACGGCCGCGTAATTTAGCAGGCTTCCCCCACACCAGGAACGGACTCCGGCGTGATGTCCAGGAGTTGCAGTCAGGCAGAGTGCCGTCGGAACTTCCTCGTTCATCACCAGATCAATCGCATCCAGAACACCTCCGGCACTGAAACGTGCTATTTCGAAGGATTTCTCCATCAAAGGGGTACGTGCGTCAAGCTGACTGACTCCGTGAGTACTTTTGCGGTGAAGTTCGTTTAGATAGTTTTCCTCATGTATATCGCGCAACCGTTTCATTGTGGCAATATCAGCTTCGACAATTTGATGTCCCCAGAGACCGTCGAGGACGAGCTGTTCCGTGATCAGTGCGAGACGTCCTCCCTCAATTGTCGCGGTCAGGGGGTCGTGCAAAAGCATGTCCGGGTGAAAAAGAATGACCCCGGCAGTCGGTGAAAGTTCCATTATCCTCCAGTGCGGCTTTGAATTGCTTCGGAAAAGTTATCGGCAATTTTTCGTCGCTTTCGAATGAAAACAAAGCGATTCCCCCGGTTCTTCTTCATCAAATGAAAAATAACCGGGGGAATTTGTCGAACAGCGTTTTACATCAGGTGTCAGATCAAAGCTTTTGTTCAGCACACATGGCGGCGGCAGAGAGTCCTATTTCGATCATGCGGGTCTTGCCTTCGTCGACCTTGGTGCCATGGGGATCGTAGTTACCTTCCCGCCATTTGAGAGGGTTTCCGTCTACAGTCAGAATGGCGCCGGATTTTATTCCACGAAGAGATGCTATAACGAAAAGAGTTGCGCACTCCATTTCTACGCCAGGGACACCGGCTTTGCTGTAGAGCTCGAGGGATGTGGGGAGAAGTCCCGGATAGAATATATCGCTTGCCAGGACTATGCCACGGCGATAACTTGAATTATGCGGTTTGCAGGCATTTTCGATGTTGTCTGTGACTTTCGCATCGGCGATGGCCGGATATCCAAGGGGAATCATAAGGCTTGATACTCCGTCTTCACGAATGGCTCCGGTGGCAATGATATTATCGCCCTGCCCGAGGCCATCGACAAGGCTTCCACATGTCCCGACGCGAATGATGACTCTGGCTTCGAGTTTAATAAGCTCTTCAAAGCAAATTGCAGCGCCGGCTGAACCGACTCCGTGAGATGTAACGGTAAGTCTATGCCCATTGTATATTCCGGAGAATGTTCGATATTCACGATTATAGGCGAGTTGCCGGGTTTCGGAGCAGAAACTTGCAATGTGTTCTGCCCTGGCGGGGTCGCCACAGACTAAAACGTATGGAGAAATCTGGCCTGCGGAAAGCTTCAAATGTGGCTGCATGGGAAACTCCTTAGTTTATGGGCTGAATTGTCTGTGCGGCTATAGTTGCAAGACCAGACTTCCTGAGAATAATAATGTCAGATGAGGTCGCTGAGCTCGAACAATATACATTACGGGCTATTGGGAGGCAAATGCTTTCCGGATGTGATCAAACGACCTTCTGATAAGGCTTTTCATTAAATTATTGACAATAAAATTGAATGTAAATGCAAAAGTTTGCATGTACCAGTTGACAATAGTCATATGTGAGGAGTAACCTAACGGCCACAACATGGATTTGACCTTAACCATGGCAAAGATTGATGGAGGTATTGTGATAATGAAACGCTTACTCCCAGTTTTGTTGGCAGTGGCCCTGTTGGTTCCCGGCGCGGCAATGGCCAAGGGCAAGAAGGTATCGGCGAAGAAGGCTAAGGGTCCGGCTATCGAGAGCGAAAAGTGCTCTGGCGACAAGGATGTTAAGAATGTCAGCCTTGGCAAGGAAGTCGTTTTCGTCAGCGAAGATCTGAAGTCTGCAAGCTTCAGCAAGGACGAGAAGAACACCTTGAAGCACAATCTTTGCTATTATGATGCCAAATCCGGTTACAATCGCCGGACCCCTGGTATGAGCCCCGATGGCGATGCTCTTGTACCGGCTTTCAAGCATGGTGAAACCTGGCATGTGCTCTCTCGTGTCAATGACGCTATCGTTGTCGATGGCGGCGTCAATCCCACCGAAGCTGCTGTAGCTCCCGCCGCTCCCGCTGGCGATATGATTGTTGCCCCTGAGAAGAAGGCCAAAACCAGCAAAAAGGGCAAAAAGGGTGGAAAGAAGGGTGGAAAGAAGGCCAAGGGATCCAAAAAAGAGAAAAAAGAGAAAACAGAGAAAAAAGTAGAAGAAAAACCCGCTGCTGACGCTCCCGCTGCGGCTCCAGCTGAAAAGAAATAATAAAACTTAGTTGTTCGAAACCGGCCCGGAAAAACTGGGCCGGTTTTGTTGTTTTCGGAAACATTAATTATTTTTGCTCCGGGTCATTGCACAAGAGCGTTGACAAGGTCGATCAAGCTTTCTAGAATGTATCCCCAGGATGGTGTGCATTCCAGCTAATTCCACGGATGGAACTGTTTTGCGGATGCATTTTGGGGATGTGGTGTGACGCCACAAATAAGATAATACCTGTAAGGCGCAAGGAGAATGAATCATGGCAACTGTACGTCCGTTCAAGGGAATACGCGCTCCGAAAGATATCGCTCCCAAGCTGGCTGCTCTTCCATACGATGTTATGAATTCGGAAGAAGCACGCAAGATGGCCGAGGGCAATCCTCATTCATTTCTGCACGTGACAAAACCGGAGATAGATCTGGATCCAGGCATTGATTTATATGATCCGAGCGTATATGCAAAAGCCAGGGAAAATTTTCAGCTGTTCCTGAAAAAGGGTTATCTTAAACAGGATCCGGGAGCCTGGTTTTATATCTACAAACAGGTCATGGATGGGCGTTCACAGATTGGTCTCATGTGCTGCTGCGCGGCCGAGGAATACTGGAACGATACAATCAAAAAGCATGAATTGACCCGCGCGGACAAGGAAGAGGATCGCTTGAAGCATGTCGACACAATCAATGCCAATGCCGGTCCTGTATTTCTTACCTATAAGGCAAAAGATTCGATCAATTCGCTGATTGACAAAAGCATTGTCGACTCACCTGAATATGATTTTACGAGTAATGACGGAATTCGACATGTATTGTGGGTCGTGAAGGATTCAACATGGTCCAAGAATATCATCGCTGAATTCGCGAAAATTCCGTTTTTATATGTCGCTGACGGACATCACCGATCTGCTGCGGCATCGCGTATAGCCAAGGTGCGGCGCGAGCAGAACGTTAAGCACACCGGATCCGAGGAATACAATTTTTTCCTTGCGGTTTTGTTTCCACACAATCATCTCTACATCATGGATTACAATCGGGCGGTCAAGGATTTGAACGGTCTTTCTCAAGATGCCTTTCTGAAGAAGGTCGAAGAGAAGTTCACAGTGGAGAAAACAAGCGAAAAGAAGCCTGACAGGGCGCTCAGCTTCGGTATGTATCTGAAAGGTCAGTGGTATAAGCTTACAGCGAAGCATGGTTCTTTTGACCCCAAAGATCCGGTTGGTTGTCTCGATGTTTCTATATTGCAGAAAAATTTACTTGAACCGGTTTTAAGTATTGGGGATCCACGGAAAGACAAGCGTATCGATTTTATTGGTGGCATTCGTGGAATGAGTGAGCTTGAGCGCATCGTAAATGAGGGAAAGGCTGCAGTCAGTTTTTCCATGTATCCGACCTCGATCGAGCAGTTGATGGCGATTGCCGACAAAGGAATGATCATGCCCCCGAAATCGACATGGTTCGAGCCAAAATTACGTTCAGGTGTCGTGATTCATTCCCTGGCAGACTGATTCGAGTATCCGGAGAAGTTAAGAAGGAGATCGCGATATGAAAGCGTTGTTTCTGACAAACGAGTATCCGCCATATACATACGGCGGAGCCGGAGTTCACGTTGAGTATCTGACTCGGGAATTGAGTCGGTTGATGGATGTTGAGGTTCGCTCATTCGGGGGCGACGCCGGAGGTAACGAACATCTTACTGCGCGCGGTTTTCCTGCACGCGAGGATGATTTTAAGACGGCTCCGAAGTCGCTACAGGGTGTATTCGCGACGCTCGACAGATGTCTGAGCTTTGCCGGAATTGGGATCGATGCTCAGGTCGTGCATTGTCACACCTGGTATACGCATATGGCGGGCATTTGGGCGCGTTTGAATTATCATATACCTCTGGTGTTGACGACGCATTCTCTTGAGCCTCTTCGTCCATGGAAACGCGAACAGCTTGGTCACGGCTATGATTTTTCATCCTGGGTCGAGAAGACGGCTATTGAGATGGCTGATGCTATCGTAGCGGTCAGCAAGGATACCAAATCTGATATTTTGAAATATTTCTCTGTCGATCCGGAGAAAATAAAAATAATTCATAACGGCATAGACACGGATGAATTTCACAAGAAAACAGAATCTGATTGCATCGGGCGATTTGGATTCGATCCGGATAAGCCATACTTGTTATTCGTCGGTCGAATCACACGGCAAAAAGGCATCATACATCTTGTAAATGCCCTGCCGAAAGTTGACGCAGGTTTGCAGATCGTTTTGTGCGCCGGAGCCCCGGACACTCCTGAGATAGCCGCCGAGATGAAAGAGGACATTGAGCGGGTTTCGGCCATCCGCCCCGGAATCACATGGATTCGCGAAATGGTTGACAGAAAGACGCTCATCCAGCTGTATTCGCATGCGGCGCTTTTTTGCTGTCCGTCGATCTACGAACCTTTTGGAATAATAAATCTTGAGGCGATGGCGTGTAGTGTTCCTGTAATCGGAAGCGCGGTGGGTGGAATTCCGGAGGTTGTTACAGACAACGAAACCGGGCTGCTGGTTCCCCTTCAGCAGATGAAGACAACTCCTTTCGAGCCGGTCGATCCTTCGAAATTTTCAGATGACCTTGCGGCGGCAATTAATCGCCTGGCTTGCAATTCCGGGTTGCGTGAGAGCATGGGAAAGAAAGGGCGCGAGCGTGTGGAAGCGCACTTCAGTTGGCGGGCGATAGCGGAGCAGACCCGCGATTTGTATCAGTCGCTGTTGAAGGAGTGGGATAAAAAATGAGCTCGGTTCCTGAGTGTAAGAGAATTCTGATCGAACGGGTCGTGCCGGCTCTCGATAACGGAAGGTATGCCGTCAAGTGCGAAGTGGGAGACCGGCTGGTAGTAAGGGCAGACGTGTTTCGTGATGGTCACGAAAAAATAGTTTCCTCTCTGATCTGGCGCAAGAAGGGAGACCAAAAATGGGAGCGCGCGCCCATGAAATGTATCAATGCCGGGATCGATTTATGGGAAGGCAGTTTTATTCCACCCGGCATAGGGGCATTTGAGTATGCAATCGAGGCGCATTGCGACCTGCTGGGCTCGTGGGCTGGCGACGTGAAGAAAAAACTGGACGCCGGACAGGATGTCGCAAGTGATCTGCTCGAAGGAATCGAGCTCGCTAAACGATATTCCGCCTGGTTGCCTAAATCGGAGCAATCAAACTGGAAGTCTCTCGTAAAATCAGCTGAGACGGCAAAGTCTCAATTGGAGCGGGTTGCTATTCTTTTTTCCCAGGAATTGCTGGGGCGGGCGGCGGCGGTTCCGGACCCTGGCACAAAAGTTGTCTCGGAACGGGTGTTTCCCCTCTGGGTTGATCGTGTCGAGGCTCGGTATGCCGCATGGTATGAGTTGTTTCCGCGATCTCAGGGAAAGCTCGTAAAGAAGTCAGGTGCAGCAGGCAGCGTAGTTTCAGGGCGAAATGTGGGTGCAACATCCGCGGAAACAGGCGGAACGTTCAAGGATGTCGAAGCGCGGTTACCTGATATTCAGGAAATGGGTTTCAACGTGTTGTATTTTCCGCCGATTCATCCAATCGGACACACTCAGCGCAAAGGCCCTAACAATAGTTTGAATGCAGCTCCTGGTGATCCGGGGTGCCCGTATTCGATCGGTAATTCCGACGGTGGACATGATGCGATTGAGCCGGGGCTTGGCAGTTTCAAGGATTTCGAGCATCTCGTGAAGAAGGCGCGTGAGCATGGCATGGAGATCGCGCTTGATTTTGCGGTCAACTGTTCGCCGGATCATCCGTATCTCGAAAAGCATCCGGATTGGTTCAGCAAGCGGCCCGATGGAACGATCAAATATGCCGAGAATCCTCCTAAGAAATATGAGGATATTTATCCGATAAATTTTGAGAGTTCAGACAGAGAGGGTCTCTGGAATGAACTGAAACGTATATTTCTGTTCTGGGCGGAAAAAGGCGTCCGTATCTTCCGGATCGATAACCCGCATACGAAACCATTTTCGTTTTGGGAATGGGTTATTCGAGATGTGCAGGAAGAGTATCCGGATGTTCTGTTTCTGGCCGAGGCCTTTACACGACCGCGAGTTATGCAGGCCCTTGGGAAGCTTGGTTTTTCACAGTCATATACGTATTTCACATGGCGGAATTTCAAACAGGAGCTCGTCGAGTATTTTACCGAGCTTACGACTCCTCCGATGAGTTGGTATTATCGCGGGAATCTCTTTGTGAATACTCCCGATATACTTCCGACATTTTTGCAGCGCGGCGGGCGGGCCGGCTTCAAAATTCGCGCAACGCTGGCCGCGACGTTATCTTCCGTATACGGCATTTACAGTGGTTTTGAGTTGTGTGAAAACGAAGGTATTCCGGGAAAAGAAGAGTATCTCGATTCCGAAAAATATGAAATAAAGCCCAGAGACTGGAATAAGCCCGGAAACATCAAGAGCTACATTACTACATTGAATCGTATCAGACGCGAGAATCCGGCGTTGCATGAGTATGACAATCTGACGTTTTATCCGACAGAGAACGAACATGTGCTTTGCTACGGAAAATCTCTCGATGAGAATAATGTCCTGATCGCCGTCAGCCTGGATCCTTTTCAGAAGCAACATTCATTCGTGTATGTGCCGATCGAAAAATACGGAATAAAACCCGAAGAGACATATCAGGTGCATGACCTGATAACCGATAAGCGCTATCTCTGGAAGGGACAAAAGAATTATATTGAGCTCGATCCGAAGACCGAGATTGCGAATGTGTTTGTGATTCGTCGTTGGATACACCGCGAACAGGATTTCGATTACTTCAAGTAACTTGAAAGAGAATTAACCACAGATGGACATGGATGAACACAGATGAAAGATAATCTAGGGTAGGGCGGGACCGCTGGGCCCGCCGGATCATCCCGAACAACAGACCGGCCTCCGTGAAAACACGGGGGCCGGTCTGTTGTTTGGGATGAAATTACTGCGTGTTACATTCCTCTATTGTTTTAAATTATTTCTTTGGAGCGGATGGACTCGGGGGAAGTGTGTCAGAGTCGGCTTTTTCGAGGAGATCGCCGATCTGATTGTGAACATCGATCGCTTTGTTTACGTCACCATCGTCGAGGGCTTTCACCAGGTCGGCTGCGAGTTTTTTTACGGCTGGAATATCGATGTCGGGGGGCAGACCAGCTTCGAACTCGATCAGAGGAAGCCCCTTGAAGCCGGTTTTAGAGAAGGTGCGGACTTTGCCGGGGGTAGCGCTTCCGGTAGCGGTTTCATCCTGGAGGATGACTATCGGTTCGGTGTTGGTTACTGTGGCGGCCCCATTGATCTTTGAACCATCACGCATCGTGACTTGCATGGTCACTTCGCCTTTGGCGTCGAGAGCCATATTCTCCAGTTTATCGATTTCTTCGTATGGCAGAAGTACCGGTCCGGTTCCATTAATGGGTTTAACGTTCAGCCCTTCGGGTTCGCAGATTGCCCCGCCGGTGATAACTCCTTCTATGCGCTTTCCGACGCCGATGTCGTAGGTTACAGGCACTTGAAGCTGTGCCCAGGAAGCTGTTGCTACGAGACACATAAGGGCGATCAACAGAGAACGTGATTTCATTCGGCTCCTCCGCCATTCATCATGAAGTGTATATGGGCGTTTGAACACAGCCCCGCCTATGGTAAACTAGGACGTCAAAAACGGCAACTTGACATTTCCATTCCATAAATTAACAGGGGAGATACGCATGTCGACCATTCGGAAGTCGCTGTGGCAAATGTTTGCATCAGTAATTATAACCGTGTTTTTTATTATTTGTTCCGGTGCGGTAAGTGTCTTCGCTCTCCCGGTAGCGAATCCGGATGATATTAAACTCCTCGGAATGGTGAGTATCGGCGAGGAAGGCGCGGCGTGGCTTCGTATCGGGAAAACCGACGTTCTCGTGACCCCGGGATACATGTTGACACGCGACTTGCGTATTACAGCCGTCCGCCAGGAAGGCGTCGTTCTGTATCGCAACCAGGCCCGGACATATCATGTTCTTCCACCGGTAGATGAGCTCGGCGCTGGCGAAAGAATGCGTGACGCGATGATCTGGTGTTCCCCGATGCCGCTCTGGAAGACGATTAGAATGATCGCTCTGGCGTATCGCAAAGATTACATCTGTCATGGCAGCGCAACGGTTGAAGTCGCACCGCGACGGCATGTCCAGAATATGATTGAAATGCTGGATTTTACAGTGACTCCCAATCACCGTTGGCACGGTCGTGAAGGCATTATCTACACATCGCCGGTTCATGTGGGTGAAGCTGACTGGGAATGGTTCAATCGACAGGTCCGTAATTTCAAAAGCGCGCGTCTGGTTCCATGGTTTAATGAACTTGCGAAAAAGGGGTCGTTAATCAGTGATGGAAAGCCTCTTGATCGCGTATTGCAGGAGATCGGTTTCAAAATCAAGGTTCCGATTAAGTGGGCTGGCGCGATGAAGTTCCCTGTCTATTGTTCGCTTAAAAATCGTCCATGGCACGAGATCATCGAGAACATACTGCTGTTCAACGGTTTAGGTCTGACGCCAACCCAGGAGGGATTGGTCGTTCAGGGTGGTATTCGCTGATGTTGAGGCGGTTGTTCATCGTCTTCCTGGTGCTCATCACGTGCATCACCGGTAGTGGGAAAGTGCTGCATGCCGCTCAAGCGGCGGCGCGGGTGTTTCCGATTTATGATTCCTGGAGTGGTTTCAACAGTCGATATGCCGGTATCCCGCCATGTTTTATCGTTAAATCTCTCGCGGAATTTGATACGTTTTGGCAAGCCCATGGCGTCAACGAGATGATGCCGAATGTCAACTTCGGGAAGACTATGTTATTCGTATGGTGTCCCGGGCCCGGGCGTTTCGATTATCGGCCGATGAAGATCGAACGCTTCTTCAGGGATGCGAGCGGACAATTAGTTATTCTCATGGGACTCGACCGGCAGAAGAGCGGGGGCAACATGCGCAACTCCTATCTGATAGCGCTGTTGCCACGGCTTCCCGGAAACATAGCGGTAATGCGCGTGGGGGACAAGCTATCGGGCGAGGCTGATTGTATGCCTCTTTATACCCTCTGGGATATGTCCGGCGAAGCGCCGAAGAATGCTCCGGTAACGGTCTTAAAAGTGCCGCCGAAACCAAAGAAGCCGGTGAATGTGGCTGTGGCGGGCGGGGCGCCTGCGGAAAAACCTGCATCCGGGACGGCTGTCGCAGCGACCGCGGGTGCCGGAAAATCTGGCGGAGCACATGCAAAAGGCGCAGGAACGCCTTCTACGGCAAGCGGGACGGCGTCATCAGGCGATGCTAATACTGCCAGTTGCGAAGCCGACCCATTCAAGGATGCTTTTAATCTCGATCTTTGAATGATACAGACGAAATTGTTTATGTATTCGGTCATAATTATTGCAGGGGGCGGATTTCAAACCCGCCCCCTGCGATAAAACAACATTCAATACATCTTTGTATATTTCAGTTTGTTATGGTCGTGCTTTCGAGTTGCTGGCGAAGTTTTACGATGGTCATAGCCGGAAAGACGCCAGATACCGTCGCATTTGGATAAACGCGGCAGTTTGGACCCATGATTGTTCCGGGGTTTGTGACTGAGTTGCAACCCAGCATACAGTCGTCGCCCAGAATGGCGCCGAATTTTTTCAGTCCGGTCTCGTGGCGGGTTTCACCTTCACGAATGATGACTTCGCTGGAATCATTCTTGAGGTTTGAGAGTTTGGTTCCGGCGCCGAGATTGACTTTGGACCCGAGAATCGAGTCGCCGACATAGTTGAAATGGGGAGCCTTGGCGTCCGGAAGAAGAATCGATCGGATGATTTCGCTCGCATGTCCTACTACTGCATCATCCCCTATGATGACGTGTCCGCGAATATAGGCTCCGTGTCTTATTTCGACATTGTTGCCTATTACGGTCGGACCGACGATCATGGCTCCTGACTGAACACGGCTGTTTTTGCCGATGAAGATGTCTTCACCCTTCAGAATTGCGCCTTCTTCGACGAAGCCGAGAATCTGGGGCTTCAGGCGTTTTGCTACAAAGCCTTTCTGGATGCGCTTCAGGATGTCCCAGACCTCTATCAGATCCGGAAATCCTTCGAGCTTGGCTTCAAATAGTTCTGGAAAGGGGAATCCTTTCAGGCGTCTAAAAAAATTCTTAAACTCGAACATATGAATAACCCTCCGGGAAGCTACATAACAAGATGTAATTAAAGCAAGTTACCACAGCTTGGAATTACTTACCAGACCCAATTTCAACACTCATAGATATTTACGGGGGCTTTCTCTGACGATGCGGGGGAGTGCGGGGAAAACGCTCGTCAGATCGATCTCAAGACCCGGAAAGAGTGGGACTTCTATCTTGTCGGTGTCGCAGAAGATGATTGATTTGCCGAATTCCCCGTCTGGTTCCAGTCGGTAGATGGTTACCAGGCGATCGGTTGGTGAAACCAACCAATATTCTTTCACGCCGTGCTTTTCATAGAGAGCTTTCTTGGTGATATTGTCGCGTGAGGCTGTGGAGGGGGAAATAATTTCGACGACCAGATCGGGGGCTCCCCGACACCCCTTGTCGTCGAGCTTCTTCTCATCGCAGACGACGAGAATGTCGGGCTGAACCACGGTATCGATCTTGTCGTCTGGTTCCTTGTTTCGCGGCAGGCGAACGTCGAATGGGGCATTATGGACCTCACATGGCTTCCCGGAGAAGAAGTTATAGAACTGGTAAAATAAGCTTCCTGAGATCTTCGAATGTTGTCTCGAAGGTGCCGGAGTCATATCGAACGGCACCCCGTCGATCAGCTCCCAGCGTTCGTCTTCCGGCCAAGTGCAGTAATCTCCGTAGGTAAATCGCTTTTCAGATGATTTTTTCGTCTGTTGCATATCTCACACCCCATCAAGGTTTTCTCTCATGTTAAGGCAACGATACCACAAGTTTGTCGTATTGGCGGTGGGAATGGCACCCAACATTGGGGTGTGGGTGGGTGTTTCAATTATCCATTATAGCTCATATTCGTAAATATCCGTCAGGATATTGTGGGAACTGTCTCTTCCGCCGAAGAGATACATTTTTCCTCCAAAAGCGGCTCCGGCAAGGGAGTTTATGGGCTGGGGGAGCGAAGGTAATGATGTCCAGGTGCCATTGGGGCCGACATTGGGGTCGTAACACTCTACAGAAGCGAGAGAACCGCTATCTTGATTCGCTAAAGTGGTAAAGTCGTTCGATCCTCCGAAAATGTAGATTTTTCCCTGGAATTGACACGCAGCAAAAGCGGCTCTGGGAAAAGAACACGGCGCTTTGGGCGTTATCAGGTTATTTCGTGGATCAAAACAGAAATTTGTGTTGCTAATGTGTGGTGAAGTGGGTCCATTCCATCCTCCGATATAGAATATTTTGTCCTGATTGTCATTGTCCCGACATCGGATTGCCTGGCCACCAAAATTTGGTGGTATTACTGAACCATTTACCGTGACCCATTTTGACATCTGGACTGTCGGGGGGAAATCCTGACGTGGACAGCCAATTGAACCGATTTTTCCACTATAAGTACCGCCGAAGGTATAACCGTTGAAAGAATAGATAAAGCCATCGAGAGTGGCCATAGAAAGCCATCTTGCTCCGCCAGATTCGACATTACTATAATCTGTTGAAATGCCGTTAAAGAATGTGTCGCCTCCATCCGGCCAGTAGCGTTGCACGTTATTTTGGAAATCACCCGGTGCGTTACTGCCATTGACTCCGCCGTAAGTAATGATCATATCATCCAGGACAGTTGCGCCTCCTTCTCCGAAAGGCTTTGCTATGGTAAGAGGAGTTGGATCGAAGCTGTTTGTCATAGGATCGAATATCTGAACGTCACTCGTTGCCGCGTATTCATTCGGTGTTGAATCTTTGTATAACCCGCTGATTACATAAATTTTTTGTTTGAAGTTCACGGCTTGAGCCGCCCAGAGTCCGTTGGTGGGCAGGTCGTTGATTTTGCGGCATACATGGTGATTGGGATAGTTTTGTTGAGCATTTATTGACAAAGCGGGTTTGGAAAGTTTTACCACCGGATTCTGAAGCGTGAAGAAGTCTGGGTCCAGTTCATTCCCCACTGAGAGGGCGTAGACTTTGCTTCCGTCAGCGCTGATGACTCCGTTTGCGTCGATGAGGTTAGCGGTAACCCAGAGATGACCGCCGTCGGGCGACAAACAGAAATCTGCCACATTGAAGCCCGGGTCAGTCGCCGGAATAGTCCATTGGAGGTCTGTAAGCGAGCTGGTTCTATTAAAAAGATGCCTTGCATTTATCTTATTCAGACGTTTATTGAGAATAAAAAGCCATTCGCCATTTCGCGAGAACTGAAGCCGAACGTTGTCCATTGGAACGGTATTGAGACTACCTGTGTCGGTAGCATAAATCAAATTGGGTTTGCTATGGAAGTTGAATCCGAAGGGAGGAGTATTGGCAGGAAGAGATGTGTCGAATAGGAAAGGAAAAGCGCTGACAGCCATAGTTGATCGGTGAGGAATGGAGAAACCTGCTGGGAAGGGATTTGTTTGCGTGATACTAGGGAGGCTAATCGGTTTAAATAACAAAGCTCCCCTGTCAACACCTCCTCCAATGTCATACCATTCCCACCAAATCTTATCTTTTGCACTTGGACTAAAATTCGTTGTTTCGTATCCTTGTAAAGTATGAGTAGACCAGGGTGGGTCAGATCCCGGGCTGCTGCCAGCGATTGGAACAGGGACGCCAGGAGCAGTGAAACCTACATTTTGAGTTCCGACGGCAATACGAATGCCGTTTTGGGATGCTCCAAATATGTTCCACTGGGAGCCTGCGCCAAAGTCAAATTCCATGAAACACCGAAGGACTTTTTGATCAAAAAATGAATCACCATTAAAACTAAAACCAATATGTTCTCCTGCATTCGAAAAAGGATTGTCGAACGGGCATGGCAATAATGGGTTTGGGACAGGACTCATCGAAGTAAGATCTGGACATGTTTTATTGAATCGCTGATAAGAATATTTCCCCAAGGTCGGATTCTTTGGGGGCCAGTCACCGCTCAAATCATAGACATAAACCATCTGCTTCCCGTTGGAATCCGGGGAGTGAATTGCGAGAAGTCCGTCATCCGGGGAAAGGGCTATGGCGCTGCATAGATGATTCGGCCAGTTTGAGTCCATGATCAGGTCGGCCGGGTAATTCCAGCAGTCCGCCGATGAGGTGATTCGGAGACCGCCAAAGGCTGGTGGTGATGGTGTTTTGTCGGGTAGATACGATGTAATCATCCGATTTGAATGGTGAAAAGGAATCGTGAAGGCGCCATTATTTAAATCCGAATCTGGTGGCAAGGTTGTTGGTGTCGGGATTGGAGTCGGTGTCGGCGTTGGCGCTGGTATCGGGGCTGGCAAATCGTTATCCACCATATCTGTTTGCAGGTTGGTATGCCCGGTTACGAACAAGGTGTCGTTTGTGTCATAGGTGATTCCACAGATTTTATCAACAGTTCCTCCGCCAACAAACATGTTAAAAACATTGCTCCATGTGGAGTTTGTCTGAAAAACATCGACTTTTTCAGCCTTATCTGATGTCTTATCTCCGACCCAGACTATGTCTCCGAGGCGATTAACACAGAGAGCGTCAGGACGGGTGGACAGCGACAAGGATTTCCAGATGTGTTTGGTTCCGCCGTCTATGACTTCAAGACTACCATTATTTGCGGTTCCATCGGAGGTTCCTACGTAAATCATCGGAAATCGTCTGGTGGCAATGCCCATGGAGTGAAAACCCGTATCGAAAGAAATCGTATTGGGAATCACATTATTAGGATAACCGCCTGTTGTCAGTTTATTGACGTTCAGGTAACTGAGGGAATTGCTGTTTGTGGTCCAATATACATTTTGATTATTTGGAGGAATTGCTGGAAAATAACCATTAATTCCCGATGTGGATTGCGTAACAATCGCCGGTATGGTTGCACAACTGGTCAGATAACAGATATTGTGAGATTGACTATTGTCAATGGAAACGGCAGATCTTGAGTTTCTGGAAAAAGTGATTCCCAGAAGATTACAACTCGCTGCCGACAATCTAGGCTCAATTGAAGCATCGGCAACCAACCCTATTTGGAATTCTGGCCTCACGAAAAGCATTGGCCGGACTAATCATAGTCGTCCTTGTCATGGGCTTCATGATGGCCGTTTCGACGAGTAA
>JADFYG010000001.1 GCA_015233155.1 Candidatus Rifleibacteriota bacterium
ACACCAATCCGTATTTTTCCTCGATCGTCATGGGAGTTACTCTCGCTCTTGAGGAGCGCGTTGCGCGTGGTGAAATAGGTGAAGAGATCATCAGGGACACGAAAGAGGGGCTGATGACTGCGCTTGCAGCGCTTGGGGATGGTATTTTTTGGGATTCATGGCGCCCCTTTGTTGCAGTCCTGTCACTGCTGTTTGCGTTCAACAATTATTTATTTACTCCGTTGCTATTTCTGGCAATTTATAATATTCCGCACATTTATCTGCGTTTTGGAGGTATTTTTTGGGGTTACCGACTTGGCCCGGATGTCATTCGCCTGCTGTCCCGTCTGCATGTCGATCGGATTCGACCTGCTCTTCGTTATTCAACACTGGTTATTGTTTGCTATCTTGTTCCTAATCATGTAAATCTGCATACTCCTTTTCTCATTACGAATTTACCGATAGAATATTTCTTCATTGGGGAAAAACTCGTACAGGGTGTGGGAGCACTGCTTATTGTGTCTGTAGCGGCTTTTGCCTACCGTTCCCGTATTGATGTATTAATGATTTCTTTCCTGTTGATGGTTACTGCCCTTTTGCTCTATCATTGGGGCATTCTGATTTAGGGGTCGTCCGGATGAAGCGAAAAGATGTAGAAATAAAAAACAAGTTCGGGCTTCACGCCCGGCCGGCATCCTTGCTTGTCAAGCTTGCCGGCACCTTCGAGTCTGAAATCCAGCTGATCAAGGAAGACATGGAGGTAAATGCAAAAAGTATTCTCGGTGTGATGATGCTCGCGGCAGGTCCGGGAAATGTAGTTACTGTCACTGCCTGCGGCCAGGACGAAGAAGATGCTGTAAAAGCCATCACAGCACTCATAGAAAGCCGGTTTGGAGAAGAGGAAGCCACGTGATTGCCGCGTCATCAACTCCGGCCCATGGAGGATCTCCATCGCCACTGCGACTTCATGGAATCGTTGGTTCGCGCGTGGTTTGTGCTGCCCGTGCTTACGTGTATCGCCGTCGGCTCGAAGTGGCATGCACGCCCATAGAATCGGCCGGTGTTGAAGCTGAAATCAGCCGTCTCGATGTTGCCATGGACCTCACACGACGCGACATAGAAGCCGCTCAGGCCGAAGCCCTGAAAAAACATGGAGCCAAATATGCGGCCATCTTCGACTCGCATCTTCTGGTTCTTTCAGACCCGCAATTTCGCCCGGAACTGGTTCGTCGCCTTAAAAAAGAGCTGGTAAACGTCGAAAGTATACTGCATTCAACTATTGATGTTTTCATGAAACGTTTTCTCGCTATCGAAGATGAGTATCTTCGGGAACGCGCGATTGACATGAAAGATGTCGGAGATCGTATTTTGCGTCACCTGCTGGGACTGGAAGGACCAGCCACGGAAATCGGAAACGAACCGTACGTATTGATTGCGGAAGACGTCACGCCAACAGAGATGCTTGATTTCTCGCGTAGCCGCCTCCAGGGCATATGCCTTGATTCCGGAGGAGCTACGTCTCATACTGCCATTTTGGCCGGAGCGCTTGGCATTCCTGCTGTTTTCGGGCTTACCAACCTTTCACAAGCCGCTCATACCGGCGATGAAATTCTTGTGGATTCCAGACGGGAGGGTGTAGTAATCCTGCATCCGGACGCGGAAAGCCGTGCAACAGTGCCAGCTTTTTCAAGCCTTTCGTCAGTTTCCATGAGTGACACCCCGGCATTAGAATACCATGCTCAGCTTGATCAAAGCAGGGATGGCATAGTCATCGCTCTTGGAGCCAACATTGCCAGAACGGAAGAACTGCCGTCGCTTGAGCGTCTCGGTGTGAAGCGAATAGGTCTCTTCCGCAGTGAGTTTCTTTTCATGGAAAGCGTCGATTTGCCAGGAGAAAATTTTCAGGAAGATATTTACAGAAAGGTCGTTGCGGCCGCACCGCTTGGAGCCGTGCTACGAACCATCGATATAGGCTCAGATAAACCTGTTAAATATTTGCCGTTTCCGAGGGAGGCCAATCCATCAATGGGCTTCCGATCAGTTCGTTTCGCGTTATCCCGCCCGGATGTCTTGCTTCCACAGCTTCGGGCCATGATTCGCGCCGCTTCGACGGGGAAAGCCCGCATTATTTTTCCAATGGTTTCGACCCCTAACGAACTGCAGGCAATAGAGCGCATCTGGCAGCAGGCACTCGATCAGGTGGCACCGGCTGTAGCTCCTGAATGGGGTATTATGGTCGAGGTCCCTTCAGCGTTGTTTATGCTCGACGGAATCGCACGTTACACTCGCTACATCAGCCTTGGAACCAACGATCTTCTTCAGTTCTTCTATGCCATGGATCGCTCCAACGAGCGATTGTCGACGCTTGCGACACCTCTATGCATCCCGTTTTTGCGCATGCTGCTATATGGTGTGTCCGTGGCAAAGGGAGAAGGTGTTAAAGTCGGTATCTGCGGCGAAATGGCGGCCGACCCGGCGGGTTTCGCGATTCTGCTGGGCATAGGAGTCGACGAGTTCAGTATGCGTCCGGCTGCTCTTGACAATATAAGAAGTATGCTGCCGCGTCTTTCCGTTCGCGAAATAATACGCGCGACGAACGAAATTCTTACCGGAGAAGTGGATGCCAATCTCAGAAAGCTTCTTTCAGAGCGTTTTCCGGAGCTATCCTCTGATTTTCTCCAGGGCGCATGAAACTATGTTCACTGTAGTCTGGTTCAAAAAGCCAAAGCATTTTTTCCAAGACAAACGTCCTATGTTCTGGTAACCTGTTTTTTTCTGGATTTACAATAGTCGCGGCCTGTTTTGCGAGTTTGAAGATATACGGGGAATTCGGAGGTCGAAATGCAGTGTCCTGGATGTGGGTTCGAAAACGAGGGAGCGAATAAATTCTGTAACATGTGCGGTATGGCTTTGCCTTCTCAGGGCGACACTCTCCACGCCCCTATGGACAGAGCTCCGCTCGAATTGGATCTATCCCTTGACATCCCTGAGCTTCCAGCTGACACTGGCGCACCCGCAGGCTTTGATAACGCCTCAGATATAAGCAATCAACCAGTCGGCCTGGATTTGAATGACTTTAATATAAATACTCAGTCCAAAGGCAATGCAGGAGATGATTTTTCCGGCATGGAAAATTTATCGCTGGATCTTGGCAGTTCGGCACATAAAGATACTCCGGACTTTTCCGACAATTTTTCTCAGGCCGCTCCCAATGGGTTTGAACTCGACCTAAGTACACCGACTTCAGGCTCCAGTGATCTATCTTTTGACCTGAACACGGTCCCTTCAGGGCTTGATCTGAATGCTTCCCCCTCCCCGGATGTCTCCGGCTTCGATATTCAAGCGCCGGCCACGACTTCAACCGATTTTGACCTAAGCCTCAGCGGAGAGTCATCTGGAACTCCCGACTTCCAGATCGATATTCCTTCCGTACCTGAGCCGACGCCGGTTCCGTTGCAAAAAACAGTTTCTAAAATCATACCCGGGCCTGTTGCAGTGGCAGTTTCAAGGTCAGCTGCTCAACCGCCGAAAAAAGCGCCGAAACAGGAAGAGACATTTGAAATAACTCAGGATACTGCTTTCGATATGTCGTCGGCGTCAGCAAATGAATTTTCCATTGATATGCCCGGTTCCACAGGCCAGTTTGAACCACAGGCCCCGACAGTATCTTCCGAGCCTGTCTATGAAATAACGCCCGATGTCGGCACTTCCGATTCCATGAGCTTTGATTTTGGAGATTTAGATGTCAATTCGGCGGCACCTTTGACGAAATCTGCGTCCAAAGACGTGTTTGTTCAGACGCAAGAGGAAGATGACATCGTTCAACAATTCACGCAAAAGGCTGTTTCGTCGTCGCCGGCTTCAGAAAATAAATCCTCCAGACAATCTCCTGAGCCGGAGCAAGTTTCCGATTCATTCACCTCCCATTCCGCTTATGAATCCTATACAGAACCTGTCGCAAAGGAACCGGCCGCAGAGGTGGATGAAGATCTCGCCGGACTTATCATGGGTATCGAAGGCAAAACCCAGCCGGCAAAGCAGTCTCATAGAGCCGAAGCGGCTGATATTGCATCCCAGGGTGATGAAACGCAGACATCACACCATTATGGCAAAGGCGACCTGGAGGGATTCGAAGCTCCGGATGGCGCCCCAAGCCCTGATACCTTCGGCGGATTTGAGCCAGGCTCGGAGGAAATCTCCTCGGATTCAGGTGCAGACATATCAGCTTCCCAAGAACCTGCTCCGGCACCGGAAAGCAAGCCTTTGACCCCGGAGGAACAGCTTCAACAAATAAAAAGTCGACTTGCTTTATCAGTCGATCCGGACGACCGATATTCGTTAGTTCTTGCGATGGCGGAGCTCAAACTTCCTGGCGCAAACCCCGAATTCATCAAGCTTCTAACCGATGACGTAAAAGATATTCGGGAAATTGCTGCCGAAAATCTTGGGGAAGCCGAGTGTAAAGAAGCGGTTCGCCCTCTTTTGGCAGCCCTTGCTTCCGGAGACTCCTCGCTCAAATTCATCGCCGCTCGTTCACTTGGCTCTATTCGTGATGAAAGCGCGGTTGCTTCACTCATCAAGCTTCTCGAAGAGGACAATGATGATCTTCGGTACGTGGCTCTCGAGGCTCTTGGCAAGATCGGCGCAGGTTCTGCTCTGAAGGCAGTCGCGGCTTTTCTGAAGAGTCGCAATCATGACCTGCGTTTTATTGCCTGTGAGGCCATCGGAAACATCAGAGAGCCGAACTCTGTAAATCTCTTGCTGCCGATGCTGAAAGACCCCGACTTCGAAGTGCGTATCAAGGCCATCGAAGCTCTCGGAAAAATCGGCTCGACAGCAGCATGCGATCAGCTTCTTGTTGTTCTCGGGGAGGACAATGAGCGCATTCGCCTTGCGACTATCCAGGCTCTCGGTCAAATCAAGAATCCGAATGCAGTCGATGCGATGGTCGATATATTCCAGGTATCGAATCCGCAGATAAAAGAGAAAATCGTATGGGCGTTTGGCGAGATAGGTAGCGAAAAAGCAGTCGAACCACTGCTTTCCATGAGTCAGGCATTTACAAGTAAGCTGACGTTTCTTGCCATTGAGGCATTTGCCAAGATAAAATCCGCAAAAGCCGGTCGTTTTGTGCTGTCAATGCTCGATCGCAATGACATCCCTCTCCGACTTAAAGCCATTGAAGCCCTCGGGGAGATCGCCGAAAAAACCACTGCCGGGAATCTCGTTCCGTTTCTTGATGGGGGCGAACCAATACTGAAAATTTCGGCCGCACGCGCCCTCGGAAAAATAGGAAATCCGGTAGCAATAGAACCTCTGGTTGGGCGACTCACCGATTCAGAACGTGATGTGCGCCTTTCTGCAATAGAAGCTCTTGGAGAAATCCGCGGAGCAAAAGCTATTGGCGCACTGATAAATTCGCTTCGTGAACAAGATCCACAAATAATAGAAAAAACCGAGTGGGCTCTTTGCGAACTTCAGGATCTGGCAGTAGAGCCAATTACAAAAGCCTTGTTTCACGAACCGACTGAAGTCGTCCCGTCATTGGTGCGCGTATTGGGTCGTATCGGCAGCATCAGGGCAATTTTCCCATTATTGAAAGTACTCGATGGTGCCGCAGAACCCATCAAACAATTTATTGCAGATAGTCTTATCGCAATCGATAAACATTTGACCGAGGATAATCCGATCTCAGTAGTATTGAAAGAAGGGTATGCCTGGGCCCAGTTTTCAATCGCTCAGGCCCTTAGTTCGCTTGCTGACGAGCGGGCATTTCCACTGCTGATCAAGATAGCCCGCGAGACACTTACAGACAAAGACATGAAAAAACTCTCGGGCATTCCGGACAAGCGTATTCTTGAATGCAGTGGCCAGATTCTTCAGCTGATCCGTCTGAATGTGGCTCGTCTTTTCGCACAGGTCGGCAATGACAAGGCAATTCCAGTCATAATGCAATATTTCTCTGAAGGTGACCTGACCCAGCGCCAGTGGTGCGTTGAAGCTCTCGGTGGCATTCAAACCGAAGGCGCGCTCGATGCACTTATCGATATTCTTAAAAAGCCTGAGTTCCAGATACCTCTGGAATTACTTGCGAAACAACTCATCAGTTCGAAAAGTCGCAAGCTTGTGGAAAAACTGGTACTCTCTGCATCGCACCCCGCCGAACCGGTTCGCGTAGCTATCGCTGTTGTGTTGGGCGAAACCCGCGATCCCAGAGCCATTCGCACTTTGTCTGGTCTGGTAAAAGATACGTCAGATAAAGTTCGTTCCGTGGCAATCGAGGCGGTAGGCAAGATCGGCACTACAGCAGCAGTTCAGCCGGCAATAGAGGCTCTCAAGGATTCTATGGAGGCCGTGCGCGCAAAGGCTGCGGCAGTACTTGGAGATCTGAAAGACACCGCCGCTGTCGAATTTCTCGAGAAGACTACACATGATTCATCGGAGAGTGTACGTGGTTTATCTATACGAGCCTTGGCGGCAATGGCTGATGCCCGCGTCCCGGAAATTCTGATCAAGGCAATGGCAGACAAGGCTGAGTCGGTTCGTTGCGCGTCCGTGGAAGTACTTGGACAACGCAAGGACAGGGTTGCCATTCCAAATCTGATACAATCACTCGAAGACCCGGCTGAAAGTGTCCGCGAAAAGAGTGCTGTCGCGCTTGGGCACATCGGTGATCCCAAGGCGATCATGCCATTGCTCACGCGTCTCGACGATCCTTCATCACTCGTACCGCTTGCATGCAGTGAAGCGATTGTTTCGTTCAGGATAAAATCTTATCCGGTACTGATTGAAGCTCTAAAGCATGACGAAGAACGCATTCGACGTCATGCCTGCGATCTGTTGATGCGCATCGGAGAAGAAACCTTGGTTATTAAACTTTTACGCATGATGAATGATCGCAATAATTTCCTGCGTGAAAATGCGGCAAGAATCCTCGGAAAGATCGGAGACGGATCGGTTGTTGATCAACTGATTACTATGCTTTATGATCGATCTTCCTCAGTGCGCCGCACGACCGCTGAAGCCCTCGGCAATCTTCGCGACATACGATCTATCGTATCTCTGAAAAAAGCGGAGCGCGATCAAAGCCGGGAAGTTCGGCAGGCTGCGTCCGTGGCTCTTCAGGAGATTTTCAAGGCACACAAGCTTGGTTGATCATGATCCTGGATGATTCGTATAGGCAGATGCATCGTCCGGGAGATTGATATTATTACAATGATTTGCACTTCCGGAGGGTAATCCCTTTGGCCAAAAGAACAAAGAAGCCGCCGTCGGATGATACTCCGGCGGCGGTCGTTGATCTGTTCGCTCTTTTGACGGCGCCAGGAGCCGTGCCCGCACATGAAACGATAGTTAAAGTCGTTGAGCCGGAGCCCGAACTGACATCGAGTGAAATGACACATAGTGATGAAATTCTGCAAACAGTCTCCGACAATATTTCTCTGAACAAGGAAGAAGAGTCTTTGAAAAATGATTCCATGGAAAAAATCCGCAAAGATGCTCTGGCTTGTACCGGTTGTTCTCTGCATCTGACCCGGACAAATATTGTGATGGGAGAAGGGCCTTCAAACGCTCGTATTGTATTCATTGGAGAGGCCCCGGGGGCAGACGAAGATGCGAGCGGACGTCCATTCGTCGGGCGCGCCGGACAACATCTCGAGAAGATTCTCGCTGCTGTCGGTTTCAAGAGAGAAGAAGTCTTCATCTGCAACATTCTAAAAGATCGTCCCCCCGGAAACCGCACTCCCACGCTCCCCGAAATGCAAGCCTGTACTCCGTTCCTGCGAAGACAGCTTGCGATAATAAAGCCTGCCTTGATCGGTCTCCTTGGAAACACGGCTATCAAATTCGTCATTGGGCCAGACACTCCGGGGATCACAAAAATTCATGGACAATGGTTCGATTCGATATTCGGAATTCCTGCGATGCCGATGTATCATCCGTCGTACCTTTTGCGATACGCCTCGCGCGCAGTCGGCAGTCCGAACTGGCAGATGTGGCAGGATATTCAGGCGTTGAAAACAAAATATGACGAGTTGTTTTCAAAGGTCAAAGATTGAGCTGTATCAATTATTCCAGAGCAAAAGCGGTATTTGCGAAGTCAGCGAACCAGGGTCCAGTTGCCATTTGATTTCTCCGGCACCCGGCTCTAATTCCATGACATCCGCACGAACCGGCCCTCCCAAATTAACTGAGGTCTCAAATGAAACATGTCCTCCCATGCCGGCTTCGTTTTTTAGCGCGACCAAGGTTGGCACAAGGCCGTGAACATGGCCTATGCTTATATTGCCGCCCTTCACAACAAGCAGTGCGTGATCGGCTGTTACTTTGCCATTCAATTTAATTGATCCGGAATTACAGGCAATTATGCGATAACCATTTCCGGGAATCCCGTCGAGTTCGATATCGCCAGTAGCCAGCATGATAGCGATATCATACGGACTATTCGCATACTCCTTCAAAATTCGCCTTGCTTCGTCCGCATTCGCAACACATCCGCGTCCGATAAGTGCCGTGAGCGCCAGGAATGGGTCCGGAGGAGCGGAAGCCATTTCGCAAGGGTTCGGATACCAAAACACCGGCGATGTTTCACAGCCCGTGGCGTGAAACGCGCGCAAAATATTGATCTCATCCATAGGATTCAATTGTGTAATCGTTGCCGAAAGTATGTCGGGGCGGTTGAAGCGTAATAACTTAGACCCCATCAATGCGCCGACATCATCACTCAACGTGGGCGTCCAGGTCGGCAGTGAAGAGGCTCTACGCTCCCAGATTCCCGCAAGTTCGGCCGTTTCTTTTCTGGCACGCAGTTCTTTTTTGAAAGATGGCATCCAATCGATCGAAACGGCTGGCATCAGTTTCAACGCTTCAAACATTATGCCACTTGCAGCCGGAAATTTCCCGACCTCGGCTGGAAAACGCAGTGCTCCCGCTGAAATTCTTACTCCTCGATCAAGTTCGGAGCGTCGTGTTCTGGCAAGTGCCCCCATCATTGTTTCGATGTCATTCGAGGCCGTCATAGGCAGGCATATCGGAGTCGGACATATGACAGTAAGACGTTCAAACAAATTCATTGAGCCATCGATCGGGTCAGAGGCGGTCCAGTTTCCGCCGGCTGACTGCAAAAATGCGGCTATTGAGGCTGGTGAAGAGGTCGCAACAACAGGAACAGCGTCTGCATTTTCCCATGGCACCAGAATCGGTAAAGAATCACATCCTGAGCCGATTACGATGTGAACATCCGGACGCGGCGGAATCAGAAGACAGCTTGCAGAGGAGTTGTCGGATGTCATGTCTGCACTGGTGAAGCTTCCTATATGCAATAATTCATTTTCGCCGATTCCAAGAATGAGCGACGTAACGCTGGTGGCAATTACAAAAGTACCTGGAACCTTCACGGCATTATCAAGGCCTGAAGACACCACGAAATCAGCACCAATAGACGACGCGGCAAGGTGCTTCCCTTCAAGAAGTCCTGCGCGACTTTTGGCTATCCAATTTTTGAATGCACGACTTCTTCCATCGGGAGAAAAAAAACAATAATAAGTTGCGGCGAATATCATGCACCACACAATCACCGCGGCCAATCGCCAGGATGTGAGCATTCGAACAATTACACTATTGCGGTCCACGTTTTCCATCTTTCCCATGTAATTTATCCTTTCCGTAAGATCCGCAATTTAATAAGGTGACTGGGAAAAACAATTTTTCTAGTACAAAGCAACACCCCGGTGATTGGCCGGGGTGTTGCAGAATCATCTTCCCGGGGTGGGGCGCAAAGGTTTCATTACTCGAAAGGACAGTTTACTTCGGAGCTTTGGCTTCATTCAGCCTGGACTGAATCTGATCGATCTTTTCACGGATCTGCAGAACTTTTGCCATGAGTTCCTGGGCTCGGACCTGATCTGATTCCTTGCCTTCCTCGTTAAGCTTGCGCAGCTGGCTCTGAATAACCTTCAGATCCGATTTAAGAGACTTGAGCTGATCGCTCATATCCTTTATTTCGGCCTTGCTTGCCGCAGAGGCAATCGACGCAAAACCAAGAACGGCGACAAAAACAAACAGAACGCTTACTACCACACGAATGCGCAGAGAACGGTTCATAATTTTTCCTCCCGTTGAACGTATTGCGAAGATACTCCTTACTCAATACAATTCGCGGAAGGGTGAAAACTCACCTGATTGTCAAAGACCTCTTACGCCTTTTCCGGGAGACTACTTTTATCGTACCATGCTTGTACTGGCCTGTCAAGATCATGAGACGGCCCGAACCAAATGATTAGTGCCACGATCTTCGTGCCAGCGCACAGATAATTCGGACATTATGGAGTCTTGAGGAGAGTGTGCCAGTTGCGTCTCATGCCTGGTTGATTCCAGATCGCAGAGAAAAATTCAGGGGAAACTATGTCGAAAAAATCGGCAATCACGACCCCCTGGCGACGCGTGGACATTTTGCTCAACGGAGTCGGTACAAAACCCTTTGCCTGGTAGCTGTCTACTAACTGAAGTGTTATCCAGAAGAAAAATTGATCCCTTCCGCTGGAAAATACCCGATGCGGTTTGATCTCAAAAAAATTTACGCGCTGGCTCAGTATGGATATATGTCCTCCGGGAAAGCTGTTTGCCAGCGCTCCCTGAAAATGCTCCTCCCGGATGAGCGTATAAAACGGACTGCCGGACAAACTCCCATGTTCGAGCCGGTATGTAATGGCGCTTGCACGACGGTCAGCGGGGGCTGTGGGGCCTGTGGACGGTACTGTGTCGGCAACAGCCCCAACAGAAGGAAAAGTAAAAAAGGAGTATTCCGGAGGAGTCTTCGCCGCTTTGGTTTGATCCATGATCAAATCGAAGTCGACATCCTGATTGGCTGGCTGAAGATAGAAACATGATTGCTTCAAATCATTGTGAATCTGCCGCATAATTCGTCGCGCTTCGTTCGCAGTTTCAACCTGCATCATACCTTGCAGTGATGTCTTAGTACCAGATCGAAAAATCTGCCAGGCAGGTCCTAGGACTAGTACGAGAATTGCTGCCACGACAAGAATTTCAACAAGCGTCATTCCGACCCGTTTCATTTCGGACGCTCAACAATCATTGCTTCCATGCTGATTTCCGCTCTGGAAAGCCAGTTTTTTACGCGATTCTCGCCTTTTGGGGCCACCAAAACACGGATCTTGTAAAAACTCACTCCGTTATCATTTTGAATTTGTTCCAATTCGATCCTGCGCTGAAAAAGCGTTGCCTCGACAGGTCGGAGAGGTGAGACCGGAATGTCTTTCCACTGGCTGATCGGATAATCGGTCAAATTGTCGCGATATGCTTCAACCCATTCGTAGCCGAATGCCTGAAAAATCTCGATGGGCTCCTGTGCAAGCTGCATCCCGATAAGCTCAAAATAGGCATCCATTGCTCCACGATTCGAAGAGCTGTTCAACGACATCAGCGAAAGCAAAGCCACTGCAAGAACAAACAGAGCAATCAACACCTCAATCATTGTAAAACCGTTATGCAAGATCACTGCTCTGCGATATTGCATCATGATGCGGACTCCATCAGACATTTGAGAGGAATCTTGAACGAGATGAATTTTAGATTATCTCTCACGAGCTCGTCGCAATGCATCTTCGTTACTGGCACATGGTTCAGCAAGAGGAATAGCTCCGGCCATTTTTAAAACAGATGTCTTGAGTTGATCGAGTCGCGAAAAAAACACACGACCTTTAAAATCGTCAACCACGCGTAAGGTGAGATCGAGCATGGATGCGACCCCAAGACTATTTATCACCAGACATTCACCGAAATCGATAATCAGGATGATTCGTCCCTGCTGCAAATAGCGATCAGCTTCCTGTGCAAGTTTTTCGCCTGCCTTTTCCTCAAAATATCCTTTGATAACAAAAACAGGAATACCATCAAGTTCGACGGTTTTTATTTCAAATGACTGCATCTGTTCACCCCGAGCCCGAGAATATATTCATTTAATAATAGATTCTATCAGATTTTCCCTTTCCGAAAAAGACGCATATCTTCGAAATGTCGCTGAAGTTGAAGAATCCATGTAGAACTAAAATAAGGCACAAGTTCACTCAAAGAGGTTCAACTGCATTTAGACGCGCGGAAATAATATTTTCTCCGAGAAGACGATAGGGTGTTATCGTTGCTTTTATCGTATCTCCTGGTTTCGGACTCCAGGAAGGTAACCGGGGAATATCGAGTATGACAGTCACGCCGTCATCTGACAGAAGGACTATTTCTCTGGCCTTTGAACGAACCTCTATCACAGAACCGCGAATATCGGTGGGAAGGGCAAGTAATCCACCGGATTTTACCCGCGTTGTAGAAGGCTCTTCCGGAGGTGATAACCATAACCAGGCCACCATTGCGATTGCTGCTGCGACGGGGAAGAACCATAATCGCTGGACAAGTTCTCGCAGTACAGGAAACAGTCTTCCAGCATCTTCTTCTTGTTGTCGAAGGGCCTGAACCGTATAAGGGGCGGGCGGAACCTTGCTCTTCTCCTGCTCTCTTACTAATCTGGCCGCAAATTCAGCTTCAAGACTTGCAAGACGAGATTCATCCAGGACTCCCATGCTTTGGAGAAGTCGTCCCGTTTCGGTACGCACCTCCCGTAACAAAGGACCTGCTTCGCTACCCGGAAGAATCTGTTCAAGGCGATAAAGAATATACAAATTTTCGGGATCCGGGTTCGCATGAAACAGGCATAATATTGATCTGAGATGTGATGTATCCGGATGTGTTTCAAGGAATGTCGCCAGAAGGTCGCGAAGCAGTGAAAAATCTACATGAATCATGCAGCCGAATGCAAACGCCTGCTGCTCGGGATTCTTCGCATTCATCATGGCTCTCAACATTGAAACAGCCTGTGGAGGATCGAAGCGCTTCAAAATCTTCAATGCTCCCGTCTTCACACGCGGATGAGGCGACTGTAAATATTTTCCGAGAAGAGGGAACAAGCGGTCGGCGTCGAAGTGGGAAAGGTATTCGAGAGCAGCTGAAACTGAATTCGGGTCAGTTTTGTTCAGCCAAAAATTGGCAGCTTCAACCAAACCATCACATTCGATTCTGGATGCAGCGCGCAAAGCCGTTGAAGCAAGGGCGACAGAAGAACTCTGATCCTTGATGATGCGTGTCAGATGTTGCGCCACCTGGTCTCTCTGCTCTGGTTGCCAGGCAGCCACCCGACGAATCGTATCTTCGAGAGAAAGTTCCGGGGGGAGGTCTGTGCTGGTTGCCCTCCGGGAAAAAACGTCAACCGCAGCATTTGCCGGAGATGAGCCCGCGGAGTATTGGTCACTCGGAAATGATGTGCTCGCAGTTGGAGCAACGTTTTCCCGATGCGTCGCCTCTGTCCCTGCAAATGTGGAGTCTGCTCCGGGGGATTCTTTGGATGCCGGTGCCTGAGTCTGCCCAAGCGACGTTGAATCTATGCTGCTGCTTTTTTCGAGGAGCTCGGATATCCGACGACGTGCCCGCTCTGATATCGGCCATTTCACTGCTTCTTCGAAAATAGCCCGGATATGATTTTTTTCAAGGCTTTTGCGAATACTTGTTTCGAGCTCCGCTCCAGGATCGGATTCACCTGCCAGCCGGCCAACGCACTCGTGAACGAATCTGGTGGCTGAACGTCGGAAAATCCAGCTTTGGAGCTTAGCCATGTAGGCTCTGAATCCGTCTCCGAGTAATCCCGATTTTTCGATTACCCGACACGCACCGCTGATAATATTCTTTACAATTGCCGCCTTTTCAGGCGGCGCCATCTCTGCGACCTCATACAAGTGAAAAGGAGACTCAGGATCAGGATTTATTTCGAACAACCAACCAGCCCGCTCTAAAAGTGCCGGGTCCGATTCCGAAGCAAAAAACTTGAAAAGCAGTGATTTCACCCGCTCGAATGGTAAGAACAAGCAGTTCTGCAATCCCACCTGTTTTCGAGCGGAGTCCGTTGATAATAACAAGTTCTCCAGATGCGCCAGAGCCTCATCCAGGTCAATCGCCGCGAGACCACGTATGGCAAGAGCACTTTCCCGGGGCTCGCTGGAGGTCAGCAGGGCCGGCAGATGTCTAACGACCATATCGGGTGCCCGCTGTATAAGAGTTTCAAGAGCGGCAAGCCGAAGACAAAGATTAGGTGCGGTCAATCTGGTAACGATCAAATCAAGTTTATCTGAAGGCCATGCGCCGGCAAAAGTTTTGATCAAAGCGGCCATGACAACCGGATTCGTTTCGAAATCCAACAGTGTGACAGCAGTAGAAACCAGCTCAGGCGCCGAGCGAGAAGAAAGTCTCGCCAGCATTTGCAAGCGATCTCCGGATGTCGATTGCGCAGTAAATCGGTCGAAAAAAGACTTCGGATCGATGCTTCCGGTGCCGTCAAGGCTGCCTCGACCCTCCAGGCGACGCTGAACCTCGGATATCGCGTGAGCAAGAAGAATTCTGCATTCTTCATCTTTTTCCTCAATGAGGCATGTCTGCAACGCCGCAAATATTTCCGGGGAGGCTCCTTCGCGAATTGCCTGCTCTATGGCAAACAACCGAAAAGACCTGACCGGGCTTGCAAGATCCAGTATTATTGAGAGTTCGGAATCCATGTTTCTTGCAGTATAGGCGAGTCATCTGATTCCCGCAACTAATTATGATCAGTATGGCTTCACGCATTATTAAGAGCATACAACACATCTTGACGGTACCGGTTCGAGAGAGTAAGATGCAACTGTCGAAGACGGGTGGTAACCGCACAAGTGATCCCCCGGATTCAGTACCGGTCACGGAAATCTGAAAAGAATGGGGAAGAACTCGTGAAGAAGAACTCGGACAAAAAGAAGGACTCCAGGAAGGTCGCCACAACGGAAGCTCCACGCCGCAAGGCGGCCAGTATAACTCCAATCTCTGGCACAAAAGTGAAAGCTGGTAAAAAGGCCATTGGAAATGCAAAAAAGTCAAAGACGACATCCAGCGTAATATCCGGTAAATTGCCCAAAGCCGCAAAAAAGGTGGCCACCACTACAAAGCCAAAAGCCGTGAAGAAGCCAGTAGTGGCCGCAAAAACTTCCAAAAGTGTCAAACCTGCGAAATTGAGCAAAACACCGGTTGCATTAAAGCCAAATAAAATTGCGGTCAAAGCTAAAGCCAGGAAAACAGTAAAGGTTGCAGGCAAGAGTTCCGTAAAATCAGCCGTTTTACTGAAGACAGTCAAGGCCGTTGTTAAACCAGCGGGGAAAAAAAAGATTTCAGAAAAAAATCAAGCTCTGGCCACGCCTGTTCGTCTGGAAAAACCCTGGCCTGTCTCCAGAATTCACAGTTTCATGCGCATATGGGGCATGACTCAGGTTGAAATGGCCGTTTTTTGCGGCGTATCCTACGATTCCGTAACGTCCTGGTCACGTGGACGCCGTCGTCTTGTACGCCGATCAATAGCTGATCATCTCGAAGCTGCCGAAGAATCTGCTCGTGAACGTGAATTCCCGAGAGGTTCTGCAGGTGGACGTTCAAATCCATGGCTGGCTCTCCGCAAGTTTTGTCGGAAAACTATGAAACTTGGTTCTTTCAAGGCCCTTCCAAAAGAAACGCTGGGAACATTTCCACTTCTGGCAGTAGAAACTTTCCCTCGCGTCGTTCGCCGTGCCGATCGTCAGGAGTGTCTCCGTATCCGCAAGGTCAAGGGCAAAGAAGCCTATGTCGTCGAGTTGATAATTGGGAAGAAAACGTTGGAACTCGATGCGATTAAGACGCACATGGGTGACAGCGAGGTTATTGCTTTGACGACCTCTGAAAAGGATGCACCTTTTTTCAATGGTCGTGCCGGCTGCATAACTATTGCTCAGCATCTCATAAGAGTCAGTCTCTGGCCGACCAAGAGTCTGCCAATTCGCATGATTGCTTCAAGCTGATCTCTGATCGGCGGCAAATTTATGTAACACGTAGGGGCGAGGCATATCTTGCCCCTACGTGTGTATTTTTATCAGGCGTCCTTTTTTGCGACAAACATTTTAGAATCTACAGATGGAATTTCGAGACGTCGTTTTTGAAATAAACGAATCGCCGCATTTGCTACATCGCCTACGAACATAGCATTCATAACCGCTCCAACCCCCCCACCGACAATAGGAAGCGTTTGCGCCGCCTTGCGGCCTGAAATATTTATACACAATTGCTTTGCGAGATTCCTGACAGCTGCATTGAAGCCCTCTTTGTTCAGCACGTCTATGCCGCGTGCATCGGTTGCTGGTAATCCTTCCGGATTATCAAGACAGGCATGTATCTTTATCGCTTCACTAATCGCATCGCCCTTTTCGCGTAAAGAATTTGCCGCGCCAGCCGACAATACGTAAAGAATGAAGGCACGTTCGTTGTCGGCACTGGTGTCAAACCCGTAACAGAAACCTACGCGCCGAATAGTGCGAATAGCAAGAATCAACAGAGCTGGAATATCAGCGGTCAATCCTGCAATGCCGGCCATTCCAGTCATCGCACCTTCGGCAGCTGCGAGTCCTTTTGCCCAGGTATTTGTCTGCGCAGCCAACGTATCTCCGACATGCAATGGAGCATTCGCCAGTTCCTTTATCGAAGCTGCACGATATCCGAGTTTATCGGCCTCAGCGAGAAGATCATCGCTTCCGGAAATGGCCCCAGCGACGCCAAAAGCAGCTTCCAAAGCTTTCTGCATCGCCTGCTCCGGAACGACCTGTCGCGCAGCCCAGGCCAGTGGTCCTGCAAAAAAGCCTACCGCTCGTGACAATGATGATGGCTGCTCACGTTCCCAGCTTTCGATTCGGGACAACTGCTCGCATTCATACACTCCATGCATTTCCATATCAGTAACTAACCTCCATTTTTTTTACTATTATAGATCCTCCAGCCGTCTAAAGATAGGCCGATATACAACAACAATACTCATATGTAAAATCGAAAAAAAGCCCGGACCTTGTGGGTCCGGGCCGGTTTATTCGATTTAATCGAAGACGGAATTACTTCTTTTCTTCGGGCTTCGGAGCGGCGGCATCAGCCTTCTTTTCTTCGAAACTCTTGATCATGAAGCCTTCAACCTTGTCTTTTCCAACAATCTTTTCGCCTTCGAGAACGAAAGTCTTCTCTGCGAGCTTCTCAACCTTGAGAAGGTCAGTGAGCTTGTCGCTGGGGAGAAGAGTGATTTCGGCATCAGCGGTCTTGATGACGACAGTCTTGATCTTTTCTTTTTCAGTAACGATGATCTTGCCTTCGAGCTTTACAGCGGCGGGAGCGGCTGCGGGTTCAGCAGCGGGAGCAACTGCGGCTGGTGCGGCAGGAGCAGCGGGAGCTGGATCAGCGGCAAAAACCGGAGCGACAAGGGCTACTGCCAAAAGGGCGGCGAACAAAGTGCGTTTCATGTGTTTCTCCTTCTAATTTTCTTTCGTCCGGCTTTGCATTTCTCCGGACGAGGTGATTATATGCATCCAGTATGCCAAATGCAACTTTTTCGTACCGTTCCTATTGTCATGCGGATTTCATCATTTCATGCGGGTTTTATACATCACATTTTCTGCGTATTTTTACCCAAACGGTACAACTGGTTGGGTGAAATACCCCACTTTTTGTGTCAGTTTTCTCCAAGTCCGTATTTCTTCAGTCGGTAGCGAAGAATATCGCGAGTCATTCCAAGCATCTTCGCGGTCTGAGACTGATTTCCACCACATCGAGTCATTGCTTCCTGAAGAAAATGTCGCTCGACATTTTCCAGATGCAGCTGCAAATCCATTCCACTGTTTGGGATGGGAGCGAGGTCTACCACTCTGCCATCACTTGGCGGGACTAAAGTATTAGTGGCAGGCAACGCCACCCCCAGGCCGATTCCGAGACTGGCGTCTTCAATCAAATCGCCTGTTTCCAGGATGACAGCACGTTCGACACTGTTTCTGAGCTCACGAATGTTTCCTGGCCAGGAATAGGCCAGCATTCGCTTTGATGCGGTATCAGAAAAGCCTGTAAATGTTCGCTTATAACGATTTTTGTAGTTTTCGAGAAAATGTTCCGCGAGAAGAAGAATGTCGTTATCCCGCTCACGCAAAGCAGGAAGAAAAATCGGCACGACATTCAGACGATAAAATAAGTCCTCCCTGAAACTTCCTTCACGAACGGCTGTTGCAAGGTCACGATTGGTCGCGGCTATTATGTTCACATCGAGTTGGATGGGTCTTTGCCCGCCGACGCGACGAATCTTTTGCTCCTCAAGTGCCTTGAGTAATTTGCTCTGCATAGGCATTGGCATCTCACCAACCTCATCCAGAAAAATGGTTCCGCCATCGGCCAGTTCCATCAGCCCCTTTTTCTGCTCTGAAGCCCCTGTGAAAGCCCCTTTTTCATGACCAAAAAGCTCAGATTCAAACAGACTTTCGGGAATCGCTCCACAGTTGATCTCAATGAACGGTCCGTTGGCACGCGGGCCAATCGCATGAAGATCGTTGGCGGCCACACCTTTTCCTGTCCCACTTTCACCACAAATAAGCACTACGCCGGCACCAGCCCGTCCGATGCGTTCTATACTTTCGAGAATCGGTTTCATGCGAGGCGATTTGCCGAGAAGCAGATGATGCTTCTGTCTTTGTGCAAGTTCGCGCTTGAGCGTTGCCACTTCTTTCTTGAGACGCGTAGCTTCAAAAGCATTCTGGATAGTAAGGTGTATCTTATCCAGAGTGAAGGGTTTGAGAATAAAATCGAATGCTCCGCGCCGAATGGAATCGACTGCGACTTCTACGTCGGCAAACGCGGTAATCATGATCACTTGTGTCTCTGGGTCAACGGTCTTTATCTTTTCAAGCATTTGTAGTCCGTGAATGCCTGGAAGACGCACGTCAACAAGCGCGGCATGAAAGTGCTGCTTTTCAATTATCTCAAAAGCCTCTTCCGCTTTTTGATATGCAAAGACTTTATAACCAACGCGCTCAAGATCGCGCTTCAATCCCCACAAAATCAGCTTCTCATCGTCAATGATCAGAACATTGATCACATTTTGCCTCCCGTGGCAAATCGAGTTCAAATCGCGCTCCAGACAGAGTTTTTCCTGTGGCGGCACGCACCTGACCACCATGTCGTTCGACTATGTCGCTGACGATCGATAATCCCAATCCGGTACCCTTGGTCTTCGTAGTATAAAAAGGATCGAATATGCGCTCCCGATCGGCTTCGGCTATTCCGACTCCGGAATCCTCAACTATAAGTCGTATCCGATCCGCATCCAAGGCTTCCGCGATAAAAAGAATGCGACCATTCTGTCCGATGGCATCGACGGCGTTGGTCAGTAGATTTAACAATGCCCTGTGAAGCTGGTCCCGATCACCAACCCATTGATTGATAGCCGGTTCGATTGCACTTTCAAATGAAATATCCTTACTCGTTAAAAATGGCGTCATTAGAATTCGCAGTTCATCAGTCAGCTCTGAAATAAGAACTTGTTCGGCATTCAAAGGGCGTGGTCGCGCAAAAACCAGAAGATCGCTGATGATTGTATTAACACGATGTACTTCTCTCTGAATTTCCGGGAAAATTTCACGGTCGGGTGAATCCTGGGGGAACCCCTTTTCAAGAGCCTGTATTGCCGTTCCGATGGCGGCAATCGGGTTACGAACCTCGTGTGCGACTGTCACGGCAAGCTGTAACATGGAATGAAGACGCTTCTGGTTTCGTCCGAGGGAGGCGTTCATTGAGTTGAAGGATTCTATCAAATCACGCATTTCCGGAGCACCAGCCGGAATAACCGGTACCGGGAGCGTATTTTCGTCAGCGGTACGAATCGACTCCATCAAATTTTTTAAAGGAGCCATGGCTGCGCGATGCAGATAAAATGCGAACCCCATGCCCCCGGCTAGAACAAGTCCTGCGACCCAAATCGCTGAACCACTCATGGACTCAATCTGTGTTTTCAACATGGACTCCAGTATGCGCCGGCTCTCGCGTTCCTTTACCAGAACAGCACTAATTTGCTGGTGAAGACGGGTGCGAGCTCCGCGGATACGCTGCAAAGTGTTGGTAGAAACAGCTCCCATGGGAAAATTGGGGTCTATTGTATATGTTGCATTCTGCAAAAGATCGGCCATTTCTAATCGCGTCTTTTCAAGAATATCGAGTTCCTGGTTTTGATGCCGAAAACTTCGCAATTCACGTGCCCGGTCAAGAAGAGTTCCGATACGCGTGCTGAACTCGAAGTAATGACGCCACGTTTGCTCGGACAAATACTGGTCAAAAATTTCCTGTGCCTGAAACAGGGCGAGAAGATCATCTTGTACCTGACTGCCGACTACGAGAACATCGTCGGCGAGACGCAAATGAGCCGTAGCTTCAACAATCTCCCTCAATCGGCGAAGTGTGACTCCCATTATTCCGACTACGAAAATGCACAAAACCATAGATACAAAGACAATGCGCTGGGAAAGTCCAAATCGTCGGAAAGCACCACGAAAAATCATAGCTATTTAACGGCCTCGAATTCGACGGAAGTAACCATTTCATCATGCCATCCGACCATTCCAAATGCAGCTGGAAGATACCGCGGATAGTAATCTCCTCCACCTTCTACGAACCCATCATCCCATGCATTACGTCTTACCAGAAAATTGTCACTGCGGGCGCTGCCGTCGAGGCACTTCCCGGCTGCGGGAAGTGTACGAAGATGCATCATACCTCCGTAGTGGCGCAGGATCATGCGCGAATTATCGCTGATGAATGGCACGCACATCGCATCTTTGCTGCTGATGTTTCCGATCTCGTTCTCGACTTTCGTAGCTCCGTCAGCCGCATCCCATCGGGCGTTGAGTTTGGCAGAATCGATGAGCAGAGCATTTACAGTCATTTCCGGCATACGAAACCCGAGTTTCGGATACTTGACGGCAAGCATGAACAGACGATCGGCGACATTCCATGGACCGAGAGTCGGATCGGGCAATCCTGTAGACGTTTCCAACTGGGAATCCTTCAGTGCCTGATCAAGAACACTCTCTATGACATTATCCCGAACCCCCTTGGTAACCCCTATAGGGAGCGTAAACGCCGCCGTCACGATCTTTCTGAAGTCGTCATTTTTTAGGCCTTCTTTCAGGCAAAATCGTGTCTTATATTCCGCTGGATTTGACGATGGATCGAAAAATGCGCGCAAATCATCTAATTTCGGAGTCTGAAATGCTGTAATAGTAGAAATCGGCAACATCTGCGGAGGTTCTTTCGGAAGGCCGATGAGAAACTCGACAACACTGAATTTCGGCATTGGTGGCACGGCCAGACCGCTCAGCGGAAGCCGCGGGTCGGAATCGGCGGTGGCACGATGAGGAAATACAAATGGGGCAAGTGAAAGCTCATTCATGTCACGTCCGCCAAGACGCATCGCGATTTCATAGTCGAGAAGCGTGGTCATCTCGTTTCTCAAAAAAAGTATTGGCTGACTGTAATCAAACCAGATGCGCCCCAAAGAAATTATTGCGGCGCCATTCTTATCGGTCCCGTTTTTCGGGCGTTCGCTGTATTCCTTCCAATTGAGGTCATAATTCTGGGGTGAGTCCGGATTTGCATTGAAATCACCGGCGATGTAAACATCTTTTTCGCAAAAGATAGTTGCAGCCTTGCTTGGAGGGCATCCCCATATTCGAAGCGGAACCGTCGAATAATACAATTTCTTGTCATCACTGTTTTTGTATTTCCAGCCAAAATCGAGATCGTAAACGACTTCTTCCGGGCGTGTCGGATTACGCCATTTAGACACACCGAATCCTTCGCAACCTCCCGCCGAAGTAAGCATAACAGGCCGGGGATCAGTAGCATCTTTATAATACTTCGCATTGAGAGGCGGAAATTTTTCGGATTTACCGCCGTGGGCGCCATCCAGAACAAACATGCCGATTGTTGCAATTCCGGACATTTCCGGGAATGTTTTGAACTGGTCTGGAAATCTTGAGTCAGATTTTTGGGTTATTTTGCCATCTACTCCATTTCGAAAATTGATCGCTGCATCAAATGTCGTTTCGAGATAACCGGGCGTCATTATTTTTTCCATATCCTTAAAATCTGTACCGGTATCGGACGATCCGCGCTTGGAAAACATTATCATATCCTGTCCATACAAGCGCCCACGGCGAACCACCCCCGGCGTAATACGATATGGTCCTTGTCCGCCAGTGTCCAGGACCTGCCCATCGTAGAACTGATATGCGCCAGGCAAATATTTTTCCAGAACGGCGGTGATCTTTCTACATGAATCCTCGACCCGCCCGAAAGCTTCGAGCTGAAAATAACGATGTGATTCTTCGACGGTTTTTGTGGACAGGCTGTTTTTCGCGCCGAGAAGTTTTACACGCACACGAAATTCGGCGACGATACGCGTCTTTTCCAGCGTGATACGTCCAGTGTAGACGCCGTGTTGAGCATGATCCAACTCGAGTCCGGATACGGCACCTACCAGAAATGGGCGATGCTTTGCGGGAGACGACCAGCCAGACGACGGAATATAAGCATTGCCATGTGTAACAAACTGCGGGTCTGCCTTCATCTCTGCCAAAACACAGTTGAGTCCTGCCTCTGCAGCATAAAGCGAAAGGGTTTCCTTGGCACCCTTGGAAAGTAAATTTACCTGTCCGCGCTGGAAATTAAAGACTGCACCCGAGAGTATACCCAGGATCAAACCGATCATCAGAACAATGATGATCGCCTGTCCGGCTTTTCTATTAGAGATTCTTCCTGGAAAATAATTACTCATGGATTCACCTGATTGAGGCGGCCGCGTAACGCAAAACATGTTCTCAACTCGACTACCGGTTCTTCACTCAAGTCGGGACGACCACGCGGTGGACGCACAAAACTTGCTCGTACATGAATGAGATTCGGGCCATGGCCGTCGATTTCGTATGGTTCATATGTCAATGATGGAGCCAGCAATTGTGTGGGACTGAATTTCACCGGCTGTCTGATCGATGAAAATACAGTTATCTCCTTGATTCCATCGCACACTGTATTTTTATAAATGTAGGGGGATATGCCTCCGGGGGAAGCCGGAACTTCTGAATTTATGCTCCGAATGATTGCCAGAGTGCCATTTTTAGCTTTCTCCAAACTGTATTCGATTTTTATTGTACGAATGAATCGCGTATCCGGAGGCTTGACGGAAAAATCGAACACCTGCGTGACAAACCGGCAGAATGGTTCGCCTGTTATCGCGGGAAGCAGCTTCGGAACACCCATTCGAACGGTGGGCGATATCAACTCAACATAATTGGCATTGCGAACGTCGCTTCCGAAACGCGTGAAAAAAAGTCTGACATTCTCATTCACGCTGATATGCTCAAGTGAAACGCGAATTTCCCGCACCTGTGCGAAAAACATTCTGTATGCAGCATATAGCAGCAACATGAACAGAGACAGTCCGAACAAGACTTCCAATAGAGTAAAACCGTTTAACCTGGATAACTTTCGTGACGCATTTTTGCGAACACCGCAATAAAAGTGCGCTAAATTGTCCACAAAAGATTGATCTATACCTGAAATGCCTTCAAGACAGGCAAATTTCACGCTTGGATCTTTTTTACGGATGGGGGCAGCCATAAATACCGAAACGCCTTTGGAGCATGTTTTTACGAAATCATTCAAGGCAGCACTCTTACCAGGTATCAGCAACCGTTGTTCCTGCCTCAAACGTCAGGCCAGTATCATCTTCCGGGGCCTTCCACGTTACACGTACTTGTACAAGCTTAAGCACCGATGGGAAACCCTCGATCATGGATGGACAGTCCTGGATATGCAGTTCGCGCTGAAATTCAATATCACCGACCTTGACCAGAGGAACGAATCCTTCCCCCTTTTCGCCGTCGAAGACATTTTGTGATGAGGAAAAATCTGTAATTAGAGTATCCTTGCTGTTTTCGCGGTCACTTCCTATTTCTCTGAAGCGTGCTGCACGCACGGCTTCGAGGGCTTGAGTAGCCAGGGCTATCGCCATTTCATAATTCCGTACCTTCTTCACTCCAATAAGACTATTGGAAATAGACCAACCGATGACAAATAAAAGGCTCATCAGAGAAAAAGCGACAAGGATTTCGATGAATGACATGCCGGCACGAAAATGCCTTGAAGGACTAGTATTTCGTTCATCCATAACTATGTGCGAACGAACATATATATCTGTTACCCGGTTATAGGACAAGGGTATAAAAAAATGACTAGATTCTGCGTCAATCACCGACCGGTTTAAAATAAATCCGCGGTATTCAGACCGGCTTCCGAAAGAAGAGCCTCCGGATTCACCTGGACAACCGCAGCACCATTTGTAATCTCGTGTACAAAACGAGTATCGAGATTGGGGTTCTCCTGAACTGTTCCCGGTGGGTTGGGCGCATCGGCTGTGGGCACCCAGACAAAATCAGGATGATTCTGTACTGAATCGCCTGTCCATTCACCACTTACTATATTTCCCTGATCATCGATGATCAGGTTGTAAGTATATGTTATGGTCATGCTTTTCGTTCCATGATAATCTGGCTTTACACCATCATCGGCATAGGTGCAGACTGTACGCACCTTCAGTTTTTTGTCGTTCAAAAATGATGGTTGCCAGGAAGACTCGAATTTGTAAAGCGGATAGTTCCAGACCTGACGATCGGGGGTAATGTCGCAAACGACCGCACTCTTCTGACCGGCAATGTATTCGAGAAGAAGTTTATGGAACTGGTCGGGATAGATGTCCAATGGATCGTCGCCATGATTTCCCCAGTTGCGTTTTCCGTAGAACATACAATACGTGTTCATATAGAGTTCGCTGAGAATCGCCTTTTGGTCGGATGTTTCGAAGCTGATGCCGTTGCGAATTTTTGTCTCATGGGGCTCCGGTTCGAGAACAGAAGCTCCTGACCATCCGTTGCAATGTCCTTCCCAGTCTTCGCTCTGAGGCCCGTAGTGTGTGTTGGCGGGGTCTGACTCCCATGCTGTGGCACCTGGATTTTGCCCTGTGCGGCCAAGCACATACTGATCATAGCGCTCGAATGGTGAGGGGGTGTGGCCAGGCCATCCCTTGATGTTGAAGCCCTTTTTGCGGGACCACCAGTCTCCGGACCAGGGGGCAGGCTTAATCTCACCGCTCGCGGAATTGTGTTCTCCGAACAAAGAGGTTAAAAAGTCAGCTGATAAGGCCTTAAACGGAGTGACGAGAAGAGCAAAAGCAAAGAAAATACTGATAGCTACTAATAAACGCGCTTTCATTATTGTGCACCTCCCTGAGAGGCCCGCGGAGTCGCTGCGGGAGTCACTTTAGACGGACCAGCTGGTACAAGCCAGATTTTCCTCGCGCTGTTTTCGCTCGAAATAGCCCAAGGGGCCCCCTCCTGCCAAAGTTGCGTCAATGTGCCGGTTGGGCCGGAATCGGCCAGTTCAACTTGGAAAGATTCGCCGGTCGCCATAGAGCGATAGGTTGCAAACGAATCTGCATAACGGCGTTCAGGTTGTTTGCCGGTCTGAGCAACATTGCGCTTAAACTTGAATACGCCATAGGTGGCGATTTTGTCGAAGTTTCTCGCCTCGGGTTCTGTGTATCCGGCAAAACCGTCTGCACGTTGAGTGGTCATGCGCATGAGCGGAAACACAGGCATATCATATGGCACCATCGAATCTTCATTGAGAAGTGGAGTCGGATGCATGGGGTCAAGGTCACGTATGCGGTTCTTCACGCCCTGGGCGGTGGGGAAAATGTCGATGACGCGCACGGGACGGAGATCACGAACTGCCAGATACAAAACTGCCTGCATTTTAAGACGGGCATCCTGGGGAAATACATGAATAACATAGCAATCCATGCGGAAAATGTTTTTAATGGCCTTTACCCTGAACACCCAGCGTACCGGGGGAAGCCAAGGCTCACTGGCATTCTTCAAATCACGATAACTGGCCTGGAGCGTCCATTGATCTCCAACCGTCCATTTAGGCACAAAGCCACTTGCAGGCTGTGGTTCCTGGGCTTGAGCAGTTAACGGAAACAATATCAGGACAGCAAGAATACAAATTGCGGAGAATCGCGACATGTTGCACCTCCAGAACTCAAGCTCGTGTTGAAAACGGAAACACTCGAAAACAGGATACCGTCTAATGATTCTATTGATTAATCAATCTTTCGTCAAGAAACCCATAGGAATCACCAGGGTCATTTAATTCTCGACGGGTAGGGCCGCGACCGCCGGGCGCGTCGCGTCTTTTGGCACGAGTTTCCTTGGCTGGCCCGGCGGTCCAGCCAATCGTTGAAATCATGCAATGCAAGCCATTCACTGACGGAGAATTAAGTGATCCTGGGGAATCACAGCAATTACTCGGTGAAAAGTTGAGTAACGATGTAATATAATGGAGTACATAGCGAATCAAGTTGTTGGGCATCTCAATTTTTCGAGAAGGGTTCAATGAAAGATACGCGTCTGCCCATCACAGGAATGTCATGTACCAATTGCGCTGCAGCCATTGAACGCAAAATGCGCGAATTGCAGGGTGTCAGTGCAGCCAGTGTCGATTTCGCCGGAGAGAAACTCAAAATAAGTTTTGATCCGGATCAGCTTGACGAACGCGGCATAATTGCCCATGTTAAGCAGATCGGCTATGGGGTTGCCACCGGCAAAACAGAACTGCCGATCACAGGCCTGCAGGACCTTTCTGATGCAATGAGGCTGGAAACGCTGCTTGTCGGGCAAAACGGCATACTTGCGGCCAGCGTGAGTTACGGGACCGAACGTGCCACGGTGGAATTTATCCCTGGCATGACCAGTATAGCCGAACTCGGCGTAGTGATGCGTCAGGCCGGATTCGACCTTGTTCAGGCGGGTAACACCGAGGAACTCGAAGATGTCGAAGCTAATGTTCGCGCAGCTGAACTCAGCGAACAATTCCGCATGTTGATCATCGGAGTAATCTTCTCGCTGCCGTTGATCCTTTACAGCATGGCGCGCGACTGTCGTCTGGCAGGCTTCAGTCATGATCAATTCATGATGCTTGTACCGGCGACGATCGTTCAGTTTATCGTCGGCTGGCAGTATTACGTCGGCGCGTATAAAAGTATTCGTGCAGGCAGCGCGAACATGGATGTCCTGATCGTTATGGGATCATCGGCCGCATATTTATCGAGTCTCGGCGTTACCCTCGGCCTGGTGAACAGTCCGTATGTCTATTACGAAACCGGAGCCGGAATCATCACCATAATCAGGCTCGGCAAATTTCTCGAGGCACGTGCCAAAGGCCAGACATCGGCAGCGCTGAAAGCATTGATGGGCTTGAGGGCCAGAACTGCATGCGTGATAAGGGAAGACGCAGAAATACAGATTAATATCGAGAGCGTCGTCGTCGGAGACACTGTTGTCGTGCGACCCGGCGAAAAGGTTCCGGTCGACGGCATTATCTGCGACGGACGATCTGCATTCGATGAGTCGATGATTACCGGTGAGTCGATGCCCGTCAATAAAGGGCGTGGCGACGAGGTTATCGGCGCGACAATCAATTGCGAAGGGTTGATCAAATTCGAGGCGACTAAGATTGGGAAGAACACTGTTTTGTCACAGATCATAAGACTCGTTCAGGAAGCACAGGGAAGTAAGGCGCCGATTGAGAAACTGACCGATGAGATCGGGCGATATTTCGTTCCCGTAATCATTGGCGTAGCATTGTTGACCTTCATCGGATGGTTGTTGGTTGCTCACAAAGAGTGGACGCAGGCAATGATTAATGCCGTGGCTGTACTTGTCATCGCCTGCCCGTGTGCGATCGGTCTGGCAACGCCGACAGCAATAATAGTCGGCACGGCCAAAGGTGCGGAAAACGGTATACTTTTCAAGAACAGTGAAACGCTCGAACGCGCCGGACGCGTGAGCATCGTGGTGCTTGACAAAACCGGTACGATTACGCAAGGGGAACCCGAAGTAACAGACATCATCGCAGCGTCGAGTCAGAAACTGAGTGCGGAAGAAATACTGAACATAACGGCGAGTGCTGAGCTCGGCTCGGAGCATCCACTGGGGCGCGCCGTGGTAAAGTCCGGTAAAAATAAAGGTCTGCACCTGGTTGCGCCGGATCAGTTCCGTGCCGTCAGCGGCTTTGGCATTCGCGCTACCGTGGCTGATCAACGCGTCATCATTGGCAGTCCGCGGTTTATGCTGAACGAAGGTATTGCCATTGAGGTGTTGCAACAGGATGTCGCGCGTCTTCAGGCCGAAGGCAAGACTGCAATGATCGTTGCAGTGAGTATGCACAATGACCCTGAGTCGATCCAGGCGATCGGAATTGTTGCGGTCGCCGATACGTTGAAACCTGGTTCAGTTGAGGCGATTGCCGAACTACGCCGGCTTGGGCTGGACGTTGTTATGATTACCGGCGACAATCAGCGCACAGCCGACTGGATTGCCAAACAGGTCGGGATTGATCGGGTGCTGGCCGAAATATTACCCGGCGAAAAAGCCGCGGAAGTCAGGAAACTGCAGTCCGCAGGCGCCACGACCGATCTGTCCCGGCCGGTTGTGGCCATGGTCGGCGACGGCATAAATGATGCGCCGGCATTGGCTCAAGCCGATATCGGTATTGCCCTGGGTACCGGTACCGATGTGGCGATAGCTGCCGCTGGTATCACATTGATCAGCGGTGACCTGCGTGGAGTGGGGCGCGCTATTTCATTATCACGGGGAACCATGCAAACCATCGTGCAAAACCTGATTTGGGCTTTCTTCTACAATATTTGCTTAGTTCCCATTGCCGCCTTTGGGCTACTTATTCCGATGTTTGCCGCCGGCGCAATGGCACTCAGTTCGGTATTTGTCGTTACCAACAGTCTGCGTTTACGCGGTTACGATATGCGAACATTTGCTGCGCCCAGGTTGCTGCTATATAAATTTTTCAGACGCTATCGGTCCGTTTGGCGGCGAAGATAGGAATGCGCGAGAACAAGAGCCTGTATGGAAGCAGGTTTTAATTCTTTCAGAACAAGTGCACAGCCCGCCAGAGTGCTTCCCGTGGTTGCCACATCATCCACGAGTGTGATGTGGCGACCACGGAAGGATTCCGGACACAGATCTTCGGCAAGCGAAAAAGCTCCTTTGAGATTATCGCGCCGCTCTTCCTCAGAACATTCGGCCTGAGGGCGTGTGAAACGAGATCGTTTTATCGCCGGGCTGAATGCCGCTCCGCAGGCATTCGCCACACAGCGACCTATAAGGGCCGCCTGATTAAATCCACGCTTATTTTCGCGCTCCTGATGAAGCGGAACTGGAATAACGACTTCAGGACGATATCTCGAAATGGTTAGCACTTTGTGTACAAAAGGATCCAGACACTCCCAGAGACGCGGCGAAGGACGGTATTTTATCGTTCGAATGGCAGTAGAAAGCGGTTCTTCATATATTCCGAGCGTGAAAATCGGAAATGAGAAGAGAACATCTCGTACTTCTTTCGGAGCCTGAATAAGACCGGCCAGACGAGTTTCGCAATTTGTACAAATAACCCGCCGCCATCCGCTTTTGCTTCCGCAGAGATGACAGGAAAACGGAACTACGGCGTTTCGAAACGCCTCGAACATCTTTGAGAAAAAGGTCTGAAAATAAATCAAACCTGAGTCTGGGCGAGCTATTCCCCGCTCCCTGACTCGCGAACGCGTTTGTAGATGCCACGTTTGCTGCTTTTTATGAACTCCACAAATTCGCTGATGTAAGGATTTTTCATCGATTCCTGATCGCTGAGAAGTTCGTCGCGAGCCTGGCTTACGTTGTAATCAGATCTGAAGACCAGCTTGAAAAGCTTGCGAATCTGATCCACGCCTTCGCGAGACACGCCGTTACGCTTAAGACCGATGGTATTCAGTCCAACAACGCGAGCAGGGTTTCCATCGATCTTGATGAACGGTGGCACGTCCTTAACGATCTTGCTCATGCCGCCGACCATGACAAGGCTGCCGACGCGACAGAACTGATGAATAGCCGCAAAGCCCCCAATTACCGCGCGGTCTCCGACATGAACATGACCCGCCAGCGTCGCGCAGTTAGCCATGATTATATTCGAGCCCACATGACAATTGTGAGCGATATGCACATAGGCCATCAATAGATTCTTATCACCGACAGTTGTTTCATGCCCCTCGCCTTCGGCAAGATGAATAGTTACATATTCTCGAAAATGATTTCCACTGCCTATTTTCACAAACGTCTTTTGCCCGTCAAACTTGATATCCTGAGGGGGACAACCAATCGATACGAAGGGGGAAAGACGGTTTCCGCTTCCCATGGTGGTGAAGCCATCAACGTAGCAATGGGCACCTATCTCACAATTTTCTCCAATCTCGACATTGGGGCCTATGACGGCGTAGGGACCTACTTTCACGGTTGGATGAATACGTGCTTCAGGGGCGATGATTGCGGTCGGATGTATGCTCATGGTTCTGTCTCTTCTTTCCTGATTGGTTCAAACTATGGAAAACATAAGTTCCCCGCTGGCCACTTCTTCGCCATTCACGCGGGCAACGCAGGAGACCTTTCCAATATTACTGCGAACTTTAAGAGTTGCGACAGTCATTTCAAGACGATCACCGGGAAGAACCTGGCGACGGAACCGCACCTTGTCGATTCCCACGAATAGTGGAATCTTCCCTCTGTTTTCTTCCTTAGAGAGAAATAGTACTGCCCCAACCTGGGCCATGGCTTCTACGATAAGTACTCCGGGCATGATCGAACGCGTGGGAAAATGCCCATTGAAGAACTCTTCGTTGGCCGTAACATTCTTTATGCCGATTGCCGACTTGCCGGGGTCAATGGCCAGTATCTTGTCAACCAGAAGGAATGGATAGCGATGTGGAATAATTTCCCTGATCGCCTCGATGTTCATCATGGATGATTGTTTCCTTTCCCGTTCTTCGGTAAGACGCTCGCAAAGAGCTCGAGCAAAGCGAACATTTGCGGCATGTCCTGTTTTGTGTGCGATAATGCGACCTGTAATGCGACGACCAATCAAGGCAAGATCACCGATCAGGTCAAGGATCTTGTGTCGGACGAATTCATGCGAATCACGCAAACCGCCAGAATTCATAAGAGTTCCATCATGTTTTACCACTACGGCATTCTCAAGGTTGCCGCCAAGTGCGAGATTTTTTGCCCGGAGCATCTCGAACTCGTGTTCAAAACCGAACGTGCGTGCAAATGCAATTTCGTCTGCAAAATGTTTGGAATCGATCACGACATTACGCACCTGACAAATGCTGTTTACCGGATGTGCGAATGTAAACATTATCTCGAATCGGTCATCTGGCAGATATGCCAAAAGTTTGTCGCCATCTTCCCACCAAAAAGATTCGGAGAGACGACACGTCGACGCAGGGACATCGAGTGTTTTGAGGCCGGCCTCACGCAATGCATTTACAAACGGCAGTGCGGAACCGTCGGCTGCCGGCGGCTCACAGCTGTTGATTGCAATCTCCAGGTTGTCGATACCCATGCCAAAGGCGGCTGAAAGTACATGCTCGACCGTGTGAACCATGATCCCGGAGTCGCCGAGTGTGGTTCCGCGAAGAACCTCGGTAACACGATCAATTGCTGCCGGGATAACGGGTTCACCGGGGAGATCTACTCGCCGAAAAAAGCGACCGGCACCGGCAGGAGCCGGTTTGAAAGTCAGACACACCGGACAACCTGTATGCAGACCGCTTCCCTTAATTGAAACCGGAGATTCAATGGTTGTTTGCAGTTCAAGTGTCATGAAATTTCACATTCAATAATGGATTAAAAGTTTTTGTTATATACCAGCTTGTACAGCTGCTGGTCACCAGGTTCATAGAGTCTGCGCGAGTATTCAACACTTAAGCCTGGATATGGACGTAGCTTCATTCCCACAGTGTTGCGATCATCAAAACGCTCCGCTGCTATGCTTATCAATGGAAAAACAGTCTTTTCGATGCCGTAGAAGGGACGCCGCGAAGTCGTAATTGGATCTCTCAAAAAGGCAGCATTCAGAGTCACACCAAAATACTCAATTTTCTTGGACGCTGCGAAATAAAAAACACGGGAACCCATCTCGTGATTCCAGTCGGCTATTCCATAGACTACGTTCGGCAGATAATTATCTTCCTCAAGTATATTCACTTTGAGATTGAAAATATTACGGTCTTTATAAGCCCCGTTCAAATTGCGCAGATCAGATATTTCGAGAAAATGCCCCAAAGGGGCAAATGAATACAAGGTTTGAGAGCGGCCATTGTCCCTGATGTATTCAACGCCACTGTTGACATACGCGGTTGGCATCGCGATCATCGAGCTACCCAGAAAGAAAAACCTGGGATTTGATAGTGAGGTTCCGGTATCGGCAAAAGATGGGGCTGTTGAAGACAAAACGCAAAGGAAAGAGATTGCAAAAAAAATAATGAGAAAACGAAGACGGAAAACCGCGCAAAAAGGCATCAGGAATCTCCAGGCTCAGATGTCGCTTTTATTTCTCCGTCCAGGCGTCTTTCAAGGTCGCGAACGGTCTTCACCAGATCTGGAAGACGGCGAAGGGCTGCCATGATTCGCTTTTCCTCGGTATGCGGTTTCAAAGGAAAGCCAGATACAACCGCGCCTGAAGCAACGTCTTCTGTAACCACGCCTCGCGCTGCCACAACGGCCCCACGGCCAATGCGCACATGGCCGACTGTTCCGGATTGTCCGGCAAGTGTCACCCCGTCCTCAATAATAGTACTGCCGGAAATGCCAACCTGGGCAATAATAAGACAGTTCCGACCGATAACGCAGTTATGCGCAATATGTACCAGATTGTCGATTTTAGTCCCATTCCCGATAAATGTTTTACCCATGGCGGCGCGGTCAATAGTGACGTTTGCCCCGATTTCAACATCATCGCCTATTTCTACTATACCAATCTGAGGGATCTTCACATGCCCTTCTGCGACTCGCGTAAATCCAAAGCCATCGCTGCCGATGACTGCTCCGGAGTGGACGATTGAACGCGCACCAACCCTGCAACCATGGAGAAGCTTCACTTGTGGATGAAAATGCGTGCTGACCCCAATCACTGCGCCACGTCCTACAAATACCTGTCCGTCGAGTACTACGTTGGCTCCGATATCCGCACCTGCTTCCACTACGGCATGTGGTCCGATGCATGCAGTCGGATGCACGCTTGCCCGCTCATCGACGAATGCCGTTGGGTGAATACCAGACGGTGGCTGATATGCCGGGTGAAAAAAATTCAATGCCCGGGAAAGCCCAATGTAAGGTTGAGCAAAACGGATAGATGGAAGCGGCAATTCAGCAACCCCTGCGGGAGCAATAACAGCTGCTGCACGCGACGTCGCCAGCTCGTCAATGTGCTTTTTCTGTCCTTTTGCGTCCGATAGAAAGGTTATGTCGTCAGGCCCTGCTTCGGTAATGGAGGCAATGCCGCGAATGATCGGATTAACCCCATTCGCGACGAGCAGACCGTCGAGACGCTCCGCCAATTCAATGAGCGCAAGGGCTGGAGGGGCCGCAGCCCCCGTTGAAGATAACAGATTATGATGACTCATTGGCGGTCATGAATTCCATTTCGATGCCTTCTGAACGCGGTGTGCACAAATTCGATATAGCGGGGAAGAAAATGCAGATCTCTTCCCCGCAGAGAAGTTTCCTACTTGCTTCCGCTCTTTTTCGCAGGAGCGGCGGCAGGAGCATTTGCGGCAGCCTTTTCAGCATTCAGAATCGAAAGCACGTCTTCGGTGATATCAACTCCACCGAAATAACAGAAGCGCTTTTCAAAAACTGCCTCAAGGCTCTTTGAAGCTGCAACTCTCTTAATTACCTCGTCAACTTTTTCATCGAGCACTTTCGAAAGTGAACCCATTTTTTCTTCTTCAAGCTCATAAAGACGCTTCTGAGAATCTTCGAAGAATTTTTTCAATTCGTTGTCAGCATTTGCGAGAGCTTCGCGCTGAGTTTTAAGCGTGGGCTCAAGAGCCGCAGCCTCTTTCTCCTTCTTCGCATCACGCAATCCCATGATCTTTTTGGCGGTTTCCGCATATTTTTCGTCAAGATCCGCCACTTCTTTCTTTTTTGCATCGAGAGTCTGTTGTAGCTTCCCTTTTTCGCCTTCCAAAATAGACTTGGTCTTTTGAGTCTCGTTATATTTATTGAATAGTTTGCCTGCATCGACATAGCCGAAGCTGAATGCCGAAGCAATGGCCGGCATGATCAATAAACCTGCGACAACACCAAAATACGCAACATGTTTTTTCATCTGAATATATTTCTCCTTATGTGATGAGGACGTTTATCACGTCTGTTTCCAAAAGATCAGGAAAAGTTGGCTGTCGGTAGAATCCGTCATGCGGATAACGGTCCGCTACGTCTTTCCACGCTTTTTTGCCGCCTTCCCAGGTTCAGAAAGAGCTTCCAAAGTTGAAATAGGTTCGACCATCACTACGATCGGCAGCCTTGCCGTGATCGATAGCAACCGGACCAAGCGGTGTTTGCAGCCGCAGTCCCAAGCCGTAACCACTCTTGGCTTTGAAATCTCTCGCAGTCTGATCATAATCAAGGCCCCATACATCGCCTGCATCATAGAAAACAACGACGTCAAAATTCTTTGCAAGACGCTGTCTTATTTCGAAGTTTCCGTATAGTAGTTTGGTTCCAAGGAATTCACGCTCACGATAACCACGAATGCTATCACTGCCGCCGACAGAAAACATGTCGTAAACAGGCACGAAGCCCTTTCCGATATCAGTGCGCCCGGTCACCCCCTGGACGGCGAAAACAGTTTTTCCGCCCTTCGAAATCGGTATATATCTGCGTAGTGCAAGCATAAATTTTGTATACTCATTGGCACCCTTGAGAATGCCCCCAGTGGTTTCGATCGAAAGAGAATCATGTAAGCCGGTGGTGGGGCGGAATCGATTGTCGCGCGTATCCTTGTCAAGCACACCTCCGAATGACTGCAATCGTCCGTTGACAATTCCAACTGGTATCGAAGCCGTCGAATCAGTGGGTTTGAGTTTCACGTCTTCGTCACGGAAGTGGAAAGAAAGATCTACATCGCGCCGGATTCGCTTTCCGAGTGTCAGTGTTCCGCCTTTGCGCTCTTCATCATACTCAGTTAAAGTATTTCCACCGGTATACAGATTACGGGTATATTTGGTGTTGTAAAGATCGACACCCAGGCTGCGCGGTTTCCCGCCGAACCATGGATCGAAATATCCGACTTCGTAAGTTTTCACACCACCGAATTCGGTTTTCAGAGACAGACGTTTGCCCTCGCCTTTGTAGTTGTTCTGAGAAAGGTTTGCAAAGCCGACGAGGCCGTTCAACGAGCTGTATCCTCCACCAACGCCTGCGCGTCCCGTCTTCTGCTCGACAATCTGGATAACAAGCGTAACGTCTTCCGGATTTTTCCCCGGGAGGTGGTCTCGTTTAACTTCTTCGAAGAAACCAAGATTGTAGATACGCTGCAAATCCCTGACAATCTTGTTGTTGTCATAGATATCGCCCGGTTTTATCGAAAGCTCGCGCCGAACCACATACTCTTTTGTCTTCTTAAGACCTTCAATTTTTATATCAGCAAGCTTCCCCTCGGTGATCTCGACGAAAATACTTCGACCCTTGTCCTTTACAGAAGCATCGGTGACTTTCGAAAACATGAATCCTTCACGACTGAGAAGGTCATTAATCCCCTGAATGTCCTGCGTCAGAAGCTTCGAATTGAACACGGTCCCGGTTTTGCTTTCCATGGCTCCGCGAATTTTGTCGGTGGAAACATGTGCATTTCCCTTGACCTCGATCTCGCCGATAATGGCATTTTCCTCAACCTTAAATACCACTTCTTTTCCTGTGTCCGAGGATTTTACGTCGGCTCCGACATAACTGAAATAACCCATTTCACCAAGGCGTGCAATCTCCTCCTGAATTTTGTCATTTTCAAGGCGATCACCGACCTTCATTTTCAGGTTTAGCAGGATTACATCCTCTTTAATGAGGCGGTTTCCCTCAACCTTGAACCCTTTGACGATATTGCTCTCATAAGCCTGAAGAATCGGCGCAGAGAGGATAATCAGCAGGGCGAGCAACGATGGTATAACAATGAAGTTTCCTGTTCTGATCATGATTTTCCTTTGTTCAATAGGGGCTTCAGGAATTATCGGCATAATACCGGCTACCTCTTAGGATGTCAAGAATGACCGAATGTCAGCTCATTTACTTCCCGTTTGATGATTGCGAACCAGTTATTGACTTTTCTGGAAAAGGCTATCACAATACCCGGTATGGAGATACTGTTAATTTGATCTCGCAGCGCCTGAAAATGTTTCCGAGAGCGAAAACTTATATTTGTTTCTCAATAATTTGTTTAATATTCTTGCCGTGAACGAGGCCGATCTCGTTGGTAGTTCTTTCCTGCCACCGTCAGGATAAGCCTCGACAACTTGCATTCCGGCACAGTGGCAATATTCAAAGGAGATTCAGAACATGGCCCGTTGTTCAAAATGCTCTCGGGAAATGCCGTTGAGCGGTCGCTGTCCGTTTTGTGAAAAGGCCGGGGCAACAGGTGGTTTTTCTCTTGGCCGGTTTTCAGGTGCGGGGGGCATCCCGGCGCCTTCAGCAGGAGGAAATCCTGTTCCCGACCCACGATCAGAAGCCCTCCATGGGCAAGTCCCACCCGCTGGTCAGCCTGGCCAGCGAACGGAGTCGAATATCTCAGAAAGTTCGCCATCATCACCATTGCCGTCTTCCCAGCAAACAGACGTTACTGCTGCACAGCGCCATTCTTCTGCGCAGTCTTCCGCTCCGGCAACCCCCGGATCCATTCTGTCAGGGCTTCGCGCTAAAATAACCGGAGGCGATTCCGGAAACGTTGGCAGTATAAAAACGAGCAGTGAAGCTTCTATTCGGCCTCCGGTAATCTCAGCAGCACCAGCGAATATCTCAACGGGCGATGTAACTCAACAACAACCCGTTAGAGTGAATACTGAACCACACGTTCAGACGGTCGAGCCGAGTATTTCCATACCTGCGGGCGTGGGGAGCACCAGAATTAACGGGCCTGTGACAGATTCTGAACAAGTCGTTCCAGCCCCTGCCTCCGCACAAAAAATAGCTCTCCCCAAAAAACCGGCACCGGTTGTAAGAGAAGCCCCGTCTTTAAATACTCCGGCTACCGACGCGGTCGATATGGCTATCTCACCCGCCTTCGCGGGAGTGAAAAGCCGCCAGACCGCGAAGTCTGAAGATGTTTCTCCTGGTAACAGGAATCCAGATGGCGCTTCCCTTCATTCATCGAGTGGTTTCGGCGACGAGGAAATGGAATGTTCTGTTCTGTCCGGATTGCTGAATGATAATTACATTCTCGAACAGGCCACGAGCAAAGGGTTGATCGTCGAGATGTTTTCTACACGGTATTCCAGAGGATTGTGTAAAGCGATCATTGCGTTGCGCGAGGACAATCGCGAAAACAGTCTTATCGATAAAATAATCATAAAGAGCAAGCTGCAACAGCAAGGGGCATTTGACGGACCTATGCAGGGTTTCCTGAATCGGGTCATGGCGCAGCCGTCACCATCGCTTGATCAGGTATTGCACTATCTGGAACTTCTCAAGGACCAGGGGCTCAAACGAAAACTGAGGGAAATCAGCGACCAGGTCGTCCGATTCATTGATGTTCCTGATCCTGATCATCAGGTCAGTATAGAAAATTTTGCAAACGGCGTAATCGCGGAATTGCGCGATGTGCAAAAGGCGAAAACTACCAAGCGTATCAACCTTGTTAAGGAAGAGATGCGCGAAATCATGAAGGATATCGATGATCGTGAAATCAAGGGAGAAATCGAGATCATCGGCTATTCGTTCGAGCCGTTTCACTACCTGAATGTTGCAATTTCCGGGTTTCGCAAAGGTTTCATGTATGCCATTGCGGGAGCGCCGCGTCGCGGCAAAACCACATTCACGCTGGAGCTTGCAACCGCCGTTGCCACCAACTGCAAAATCCCGGTACTGTTTTTCACTTATGAACAGACGAAGAAAAACCTGACATATCGTTTGCTGGCCAAGGAAAGTCGTCTCAATCCGGATTCGCTGCAGCGCAAAAAAGTGCGGTCAGACATGATAATGGATGCCAAATTTATGGGCGGCTGGAAAAGAATGCAATCATATATGGATTATTTTTATATCGTTGAGGCAACGAAGGCAGACACGATAGATCGCATTCGCTCATACGCCTATAATGTCATGCAGGATTTCAACACAAACGATGTCATGATTTTTATTGACTACATCCAGAAAATGCCGCTTTCAAAAAATTACACTGATGAAAAATTCAAGGTCGAGGAGATCTCAACGGAGCTGAAAGCTCTCTGCATTGAATTGAACAACCCAATCATGACAATCAGTTCGCTTTCAAAAGAAGGTTGTATGATCGATGCCACTGCGAATGCGGAACGGCCAACCATGTACCATTGCAAGGGTTCCGGAGACCTTGAATACGATCTCGACTGCGCAATGATTCAGGCGAAAGATTGGGGTGACACGAAAGAGCTGCATCAGCAACTCATGCAGAAAGCGGAGGAAACCGGCAAGGATCCGACCCGCGTTCCCAAGGTTGATGTCGTGAACCTGTATCTCGACAAAAACCGCGACGCCCCGGAAGGCATATATTCCACCATGCAGTATTTGTTCTTCATTGAAGACAACAAGTTCATCGAACTGGGACCCAAATATGATGACGACCGATTCCGTTACAGCAAGATAGAACAGCTTGTCTCAGATCTCATAGAACGCAACTTCATAATTTTTCATGAGCGCCAAAAAGACTACACCCAACAAAAAGGTCGTGTCTCGATCAAGCTCAAGAACGCATAGCGGCGATGCAGCCAAAGGAAATACCGCACCAATGATTTTCGACCACAATCGCATTTCGGAAAAAAGTATTTCATTGCAAAATCGTGTATGTGAAGAGCATATGCAACATGGTTTTGAGCCACGGAGCTCATCTTCAGGCGCTCTTCCTTCGATTATTCGTTCGGTATTAGCGATTGTTTGCGCGGTAACGTTCGTTGTTCTGATGGCGGGGTGTTCGGCTGGAAAGTCGGGTTTGTTGACAATAACACCACAACAGTATTTTTACTCGGCTAAGGAGAAACTCGAAGTCATAGATGAACGTTCCTACGAGATCAAGGATCTGGAGGAGATCATTCGTGTATTCGAAAATGCCGAGAAGGACGCAAAATCGTCTGATATCATGGATAAGTCTCGATTGTATCTGACGCTGACGAACACTCTCAAGGCACGCAAGGAATATCGTGGGAATTTGATGAAGGGACAATATCTGGCTAACCGTGCCGAGCCTTTTTATCAGCTCGACATGAAGCCTATTCAGGAGACGCTTCGCACCGCCAAGAAGTGGCTTCGCGCTTGTGATGCCCAGTTCAAGAGCGACCAGCTCAAGCCCGATCTCGAATACGTGAAGGGCATGTATTACACAATGAAGATGCTCACCCAGACTGGAAGTGAGCGGAAGGAAAGTCTTTGGACCGCCGTTGGTGCCTTGCGACGATGCCTTGGTATGGCTCCGGATTACAAAGCCGATTTTCGGCTGTTCGGAAGACCTCAGGGACCGCGCGAAGTTCGAATGCAGCTGATCGAGACACTTGCACTCGGCGGCGAGATTGCGGAAGCATACGGCATCGTTTCTGAATATGCCTTCACTCCAACGAATCCGCGACTCGATTATCCGTGGTTGCATCGAAAGGGTCTGGTATTGGCAATGATGGGCAGACTGCCCGAGGCCGCAGAACTGTTAAGCCATTTCAAGATCGTTTCTCCCCAGGATTACCCTCAGGTAGACGAAGCGCTCTGGATCCTGGAAGGAGTCTACGACCGACTCAAGGAGAACACCAATGAGCCGCGATGGGGCACTGAGGCCAAGATCGTTTCCTCGATGTTGAAAACTTTGAAGGGGCCCTATTCCAAGGATAAATACACGACTGCGTCGCATTTGTTTCCTAAATGGCTTCCTGGCGATGAGACCTTTTTTTCCGGATTGATAGCATTTATTGATGGGGATTTCGCAAAGGCCCGTCCTCTCTTTACGCAGTTAAGCAAGCACGGATTATTGTCCCGTGGCAATAGGCTTTCCGCTCGGGTATTGACCATGGAGAACGAATTATATGCAGGCCAGGCGGTAACTGATGAAATCCTTGAAGACGTTCTTGGGGTCTCAATCGAGAAGGATCTTACCCCATTACTTCGGGAGCGCATAGGTTTTCTTCTGGCACGGTATGTCATGGCCCAGGACACAGACTACAAGAAAGGGAAGCTGGAGGGCGAAGGTCAGACCTTCATCAAGTCTATCCTTGGTAAGCCCTGGGTCCTTAGACTCACCTTCGAGCGCGGAAAGATGCAGGCATCTGAAGCTCCAGGTGGCGTGAAAAGTGATGGAAAAGAAAAAAAACGGCGTGACAGACGTCGGAAAAGTGACATCGGAGAAGACGGACTGCGCAAGGAGCTGCGTGATGATTTGCGAATACGTGCCGGCAGTGATTCCCGAAACGAACTTCCGTTGTTGCCCCCTGTCGGCGGAGTCAAAGAACGTGGACTCAGCCGCGTTTCTCCCATAAGTGACAGTGAAAAAGAGAAAGAATACGAAAAAAAACTTGATGATGCCAGCCAGGAAGAGTCACCGAAACGTGAACCGGCGTCACTGCTGGTCGAACTGTATGCCAACCACCCGGATGACTGGATAACCAGCGCCGATATCCACCTTCTTGCACTTCCGCAAATGAGTCTTATCGGAAAGGGTCACATAGTTGGTCGTGAAGATGAAGGCAAAGGCTGGATTTTCAAAGGTGAGGACATCGACGAACTGAAGCGTCACACTCGGTATCTGGCGATTTTCGAGTTCGCCAATTCAGACTCCGAGAAATCAATTCAGGGACTGTTGTTCGATCTGTAGTGCGCGAAGCCTCACAAACAATCATTTTCATGATAAACCCAGAATTGTTCAGGGGGATGGAGTTCCCCTATAGCCGCTTTTTAAGCTGATGACTCTTGCAAAATGGCTTCATGCAAGCCACTGTGCAGGAGATTTTTTTTGATCCGTTTTTGCGAAGCAAATTATTATGAAAGGGCTATCCCTTGGCCTTTAGTCTGGCAAAAATTCTGCTCTTATCTTTGTTGATGGACTGGGGAATCCGAAAAATACGGCTTCCGGGTTTTATCGGCATTCTTTGTGTTGGCTTCCTGTTGGGGCCATATTGCGCCGACCAGGTGACCCCGAATCTTTTGTCAATCAGTGCCGACCTTCGCCTCATTGCACTGGTTGTCATTCTTTTGCGAGCGGGCTTTTCGATTCATCTTCAAACCCTTCATAAATTTGGATTTAGACTGCTTTTGCTTGCGGTAATTCCATCTCTTTTCGAGGCAGTAACCGTTGCTTCAATTGCTCATACGTTTTTTTCCTTCTCGTGGAATTCTTCTTTCACCTTGGGATTTATTTTGCCAGCGGTTTCTCCAGCCGTAATAATTCCCTTTATGCTTCAATGCATTGAGGAAAAACGAGGTCTTGAAAAGCAGATTCCGCATCTGATTCTTACTGCGGCCTCTCTGGATAATATTTTGAATATTCTGATTTGCAATGTGTTCATTTCCATGTATGCCCATTCAGATGCCAGTCTGGCTTATCAATTCATAAAGATTCCAGTTGCGCTTTTCAACGGGTTACTCTTGGGCTTATTTGCCGGGGTTATTCTGTATAAGGTGTTTGAAGCATATAATCCACGAGCGACCAAGCGAGGTTTGGCCATTCTCGCATTGGCACTTCTTCTTGTAAATCTTGAGCGTGCATCCGGCCCGGCAACGCCATTCTCCGGGCTTCTTGCCACCATGACAATTGGTTGTATCATCCTCACCTATCGGGAAAAAATAGCTCATGAAATTGCTTCCAAACTAAGCAAAATCTGGATCTTTGCGGAAATCATTCTTTTCGCTGTAGTTGGTGCTGAATTTAACCCTACGGTTGCCTTGAATGCTGGTTTGGCCGGTCTCCTCATCATTTTTGCCGGGGTCTTGGCCAGGTCGATCGGTGTGTGGGTGGCTTTATTCGGCGGGAATCTTGATTCAGGTGAAAAGATGGTGGTTACAGCAGCTTGGCTCCCGAAGGCCAGCGTTCAAGCTGCTATTGGTGCTGCTCCCCTGGTGGCGATGAAAGCCGCCGGCCTTCCAATCGGCCCGGGGGAAACCATTCTGGCTCTTGCTACGCTGAGCATTCTTCTGACCGCTCCCATTGGTGCTATTGCCGCGAAGAAAGCAACCGATCTTTGGTTGCATGTTTCCCCACCTCATGAGCATCATCAACATTCGCCGGTTCCGACTGACGCATCGGAAAAGCAGGCGGCATCATGTTGACATTCGACTTGACTGCATTTCATTACCTGAATGGGGTTTGGTCCAATACTTTCTTTGATTTCATTAGTCACCTTGCGGGGTACCGGCTTTGTCTGTTAAAATTTCAAATATTGATACGAACAATAGTCTCAAGGAGGATATCAATGAATATCATGACGATCCGACAGCGTCGTTCAATGAATATGATCCTGGTTCTTTCGATCATAACGAGCTTTTTCATTCTCCCCGCCTCACCCGTGCGTGCGGGGTTACTTTCGAATGTATGGTCCAGTATGCGTCCTCTTTTGAGTATAGCCGGGCGCATCGGTGGTGCGGTTGCGGGCGCGAGTCTTGCCGCTGGTTTCTGTCCTCCGGTCGGCATGATTGCGGGTGCGATCGGTGGCTGGATCGTCGGAGGCATGATCACTGACTTTGCTTCCGGCAGTCTGACTAATCTTGCCACTCTGGCCGGTGCCGCTGCAGGTGCTATGGCTCTTGGGCCAAGCGTTCTTGGGATGGCCGGAGGATTTCTGTTGGGCGGGTTTCTTGGCAAGACTGCGTTTGGCCTTATACGAAGTCTTGATTGTAAGTTGACCGGCGGCAGACTCTTCGATCGTGGTGCAAAAAGCAGTGGGACTGCCCTCACTCCAAGTGCCGCAAGTTCAGTCACGACGACCAATGTTATGCCTGTTACGTCGAATCAATCGAAGACACCTGTGGTTAGCGCGGACCAGGCCATCAGAGATGCACAAGCCAAATATCAGCAGGCCTATCAGGCATACATTTCAGCCACACAGGGTGGAGACGCGGCAAATATTTCTTCCGCTAATAGTGCCTATTTAAAAGCATACGCTGAATATAAGGTCATCGTTGGATGTAATCCGAAATAAGCGGATTTCATCACAAAGCTAAAACAGACTGTCGGTCGGAATTTTCCGACCGACAGTCTGTTTTAGCTGAAAATACAACCACATATAATCAGCTACAGCTGAATGATACCAATCACAAAATATTTGCACGCACCGGACGATCGACCGATCGCCCTTAAGAATCAAATTGCGAACGTATTTATGATGGTATCAATCGTCCGCCGGACTGAGTTCGTCCACTTCCGCGAACACCTTTGGAGCAGTCCAGCGCTTGAGAGTTTCTATGAGTGGAATAACGCCTGCGGAAGCCGCCAGGATTATTGCCCACGCTTCGAGATCCATGGGCGTACTTCCCATGATATTCTGGAATAATGGCACATATGTGAATGCGAGTTGCGCGGCCACGGTTGCTAATACACATGGCCAGATGACCGGATTCAAGGTGGGTTCAATTCCCGGCATCGGAGCCCAAAGCCCCCGGGCCGAAAACAAATAAAAGAGCTCGACGGCTACCATAGTTGCTACGACAGACGTCCTGGCAACGGCAATCTTACTGCCCATAACATCGGTTTCATACCAGAAAATCAGGAAACTGACGAAAGTCATCAGAATTGCAACGGTTACGATTCGCCAGACAAGCGAAGATTCTATAAGCGGTTGACTGGGATGCCGAGGTTTATTGTCCATCAGACCACTTTCCATGGCCTCGAAGGCCAGAGGCAAGGAAAGAAAAGCTGTCAGTAAATTGACCCATAGCACCTGCACCGGCGTCACCGGCAGCTCTTTTAATCCGAACAGCACGGCAAATAGGATTACCAGACCCTGTGCAGTGTTGGTCGGCAATATATACACCATACTCTTAACAAGGTTGTTGAATACATTGCGGCCTTCCTCGACCGCTCGTACAAGCGTAGCGAAATTATCGTCGACCAGTATCATGTCAGAGGCTTCCTTGGCGACCTCCGTTCCGGAAAATCCCATTGCAACACCAATGTCTGCGCGTTTGAGAGCGGGAGCGTCATTCACACCGTCTCCGGTCATGGCAACCACGTGGTGTCGACGCTGCAAGGTCTCGACGAGTTTGAATTTGTGTTCAGGAGCAACGCGAGCGAAAACTGCGGAACGTTCCGCACGTTCTGACAACTGTTCCGGAGTCCCGGCGGCGAGTTCCCTGCCTTCGACCCCAGGCACTCCGGGAGAACCGATGCCGAGATCGCTGGCAATAGCCATAGCCGTTGCCAGATGATCACCCGTTATCATCTTCACCTCTATTCCTGCGCGTTTGCATATTTCAAGGGAGCTGCGCACTTCAGAACGAGGCGGATCAATCATAGCCTGGAGACCGAGAAATATCATCGGTGAAAAGGAATCCGGAATAATCTTCGCGTCACCCATAGGAAGCAATGCAAAAGCCAATACTCGCATTCCGTGACCTGCAAGCTCTTCAACCTGTGCGAGAACAGCCTTAATATCGAGAGGAAGTATTTTTGCGCCGAGAGCCTGTCGATCGCACATTTGAAGAATTTTCTCTGATGATCCCTTTACCCAAAGCGTTGATGATCCGTCCGTTTCATGGTTAAGAGAGGACATAATCTGAAGAGCAGAATCGAAGGGTTTTACGTCCAGGCGATAAAATGTGCGTCGTAACTCGTCTGTATTACAACCAGCCTTGCATGCAACTGTAAGCAGAGCCCCCTCCGTGGGGTCGCCTTCCACCTCTACGCCATGTGGCTTGTAAACCAGATGCGAGTCATTGCAGAGAATCGCACCTTTCAGCAAACGCTGTAAATCGGGGTCAGAAGCCAGATCCTGATCGTCCGGACCATGCAACTTCCCGAGTGAGGGGTTGAACCCGATTCCATCCGCGGTATAGCCAGCGGAGGTAGTAATCACGCGCTGGACCGTCATTTCATTGGCGGTAAGAGTGCCCGTCTTATCGGAACATATCACCGTTACACTGCCGAGTGTTTCCACTGCAGGCAATTTGCGGATTATCGCCTTACGGGCCGCCATATTTTTCACACCAATGGCGAGAACTATCGTCATGACCGCGGGCAAACCTTCCGGGATAGCACCGACTGCAGCACTGACGGCAGCCATGAACATATCCGTCTTGGTTCCGCCGCGATAAGTGCCGATCACAAAGATCAACACACCAAAACCAACGACCCAGAGGCCGAAAACTTTCGAGAAGACTTCCAGGCGATCCATTAGTGGGGTGTTCAGATCTTCTGTTGATTGCATTAAAGCGTTGATTTTGCCCATTTCAGTGGAATCGCCGGTTTCCACGACAACGCCTCGTCCAGATCCGCCAATCACAAGTGAACCTGAAAAACCGAGATTCTTTCGATCCCCGACTGCGGCGGCTTCATCAACAATCTCAATGTTTTTTTCCGAGGGGAGGCTTTCTCCTGTCAATGCGGATTCATTTATCAGCAGATTCTTCGACTCAATCAACCGCAGATCAGCCGGAACCTGATCGCCACTTGCAAGCAGAACTATATCGCCTGCAACCAGTTCTTCTGCGTCGATTCGAATAGCTTTATTTCCTGAACGAATCACCTTGCATTCGGTCCTGACCATCTTTGCGAGAGCGTCGATAGCGCCCTGTGCTTTCATTTCCTGGATGAAGCCTATGACCGCATTAACAATCGTTACAGCGACTATGACGGCGGCGTCTGTTGTCCGCCCCGCGAATGCACTTGCAGTGGCTGAAATGAGCAGAATAATCACCAGAGGATTTTCAAACTGTGCCAGGAATCGACGCCATGCCGGGGTTTTAATCGGTGGACTCAGGATGTTTTTCCCGTTCTCACTCAAACGACGTCCGACTTCATCCGCAGTCAATCCACTGGTAAAATCTGTCTTAAGACGGCCAAGAACATCTGTAACGGCCAGGGCATGCCAGTTTGGGCGTTCCATGATTGAAGGTGGTTCCTTATTATATAGATACGTGGATTTATACTATTGCGTTGCCTGAAGCAGCCAATTCATTCGGCGTGGAGTAATCATCATGAAAAATGATTTTACACGTGGATCATTCGGATCTTCTAAAATTTTCTTCTTTTCCGCTTCACTAAGAGTCTTGAATTTTTCTGTATACAGAATTTTCATTGTAACCTTGACCCATACCTTTGAGTTAAGCATCAATTCAGACTCTGCAAATGCATTTGCGTCACGATAACTTGTGTCATATTCGAATTTAAGGATTTGACCATCATCTAACATGAAGGGTCTCATCTCTTTGACATCCGGGTCAGGCTGACTCATTTCGCTTTTTTCCCCACGGAATAAACGTCTGGTGGGTTCATCGAAATAATAAATGGCAACCTGCGTTTTATTTCCTTTAAGATAAGGAATATGTAATTTTCCCTCGGTGATCTCAGGTTTGGCCGTTGCATTTCGCAACTCATTGCGCAGGCCAGCCATGATGATACGGGTTGTCTGCAAAATGTCGAGCTTATTTCCCGCCTGTACGTATGACTTCCGAACGGCCGTAAGCACCGTATAGATCGCTGTCGAAAGAACCACCATGAGTGACACCGAAACCAACAGCTCGATGAGCGTTACGCCGCATCGAATCTGCCGATGTTTATTTGTTTTCAATGGTAGCATCCTATGTAAAACCGAGCTTATTTGCATAATTATCAATAGAAATTGAAACGAGGATCAGTCAGTATAGTCATGAACTTCTGTTCAGGTGAATCTGATAATGTGCGGTTAAAATTGCGCACAAGAATCTCGACTCGAAGTAAAAATACCTGACGCGTACTTTGGGATTGATTTCCCATAGGTTGAAGTGTCTTCGAAAAAGCGAGATCGAATCCATTTTTTTTCGCATTGTCACGAAGATCGATGTAATCCTTGTCTTCATCAAGCTTTAACGCTTTGTCGAAACCTATTGTGCGCGCAAGTTCGATAGCCGAAGCTCCATACAATGTCCCCATGGTGCGGGTATCGGCACGAACGATGCGCTTTTGTCCACTCTTGATAAGCGAATATATAGGAAGAATACCAGCTGAGATGAGCATGACAACAATGAGCACCTCCAGAAGCGAAAAACCGCGCTTTGAGGAAGAACTACTCATTTTCATATTTCCATTCGAACTTCCCGACACCACCAGTTACCACCTTGGCAATATACATATCATCTTTCAAACGTGGATTATTACGCCATATTGCGTTGAGCGGATTATAAATGATTTTCCCGCCGTTGGGGAAAGACTTCTTCAGATCCATGGTGGGGCAGACCAGCGTTCCTTTGATCGTCAGGCGCTTCGTTCCTTTCACGATCATCGGTTCTTTAACTGATATCAGATTTGCCTCAACATAACATGGATCACTCTGAGCGGAGGTCGTATCAATGATAATCTGAGGGGCAATGATTGTAATGAGGTCGTTATCCGGATTTGAACCCATGGCAGCCGTGGCTCCACTCATTGCCGCAGCCGGGAAGAAATCGCCGGCAACGACTACAGGTCCGCCGCCCATCATAGGGCTCGAATAAATAACTCCGCGTCCACGGAAGTTCAGATTTCGCAGTACGAGCGGTTCTGGATCGTTCAACGCGAGAATACCGTTCAGCTCAAGAGTCTGATTTTTTGCTCCACTCAAATATGCTTTAACATCGTTAATGTATTTGAAATCAAATCGGTCGAAAGAGTTTCCGCCAGAGGACATTGTCGTGCGGCCACGAAAAAAATCTTCCGTGGAACGCGGAATAAAATAAAAATCAAGTAAATACATGCTCATTTCATCAGGAAGCGCATTCCATAAATCGCCCTGATAATATTCGCGCATCGGAGAATCTGACACGGCATTGTTCAATTCCGATGGCATTCCGGCAAACTTTTCGTTGGCTATGAAGGGCATAATATGATCTTTGAGCGGCCCCTTGTATGCGTCTTTTATATCCTGCATCCGATTGATGAAATTTCCGAGGCCGGCATTATAAGGCTCAACACCCGCATTGCTCATGAACTTTTCATACTTGTCGACACGTTTGAGACCTGTCGGGAAACGTGACCATGCTGCGTTTATTTTGTCATTATAGGCCTTATCGACCCTGCAAAGATCATACAGAAAATACGACTCCGTTGCGGAAAGTTCTTTCGTGCGTCCAGCAGCTACCGGAATTGCGGCCGCCTGATTATCCGGATCAGTGCCCAGGAAGGGCAGGGCAAACTCATCACCGACGCTCGGAAGCTTGACCGAAACAATTCTGTAGTACATTCGCCACACCGGGCCGTAAACCAGAGTTGGTGACAAGTCTGCTGTTTTTATGGACCCGCCGGAGGGGCGTGGCCGGTCGATGCAGGGTGCGGAACCGAACAGATCAAGCCCGCTCAATGCCGCTTTCGGATACAGGCGCTCCGCAACTTCCTTGGGAATGTTACCAGATGCACCAATGCGGTAGCCGCGGAATGCATTATACGACTTCATGGCGTTCGAAAATGCCGGAACGCCGTCCCAGTCGATATCCTCCAACTCTTTACCCGAGCCGACGTTGCGAACCCGGACCTTGACGTTGTTGTCCCAGCCCGTCGAAAACAGGTTCCACCAGTTTTCTTTGACTTTATCCTGTCCCTGAATTTTCATGAAATTCTTTACGTAGTCATCCATGCCCAGCCAGGGAATATCGAATTTCAGGAAAAAGTTTTCCTGGGCGTTTACGTGTGAGATCTTGGCGGCGCCGTCTGAAGGTTGGTCGGTCAGCAGCTTCGTTCCATTAGTCGATTGAAGAAAAATCGATGGTGGGACCTGTAATGTTGGGTCTTGTCCGAGGTAGACGCGCCCGGGTGGAACTTGTGACTTTGTCGGGTCACCCCCTGCTGATAGAGCATTTTCCCAAAAAGCCCAGTCCCGCACTGCGTCGAAATCATTTTTAATGCTTTTCCAGCCGTTATCCAGCACAAGTGAATTCTGTTGCTCTCCAACGCTGGATTCCCAGGTATTGAAATCAGAACCGCCGAAGGCGGTACCGTCTTTCACATAGAGTGTGAAATAGTTGAAGGGTGGCACGAATGACTTCACGACCCGCAGAAGAAATACAAGTGAAACCTTGGCGGTGCGACCACGATAGGTACATTGTGCCGTAACGGCCAACTCAGCCTGTTTTTCTTTCGGATCTTTTATAAATGTATAGAGCGGTGTGTTTCCGGACTTCGCTTCGACCGGCCTGATATTATTCAGTTTAATGAGAGCATTCACTGAAAAATCCCGGGATGAAACCAGTCCCTGGCCAAATTGAATGCCATATAGTTGTCGGGCAGTCTCACGTGTATAATTCGTGAGACGTGCCACTTGAGCATCTTCGAGCGGAATTTCCTGATTTTCTTTTATCGGTGCAGCTGATCTCAGCACTTTGTACAACTGATTGTTCGAGTCGTCGTGATTCAGCGCATATTTGAGCCGGGCAACAAACTCCTCGACGGCGGACTCCGCGAGATTGAAGGCAACTTCTGATTCATAGGAAATCGATGAAGACCAGTCTTCAGAGCCTGTAAAGAAGGTAATCGAAAAGCCGAGAATGAACAGTACTGTCATCGCACCCAAAGCAATCAAAAAAATCGAACCATTACGGGTGCGCATACAGTTTTCCTCCGCGTTCGAGACTCATCCTGATCACATCGCACGCATCTCGACCATCCTCGACGGCCGTTTTATATTTCGGATCTTTTTGAACCATCTCAAGACTCTTGAGCATCGCATTCATTGCCTCTTTTCGGTGTGCGCCATCCTTCTGGCGATGATAAATCATGGCTTTCAGATAATTCGCCTGCATGCCGACATAGGGATCGGTCGAATTTTCCTGTTGTATTCTCTGAACGAGCCGCAATGCACCCTCAAGATTCGAAGTTTTCATCATGGCTGCAGCATTCTGCAATTGAGTGGCGATACTCGCCTCACGAGCGGCCGCCTCTTCAAGAGCCGCGATGGAAGAAGATGCGTTCGGTTGAGTGTGCAAGCCTGATGTTTTCGCTGATAGGTCATTGGAATGTACGGAATGGGTGGTATCTGAAGACTCGCTTCCTCCGACGGTAGTCGTTGTATGCTTTCCACAACCAGGTTGAAAAAGCAGCAGGAAAAATGCAATGCAGGCACAAAGAAAAGGGGAGCGGAAGCCCCCCTTTCCAGGGATGGTGCTTGTTTCTATAATCATTCAGGAAAGACCATGAAATATCATCCTGTTTCTCGCATTGGCAGCACGACGAGATTCTTCTATAATACATAATTGTTGGCTTGCACGTCAATGTTAATGCCTTGACAACCCCGGCTGAATCCGGCTAGAATTCTTCCCTCGCATCTCTTCAAAAGGAACAAAACCGTGTCCAATAATTTTCGTCTCGGTCTTCTGGTTGCTATTTTTCTCGCACCCGTCTTCGATGCTGCTCTTCCGCGTGTCGCAGAAGCAAAAAACAAGAGCAAGCAGGAAGCGACCGCTCCCGAATCACATCGCTTTTTCTCATTTGACGAAGCGCCCTATTACACTTCACCCGACAAACGAATCGGAGCCAAAATGTTGATCGATTCGGCCCGCGTCGGACCAACCCTGAGCGCAATGCAGCACATTACTTATCTTCCCGGTGCTAGCGTGAAGAGCCATCGCCATGTTTACGTCACGGAAGTCATTTACGTGCTGAAAGGACACTTGACTGTTCGTATAGATAAGGAAATAAAGGTTCTGGGCCCGGATACAACCGCCTATATTCCGCCGCAGACCTTCCACGAATATCTGAACGATCCGGCAGCAGGTGAAGTCTGTCAATTCCTCCAGTTCTATTCGCCATCAGGCCCCGAGGAAGAGTACCGCACATGGGAACGTCCCGGCGATGAAGCTTCCAAGACCGCAAAAATAGCCGTTGCGACAAGCCCCCAGGAGATCAAGCGCGGGCCGCTTGCCGCCATTCCCGGCAGTCCGCAGACAGTCCTGGGCGCAGTAAAAAGCAGTAATGGCCCTTCTGATACATCACTCGATGAATCGACACCAGGCGCAGCTTCGCGCAGCTATGAGCTGAAGCTCGCGGAACCGATACAAGTCGCTACGGCGACCTCGTTGCTACAGACTGCACCCAAAAAAGGAGCCGGAGCAGCCGGTAAGTCCGTTAATACTCAGACGACAAAGCCAGCTTCTACAGCCACCAACCCTGGTAAGAAGTCCGGAAAATGAGTTCTGAAAAGTCGTTTCAGTCATATTACAGCGAGGGACTCCTTGAAGAACTTTGCGAGGAAAATCTCAAAAAGCTTCAGGCCGACCCGGAAAACACCACTCTTCGCTGGAATTTGGCGCGGGGTTATGCGCGTCTCGGCAAGCAAAGCGAAGCCATAAAGGAGTTCAAGACCTGCATTGAACAAAATCCGCAGCCTGAATACTGGAACGATCTTGGAAAGAGTTATTTGAATGCAGGCCAATATCAGGATGCAATCGATGCTTTTAAAGAAGTACTTGGTCGCAACTGTCGCTGGCCCGACACCCTTTTTCATCTGGCCCTCGCTCATCGTAGTCTTGGAGAACTCGATAAGGCTGATTTTCAGCTTCAGGAGGCGATAAGATTAAATCCGAAGTACCGCGAAGCGTTGAATCAGCACGCGGAAATCCTCGAGGCGCTGAATAGAAAAGACGAGGCGCTTCATGCATACAAGATGGTTATCGCGCTTTTCTATTCTGAGTTTCAGCTTCAGGAGGCCGAAGATTACAAGTATGATCTTTCGGTTCTTTTCGAAAATCCGGAGCTGATCGATGAGTCGATACGGCAGTTGCAGCGATTTGTCTCCAAGAATCCAGGCTATGCTGACGGCCATTACAAGCTTGGTCTGGCCTTCCAGGCACATGGCAAAAAAAATGAGGCGATGCGGGCATTTCGGCGAGCTCTTGAAATAAATCCGCATTATGAGACTGCAAGAAAGTGTTTCTGGAAACGCCTGTAACCGACTCAAGCCGAAACTGACGGGGGATCATGCATACTATATCCACAGGTGAACAGCGCAAACGTCTTGGCGATACGCTGGTCGAAGCTGGACTTATAAACGCTGAGCAGCTAAAAGAAGCTCTGGGCAAGCAGAAAGCCCTGGGGCAGCGGCTCGGTCGTGTACTTGTGGAAATGGGTCTTGCGACTGAAGAAAGTATCGCATCGACTCTTGCCAGACAGATGAACATTCCATTCCTGAATTTGAATGAGATAGTAATATCCCCGGAAGTACTGACAACGATTCCGGAATCGATTGTGCGTTCGCACAGTCTGATACCGATCCATCTCGAAGGAAACCGACTGCGGATCTCGATGGCCGATCCGCTCGATGTATTCATCATCGATGAGATTCATTACCAGACCGGCTACGAAATCGAGTCTGCCATCAGCCCCGAGTCTCAGATCGAGGCGGGTATCCGGCATTATTATGGTACAAGTGACACGATCAAGACGGCGGTAGATACGCTGACGGCAGAGCGGCGCGATCAGTTCATCCACATGGACGAGCAATTCTTTCGCACCTTCGATTTAGGTGGCGACGAACCTGCGGTACCGATCATCAATCTGGTTAATACGATCATTCAACAGGCCATTAATGACAAGGCCAGCGATATCCACATCGAGCCGGACGAAGATCTGATAAGGGTTCGATATCGTATAGACGGTATTCTGACTGAGCTCATGAATGCGCCCAAAAACATTCAGAACGAACTTCTCTCTCGTCTTAAAATCATGGCTCAGATGGACATTTCCGAAAAACGTCTTCCACAGGACGGCCGCATCAAGGTAAAGGTCAAGGATACCGGGATCGATTTGCGCGTCAGTTCGTTGCCCACGGTTTTCGGGGAAAAAATAGTCATCCGCGTTCTTGACAAGAGCCGTCTCCAGCTTACGCTTGACCAGGTCGGTTTTGATGAGGAACTTCTGACTCTTTTCAAGACTATGTCGCGCTCGCCGAATGGAATATTTCTCATGACCGGTCCGACAGGAAGCGGAAAGACCTCCACGCTTTATGCGGCGATCAATTTCATCCGCAGCGGCCAGGTGAACATTACTACCGTTGAAGATCCTGTCGAATACCAGATTCCTGCAATCAACCAGGTCCAGGTTCGACCGGACATAGGTCTTACGTTTGCCCGTGTGTTACGTTCAATTTTGAGACAAGATCCGAACGTTATTCTCATCGGAGAAATCCGCGACTTTGAGACTGCGCAGATTGCTATTGAGTCCGCTTTGACGGGGCACCTCGTTTTTTCAACGCTGCACACGAACGACGCGGCCTCTGCGGTCACGCGTCTGATCGAAATGGGAGTCGAGCCTTATCTGGTGGCTTCGGCCGTCATTGGTGTCGGCGGACAGCGCCTAGTACGCAAAGTCTGCACGGCATGCAAGTTTCCCTTTGAACCGGAAGCCTCTTATGCTGTCGAATTGAAGCGCAACCATCTGCCCTCCAATCGTCTGTTCAAAGGAGCAGGCTGTTTGAGCTGCCGAAAGAGTGGTTTTCTCGGACGCACGGCCATTCACGAAATCATGACTATCGATGACGATATCCACTCCCGGATTCTGGAACGCGCATCATCCCGGACAATTCGCCAGACCGCAATAAAGAGTGGGATGCGCACTATGCGCGAAGATGGTATTCGAAAAGCGGCTCGCGGAATTACTACAATGGATGAGGTCATTCGCCTTACGCGTCGCGAAGAGCAGGAACAGCTTCGCTCAGGGTCTATCCGTGAATAATTCCGGGTTTGATAATCCTCTTAAAGTCGCATGAGCAGTCGTTTTAAATACCGGGCACTTGATGCCAGAGGCAAGTCCGTCGAGGGCAATATGGACGCTGCTTCGGCGGAAGAAGTCGGTATGTGGCTGACTGACCGGTCATATTTCGTCCTGGAAATATCTCAGGCCCCCGTGATGGGTTTGGCGAGTGGCAGCCGTCGTTCCGTTCATCTTTCCGTGCGCGAAATGAATTATTTTCTTATGCAGCTGTCAAGCCTCATCAATGCCGGCTGCCCGCTTCTCATGAGTTTACAGGCCCTTCACAAGCAGCTTCCTCCGGGTGGTTTGAAAAATTTGCTGCGCGATATAAAAGAAAAAATTGAAACCGGAAAATCTTTCAGCGAAGCCCTTAAGAACCATCCGCAAACGTTTTCCAATTTGTTTATCACGATGGTGGAAGTCGGCGAGGTAGGCGGAATTCTCGATCATGTGCTCGAACGATATTCGATTATGCACGACTCATTAGAGCGAATTCGAGGCAAACTGTTCCGATCCATGATATATCCGGCATTGCTTCTGTCGATGACTCTTGTCGTCAGCATCTCGCTTCTCGTTTTCGTATTTCCGACATTTATCGAAAAAATTCAGGCGGGTGGTGGACAATTACCATTACCAACACAGCTCGTCATGAAAATTTCCGGTCTGATCACAGGTTTTTTTGCCATCTTGTTTTCGCCGACCCGTCTGATTCCGATTACTCCGTGGATAACAATTCCGCTGTATATGATCCTGATCAGCGCCGGCGTATTGGCAATCTGGCGAAAAATCGCGCAAAACGACGACTTAAGACGCTATTGGGGAACGTTCATACTCTCGACCCCATTTCTCGGGCAGATATTCAGGCAAGTCGAGCTTTCTCTTTTCGCACGCACACTCGGAACGCTTCTCCGATGCGGAGTGCCAATTTTAACATCACTTGGGGCAGTTGAAAAAGCTCATGGAAACCAGACATTCAAAGACGCAATGGGGGTCATAAAATCGGGAGTTGCCAGAGGTGAATCTGTGTCTATCGGCATGGGACGAAGGCAAGACTTGTTTCCAGACAGCCTGATCCTCATGACCGACGTCGGAGAGCGTGGTGGAAACATCGGTGATATGTTGGAAAAGGCGGCAGCTCTGTATGAACGCGATCTCGAAACGGCAATCGAAACTGCGGTTACTCTGGTTGAGCCTGGTCTGGTTTTATTTCTTGCGGGGTTCGTAGTATTGATTGCTCTTGCCATGTACCTCCCATTGTTTGACATAATGCGGGTGGTGCGATAGAGTATGTTCTAATTCCTCCGGGGAGAGACCCAATGAAGAAATGTGGTTACACGCTTGTCGAGCTTCTGATAGTCCTCCTGCTCATAGGTATCCTGGTGGCGATAGCTGTTCCAAAGTATCAAAGCCTGGCGTCGATGGCACGTGCCAAATCATGCCTTTCCAACCAGAAGGCTATAGAAAGCATGATTTCGCTCTGGGAAGCCAAAAACTTCGAACTAGATGGCGGCAAGAACCGCTACGCCTGGATTGATCGTCAGGGCAACCTCCGCTGGAAGTATTCGAACGCTGTTTTGCCTTTGAACGAGATTGCAAAGGACAGTAAACTGTTTATTTGTCCGGAAGCTTCGAATCGTTGGGGTCTGACTTGGCCGGGTTCGAGTTATCGTTTCTACAACACCGATAACACCGGGTTGTGGATAATTGGTTCAACCGGCAGCATGGGTGGTCGTGGTGCCGTTTGCGCCATCCGCCTTGGACCCCGCTGGATCGGCATGAACGGGCAGATGGGGCCGGACGGTTCCAAGGACGGCGCCCACCATTACTGGTGACCGGATCCCGAAGAAGTTCGGGATTCACTTTGGTAGAGGTCCTGACGGTTCTGTTGCTTGTCGGCATTCTTACCTGCACAGGTACCGCTTTCTATGTGGGTCTCGCCCAGGAAACCAACGAACGCACTCAAATTTCATCGCTTCAGGCATTTATCGCTGCCTGTCGCGGACGTGCCCGTCTGCGTGGTATACCCGTCGAGCTTCGCCTAGTGCAATCAACCCTTTCAGCTATCGATGCGCCGGCATTATCAATGGGGCTATCAAGTCGATTATCCGGGCAGTTATGCAAACAACTTGGCGGACTGGTTTTTTCAGCCTCAGCAACATTGTTGGCTGGCAAACCAGTTCATCGTCTGCTGGTCACTTTTGAAGGGTCGAATGCGTCCGCAGTATTGACGCTTGATGAATGATGAGCGCAAGTAAGCAAGGGTTTTCGCTGATCGAAATCCTGCTTTCCCTGATGATTCTTTCCGGGACGGTAGTTTCGCTGGTAAGTGGGATTGGTTCGGCGGAAAGTCTTGACCGGCACACTCGTTTCGAATACGAAGCGACTACGCTGGCTGAGCGGGAACTTGAAATTCTGAAATCTGATCTGTTGTCAGGGAAGCGTTCGCCTGGGCCGCGCGGAGGACCGGGGCGTTTTCGACTCCACCCCGGCTGGACTTCCCGCATTGCCTGGGCTGCCCCCGATGCTGATGGCGCTGTAAGGCTTGCAAGCGAAATTATTCATGGCTCCGACAGGGTTCGGCTTGAATCATTCCTGTATGTGCCTGCGAGTGTTCACTGAAATGCGCGCACATCAGCTTGCCACATTTAGCCATGCTGGTTTCACGTTGATTGAAGTATCGATCAGCCTGCTGATCATGGGCCTTGCTATCAGCGGTCTTCTCGATCTGCTTCACTGGGGGCAGCTTCGCTATACCACTATTGAGCGTGATTCCAGGACTCGCATGGCAGTCGCGGAAATTCGGAGAAGCGTTCGCAAAGCTATTATCACGGGGCATCTTCCGCTTGAGGTGCGCGACGGAAAACTTGTCGATACCGATTCGCTGTCTGCTGATCATCAGTCGACACAAACCCGGCCGGGCGAACTCGCTGAAACATTACGCATAGCGAGTATTGCTGTGCGACCATATGATACACAGTCCGTTTTCGTTAAACTGGATCTTTTTGACGACTTGAATCACGACGGGCGCATTCAATCAGTGGAACGACTTCCAAGCACAGTCTGGTGTTTTCGATTGCGAGACAGCCAGTGAAATCGTCCAGACGCGGGTTTACACTTATTGTCACATTCATGGTCACGACGGTGCTGTTCATTTTTGTCCTTGGAGCTGCCGATCTGGTGCGAGCCAATCTCGACCTTTCGAGATCATCACTTCTGGAAACTGTCGCATTTCATGCAGCAGATGGTGGCCTGGAACGCGGTCTGGCACGTTTGCGTAATCACCCTTTTGCACCATTTAAACTTGCATATTCCGTCGATCTCGGTGGCTTGCGCAAGGCTGACGTACAAATAGAAGCAGTGCAAACTCCTGTCGAAAATACAGCAACCGGGAGCAGCTCAGGCACCAATGAAGGCATTAGTGGAACCTCAGCATCATTCTCAATCGATCTTATTGTTAATACTGTAATTCGTGAAGGTGGGCGTCTTTCTGCCCGTAAAAAACTTTCCCGTAAGGGCATTCTCGACCTTCCCGGCCGTCAGGCTTGCGGTCGTTTCTCGGAGGAATCATGAAACCAGACTTGCCAGACGGCTTACATATTGCGTTCGACCTCGGCGTATATGCGCTGAAAGCAGTTGTCGTCGAACGCACGGGCGGTCGCGACCGTATCACGGCAATCGAAGAAGAGACGCTGCATCCGCCCGGTGATTTCCCCGGCGAGAACGAGTATCGCGAGAATCAGACAGCAATTCTGAAAAGGCTTTCCGATCGCCTTCCGGTGAAAACCGCGCGCAGTATCATGGCGACGTTCAACAGTCGCGAGCTGCAGTTCAAGATAGTGGAACTTCCCCAACAGGTTGCAGACAGCCAGCTCGAAAACGTTCTGAGCTGGGAGGCAAAAAAAATGTTGTCGCCGACGTTTCGTTCAGAGCCGTGTCTGTATGCCTATAGACCATTGCGGTCGGGCGGAACTCAATTCGCATTGTCAGTGGTGCCGCTTTCACATTTGCGCCGATTTATCGAGATATTCGAAGCTGCGGATTTGCGACTTGACGGCATTTATCCTGAGTCGCTGACTGGATTGGCTGTCAGGGACTGTCTGCCCAACGCCGCTCTGCCAGCTCTTTCACTGATCAACGTAGGACATCTCACAACGCATATTCACATTTTTTCCGGCGGAGATCTAAAATTTTACCGACACATTCCGTCTGGAATGGGGGAGGTTCCTGACCCTGCTCAACCTGGAGAAATGGAAGTATATACACAAAAAATCCGATTTAGTTTCGACTATTTTCGTGCAGTCACAAAACTTGGCGGAATAGATGAAATTCAGTTTCTGGGCGGCGGAATATGTCGGCCTGGTTTCATGGCCTATTCGCGTGACTATTTTGCGCCAGGTCGCACACTGAACCTCGACCTTTCTTCTCGTTTCGATATCACGCCGGTCATTAATCACCAGGGAAGTGACGGACTGGGGCTTGCTCCATTTCTTCCAGCCATGACTGCTTTTCTCGCTCACCTCGAAGCTTCTTCAAAAGTATTGTTTGCATCGACCAATCTTCGTGGACGCCTGCGTTTCATGGAAGACCAGGAGCGATGGACAAATCTGGCGCGTACGCTTCCCAGGGTTTTTGCAGTCACGGGTTTGATCGTCATGGCTCTCATATTTTTATGGTGGCGTGGCGAAATAGACAGAGACCGGCTTGTATTTAAGGATCGGCTGGCGACGGCAGAAATGAAAAACGCCAGTCTTCGAACCAAGCTGACTCAGCGCCGCAGTCAGGAAGCTGTTCTTAAACTCCATGAGCGTAAGGCGCTCGCTCCCCTGCTCAGGGACCGCCTGAGCGCGGGAGAAATTATGTTGGATGTCATTCTTTCCAAACCGGAAAGTATTTCTTTGAGGGATTTTGAAATACTTCCAGCAGGAGTTGAACCCTCCGAAGAGACCGATGAAACCAGCGATGGAAAAGTTTCGTCGGACTCCGAAAATCCTTTAGGAGTAGCGCTTAACCCCGAAGGTGCGATTCCTTTTATTCCGTCATCCCAGAACATAGGCAATTCGCGCACCTTTTCCGGCATCGGAACAGGTGATTCCGGGAATGAGTCGAGAGGTGATCCGATCGATAATCTGGGCGGAGAGATTTTGTTTTTACGGGGAACAGCGGGTGACGAGCCAACGTTTCTCGCATTCGTCGACACATTGAGAACAAAGGATGTGATCATGAAATATCGGCGCATCACCGCACGCAAGGATGGCGGGAAGCTCCGTTTTTCACTGGAAGGCGAACTCCCATGAAAGATACAGTAAAATTTCTGGTGGTCGTTGGAGTAATGCTGGGTATCGTGTTTGTCGCGGGTAGAGGTTTGTTGATAGTTCCATTGCTGAATGAGTGCAGCGAAATGAGCGCTTCCGCCATTCGTGCTGAAAGCGATTTGCATAGTCTTCAACAGCAGCTCGATAAAATCCCTGCTTCGCCGAATGGTTTAGATAAAAACATGAAAACATCTCGACTACGCCCGCTAAGGGCCGGAAGCGAAAACAAGGCAGTTGCAATGCTGTTCGAAGCAGCTTCCACGACCGGCGCTCTGATCGAGCGGTGCGAACTCATGCCTGCGTTTCTGTTAAAGGCTCCAGAGGAGAATGAGCCGGAGAAGTCTGCTGTCAACGCGGACATGACGCTTCCTCCTCTTGATGAAAATGGCATGCCGATAAATGCATCCACTGACGATGTTACCGATGAAAACCATGGCGCACATGTGATTCCGGTGCGTTTGCACCTGCACGGGACCTATAGAAGTCTTGGCATGTTCCTGAATGAGCTCGACAGTAAACTCGGTTTGTTCGGCACACGAATGATGACATTGTCCTTCGATACTTCCGGCATCGGCAAGGGATCCATCGAGCTCGTTTTGCCCGTTACGAAATCTGTGCCAAAACGTGAAGAAACTGGCCATGCGCCTTCATATTCCGTTTCACCGGCGCCACAAGGAGAAGAGCAATGAAGTTAGGCGAAGAAACCTGGAAATGGTCTCTGGTAATCATATTGCTGGCCGTTTTTATTCTGGTGGGCAATCAGGCGTGGCGATCATTCAACAACCCGGATGATCAGTTCGAACCTCCTGAAGATTATTTGAAGGGTGATTCCTTCGATCAGGAACACCGGGATCATGGCCCCGGTGCCGGACAACCGGTCGAGGTTCCGGAGTCAACCACTGGAAGCGGAGCAGCACATGTTTCTGGACAGCCCGATCAGCAGAATGGTCCGGACATTCCTGTCGAACATCCGGCGACATCCGCCTGGGATCAGATAAAAGACCCTGCGAAGCCGTGACAAATCATTCTATCTTGCGGCATCGGTTTTTGTTCTTTGCGGTGGCGCTTACAGCCCTCTGGTGGGCCGGCAATATCATTTCAGTTACCGCCCTGGAATTATCCGAACCATTAAGACAGGCTTCGGAGCAAATGCGTTCTGGCCACTTCGATGAGGCGCGGCGACTTGCTCAGTCGGTTCAATCCGCGTTTCCACGTGAAATCGAACCTATGCTTCTGTTGGGCGAGATAGAGATTGCAGCCGGCCGCATTGGTAATGCCCGAACCTGGTTTCGTCTCGCGTCCGGAGTTAATCGTTCCCATCCGCTCGTCATTTTATACAAGAAATTTTTTGATGAAATAGAGCACCGACGGGGACCACTGAATGATTTATCGACGCCTTTGCCATCCGCTGATCCTGCAATCACGGCACGCAGCCTCAGGCGTGGGTGGTTCGAGTCCGGCGGCATGATTCTTTCTCCCAGAGTAAAAACTCCCGTTTCCGGTCCTGTCGATAAACTTGGTGTTGCGAGCGCCCCGAGCGGCGTTTTAGTTGCGGCTTCCACGGAACAGCAAGCCGTCGAAGCAATGGGAAAACGTCATTTTCTGCACGCGTATCTCCTTTATGCGGAGCTTGTACGCGATCACCCGCAGGAACTCGATTATCTTTTTGGAAAAGCATCTGCAGCCCTGGCCATGGGAAGGGCAACAGAAGCACGCATGATCCTGTTGCCCCTTTATGTGGCTCACCCGGACCAGTCTCGCATTGCGGAACTTCTCGTGCAGTCCAGCCGGGCTATGTCACGTCGGGAAATCGCATCGTCAACGGTTTCTATAAATACCAGCGGAGTACGTGGATTCAGAAAATGATCCATAAACGCAGCAGGGGCACACGGTAGTGCGCCCCTGCTGCGAATCATTCGGTATTTGTGACTGCCGGAAGCTATCCGGCCATGTCGAACTTGAATATCAGCTCTGAAACACCTTTTTCTGTGGCTGTTACTGAATCCACTGAAATCTTGAACTTGTATGGAGCGACCTCGGCAAGCCCGATTACCTGACCTTTTTTCATCGTGGCCGGGTTTACTGCGACAGGGGGCAGTTTCAGAGTGCGTACCTTTTTCTCATTTTCGATGATGTTGATCTCAAAACCAAGTTTCTTGAGATAACCTTCATCGTCATTCACGACATCCCAATTCTCGTTGTAGGTCACCGTAAAATGATAATTTTTGCCATTAAGCTGGAGAGGCTTGTCACGCAAAAACTCCTCTACAAGTGGATGTGGGCTGTAATTCAACATGCGCACATAGGAAAACAGTTTCTGTGGTTTCGACGCCTTTGCCACAGCCGCCTGAGTTTTGGGGTTAGAGACTATGGAAGCCTTTTTCGGAGCAGTCTTACTTGCACCTGATGTCGCGGCAAGTGCCTGCAGAGCGGCGGCAGGGGATGTCGATGTAACCATCGCGGCCGATTTGGCGCGAGTCAACGCGGCAGGCGGAGCCGCCAGATCAAGCTTTCCAGAGGCAGGCGCTGCTGCTGTTTCCGGGGAAACGCTTCCAGCGGCATTCGGGACCTGTGCATTCTGAGCGGGCCGGGATGATGCGCCAAAGGATGTTTCAGCTGCAGAATCACCGTAAGCGACTTCGCTTGGGGTTTGCCGTCCGGAAATACCGGAACGGGCAGAACCAGATCTGGACTCCGGGGCAGCGATATTTCTCGGGGTTGACGAAAAAGCAATTGACAGACTACCCAACACAAGCGCCGTGGCACCAATAATCGCGGTTTTCTTGTTCATGATGACGACTCCTTCGATAATCTCTGCATCGATTCGAAACAAGTTCTCAGGAAGAGACCCGGCGATCGATGAAATAAGTTACACGTGGTTTATTCAGTTGTTGCGGGCACCGCCGTTAATCCAGTTCGCAATCAATCCCTGATCGGAAGTGGAAAGAGCGGGCCTATTCTGCGGCATACGCGGAGTTTGAATTCCCTTGATACGCATTACGAGTTTGCTGGTCTGGGCATCATACGGATATATGACCGACCCGTAACGCGATCCCTTCATTACATTGGTATACGAATTCAGGCGCAGTCCTGAGGCGGCGGTGCTGTCGTCATGACAGCCGACAATTGAGCAGTTGACCATGAAGATCGGCAGAATGTTGCGAGCAAACGAACCGCCCATCGAAACCAGCACAAGATTCGTGTTTGCTGTCATACCTGAATCAATGGTAACTGTGACCGAGTTGGAGTTGTAATCTGTCGCATTTGCGGTAACCGTGAAAACTCCCGGTTGGACGTCAGGAATGCTGAAATTTCCATTCACATCGGTCAATACCGTAGTTGTGGAGGGAGAAGTCAGCACTGAGGCTCCCGAGACGCCGATTCCGGTTTGAGAATCAACTATTGTGCCGACGATGCTACCCCGCAGAGTGCTGCTGGTTCCGCATCCCACCGCCACTATTATGGTGAGAACCAGCATCGTCGCGAGGGCGATTCGATAGTGCTGAAACATGAAAACTTCTCCTTCCATGGCACGAAAACTTCCTGCCTCAACATAATCGGCAGTCTCGCGCGAATTGATGAATAAAATCGTCTGCTTGTGATATACTTATTTCATGCTTTTGAAGTCTGAAATGTCCGCTCAAACTTTCGAAGAATTGAAACCTTGCTTCGAATATAGCCTCTTTACCCACAGACAAAATCGCAGACGTCGGGGAATGGGGATGCTCGAATTGCTCGGTGTTGTCTGCATTCTCAGTATTTCGCTGGCACCGCTTTTCTACCTGGTCCGTCTTACGAGAACAACGGAGCGGCGTTCGGAGGCCGAATTCACGGCAACTTTGCTGGCTCAGCATGTAATGGAGCGCATTGTTGCAATGGCAATGAAGAATCCGTCCAGTCTGCCGCCAATGACAGCAGAAGAGCCAATCGTTGCAGAACCTGATGGTTCAGGTTCTGTTTCAGAATATTTTCGTTTTCTGCTTGGGGAGTATCGAACCATCACACCCGAGGACTCTCCAAAGCTTTATTGGGCACTGAAACCATTCAAATGCCAGGTTGACACATATTACCTCGAGGATAGATTATACAAACTCATCGTATATATCAGTTACGATGAGGAAGGCCGTAAAAAACGCATCTATCTTGAACGTCTCCTGGATATTTCCCCTGGTGAGGCAGCCACAAAAGCTGAGGCTCCAACACCTGTAGTGCGCCAGAGCGACTCAGTAAAATCGGCTGAATCCCATGAGGATGTTTCGTCAGGTACAGATTTGTCGGAAATATCCAGACCGCCCGTTGCAGATATTGCCACGGAGGCTTCACGATGATTCCGCCGCATAATAGCCGCCGAAGAGGGGTCAGTTTTTTCGAACAAATCATGATGTTGGTCATCATTGCTATGTTCCTGACGACGTTCTATGCGGTCATATCCATATTGAATCCTAATCGCCAGAGTTCCATTCAGGGGGCGCCTCTGCTTGCGCGCTATCAGACCCTTCTGGAACGCATGAACCAGGATATCCGCTTCGCCCAATCAGCCCAGACCGGCGAGGATAATCGCAGCCTGACATTGAGACGGGGAGACGGCGTAACGCTCGTCTATCGCCTTGAACAGGGCAATCTGTATCGCGAGACAGGCGGAGGCCGACGTGAAGTCTTGCTTGAAGCAATTGCATCGGGGCAATTCCGGCTGCATCCGGAGTATCCTGATCTCGTAACAGTCGTAATAATTCCGTCTGATCAGATGGGAGTTCCATTTTTTACCTCATTTGCAGTTCGCCGCGAATCACAGATCCATGCCACCGGAGGCAAACAATGAAAGCGCGCACTGGGATGGCCCTGTTAATGCTTGTTGCCATTCTCATGAGCATGCTCATTCTGGGTACTACCTATATTCTCGGCACAAGCCGGGGAATCGGAGAAGCACCGCTCCTTTTAAAACTCAAGGCCGATTATAATATCGAGTCGTCATTTCTTATCCAGATGAGCAAGCTGCGTTCGCAAGCACCATCGTTTCCAGATCCGGAAACCGCGCTTACGCTTCCCCGACACGAAATAGCCCCTGGAATCACGCTTTCCGCGGATGGTTCTTGTATCGGAACCAATACCTTTCGTCTGACGTCCCGCATCGAAGGGGGAGGACTGAATAACCGTTTAGGCGCTGTTCTCACGTATATTCCAACCCCGACATCCGCAGATATTGATCAGAAACACACAGGCGAAACAGGGACAGCTTCTGTGGCTATTCAGGCATCTCAATGGAGTCTTAAATATCTCCCACCCAGTGTGAATGAGCCGTGACGCCCAGCGTCTGTAAACATCGCGGCTTTGTGTTGATGCTGGTCTTGGCCGTATCAGTAATACTGCTCTTGCTTGGCGTTACTCTGCACTCTTTTGTTACCCAGCAAAACGCGAATCTACACCTCACGGCAAACGCCGAGATTGCTCATTTTCTGGCCGAAGCTGGTATCAGCAGCTCCATCCGCGCAGTTCGCGAGACACTGGCGGGTATTGCCGGTTCTGATGGGGGCGCGATCAATTCGTTGCTGCAAAAACCGACTCCGCTTCCAGATATGTCACTGATGCCATATATGAAGGACACCTGGAACGAAGATCTCAAAAAATTCGCGACCGAGGTCGATCCGACAGCCTCGATTCGTGTCGAGGTTTGGCTGCGAGGCTTCCGGCAGACAGAGACTGACCCATCCGCCTGGGTCGATCCCGGTGCAAAAACAGGGTATCTTGCCGTGGAAGCCACAGGGGAATATCGTGGCATGAAGCGAACTTTATCTGTACGTCGACCCGTTCGTGTCGGCAGTTCACTTCCGCCAGTGGTTTCAAAATTCACACTGCATGTCCGTGATGCGGCGAGAGGTTCCAAGAACAGATTCAATTTGATGCTTAACGATTATGACGGAATAAATGGCGATCCGAAACCACTTATAGTAATGAATCACGCTACACCTGAATCCCCCCTGGAACCCAAAGCTCAGGCCACCATCCTGACGGCGGAAAAAGACGAACAGATTTTTGAAAAACGAGGCTGGATATGGCTGGGGGGCGGAGATATACGCCTGAATCTTACATCCGGCCCGGGACCCATCGGTGAAATTTTCCATTTCTACGAGGTCGACACTGCGACGAAATTTGATGCGGTGAAGTTCAAAAAAGCTGTCGAATCTCTTCCTCCGGCATTTGCAGCCCCATTATCTCCCATCTCCTGGGACCGCATTTCCCCTCCACGCGATGTAAGTTACGCATTTGGTTATTCCTATATTCTCGCGGGGTTTCATGACAAGAGTGGAGGCATGGACCATGATGCGATGTTTCTCGGCGGTATAATTTCCTCCCAGGAGAAGAGCGAGTTCAGCGCGAAATCGTCTATTTTGCATCTTTTCGGCGAGTCCCGTAAGGGGTTTCAGTCTCGCACACGTGTTTTTGGCTCGGTTACGGAAGCTTTTCCGCGTTATGCGTCTCTTGACGTCACTGCCCAGGAATCAGACGTAAAGACCATTATGGACAGCTGCAATCCGCCTCCGACATATCTGCTTCCATCTCTTTCGGCTTCGGCATTCGTTCCGACTTATCTTATACGAGATGTTCAGAAGCGCCGGACAGGGGGGCCTCTTTTGCCGCTGGGTGTGCTGTTTCAAGATTATGACGCCTACAAAAATTGTATGAGCTCTGTTCTTGAACTGCCCTATGTGAACTCATACAACACCCTCCAGGAAATTCTCACACCCATTGGTAAGCGAAAGTTTCCACCGGCGAAAGAGATTCTGAAACAGGATCTCGGGCAACCTATCGAAATCAAGCGTGGCAGCGAAACCCTCTACAAGGGCTCAGTAGATGCGACACGTATCCAGACTATAGCAGAATCGCGCGTGATGCATGAATATCCTGATCTGAACGAATTCTGGAAGGCATTCCCAGATCCGAAGAATTTTCGACTAAATCAGATCGTTCGTATAGTGAATGCCGAAAAACGCGATCTGATTCTGCCCCCTCTTGATGTCGCGACGCCTTTGTCAGTCGCGGGTGGCGGTATGATAATCCTTGAAGATGGAAATGTCGTGTTGCGTGGAGTTGTGATGCAGAGCCCAACTGAAGCGCTGACAGTGATTGCTCCTCGCGCGTCTTCCGTGCGAGTCGACACTGATAAACCTGATCACATTAATATTTATGCGCCACAGGCCCAATTTTCAGCGTCTGCGCGTATAGACCTGCTGGGCACTTTGGCCGTAGGCGGCCTAGACGCGGATCCGAGATCACAGGGAGGGATTCTTCGGTATCGCGAAGCCCAGGATCCGACAGCCTCAGGATATTTCGCCTTCTATAAATCCTGTATTGATGACAAGGACACTTCCTGGCATGAATAAATGTGCAGGTTTTTCCCTTGTCGAGATTCTCGTCGCGGTAGGCATTCTCGCGGCGTCAATGCTTCCCATAGCTCTGTCATTCAGTTCGGGCAATCGGGGAATACAGATGACCAGTGATGAATTCTCCGCGCATTCCGCGGCCATGGAACTCATGGAACAGATGATGTCGGCACCGTTTCGCCTGTTGCCTGTTGGTACATTTAAAGACGCCAATATTGTTGACGGAGTTCCTCTTGGCGGAGGTTCACCGCTTCGTCTGCATATAAGTGCGATACCCGATCTTTCCCGCGAACTGGTCATCAGTGAAGTTAAAAAGGGCGCGATGGTGCGCTTCAAAAAAGTGGAAGTGACTGTTTCATGGGCTTCGAAGGAACCTGGCCCGCGACGTTCATTTTCACTTAAGAGTCTTCTCGCTAACGAAAGCTGACGAAATGAAGGCCTTCAGGAGTGAGCGACTACACTTAATTTGTTACAAGACACGCAGAGGTTTTTCTCTCGTAGAAATACTCGTTGTGCTGTCTATACTGGCAATGATAGTCGGCGGTCTGTTATATCTCATGACTGGTTTTCATCGATCATTCGCGAAGGGTGAAGAGTCAACGATAGTTCTTCAGGAAGCGGGCTTCTTTCTGGCGCATCTGCGCAACGATCTGATCAATGCCGTTCAGGACCCGACTCTCCCCGCGGATCGCTGGAGTGATTCCATCATTGCGACACCGGACAAGCTCACGCTGCGGGTTTTTCGTGACACCGACGGAAATATCGAGCCGATCGAATATCAGCTCGAGGGCGATACGATCAAAAGATCAGTTGGGGGGCGCCCCAGAGTCATTGTCGACGGGCACGTCGCCTCGCTCTCCTGGAAAGTAGAGAGCGAGACCCTTTCAGGGCTGGCATCAGGTGTCAGGCGAATCTGGGTAACCCTGAGCGGAACATTCGGCGGGAAAGGCAAACCCGGCATCAAGTCAAAAACTATTCCTCTGATCGCCAAACTTTTTCCGACGAGATTGAACCGCCGCCTCAACGGATCCTGACAGCCATGACAGTGCATATAAACAAAGACGAATTCAGTTTCGTTCTTTTGGGCGATTGTCAGCTGCAAAAAAAACTAATTACCCGATCCTGTAATTTCATCATTTTTTCTCAAATCGAATGACGGTTTATTGAAACACGGCTCATGAAACGGCGTCTTGAACTATCGTTTCCGGTCCTGCTTCTACTTTTACTCACGGCATTGCCATTGTTTTTTCTCCATTCGATTGACGAGCGACGCCGTGTCTTTGCGGATGACTGGCGGCGCATGCAGTGGCAACAATCAGCATCGAATCGCGTCGAGCGTTTCCGGGCCGAGGTTTCCGAACTCGGGCATTCAAATCGTTTAGCTCTCCGTCTTCGGCGACATCTGGAAGATCTTTATCAGCGGCGCGCCGGAGGATTTCCCTCATTTTCAGCAGTCCCGCTCATCAGCGGAGTTCATCGATTTTTCAAAGCCGAAACGGAGCCGACACAGGCTTTTGCTGTTTCATTCGATGATAAGGACTGCCAAACGGCGATTTCAGGGCCGGGACTTACGCCATCAAAGCAAAAATATATGGGAGAAATGCTTGCCGGCATGGTTCATTTCGAGGAGGAGTGCCGTAAAGCCCGCATAATTCGGAGTGAATCGATAAAAAATCATGCATCCGACATGCAATTGCCACTGGCGAGCGGACCTGCCATCAGTGGCTCTGTTGCAGCGCCCCAAATTCCTCTCACACTGCAGAAAGCCTTCGCCACCATATTTGGCATCTACTGTACCATGGAATTGGTCTCTGGGCAACGTCGCGGTATTTTTACGCCTGTCATGTTTGAAAAAAAAAGACATTTTCTCCTCTGGGATGCGATATCACGCAACGGCCTATACATTGGCGCCTATATGTTGATTTTCCCGCAATCCACCGTAAGCGTTGCGCGACTGATAAGAAATATCCTGACCTCGTTTGGCGAGGAGAACAGACGTAGAGTCGATCATACCGGCAACCGATCAAGGGCAGATTTTTTTCCTCTTTTGGTACCGATTTCAGGGCTTAATTTGAAACTTCATGCCATCGTCCCGCCTTCTATGCCATCCGCACTGCGTGCTCCTCTGCGAGCTATTCTTCGAAATCTTCCACGGGATGCTGCCCGCGAAACCTACCTCCCGCTTGGGATCGTCAGTGAAAGCGGCGGACTGCGCATCATGCGTGACTTCCTGAATCCCGATTCTCCATATGAAATCTGGATGATTTCTTCTTTACCCCGCTCACAGAACGGGACATCCACCACGGTTTTTTTGCTTTCACTGATCTTCGCAACCGCCGGCAGCGGAGCTCTTATACGATTACTCATGACGGGCGAACCTCTTCCGATCGGCATGGCCGCGTGGTTTTCGGCCATATTCGCTCTCATTGGTTTCTTGCCGCTGATAACACTGTATTACGCGGGACTATACCAGATCCAAGCCTCAGAAGCTCGCGCAGAGCAGGATATTATGCGGGAATCATTGCGGCGTCTCGAAGATTTCGATAACGGCAGTGACTCTGTTTCCAATTTTGCCGGAGAGGCTTGTCGCGATCTGATAAGACGCCCGCACTGGCGCGAGGAGCTTGTTTCCACAGATAATAAATCCGTTGATCGCGCTGTCCGTGAGGGATTTACGTTATTTCACAAACGCGGAATACGCATGCAGATGTGTATCGTTTTTTTCGATCCAGACAAATATCTGATTTTTTCTGACACCGGCAAGACCGGCGATGCTGAAAAGAGTGTCGCGGAGTTTATTCTCTCACCTCTCATACGGGCCAGTTTGAAACGACTTGAAGGTGAGCAGACATTGCTTACGGAACAAAAGAGTTCGCTTTCATCAATGAAAGGCGAGGCTCTATTTTCAAATAGCGGACAAAGAGATTCGGCTTTGCTTGAGCAACAGAGCTCCAAAGACAACAATCGGGTGTTTCGGGAAACACGATCGCAAGTCGCACTCCTAGACACTGGGCACACAAAATCATTTCAGTTCAACGAGTTGGTTTGTGGTCCCAACAAGACCAGACGATGGATTTTCTGGCGTATGCCAATGGATTTGCCTTACCGCGACTATCTGCTCGATGCGGGTCGCAGGTTTCGCGTTTTCGGAGGCGATCTTTGCATTGGAAGGGCCGCAGGCGGTGGTCAGGAACCTGTACTTCCTGAGTCGCGCGATGGATACTGGTTTTCACTGGATGGCGAGAAACTGAAAGCGCTCATGGATGCATCCGCGCGATCAGGCGCCCGCCTCATCATGCGTGGGCAGGATCGGACGATGATTGCTTATTCCTGTCGACGTGCGCCTGGTTACATTCTTGGCACAGTGGTCAGTTTCGACGAGATACGTGCTCGTCATCGCGATAAACGATGGGATCTGGCTGCGCTGACCATGTTTTTGTTCATTCCGATTCTTCTGCTTGGCCGTCGGACAGCTTCCTTTCTGATAGAACCTCTTTTTCGTGTTGAAACTGGCCTGACGCACGTAACTTCCGGCGATCTCGAAATGCGCGTGTCGTTGGTTCGTGATGATGAACTTGGTGATTTGACGAGGGGATTCGATGAAATGATAGTCGGATTGGCCGAACGACGCGCTCTGGGTCGTTTTGTCTCCGGAAGCCTCAATTCTTCCATCGAAGAGAGTGCAAGCACTGAAAAGACTGGTGTATCCGGATTGTCTTCAAAAAATTCCGATGATTCACAAAAAGATGGCCCATTGTTCCGCGTAGGTGTGATTCTGGTTTCAGATCTGCGCAATTTTACCACTCTGTCTGAAACGTATCCGGTCAGGGACGTCGTGATCATGTTGAATCGTCACATGGAAGATATGTCCAGATGCATACAGGCGCGCGGAGGCAAGATCGAAGCTTTCATAGGCGACGCAATTGTCGCTGTATTTTTTGAATCGTCTATCGTTCAGGCTGCTCATATTGCGGTTGAAGCTGCGCGTGATATGTTCAACACGCATCGCAAATTAAATGTTGAACGCTTCGAAGCCGGCCTATTTCCCTATCGTATGGGCGTTGGCATAGACGGTGGCAATCTGTTAACCGGCACTTTACATACATCCGGACGACTCGACCACGTCATCCAGGGCGAACCGCGTCAACGCGCTGAAGTTCTCGAATCAATTTCTAAAAAGGGAAAGTTCACGAACATAGTAGTTTCCAGTAGAATCGCGGCGCTGCTTCCGGATATGCAATTCGAGCCGATATCTGGCGAGAACGCCTTGGAACTGGCAATTGGTGATTTTACTGGTGAGGACGTCGTATGAGATCAGCGCTTTCTTCACTTTTGTTGTTGATCTCATTTCTGATTCTCCCTTTGCTAATTGTTAATTTCGAGCATGGAAGCACCGAATTTTCTCTCGAGGAAAGCCTGGCGGAACGCGGAATCTCCATACTTGCCGATATGCGGCGCTCAGGGACGTTCGAGATGCAATTCAAGCGTCTGTTTAATCGATTCGCAAAGGGGCTGCCGGATACAGGCACCGATGACAGGCGAGTCGAAATCAGCGCGAAACGTGCCCATAAAACCATGGAGCGACTGCTTCCGTCTCACGACATTTATTTCGTGCGCATCACCGGAAGCAGCACCATCCCGTTATTTGTAACCACCGGGGCCAACATCATTCCGGGAAGCGATGCGCTTGCATTCGCCACAAAACTTGCGCAATTAACGCTGCCTGGCAGTCATACTGCTGATGGTTTGCGGCCGATCCAGATTGATCACGAATCGCGCGATCTTGAAAAACGTCTCAGCGATGAACTAGGCTTCCCCATTTCACTTGATTATCAGAGCAGTGAAACTCAGGGGCGTGTGCAATTTTTTTCGACTCTGACGGGCCAGACCGCCCTTTTTTGGAAAAATATGGATTTTGTTCCCGGTTCGGGAAGCCGATTGCTGATGATAGTGCTGCGTCTGGAGCACATGATGGTCAGCGTACCTGAGCGCATAATGACAAAGTCATGGAATGACCGTAGGACAGGCATTGGCTTTATTCCATTGTCACGGGGTTATCACTGTTTTCTCTCTCCGTATTTTCGAAAACATCCGGATATTGAACGACGACTGATCGATATCGCGCGCAATCCGCATGAACTTCCTCCCGTTTTGGAATATCCCCGATTTCTGCTCATGAGCGGCAGACCGTCATTCGGAAGCAACTTCCAGCCGATCGTCATTCTGCCTCGCCCAACGCACAAAATGCTCAAAACAAAAACGGCTGTAGCTGGTTTTGCTGCATCTCTCTGGCTATTTTCCGCCGCATTGTTTCTGCTTATCGAGAAAAGGGTATTCGGGCGCGGACCGCGTTTGCCGCTGGCTGCTTCGTTGATACTGATCCTGTTGTTGACTGCTCTTATGCCGATGACTGTTGCAAGAACGATTGTTCGGTCTGCCTCCGCGGAATCGAATCGACAGGTTTGCGAAGAGACGGCTCGTAAACTTCATGAGTCGCTGGCGCGCATCGACGATGCATCGCGTTTTCTCCACAGCCGCATTTTCTTCCAGACGATTCAAGTCACGAAGGAGCCAAATGTCGTCAAAAGTCTGGAAGCGAAACTACAGGCATCACTGCATCCGGCAAGTTTTTCGGACAATGATATTCTCCGCGTTCTTGCCGACCGCGTTATTGAGGATCTTCGCCGGGGACTTCCGCGTAATTTAGCCCCAGGGATTGCCGACATGTCTGTAGTCGGCCCCAACGAGTTTAAGCGCTTTCTCCTGCGGGTAAGTCTGGATCCGAATACTCCGATGAAAGAAGCATCGGATACAGTATTTGACATGTTCTTTCGCCCTGTGCGTGCGCCGCTTATCGGCAGATATGACGACACATCCAAATGGGAAGACACAAGCCTTGGAGCGGGAACCAAAGGGCTGGTGAGCGGAGCTAAGGAAAGCGCCTTTATAAGTATGCTGGTCATTCTGGCAGGTCCCGAAAGTCTTCTTGAATTGATGAGCTTTCCCGAGCGTCTCAATAGCTTTTTATTTCACTCCAACCGCCTCTTTTTTACGCAACGTTTCGTTTTTGTTGCCGGACGACCACGTTTTTTGTTTGGCTGGTTATGGGACGAGCTTAGCACCAGTCTTCCATATCTTATTCAGATAATGAAACCTGAACCGATAATAGATCCAGGAGGGGCTTCATTACACCTTTATGCGGTCATTCGTTCTCAATTAGGTGATGAGGAAAGCCTGCCGTCCGGGCTGGCGTTTCCTTCATCCGGGCGCAAACTCGCAACGGAGGTTCCAGGGTTGCTGGCCGAGATACTGGATAGCTCGTGTGATTCTGATGAGCCGATTCGATCGCGGGAATATGGTCAGAATGGCCGTCTTGTTGAGGCTTTTCCAGGACGATATCTGAGTCGGTATATGCTCGCTGGGACAGCGACGACCGACCATCTGTCCGAAGAAGCAAACCGTCGTGACAGACGTTTCACAGTCATCATGATTGGAACGCTTTTACTGGCGTGTCTGACGGTATATCTGCTCGTAAAATCTTTTCTCGCTCCGTTGCGACTGCTGCAGAAAGGCATGACATATGTTCAGTCGGGGGAGTTCATGATGATTCCTCTTGACGAGTCGCATCGTGACGAATTTGGCACCCTGGCAAGGGCATTCAATCGCATGACACGCGGACTTGCCGATGGCCGGCTGCTCGGTCGTTACGTTTCGGGTGCGGTGCGACGTACCATTAGAGATGAACAATTCTCGGCAACAGCACGACAAGGCGAGTTCCGCGAGGTCACTGTGTTGTTTTCCAGCATATCGAATTTCGCGGAAATTCAGGAACGAAATGGGTCAATTGGCGCATTTCGCAGCATGGAAGCACATCTGGAAGCGTTCAATAATGCAATAGGGCAACACGATGTTGATATCGACAAGGTAATGGGCGAGAAAATTCTCATTACATTTGACCACGAGCGTTTAGGAGGGAAAGAAGCCGCTATCCGAACTGCACTGACCGTAATCAGTGACGTCCGAAAAGCTCTTGCTCAAGGCGCTGAACCGCTGTCAATCGCTATCGGATTGAATACGGGAATGGTGATTGCGGGTCTTTTAGGAGCCCAAACCGTGCATATGGATTACACAGTTATCGGTGACCCGGTCAATCTGGCCGCGCGTCTGGCCGCGCTGGCCCTTAACACGGACGGAAGCCGCATCGTGGTTGCGGGCTCCGTGCTTGCGGCTTTTCACTCCGACACGCGCCCCCGTGCCATTCGTTTATCCGTGACCAGAGTCAAAGGCAAAACCCAGGAAGTTGAGGCTTTCCTGCTGCTCGACTATGTTTAGTACGCAAAATATGAATAGTATAAATACACGATGAATCGCAATCGAAAGGGAGTTTGGGAACTTGTAACTCCAATCATTCTGCCATTCATGTTATCGCTTTTTCCTTTCGCGATGCTGAATTTGGGTGAGAATACACGCGAGCGTCTTCGTCAGGAAGACCAGCGCAGTCGCTGGGAAGATGCCGCCATGCGCCGCGTCGAGACTTTTCGCTCGATGAGCAGCTTCGGGGCACAGATAGAAATGATGGGGCGAGATCTTGGCAAGCTTCTGGAAAGACAGCTCAGGGAGCGTCCAAAATCCGGTGTTCACCTTGATGCCGCTTTATTGCGTAAATCGTTCGAAACGAGCTTTCCCGCTTCACATCGGGCCCCGGGAACTCTTCTATATGGTTGTTCCATTGATCCGGACGGGAAAACCACAGCCCTTTGCGGAACGGGTTTTGCATTAGAAAAAGTTAAAATCATTACCGATCTGTTGGGGGCATTTTTGTATCCAAATGTAAGTTCCGCAGACCGAAAAGCCTTGGATAGTCGTTGCGTCGGCCTCTTTGGAGGCCAATATGGCCCCCTATACCGGTTTGACATTCTTGCCGACACCTGTCGAAAGCGCCTGACCCCAATAACATATGGCGGGAAGCGCGCATTCATGCTTTGGAGTCCGGTAACTTTTAACAACCGTATACTTGGAGCTTTTCTGATTATTTTTCCATGCGACGCTCCCGTTCGTGCGCGACCGTTAAACTTTGCCCTAAGACGCATTGCCGGAGATCGTCGATCGTCGATGACCCCTGTACTTATGCCTTTTTTTTGCACCAACGCGCCATTGCGGGCCGTTGTAGCACCAGGACATTCTCCTCCGCATGAAGCACGACCCTTTATATCGGCTTTTTTCCACAGTGGAGCAATGAATCCGGGTTTCAGCGAGGGACAGTTGTATGCGACAGATCGTGTGTGGTTACTGCGAGATTTTATTTCACTCGACATACCATACGAACTCTGGATTAGTTCGAAACCTCATTTAGCGCATGATTCCGGGGACCCATTGCCATTTCTATGGGGCACTTCTCTTGCCGCCGTCTGGATTATGTTGTTCGCTCGCATACTGATATTTGGATCTCCGCTTTCCATATCTCTGCGTCTTTGGTTTGCCGGTTTTTTCCTGCTTGTCGGAGCCCTTCCGCTCTCGGTTTTTGTCGTCAACGGTTCGATACAGATTGAAACCTCTATAGCACGCGAACGTAACGAAATCGTTCATTCGGCCAGAGCGCAATTCGAACGTATAGATACTGAAAGCGCGGCATGTTTGCATAAATATACGGCTTTGTGCCGCTCTCTGATGGCAGATAAAGCCTGGCGAAAGAATTTTATTGATACGCATGCGGATCGACGACATGCTGCGGAGGAGGCCATCGCCCGTTTTCGGTCTGCCGGTCTGGCACTCGATGGCGTTATTGCCTTTATGCAATCAAGCGCTTCTTTTTTCTGGCCCAATGATCGCAGAGATGAAAATATGGGAACCATGCGCTTTTGGCAACCGATGATGGATAGTCTCAACTTAATTTTTCAACCGGATTCATTTTCTCAAATAAATGAAGGGCCGATCTCTCGTGAAATATTCAATCTCTTTTTCGGAGCAGAAGCCGGCATTGCTCTTCTCCCGACGCGAGGACAAGGCGATCTGATACAGACGTCGAATTATACTCATTATATTTTTTATGATATTTTAGCCGAAAGAGGTTCCATTAAGACAAATATTTTGATGCGGGCCAACATTGATCCTGCCTTTCGGGCTTATCTTACGACCGCAATTCGACGGTTGAATTATGACAAGCGTTCAAACGCGCGATATGCCGTTGGACACAAGTTTCCCGGAGGCCAGGAACCGATTTATCCATTGAGTCCTGAAGGCAACTTATGGGAATCCATTCATGGTCGCTTTCTGCGCCGTGCAATGGATCTCACCGCCCGCACCAGTTCTTTTCAGTCGATTATACTGGAAGATTTTGCCATAATCGCATACCCGTGTCGAAAAACAGAAGGTTACGTGCTCGGAGCAATTCTACCAATCCCGCCCCTCACAACAGCCAGACTCTCGCGTTATTTTGAACTGATATTATTCACGGGCGTCCTGGGGCTCCCAATTCTGCTGCTCGGAGCGGTTACTGTACACATGCTTCTTAATCCGCTGCGTCGTGTTGAGAAAGGGCTCATTATGGCCGCGCAGGGTGATCTTTCGGTGCGGCTTCATGTCGAGCGTGACGATGAGTTCGGCGACTTGACGAAGGCGTTCGATGGAATGATCGCAGGTCTTGGCGAGCGGCGCAAGCTGGGACGTTTCGTATCAGGAACCCTGGACGCAACGATTTCGACATCTCTGGTATCTGAAAATGCTCCTCCGCGTGAGGTCTACGGTGTAGTGCTTGTTTCCGATCTCCGCTCTTTTACGACGATCAGTGAATCGCATTCTGTGCGCGAAGTGACCTCAATGCTTAATCGACATCTGGAAACCATGTCGTCCTGCATTCAGGAACACGATGGGCTCATCGACAAATTCATCGGAGATGCCATCGTGGCAACTTTCATGGAAGATCCGGAAGTTGACGCCGAAAAAGCCGGTCAGATAACACCACCATTGCCTGACATTGAAAAAAAGCATGCTGACGCGCGCCCCGGCTGCATGGCCGTAGAAAAGGCGATGCGTGCTGCTATGGCCATGACCGGGGCATGGCGTCGTCTCAATGACGAGAGGCATGCTTCTGGCTTGTTTACTTATGAGATGGGCGTCGGAATAGATGATGGTCGCCTTATCATAGGAACTCTGACCTCGAGCGGTCGTCTGGAACACACCATCCTTGGTGAACCGCGCACTAATGCCGAATATCTCGAATCATTATCCCGAAATGGACGCCACACACATATTGTCGTTTCTCCCGCAGTGGCGATTCGCTTTCCCACAGCGCAATTTTCATCTCTAAACGATGGAAGCGAAGCTCTTGAACTCATTTCTTTGCCCGAAATGGATGATGTCTCGACAGATCCGGTTGGCGGAAAGGGCGTGAAGCTCTAGTGAACAATCGTTTGATCACATTGATTCTTTATCTGGCGTTCATATGTCTTCCCATTTTCCTCCTTTCACGTGATCTTGACGAACAGATTGCGCTGAAGCGGAACGAAGTCGTCATGCAAATGCGCGAACGTGCCACAAGACGCCTAGAGGTTATCAGTCGCGGCAGTCGGGAAAACCAGATCGAAAACCTTTTTATGAGCTTTCGGGAAGCAATTCAGGGACAACAGGCTTCCAATGGAGATCTTCCAGAGCCTTTTGAACTTCGTAAACTACATGAACGACTGATCAAACCGTATTTTCCGAAGCACGATCTTGCTATCGTTCATGTACAACCCACTGCGGACGGGCTTAAATCCGATCTGCGCTATGCTTGTTCCGCGGGACTGGGGTTTGTTTCATCCCAGGCCCCTCAGGATCTGGCATCCATCCTGGTTGCAACAGAACCTCTTTCGCCGGACCTGTTGACAAGGTTTCGACATCAGATGCGCGCAGCCACACACTTCCCTTTTCCCCTTGTCAATCAGTTAAATAATCGAGGCCGGTTGCAGGAATTCATGGGCGAGGAAGGCAATCGAGCCTTCTTCTGGGATATCATCAGCAGGCCGGACAGTCAGGAAATAAGCCTGGTAATGGCCATTATCGATATCGATGGGCTCGATGAATTGTACCCGTTTCGCGTAATGGTTTCGACCTGGAATGATCCCGAATGGGGCATCGGATTCCTGCCTTTGAAGCCCGGGAAACCACTGTTGTCGGCATTCTTCCGGAAGGAACCTCGTCTTGCAAAACGATTACGCGCAACGGCCTTACACCGAGTTCACATGGGGATCATCGAAATTCGACAACGGACACTTCTCATGATTGGGTCTCCGCTGACGGATACACCATTTCGCCCCGTTATTGCATGCAGACTTCCGGAAATCACTCCGCCGACACCTGGTCGTGATGCTCTCTTATTTGCCACGGTATCGCTTTTTCTTGCTCTTTCACTTGTCATAACTGTTGAGCGCACATTATTGGACCGTGGAATGCGCGTTCCTATCGCCATCACTCTGCTGGCAACATTCAGTATGGTCGCTCTGTTGCCGATTACCGGGGCCAATTCAATCATCAGGCGAGCATCTGTCGAACAAATCCGCAAGGAACGGGATGACATAGCCGAACGATTGCACAATTACCTGAACAAGATAGACAAGGGGGTTTGCCTGGACCAGGTCAGAATGATCTATCGAGTGCGCAAACTCACTGGAGATCCTGACGTTATCGCTGGTCTGGAACGGGAACATCAGCTTGAGGCCGCCGGATTACAACCGCATTTTGCTGACAGCGCCACTCTTGCGTCGCTTGCAAGCCAGGTAACTAAATCGCTCTGCGAGGCTATCGACCCTGGCATTATTCGGCGTGATCGCATGAATATGAACATGATCGCGGCTTTCGGCCCCGAACATTCATTCACATCGTGGTTCGGCGTAGATGAAGGGGAAAACGCAACGAGGGCAATCTCGCATTTACAGGATAAGACAGCTCCCGGCAGCATGGACGCCACGGCAAAAGCCAATACCCGGCGTGATCTGGGGATATTCCTCGGTTTTCTTTGCCGTCCATTGCTGGAACGCTTCACAGGAGTCGATTATTCTGACGCCAGTACTGAGAATCAATCAACGAAACGTAACGAGCTTATGTATGATGTCATGCTGGAAAATCTTCTCTCCATTCTCGGTCAGGAAACCATCGTTAATGTTCTTTATCAGCCAAATCGATTTCATGAATTCAAGACAACCATTGAACGGATCATTTTCCTTGAGGTTCCAATGACAATTAGAGGTCGAGGAACCTATATAGCCGCGATGTTCTGGTCATTGATGATCGTTGATCGCGCGTATCTTTTCCGCCTGCTTGAACATCAGCGCATCGACAATTCTGCGGACGCGACCATCGATGAACGCATTTTCGCTTTCAACAATCAGTTACGAAACTTCGAGCACAGCATACCGCCAGGCCTGCAAAAAAATCTGCCTCTGATGGAACTGGTCACACGCGCGAATATCGCCGGCATTCCACTTCGGGGGCAAACCACTTACGCTACCGATCCGACATCGATCGCCGGCATTCAGGAAGCTCTGCCATCCCGTTACCTCACTAATTTCGTATTGACCGGACAGCGATCGATGCAGGCGGTTTATCAGGAAGAGGAAAAACGCCGGAAATTCCTTGGCTGGCTCATTGCCATAGCATTTGTTCTTTCCGGATTGATTGCACTTGCAGGAGCTGGACACATCCTGCGACCATTGCGAGCGATCCAGTTTGCCGTCGCCAAGATTGCCGCCAATCGTTTCGAAACCAGTCTCGATGCAAACCGCGAGGATGAATTCGGTTCTGTTGCACGTGCGTTTAATGTAATGGCACAAAGGCTCCAGGAAGGCCGCTATCTCGAAAGATATGTTTCTGCAACAGTTCGGCGCGCTGTCACTGACGAGGGTTTTTCCGCTGCGGCCACACATGGGGAAACCCGCTCCGTTACCATCCTTTTTTCTTCACTTTCGAAGTTTGCCGCATTCACAACCGGCAGGTCGCCATCCGAAATTTTCGTCCCGCTGGAAACCCACATGAAAATTATGACCAAAGTTATCGAGCGGCATGGAGGCGAGATCGACAAGATCATGGGCGAGAAAATTCTCGTCGTTTTCGATCATGAATTGTTCGGAGGTGCCGAAAATGCAGTATCTGCGGCTATTGCTGTGATTGATGACGTTCGGTTGCAACTCCAGACCTTTCTCCCAGCCCATCTTAAATCGGCTATGGGATTGAATTCCGGAACAGTTATCGCCGGAATTATTGGTGCTCAGAACGTCCGTCTGGATTATACGGTAATCGGAGACCCGGTCAACGTCGCTGCGCGTCTGGCCACGCTTGCAACCGATCTGAAAGATGGAGGTGCGCTACTGTCTGAAGAAACGGCGCGATGGGCGCGCGGACGCGTAAAACCTGTCGGCGCAAAGCGCGTAAAAGGAAAAACCCAAGAAATACAGGTGTTTCTCCTCAACGGGTAAAAGCCGTTGCCTCACTATGAACTAATACATAAATAACCCTGGTCTGCTTTGCGGTTATCTATACGGGAGATTTGTCTGATGATATACTTGCCTGTATTCAAAGAGTCGTTCCGGCAAGTTATTTTTTTCAAGGAGACATCGAATGACATCTATCCGCACTGTTTTACGATATTCTCTGACTGCCCTGCTGATATTAGCCATATACCTTCCAGGCGCTGTCTTTGCCCGCGACTGGACAAAAGATCCGCCTTGGGTGGAAGTCCCTGGTGCACAGCGTGTTGCGGCCATAGGCGACATACATGGAGCATTCACTGAATTTTCCGACTCACTCCGCTGCCTTGGAATGGCCGAGCGCAAAAGCGCCGATGGTTTCGAACTCCTCTGGACCGGCGGAAAGGGAGTGCTCGTATTCACGGGAGATTTTACCGATCGCGGAAAATATTCAAAAGAAGTCTATGATGCGGTAATGAGTCTTGAAAAGCAGGCTGATGCCGCGGGCGGGCGTGTTATTGCGCTTATGGGCAATCACGAGATTCTGTTGTTGAATGGTACCGTCGAAAAATGGGCAAACACTCTTTCTTCAGACAAAAAGCAGCTTTATATCAACACTATCGAATCGTTCACCCGTGGAGGATGCGATTTCCATCAGGCCATTTCACCTCAGGGAACCTACGGTGCCTGGATTCGTCGTCGGCCGCTCTTCGCTATAGTAAACGGCTTTTTCTTCATTCACGGTGGTCTCGCGGTGAATAATCCGACTCGTTCAGCGATTGCAGCAGATTTTCGCGACGCAATCGATGCCGAAAAACTGGACTCCGGTATCCTGATGGATGAAAAAGGTCCCCTCTGGATTCGCGACTGGTGGGATGATTCAACTCAGGTCGATGCCCGTCTTCAGGCTCTTGGCGCGTCCGGTGTCGTTTTCGGTCATACGCCTGGCGCCATGGGAATCAAGGGAAATATCAATGCCAAAGACAATCGTCTGGTAGGCATCGACATTGGCATGACTCCCGCCTACGGATACAGCAAGGGCGGTGGTTTGCTGATCACGACTGAACAGCCAGGAAAACTGGTATTCAAGGCTGTTTATCCTGATCGTCCCGAAACCATCCTCTTCCGGACTACAGCTTCTGTTTCAGCCCCCTGATCAGGCGATCATTCGATATTGTATCGCTTCGGAAGCGGATAACCCCGGGCGGCGAGCATTGAAATCAATCGACCGGGATCATCGGTAATGATCCCGTCGACACCCCAATCGATGAGTTTTCCCGTCAGTTTTGAATCGAATGCCGTGCCAAGGTGTTCCGGCCAGGTCCAGACGACGACTTTCAATCCTAGTTTATGCGCCTCGTCGAGTGCCTCGCGTGTCAATTCTGCGTCTTCCGGTTCCCAGCAAGTTCCACCAAGCTCTTTCACCATGCGCGGAATAGAATTGCCGAACTCCTTGACAAGCTTGCCGCCAGTCCAGAGACCGGCATTCTTCGGATCGGGATCAAAAAAGCTCACGGGGCCAGTTGCAATCTCGTTGTCCCACTCGGTAAGATAAGCCGTTTTTACTAGTGGATCAAGTTTTTGAATAGCATATAAACAGCGCCAATCGAAAGCCTGAATTTCGCACCGTTGCGTAAGGCCCTCTTCCTTCAGGATTTTGTACAAGGCGGCAGCGATTTCAGTCGGAGAAAACGTCCAGTCAGGATGTTCCGGGTCGGTTTTGATCTCTATCTGAAATCCAATCCCGGAAGCATTGGATTTGACCCATCTGATCACTTCCCGTAGACTTGGAATTCGTGTTCCATCGACTTGTATCTGATCTGGAAAATATGCGGCGTAAGAGCTTTCCGGATTGAGCCGTCCAACATCGTATCGCCCCAACTCTTTTATCGTCATGTTTTTCACGAGGAAAGGCTGCAGAAAACTGTTCAGGTTCGCATCGGATACGCCTTTTATCAGCGCATTTTTATTCGCGGCGAGAAAAGCGCCATCCGGACCTCGCACAATATCCGGATTAAGCCAGATATCGTGTGTCACAACAACCTCTCCGTCCCTGTCCAGGACGACGTCCATATCAACCCAGTCTGTGCCGATGCGTAATCCGGCGGAATAACCCGGAAGGGAATTCTCAGGGGCAAAACTACGCGCGCCCCGATGCGCATAGACCTCTATCTTTTTTGGGGTCTTGCCCATGGTTTGCGCCTGAACACTTGATTCTGCCGATACTTCATGAAAGCTGGTCGCGATTGTCAAGACAACTACAGTTATTACAAACGTCAGATAACATCTGCTCATAGTATTTATTTTTCAGATCGAGGCTTGTCCTTTACGTCTGTTGTTGCACCAGCATCGTGCGCCATCAGGCGCCGTATGCGATTATTTCTTTCTTCGACTAAACGTTCTTCGAGTTGATTTCGATCAGTCGGAGTGAGCAACACCGACAATGAAGCCAATGCCTTTCGCGCCTCCGGATACGCGTTCGGCGGAGCAACCTGAATAGTTGGCGAAGCCATAAATAACAGTGCCGCGGCTTCAATAATATCCTTATGAACGCCCTTCCCTTCTAAATACAGCAAGCCGAGGTCGATTGCTCCATCCGTCCAACCGGCATCTGCTGAAATGCGCAGCCAATGTATCGCTTCAAAATAATTCTTTTGTGTGCCGACACCGTCAAGAAAAAGTTTCCCCAAAAGTGCCTGGGCGGCGGGGAAACCCGCATGTGCCGCTTCGGAAATCAGACGAAACGCTTCTTTTTCATCGCGACTGGCCCCTTTGTTGCTGAGTATGCCACGGCCAAGGGTATACTTTTCGGCAGGTCCAGAGGTGGATGTAGAAGAAGAAACAGTCTTTCCGCTTCCCTTATCAGCTCCGGAGCTATGCGCCCCGCTGATATCAATGAGCACGCCGCCATCAGAAGGAGATATCGGTGCTGAGTCAGCCATGCAGGGGATTTCAACCAGTCCCGTTTGTAACAATGCAAGACCGGCGGCAAATATCATTGAGCGGGCGAAAAAACGCATTCTAAATTTCTCCTCGTCATAGATAAGACACGAAACATCGGCGAACAATCGTCGCCGTTTTCTATATACAAGACATGCGCCCATTGTAACAACGGTTCATTGGAATTCGCAATAGTGAGAAAAAATGGTACACCCCTTGATGGGTAGCGAAAAAATCCGTATACTTCCTTTAACTAACTTTACATTTATACATTTTCCGATTTGGCCTTTGAATACAATTCATAAATATATAGTTCTAAAATTAAGATCAATGCTGATTCTAGTCTCTACACTTCGGAACAACCAGTAACAGATAGGAGAGATACCAAATGAGAAAGCCTATCCCCACCCGGATCTTGACCGCCTCTCTCGTGGCCGGCGCTCTTGCGTTGGCTGTCGATGTGGGAGCAGCATCCTCCCCATTCGATGATAAAACAACGGTTACAAAACCAAAGACAGCAACGGCAAACAAGGCTCCGGCAACTCCTAAGGGCATTTCTGCGGACGAGTTGCAGGCTGTTCAGCAGGCTGTAGCTTACACCAACCAGCTTGCAATTGGCGATTATCGTGGTTTCCTTGTGTCCCAGCCATTCGTTGACGGAAGGATCACCTTCACAGACGGAACCAAGAATTACGAGCGTTTCGCCTGGTTTAGCTCAATCATTAGTGAGCACTATTGCTATGTAAAGAGCGATAATAGCACTGAAACAACGACGGGCAGTTTCATGACCAAGAAAAAGACGAAAAATGTTTCCATGAGTATTCAGGGTCGTGGTTTCGTTGTCAAAGCCATCAAGAATCATTACGGCGGCACCCTGATGTCTGAGCCCGCACAGCCGGTTGCTCCCACAGATCCGGCGCTGAAGCCAATTGTCGATAAAGAATTGGCAAATGAGCAAATCGAAATCAATATTCTGAATCTGGCATTCCAGGTGGATGATCTGATTGTTCAGCGCAACAACCTTGGAGTAATGGATATATCTCAAAAGAATAAGATCGACAAGGCTATCAAAGACTTGAAGGAATCAAAGATTCCGGCGGCCAAGAATAGTCTGGCTGCTAACAATGATGCGATTCGCGCAAAATTCATTGAACTTGCCGATGCCGATGTAGCAAACAAGAACTACGAGCAGGCAATCGCATTGATTTCGGCCAGCGGTGTGAAGAGCGATCGGGCAAACCTGGATCTGGCACGTTCTTACCAGGGTTTGGGCCAGTATGACAAGGCTATCGATTCTTATAAAACTCTGACGAATTCCAGTTCCTACGAAGTCGCATATAACGGCATGGCTGACTGCCAACACCTGAAAGGGGATGACCGTGCCGCTCTGAACTCCATATATAATATTACAGATCACTTCACTGGAACTCAAGAAGATCTCAACGCACTTGCGAAGATCGACAAGTGGAAGCTGATGAGCCGAACTTCGGAATTCCCCGAACTGCCGCAAAAGCTTTCTGATGCTTACGTAGAAAAGTCTATCCTGAATGCAGGAAAGAATAAAACACAAGCCGTGGCTGATTATAAAACTGCCGTTTCCTCTATTGCAGGCAATGGAAGCAAATCCGCAGCGTCAGCCCAGATCGTGAACGACGCAATTTCAACTCATACAAAGAATCAGCAATGGCTGGATCAAAGCAAAATGAATGCAGACCAGCGCTTCATGAATGAACGTTCGACTGCACAGGGCAATGTAAATGCATGGGAATCCAGCTATACTAACGCTGTTGCGCAGGCTCACAGCGATTATAGATATGAACTCTCCCGCAAAAGTCAGGAACTGGATTCAGCCCGCTCGGAACTCGATTATCTGATGAGAAATCCGCCAGCCAGACCCACTTCTGCTCCGGCGACCGATCCGTATGCCAATAAGCCAAGCTCTTCGAACACAGACCCTTATTCCAGCAAACCAAGTTCTTCGAATACTGACCCATACGGCAATTCGGGCAACTCTGGCAACTCGGGGAGTTCGAATACCGATCCATACGGAAATTCGGGCAACTCTGGCAGCTCTAATACCAATCCATACAATAATTCAGGCTCAACCGGTGGAACCGATCCTTATGCTGACGCAATGACCGATTACAATTCACGCGTCAGCGCAGCCCGTGCTCATATCGATCAGCTCGATAATGATTATCGATGGCTCTATGCGAATGAGACCTCTTATGTCAATGACAGAACGAGCAATGAAGCCTCCTCGCTGCAATCGGCCCGTGATGAACTCCGTAGATATGATCTTTCTAACAAACAGGCTTATATCAATGCGGATAGCGATGTACAGCAGGCGTCCAGTGCAGAATCGGAAAGCAGAAACCGAGCGAATACCCTTTCCTCGCTGGCGAAGGGTGCGGGCTACTGACCGTCTCTAATTGACCTCCAAACTGGCGGGCCTTGTGGCCCGCCAGTTTTTGCTGTATGTTCTATACAAAAATGTGCTAAAATTTGTTAAACTGATGTCTGAAATTTGGGCGTAGGGGCACGACGCGCCATGCCCGAAGCGGCAAAATTCAATGTGATTTATATAATATAAATGTTTTTTGAGGATGCACCTTTACAGAGATGGTTGATCCATTAAGTAATTCCCGAAAAGGGAAAATTGTCGCCATTCGCGGAACAGTCATAGATGCACGATTCGACAAGACTCTTCCGTCGATTCATTCGCTATTACGCACGGGAAAAAAACAGAATATTTACGTTGAAGTTCTTGCTCATCTTGAAATCGACCTCGTTCGAGGTGTTGCGTTAACTCCGACACAAGGGCTTTCACGTGGAGAAGCCATTTTTGACACTGAGTCCTCTTTGCGGGCTCCAGTAGGTAGAAGCACGTTATCGAGAATGTTCAACGTCTTTGGTCAGCCAATCGATAAGCTTGCACCGATAGAGGGTGTTGAGTGGCGTTCGGTTTATGCATCACCGCCGACGCTGGCATGCCGGCCAACGAAAACTGAAGTATTCGAAACCGGAATAAAAATAATAGATGTGCTATTGCCGCTCGAACGCGGTGGCAAAGCCGGACTTTTCGGCGGTGCAGGGGTTGGGAAGACTGTTCTTCTGACTGAAATGATCAATAACATGGTGAAACGTCATCACGGTGTAAGTATCTTCTGCGGTATTGGCGAAAGGTGTCGGGAGGGCGAAGAACTATATAGAGACATGAAAACTGCGGGCGTACTTGAAAACACGGTTATGGTTTTTGGCCAGATGAACGAACTGCCTGGATGTCGATTTCGTGTCGGAAATGTTGCCCTGACGATGGCAGAGTATTTTCGTGATGATGAAAAGCGAGATGTGCTTCTCCTGATCGACAATATATTTCGATTCATACAGGCGGGCTCAGAGGTTTCCGGCCTGATGGGAAATCTCCCTTCCCGCCTTGGTTATCAGCCTACCTTGGTTACCGAGCTCTCTCAGCTTGAAGAGCGAATCGCCAGTACTGATTCTGCCAGTATTACTTCAATTCAGGCCGTGTATGTTCCTGCGGATGATTTTACTGATCCAGCGGCAGTTCATACATTTTCCCATCTTTCTTCGTCCATTGTCTTGTCACGCAAAAGAGCAAGCGAGGGCTTTTTTCCTGCTGTAGACCCGTTGCAATCGAATTCTCGAATGCTTGCTCCGGAAATCGTCGGTGAAAGACACTACGCCTTGGCTCAGCGGATACGCGAAGCTCTTTCTCAGTATGAAGAGCTGAAGGATATCATTGCCATGCTCGGCCTGGAACAACTTTCCCCGGAAGACAGAAAAACAGTATTTCGGGCGCGTCGACTCGAGCGTTTTTTTACACAACCATTTTTTTCGACGGAACATTTTACCGGAATAAAAGGAAAAATGGTCACGTTATCAGATACTTTGAATGGCTGTGAAAGAATACTCGGCGATGAGTTTAAAGATCTTCCAGAGAGTGCGCTTTATATGATTGGTACAGTTGATGAAATAAAGAGAGATAATAATAATGAAAAAGAGGGTGCACATAATAAGACGGGACAAGCGGCGTAGGGGCTGATAGTTGTCAGTCCTGGTGCTTGTACTTTATCGTACGCAGTAAAGTTTTTCGATGTCTTTGTTAATAATAGAGGTGTTTCTACATTTGGATACAACAAGTATGCATTTGAAGATCATGCTGCCGGCAAAGATTTTTCTGGAGGAGTTTGATGTAATCAGACTCCTTGTTGAAACCACTCGCGGCAATTTCGGCTTTCTTCCGCGTCGCCTGGATTGCGTTTTATCCATAGTTCCGGGAATTCTGGTATATGAAACAAAAAAGAATGGGGTAAAACATATTGCTGTTGATGAGGGAATAATGGTTAAAACAGGCTTCAATATTTTGATTTCAGTTAGAAATGCCCTCGGAGGCTATGAACCAGGCGCTCTTCGCAAATCCTATCTGAATGACTTGTCAGTAATCAGAGAACGGGAAAGAGATGTTCGTCTGGCGATTGCTCATCTTGAGAGCGACTTCATGCGAAGGTTGGTGGAAGTCAGTCAGAAGGAGTGAAAGGAAATACATGAAATCTCGTCGTGTCGAGATGGACTTTCTCCAAAAAGTGGTGGAAAAGGATACTCGAAAATTAAAGGCCAAAAAAAGAAAAAAGTTCAATGTATGGCATGGATTTGCAATGTGTGGTCGTATCGGATGGTCCGTTGTCGTGCCAACTCTTCTTGGCACGGCCCTTGGTGTGATGATGGATTCAAGGTTCCCTGAACAATTTTCCTGGACGTTGATGTTTCTTGTACTTGGGGTTGGAATCGGGTGCGTGAGTGCCTGGAGCTGGGTTTCTAAAGAACATAAAAACCTTAGCAACAACAAAAATGATTTTGATGAGTAGAGGTGGACAATATCCATGAATGCCAGATTGCACCGGAATATGTATATATGGAAATAACCACCGATCATATCGTCTTCTGGCAACACGGACCTATTGTCCTGAACATGACGATAGTCATGACCTGGGGAGTCATGATTCTCCTGGCAACAGTGTCGTGGCTCATCACAAGACATATATCGTCGGATTCAAAGATTCCGCAATGGCAAAATTCTCTGGAAATCATAATACAGTATTTGAAAACTCAAATTTCAGAAACCGGACTTGCCCAGCCGGAAAAGTTCATCGGATTTCTTGGAACACTGTTTATTTTCATAGCTTTTTCGAACCTGTTAGCCATAATTCCGTATTATGAGCCTCCCACCGGGTCGCTATCAACAACCGGAGCCCTGGCTTTTTGCGTGTTTGTCGCTGTTCCATTTTTTGGAATATCTGAACGAGGATTATTCGCTTATCTGAAGTCATTCTGCCAGCCGACAATCATGAATCTCCCACTGAACCTCCTGGGAGAAGTGTCACGCACATTTGCTCTTGCCGTAAGACTGTTTGGAAATATAATGAGTGAAGGCGTTATCGGAGGGATTCTTCTGTCCATTGCCCCATTTTTTTTCCCTGTTCTGATGCATCTTTTCGGCTTACTTACCGGGCTGGTGCAGGCCTATATCTTTTTCATACTGGCAACGGTATTCATAACAGCAGCTGCTACCGGAGAATAATCAGGAATTTGGTTAAAGGAGAACGTCATGACCAGTCTGACTCTTATCGCTGTAATTTCCATTGTTACGGCCGCGGTGACTATAATTATCGGTTGTATAACTCCTGCAATTGCAGAGTGTTATGCTATTGTAACGGCTCTCAATTCCCTGGCACAACAGCCTGACGAAGCAAGTAATATTACCAGAACCCTTTTTGTCGGTTTGGCGATGATTGAATCCATGGCAATATACTGTCTGGTAGTTGCGATGGCCATCATTTTTGCAAATCCTTTCTGGAATTATTTTGTGGCAGCGGCGGCAGCGGCTCATTAATCATGCCTTTCAACTGGTTTACCTTTATTGCGCAAATAGTCAATTTCACGATTCTGGTTTGGTTACTGAAGCGCTTCTTGTACAAGCCTATTCTTCAGATCATGGAAGAAAGGCAATTGAAAGTCATGACCGAACTCCGGGAGGCAGAGCGTAAAAGGGTTGAAGCAGACGAAGAACGGCAAAAATATGTGCGACTACAACTGGATTTTGATCGGGTACGAGATGAAAAACTAAATCTGGAAACCAAAGAAGCTCAGGAGCGTCGTGAAAAAGTTATTCAGGAAGCTGTTCAAGAAATTCAGAGTATGAAAGCTCAATGGAATAAAGAGCTTGAACATGAAAAAGAGCAGCTTCGGAAAAATATCGTGACTATAGCCCGAAAAGAGGTGTTTGATTTAACCCGCCAAGTCCTCATGGCTCTTTCAGAAAGCAGTCTGGAAGAACTCATATGTAAGGTTTTTTTGCGACGGCTTCAGCATCTTTCTCTCGAGGAAAATCAGATTGTTTCCAATCTCTGTAATGCTTCGACTGAAAAAATTTATATTAGAAGTTCATTCGATCTTTCTCCTGAAGCTCAGGATCAAATGCGACATTGCATTGAAAATGAGACAAAAAATAGCGGCCGACTGCTTTTTCAAGTAGTTCCCGAACTTATCTGCGGAGTTGAACTTATCATAGGCAGCCTGAAAATTTCCTGGAATATTTCAGACTACATTACCTCTCTCGAAGGAAAGATCAGCGGAGTGGTAGATCAAGGAAAAATGGGTGACGCCTGAAATTTGCGATTCTCTTTCAACTGTCCTGGAAGAAGCCATGCATGAAGTGGTTCAAACATGCATAAATCAGGTTCCTCAGCTTCATTTCCGGGAAATCGGCATCGTGAAGTCTGTTTCCCCGGGAATAGCCACGATTACCGGTCTTGCTGGTGTCGGGATCGATGAAATGGTGCGTTTTCAGAATGGAATTTTCGGAATGATATTCGACATTGAAGAGGAGTATATCGGCTGTATCATTCTCGGTGATAGTTCAGCATTGAGCGCCGGCAGCGAAGTCGAGCGAATGCATCGGGTCATGGATGTACCCGTGGGTGATGGCCTTCTTGGCAGAGTGCTCAACCCTCTTTCTCAGCCTCTTGATGCTCAGACAACTCCATGGTTTGTCGAAAGACGACCTGTTGAACGTGAAGCTCCACCAATCATGGACCGTTTGCCGGTAACTGTTCCTTTGCAAACCGGGATCAAGGTAGTCGATGCACTCATTCCAATTGGACGCGGTCAGCGCCAGCTTATTCTTGGAGACCGCCAGACAGGTAAAACCTCCATCGCCCTTTCTGCAATCAAGAATCAACGCGATACGGGCGTTATATGTGTCTATTGTGCAATCGGACAACGCGGAGAATCTGTGGCAAAAGCCATTGCCGAATTACGTGAAACGAATTCGATAGCTCATACCATTGTCGTAGTTGCAGAAGCCGAAAATGGACCAGGTTTGCAATATCTGGCACCATATGTTGCCACGGCGATCGGTGAATATTTTATGGAATCCGGTCGTGACGTGCTTGTTGTGTATGATGACCTGGGAAGCCACGCGCGGGCATACCGCGAATTATCCCTGCTCATGCGTCGCCCCCCTGGCCGGGAAGCGTTTCCTGGCGATATTTTTTATATTCATTCCCGGCTATTGGAACGTGCCACCCATCTGCGAAAAGAACTCGGAGGCGGTTCGCTCACGGCCCTTCCGATTGTGGAGACAGAAGCCCAGAACATTTCCGGATATATTCCAACAAATCTCATTTCAATTACTGATGGTCAGTTATATCTGTCGCCACATCTTTTTCAAAAAGGCCTTTTACCCGCAATAGATGTCGGGAAATCGGTGTCGCGCGTCGGCGGCAAAACGCAGCTTCCGGCATTTCATGCGGTATCCGCCGATCTGAAGCTTTTCTATTCTCAATTCGAAGAACTGGAAATGTTTTCAAGATTCGGAACCCGCCTCGATGAACACACTAAAAAGGTGATAACCCATGGGAGACGAATAAGGCAGTGCCTGAAACAGTCCAGTTCCGAATTGATTCCCGTTCTGGACCAGATTATGATTCTCCTGGCCCTGACAAATGGCCTGTTCGATGAGATAACCGAAGAATCCGTGTATGAGGTCGAGAAGTCACTCAGAAAAGCCGTTTCAGAAGTTCCAACAGACATTGTAAGATGTATTCTCGACGGCAAACCTCTTTCGTCAGAGGATCGTCAGGGAATCCTTAGCATTGCCAGAACAGCCCTGACTAAGTGCCAGGGGACGTCGCAAGCACCTCTATGATCCAGACCATTGACGGAATTCAAAGGCAAATAAAGAGCGTCAATAGTCTGAAATCCATTGTCAGGACGATGAAAACGCTGGCAGCGGTAAGCATCGGTCCATACGAAAGAGCCGTTCAGTCATTGACAGATTATTTTCGATCAATAGAAATGGGTTGGATTGCCCTACTGAAAAATTACGACCCAGGTCTTCTGAATTTATTATCAGAAGAGACTCCTGGCGGAACCGGAGTGGTCGTATTCGGATCAGACCAGGGAATGGTAGGAGCATTCAATGATAATCTGGTCAATTATGTAGTGAGGCATATTTCAGAATATCCGGAGAAACGAATTATATGGCCCATTGGGGAAAGAGTACATCTGCTTCTTTCCGACCTCGGTTTCCCATTGGAGGATGCCATAAATACCCCGGATTCCGTTGACGCAATTCCAAATCTCATGAGTCAACTCTTATGTGAAATTGAGGAAAAACGGGAAACAGGGAAAATATCCAGTGTAGTTCTTTTTTATAATCGTACCGATTTGAAATATGGTTTTGAATCGGTACGGGAAAAACTCATCCCTCTGGAAAAAAAATGGATTGCTTCGCTTACTAATGAGGCATGGCCTACGAAAATGATTCCGCAATTCATTGGGGGAGAAAGGCCGATGATTTCCGCGCTTATTCGCGAATACCTGTTCGTCGAGATTTTTAAAGCTTGTGCGAAATCAGCCGCCAGTGAGCATGCCACACGCCTGGCGGCAATGCAGAGGGCAGAGAAAAAAATTGACGATCTTTCAGAAGAATTACGTGCCGCATTCAATCAAAAACGACAAAGTACAATTATGGAGGAGCTTTTTGATCTTATCTCCGGCTTTGAAGTTCTTTCAGGAAAAGTCCCATGCAAAAAAACATGATTAACTTTGTTTATGCGCATTTGTATCACTAATCCGTGTTGGCGTGAGGGGCACAGCAGGGGCATTCGGGCCGGGTGCCGCGTACCCAACATCGTCGGGAAGTGAAGGGAAGGGTTCCGGATGAATAAAAATCGACAAAGTGCAAATTTCACTTTGTCTTGACATGGGAAACGGCAGAGGCTAAAATGATTTATATTGATTACGCTAACGAAATCGACTTTTTCGGTCGATGGTTATGATGGAGGTATCCCCCGCCAATTACAAAGATGCCAGGGGGAGACGTTCAGGGAGTTCAGGAGGAACCATGAAGGTTTCCAACGGGAACAGTATTCAGAAGATTTATCGGGAACAGGTTAACAAGGCTAAGCCAGAGGCTTCCGGCGACGACTTCAGCAAATTGATGAAGAGCACCGCCAAGACCACTGACGAGTCTGTGAAGACTGCGTTTCACCCACCCAGCGGAGTTTCCGCTGGTAACCCTCTGTTCACGGGAAAGCCGGTAAAGGAAGCCGACCTCGTCGAAACGATGAAATTCGCCGCGGAAGTCGTGGCAAGTCAGCCGGACATACGCTCTGAGAAAGTTGATCATCTAGCGGCTCTCATTAAATCAGGGCAGTATAACGTTCCTGCGGAAGCGGTTGCGAATCGTCTGTTTACGAGCGGTATCGTGACGAATTCCTGGGAGGCCTGACAAAGGCTTGTCAGCTTCTACAGGGCGTCTCGAAAAGGTTTTAAGTGAGGAGCTCGCTGTTTATCGCGAGCTCCTCGTGCTTTCTGAAAAAAAACGAAAACTTTTGCTCGAAAAGTTTTCCACGGATCTTCTCGGGATCGTTTCAGAGGAAGAAAGATGTATTGCCTCTCTTGTTGACATCGAAGAACGGCGTCGTACAGAAATAACTGAGCTGACCGGTGATCCGGAAACGTCCCTTGAAACTCTTCTTCTGAAAATTTCCGAACCGTCAATACAATCAGCAATCGGAAAATTGGGACGTGAACTCAAAGAGACCCTTTCCCACATTCGCGAGATCAACGTCGCCAATCAGAAATTGCTTGAACAGGCACTGGAACTCACGCAGTATTCGCTCAAGCTGCTGACTACACCGCCGAAGGATGTTGTGTATCGGAAACCAGGCGCTACCACGGCCAAGACCAATATGCCTTCCCGTCTGATTGATCGCAAGGCCTGAAAATGTCGGATAGCTGCACAGTAATGACTGTTTCGTCCCGTTCCGGTTGCGTTTATGAAACACAGGGCTCGACTGGGTTCAGTCGATGTAATCCGCTATAGACATGCAGTTTGCATCAGGAAAAGCTCCTGTTGTTGATACGCAGGTCATAATTCAAGCCCGCATGGGTTCAGCGCGCCTCCCCGGAAAAGTACTTCTCGAACTTGCAGGACGACCTGTCATTGCACACGTTGTCCGGCGTGCAGCAGCCGCTTCACGCGTTAATCGAGTCGTAGTAGCGACTACCACCATGGCAGAGGATGATCTTATCGTCGCCTGGGCTATAAATGCCGGTATTCCAGTCACACGGGGCTCCTCGAACGATGTGCTGGACAGATATAATCAGGCAGCGACAGAATGGCCATGCAGGCGCATCGTGCGCATTACCGCTGACTGTCCGCTGGCCGATCCCGGCATAATTGATGCCGTTATTGCGGCTCATGCAACGGACGCGTTCGATTACGTTTCCAATTTGCATCCGCCAACCCTTCCTATCGGCCTCGATGCAGAAGTATTTTCGCGTGAATTACTCGGACGAATAGCGTCTGAAGCAGTGTTTGCTTCACATCGTGAACATGTAACCCTTTATGTTCGTGAAAATCGCGACCGTTTTCGGTTCGGAAATGTTTCTTTCGGTCGCGATTGTTCCAGGAATGCGCGTCTTACACTCGATCGCCCTGAAGATCTGCATTTCTTCAGGGCTTTTTTCGAAAAATTGGCGGATTCCGATTCAATGCCTTCTATTTACGAAGTTTTGCATCTTCTCGAGGTAAATTCTTCTCTTATTACAATCAATTCCGGAATAGATCGCTTCGAGGGTGCCCGCAAATCAGCCATGAGTGAAAACAGAACTCTTAATCTATAGAATGAGGGCTCAATAATGAATATCGGTTCAAAATCCATCGATGAAAGGCATCCTTGTTTCATTATTGCTGAAGCCGGAAGCAATCACAATCGTGATCTCGAAACAGCACGGCGTCTGATAGATATAGCTGCCGAGGCAGGAGCAGATGCATGTAAATTCCAGATCTTTGCAGCGGAAAAGATATATTCAAAGAAAACGCCGATGGCAAGCTATCTCAAGGACAAGAAGCTCGTTAAATCCGGAGAGAGCCTCTGGGACATAATAAAAAAACTCGAGACACCACGTGCATGGCTTGCTGAGCTGGTCGGACATTGTCGCGCCCGCGGAATTCAGTTCCTTTGTACGCCGTTTGATATTGCCGCTGTCGATGAGCTGGAATCGGTCGGAGTCGAAGCATACAAGGTCGCCAGCTTCGAAATCACGCACCTTCCTCTTATCGAACGCATTGCGAAGACAGGCAAGCCAATGATTCTTTCGACCGGTATGGCTAACCTGGAGGACATCGAAGTCGCTCTCGACACTTTCCATGGGGCCGGTGGAAAAGAGCTTTCTCTGCTTCACTGTGCTATCGCATACCCCGCGAAATTTGAGGATCTGCACCTTCGGGCGATGGATACCATGCGCCAGGCATTCTCGGTTCCGGTCGGCTTTTCCGACCACACTATGGGCTATGTTTCCGACGTTGCAGCCGTAGCCCGCGGTGCATGCATCATAGAAAAACATTTCACTCTTGATCGCCGCATGGAGGGGCCAGACCATCCGTTTTCCCTCGAACCCGGCGAACTCAAGGAGATGGTGACTGCCATCCGGCAAACTGAAGCCGCACTGGGAAGTCCGCGTAAACGGCACACTGTCGCGGAACAGGAGCTGTATCGTCTTGCTCGCCGCAGTCTGGTCGCTGCACGCCCCATTCCAAAGGGAACGATCATCACGCGAGACATGATCGAGGTCAAACGTCCCGGATTCGGTATTCCGACGCGATTTATGCCCGTTGTCATCGGCCGTACAGCTCGCGTAGACATTGATGACGATGACATTATGACATGGGAAATGATCTGATCTTGTGTTGAAAATTCGTCCTTTTATTCCCGCCGATTGTGATCTGCTGTTCGATTGGCGCAATGACCCTAAAATCCGCGCAAGATCATTTGATTCCCGACCTCTTGACCCTGGTGCTCATCGTATATGGTTCGACGGTTTTCTCGGTGATGCCAGTCGTATCGGTTTTATTCTCGAAGATGAAGATCGTTCCGTAGCGCAGATTCGATTTGATTCAACGTCCGTGCCAGGTCGGCTTCGCATTTCTATTTCAACCGCGCCGGGAGTGCAAGGCAAAGGTTATGGATGCGAACTGTTAGCGCGTGCCTGCGAGCGCCAGGAAGTCGCAGCCAGAGGTGTATTACTGGCGGCCGAGACATTTCTCGATAACCAGCCATCCATCAAAATCTTCGAGCGCTGCCACTTCGTATCACTCGGGGAACGGAAACGAGGAGACAATAAGTTTATCGAATGGCGAAGGGCAGCCGGGCCAGCGTTTTCCCAAACCCGAATTTTTCTGTCTGGCGAAATAGAGGGAAACCTGCTGCGTGAAACCGCTGTAATGCTGGAGCGTCTGGGTTTTTCCGTATCTTTTGTTGAAGGCAGCGAAAGCAAAAGCGTAACGTCTTCGAAAACGAGTGATTTTACAATAAATTGCATTGTACCTTTTGTGCCGAATAAGAGCGAAAATGTCTTGAGTGTTTTTGAAAATAGCAAGTCTGACAACGCTGTGAGAGTTATTCTTACGCCTGAAATGGCCGCTGAAAGCGTCAGTCGTATGGTTGAGTTTTTGCTGGATCGACTTGCAGAGTATCAATTCTTTAAAGCACATTCTTCTTAGGATCAATAACACTTCACACGGAGCGAATCATTATGACGAAAACTGAGCAGATTGCTTTCTGGGAAGGCAGTTTCGGCGATGCCTATACCGACCGCAATGCTGTCAAATCAAGTGATCGCGCACCTTTTTTTGCGCGATTGCTGTCACGCACACTTGGAGTTCGCGACATTTGTGAACTCGGAGCAAATAAAGGGCACAACCTTGAAGCGATTCACGGGCTGAGTTCCAATTTCCAGCTGACCGGAGTGGAAATCAACGAAAAGGCCTTCGCTGAAATGAGAAAGAAACCATTTATAAAAGCAGTGCATTCAAGTATTCAGGAGTTCGCTCCAACTATGATCTCATCGGGAGAGAGCGCTTCAGAATTAAAGACACCGCGTGTCGAGTCATATGCCGACACTGGTGAGTTTGATCTCGTCTTCACATGTGGAGTCCTCATTCATATTGGTCCGGCGGATTTGCCAGCCATTTTGAATAAAATGTTTGATTTATCGCGTCGTTACATCCTTATCAACGAGTATTATAATCCGGCTCCGGTCGAGCTCGAATACCGTGGGAATGTCGGCAAGCTTTTCAAACGGGATTTTGGCGGTGAGTTCTGGAATCAGGCGCCGGAGCGCCTGCGTCTCGTTGATATCGGTTTTTTGTGGCAGCGCATCGAACCCGCCTGGGACAACACAACCTGGTGGCTTTTCGAAAAACGGTAGTGGCAAGATGAGTGTGAAAACGTGATTTAAAAAGGATGTTAGCCGGTTAGTTGAGATTTCTCCCTTCAGTCGAAATGACAGCATTGTTTGTCATTCCGAACGATTGTGAGGAATCTCGCTTGGCGTAAAGAGTCGTGAATATTCAGGCTTCTTTGGTAATCGGGCGTGAAAGTTAGTCCTCGATCTGAACTTTTACAACGATCTTCTTGACGAAGCCCGGGCCTGATTCAGGACTGATGCATGGCATATGTGCATCTCGTGGTCCGAGAATCAGGAATGTTCCCGGTCGCACCGTCAAAAAATCCCCTTTTCCCTGAAGCACGATCAAATCCTTGCTTTCGTCATAAGGGCCCTCATGCATGGCATCCGCATCGGCCCAGCCAATGCGTTCAACACCCTTCGCGACAAACTGGACATCGATATAGCGACGATGGGTTTCCCAAAAGCCTTTTTCGATTGGTTTTGTTTCATATTCCTGAATCATCGCGAACAGCCGATCTCCTTCGAGCTCGTGACGGCCGGGTGAGAGTGTCTCAGGATCAACTGTCCGCAAATACTGCAGGGCATGCTTGATGCGTTTGCCCATGACAAACCAGTTTTCAGCGCGTTCCAGTCGGTTTATAATCATATTCTGTTTCTCTCTTTCATGAAGAATATTACCAGTCACAAAATATTTGTGCGCACTCTCCAGGCGATTCATCGGATCGCACTTACACTTCAACTGTGCACGAATTTTCCGGATTGATATAACACATTTCCGTCTTTACGGCATAGGCTCTTGCGATATTCAAGATATAACGTAGGGGCGAGGCATGCCTCGCGCGAAGAACGGCAACGTGTTTCCGCAACTTTTCATGTCGTCATGCATACAGGGCATGATTAACAAAGGATGCTAACCGGTTAGTTGAGATTTCTCCCTTCGGTCGAAATGACAGCACTGTTTGTCATTCCGACCGAATGTGAGGAATCTCGCTTGGCGTAAAGAGCCGTGAATATTTAGGCTTCTTTGGTAATCGTGATGCAGGGTAATAAATATGAAGTTCAAGTTTGTTTTTCTAAACTCTGAGTATTGATTTCTTTCATTGACGACGTTATCATGCTTTTCACTCAAACCAATTGGCTCGCAGGCTAAGAATCACTCACACAAATCGCAAGGGCAAGTTCTGTTGAAGGGTGTGTGCTCGCTGATTGGCTGTGGTTTGTATAAGTCAACGCAGGAGGCAGTATGGCAACAGCCAGGCAGGAGGAAAGAACTCAGCGAATATTACAGGCGGCGCTGAAGGAGTTTTGCTACAAAGGATACCGCGAGGTCAATGTTGACGTCATTGCATCAGAGGCAAAAGTCAGCAAAGCTACTATCTACAACCACTTTAAGAACAAGGAAAATTTGTTCATGGCCGTCTTTGACTATGCCATGGGACAGCTGGACGAAAAGATTCACCATGAACTGAATTTTCTTGATCTCCGAAGGGGTGGCAAGGCTGCCACGAAGGCATTCCTGAAGAATGCCAGGGAAAACCCCGATTACAGCTTTTTCTTCAAAGCCTTAACAACCGATGCTGGCTTTGTCAGCGAAACTTTGAGGCAAAAAATGATGGACCACTTCCTCTCTTCCGGAATGGGCATATCCAGACAGCAGTTGCGAATGTCCCAGGAGAGGGGAGAAATAAAGCAGCTTTTTGACCCGGACTTGCTATTCATCGCGTTACTTGGAATGCATCTTCATGTTCTGAGTTATCTGGAGAGAAGCAAACAAAAAGTTAATTTGGATCAATGCGCTGAACAAATCGACGAGATTCTTCAATCCGGAATCTTCGCCTAAAGCCAAAATGAACGCTAGAATCATATATTTTCAAGTCGCCGTATTTGTTTTGCTGCTGCTCACGAATATCCAGGGAGAGTGTCAGGACTCCCCAAACAATTTAACGGAAAGGAAATCCGTTACCCTTGTCGATTGCCTTCAAAAAGCCTTACAGACGAATCCGAAACTGCTTTCTAAAATGGATGAACGCGAAGCCTCGGAGAAACGTCGCACCATAGCGGAATCGGCTCGATATCCCAGAATAAAGGCAGAAGAAACCTTCACACGACTCCGCGAGCCGGTCGCATTTTCTTTGCCCGGAGCGGATACGCAAATGTCGTTGGGCGATAACAAGATTCAAATCAAGACGCTTCGCGTTTCTCAGCCCCTCTATTCCGGAGGCAAAATTGAGAATGGAATCAGGGCCGCCCGATCAGAAGTGCATGTGAGGCAGTTTGGCGAGTTGCAGCAGCGTGAAGAGCTGTCTCGTCAGGTTACGGAAGCGTATTTCGGAGTCATGATCGCCAAGGCTTTTCAGCAGGTGGCATCTCAAGCTCTGTTTGATACTCTCGGACACGAAAAACAGGTGCAAACATTGCATGAGTTTGGCGCAGTGGTTCGCAACGATATTTTAAAAATACAGGTCTCGGTTTCCGAACGGCGGGAAAATCTGATTCGGGCATGCAATAACACGAATTTAGCTTGTACCGTTCTATCAAATCTTGTAGGAGAGGAAATCGCTCCGGAAATCACATTCGAAGACTTTGCATTTTCCGGCCGTCCACCCGCCGATGAAAATGAGTCCATGGCGATAGCATCGACAAGTCATCCTTTACTGCAGGCTTTGCGTGAAACTCAACGTTTACATCGTTTCGCCACCAGAGCCGCCAGGGGAGATTTGTGTCCCAATGTTGGACTGCAATGGAATCTCACTTCCGGAAGCCAGTTCAACGAAACCCAATCGAACTGGGATGCGACAGTATATGCGGGATTCAATCTTTTCGACGCAGGCGAAGCCCGAACACGGATGAAGGAATCTCAGGCCAATTTGGCCAAAGCTTCTCACGACCTGGAAGGGATTCAACGGGATATCATTCTGGCCATCAGGCAGACGAATCTCCAGATGCAGGAAGCCGAGTCGCGTCTGCAGGTGGCCAAAGAGGCGGAGGCCCAAGCGCTTGAATCCATGCGTCTGACGGAAGAGAGCTTCAAAGCGGGCTCCGCCACATCACAAAATCTTCTCGACGAAGAGTCTACTCTGGTGGCCGCCGAACAACGCAGCATTGCCGCGGCATTCGACCGCAAACTTGCTGAAACCCGCCTCTGGTTTTCCATGGGTTGCCTGGAAAAAGCCCTGTTTGCATCAACGGTTTCTGCAACACAGTCTGCAATTATCTCCCCGCAAACAAATACAACGAGAGTTCCGGGAAAGGACCACCACCAATGACCAGTCATCTTCATTTTCAGCGAACCAGCCGGAATGTTTCAGATGCTCTGGCAAGGATTGCGATGCTCTTTCTGGTTTCATTTAATGCCGTCTTCCCCATGTATGCGGCTGATGACACTGTTCCTGTGACGCTTCTCATGCCCAGGTTTGGTACGGTCGCCAAAATTGAAAAGACAACCGGAGAGCTTCAGGCCATTCGTCGCGCCGGTTTGCAAATGAAAAGCAAAGGAACCATCGACCATATGTTCGTCAGGGAGGGAGACCGCGTCAGTCAGGGGCAAATCCTGGCCACGCTGGAAATGAAGCATTTCCAGCTAGGGCTGGATCAGGCGCAATCCATGGCAAAAACGGCTGATTCTCAGACCAAAGCAGCAGTCGCCGCCATAGATGCCGCCTCCACGGGAGTGCAACAGGCTGAAGTGAGACTGCAGACAGTGACGCGTGATTATGAGCGGGCAAAGGGCCTGAGAGACAAAGATACCATTCCTCAACAGCAATATGACCAGATCGAGGGACAGTATAAACTTGCAATTGTAGGTTTGGAAGCGGCCAAAAAGCAGCTTTTGCAAGCCAAAGCCGGACTGGAAGTAGCTCAGGCCCAGACCGGCGTTGCCGAAGTCGGCATACAAACAGCCCGGCAGTATCATGATGAAGCGAGCCTGATCGCGCCATTTGCCGGATTGATTGTGGCTAAATTGGTTCAGGAAAACGAGCCTTGCGGCGAAAAAACATTGTACAACCTGATCGATGACAGCGAACTAGAACTCTCGTTCCGATTGCCGGAACGCTTTCTTCCACTCATATCACCGGGAACATCACTGAGTTTTACCACTCCGCTTGTCAATGACGCAGTTCCGGCGAGCGTTACCACCGTTGTTCCGAATATCGACGCCCAGAGTCGCACATTCCTGTGTAAAGCCCTCATACCGAATGCTGATCACCGTTTCAGCAATGGCGGCTTCGTGGATGTCAACGTTGTGGTCAGTGAAGATCGCAACGTTTTAGTTGTTCCGTCATTTCTCATAAGGAACGTGAATGCTTCCGGATCCCAAAAAACCGGTTCACTGTTCATCGAGGAAAATGGCAAAGCCCGTAAAATTACGGTAATCGTTGGTCAGGAAAGCGCAGGCAATATTGCTATTTTAGGCGGGCTCACCTCCGGGACCGCTGTTATTTATCTCGGAAATAACAAGCTCGAGGATGGCTCGCCTGTTGCCATACAAAAGTCTGAAGGAGCCCCGAGATGATTCTTGCTGAAGGCTCCATTCGTCGCCCAGTCACTACTATAATGGCTTTTGCCGCCATAGCATTGTTTGGCATAATCTGTTATCGCGAGCTTGGCGTCGATCTTTTTCCCGAAATCGAATTTCCGACGGTCACTATCACCTGTATTTATCGCGGTGCCAGTCCGGAAACCATGGAGACCAAGGTCGTTGAAAAAATCGAAGAGCAGATCGCTGCGCTGAACGGTATCGATCAGGTTCGCTCGGTATGCGCGGAAAATGTTGCCCAGGTGTTTGCCGTTTTCACACTCGGCCGTAACATCGATGTTGCCACCCAGGATGTTCGTGACAAGATATCCGCCATACGGGCCAGTTTACCTGAAAGCATGGATAACCCAATTGTGGAGAAACTCAACACCGGCGCGATTCCAGTGTTGACGATTACTGTTGCAGGTGATCTTCCCCCTGTAGACCTTGGAAAATACGTAAAAGACGTGGTCAAGGCTCGTGTTCAAAGTATTCCGGGAGTCGGCTCAATTCGCGAAATCGGTTTGCGCGAGCGGGAAATAAAAATATGGATCGATAACGACAAACTGAACGCTCATCATCTCACCGTCAGCGAAGCGGTTGGAGCTATCCGTTCAAAGAACATTGAAGTTCCGGCTGGAAAAATTGAAGACGAACATCAGGAATTTGTATTAAAAACCATGGGCGAGCTGGCCTCTGTGGATGAATTCAGGCAGCTCACCATTGCCGTTATTGGCGGAACGCCCGTGGCTCTGGGCGAGATTGCCACCGTTGAAGATTCGATTCAGGACGAACGCGTGGCCGGCAAGCTCAACGGCAAGCCGACCATTGGCCTGCAGATTCGCAAACAGTCGGGGGCCAATGCGGTAAAAGTCGCCACACAGGTGAAAGCGGCAATCCCTGAGCTTCTTAGTAAGGCTCCGCATGGAGTGAACATCCAGGTCCCGATCGACAACTCCCCGTTCATAGAAGAATCCATTCACGCGGTTCTTGTCGATATGATCATTGGTTCGGTGCTGGCAACACTGGTCATTCTTATATTTCTACGCAACATCCGCTCCACACTGATTTCGGCGTTGGCCATTCCCACGTCAATTCTGGGGGCTTTTGTTCTCATGCGCTGGTTGAATATCACACTCAACATGTTGTCTACGATGGCATTGTCGCTCGCTGTGGGCCTGCTGATTGATGATGCCATTGTCGTCATCGAAAACATTTTTCGCCATCTGCAACTTGGAAAATCAAGTGCTCAGGCGGCCTCCGATGCAACCGAAGAAATAGGTCTTGCTGTCACCGCTACTACATTTTCCCTGGTGTCTGTATTTCTGCCCGTGGCATTCATGGGAGGCATCGTCGGAAGATTCTTTTTTCATTTCGGTATTACGCTTACTGTTTCTGTGCTCGTGTCCCTGGTGGTAAGTTTCTCTCTTACCCCCATGTTGGCCGCACGTTATCTGAGCCGGCATGAACAGGAAAATGCAGTTGCCATGTTTCTGGGAAAAGGCCTCGATGCTCTCGATAGTGGCTATAGATGGCTGCTTCGAATTGCCTTGCGTTTCCAGGTAACTGTTTTGGTCATTGGTCTTGTGATAGTGGCTTTTTCGGCCGTTTCCGGAAGCCGACTGGCGTTTGGTTTCAAACCCACTGAAGATAAAAATCTTTTTTTAGTGAATTTCCGTTCACCGGCTGGAACTTCTATCGAGGGTACAAAAAAACTTCTGAGCATGGTAGAAAATGAAATAACCTCAACGATCGGGTCTGATGTGAAAAACATTTTTTCCACGGTTGCTGGCGATCCTCTGGAAGATCCAACCAAAGGCCAGGTATACGTCAACCTTATAAGAAAAGTGGAACGTCTGGATCGTCCCCAGAAAACCCTCATGGAAAAGGTGCGCAAGGCGCTCAGACAGGTTCCCGGAATCGAGCGATGCACCATCGAAGAACTGGATGAAATTGCTGCCAGCAGCGGTCAGGCGAACTCTCAGATCTCGTATTCACTCCTGGGAAATGATCTGGAGGTATTGAAACGCTCAGCAGGCAGTCTGAAAAAGTGGATGGGCAAGGCCGGCGGTTTTGTTGATATCATCGATTCATTCGAAGTTGGAAAACCCGAACTGCGTCTCCAGCTAGATCGTGAGCGCATGGAAGCGCTTGGGGTCAACGTTGGACTGCTGGCCAACACCATGAATCTTTTGGTCGGTGGAGATCAGGCAATCACCCGCTTCAAAAGCGAAGGCAAGCAATATGACGTAAAGCTGCGTCTGCGACGGGACTTTCGCGAAAAACCCGAATCCATCGATAATATCCTGGTAAGATCAATTGACGGACAAAGTATGGTTCCGGTATCGAATGTTGCAAATGTGGTCAAAGATACCGGGCCTTCCCGTATTAATCGTCTGCGTCGGTTGCGTGAAATATCTCTTGGAGCCAACCTCGAGGGAAAATCACAGGGAACGGCCATGAAAGAAGTACAGGCAGAAGCCGAGCGAATTTTGCCCCCGGGCTTCTTTGGCGAGTTTCAGGGCATTTCCAAAACCTCCGCTGAGAGTCTGGACAACATGGTTTTCGCGGCAGTTCTCGCATTAACCCTTGTCTATATGCTGCTCGCCTCCCAGTTTGAAAATTTCATTCACCCGCTGACCATAATGGTTTCAGTGCCTCTGGCCAGCGTGGGAGCGGTTTTCGCCTTGTTCATCACCAAAAGTGAAGTGAACATTCTGACCATGATCGGTTTTCTGATGCTGATGGGACTCGTGGTCAAAAACGGTATTTTGCTTGTGGAGTTTATAAATCAGCAGAGAGCACGAGGCCTGAGCCGGGAAGAGGCCATTATGACCGCCGGGCCGATCAGATTACGCCCTATTCTGATGACCAGCGCCTGCATGATTGGCGGCATGATTCCTCCTGCCATCTCGAACTCTCCAGGCTCTGAATTGCGGGGTTCCATGGCAGTGGCTATTATTGGCGGATTGATTTCATCAACTTTTTTGACGTTGATTCTATTGCCGGTGGTTTATGTGTGGATAGAAAAGATGCTCGGCTGGTTTGGCATCACATTATTCGAGACAAAACAGGGCTGACCCCTATGTTTTGGTTCAAACCGGGCACAGATTTTTTAGCTCTGATTTAACTTTTTCCAGGACTGTCGCCCAATTTTCGGACTCCTCTTGCCGGAAGATGCGCATCGAGGAATACCAGTGGCTTTCTGTTCCGGTCAGACCCCAGCGCCAGTCTGGTTGAATTGGCAACAACAGCCAGACCGTCTTGCCCATTGCCCCTGCAAGATGTGCAACAGCCGTGTCGACTGAAATCACCATGTCAAGGGCTGCAATCATTCCTGACGTTTCAGCAAAGTCGATGAATTTCGCCGAAAAGTCCACCAGTCTTCCGGATACATTTCCGGAAGCTTTGGAGTCCTCTGAAACTTGCAGACTGAACCAATCCACGCATTCAAGGTCAAATAGGCTGCTAATAAGTTCGAACGGGATTGAACGGACGGAGTCGTCCGAGTGATCAGGATCACCTGCCCAGGCAATCCCAACTTTCAGGTTTCCGCTAGCCATTTTGTTGATCAGGTCGCTCCATTTTTTAACAGTCGCCTGGGCCGGATGAATGTATGGAATTGAACGTGGAATTGTTTCTAATCTGAGATTGAAGCGATGAGGCAGGCTCATTATCGAACATGCGAAGTCAAAGTTGCCGGGGTCGAGTGTCCGATCGTCGTCACAGACTGAAAATAAACTCTGATTTTCCGATAATAACCGTTTCAATGGCGGTTGAATCCAGACAGTGGTAACAGCCGCCATTTTTGCTATTTCAAAGGCATACCGTATAAACTGCATCATGTCGCCAAAGCCCTGCTCATAAAACAGCAAGATTCTGCACCCTGTCAATTGCTCTCCCTGCCATATGGGAATGGTCAGTCGAAATCGGCGCTTGCCGCTAAATCTCGCTTCGTAAAGTCGTAAGCCTTCCTCATATTTTCCTTGAAGTAAATATAGTATTCCCAGGCAAAACTGTGATTCCGGCAGATCAGGCTGGAGTTGTAAAGCCTTCTGATAAGCTTCTTCAGCTTCATCTAATCGATTAGCCAGCGTAAAGCAGTTTCCCAGGTTGTGAAAAGCTGCGCAATAGCCAGGTTTTTGCCGAATTGCCTCTTGAAAGCAGTCTATCGCCTTTTCAAAACACCGCATCTTTTTGAGGGCTATCCCAAGAAGATTATAGGCTTCAGGGTAATGTGGTTGCAGCTCGATGGCCCTGCAAAAACAGGACTGGGCTTTTTCCCACCACTGCAGGGGTAACAACAACTTTCCCAGGCGCAGATAAGGCTCCGGAGAAGTCGGATTCAGGCGGATAGCCTCGCCGAAAGAGTGTGCTGCTGCATGGAAATCGCCAGTCTTTGTTTGCTCCCGGCCTTTTTTCAGCCACGATTCAATCATGATTAGTTGCTTGCCATATACATCGCCGATCGGCCTCCTGATCGAATTCCATTTTCCCGCATATAATCCCAAAGAGTCATCAAGCTAGTCAATGGAGAAATCTCAACTAGCCGGTTAACATCCTTTAGTAATTCATACAGTTTGCGAATAACACATTTGAGGATAAGCAAAGCTCTATCACCTATACATAAAATTGTGGTAAAACATTTCCAAACATAACCCTGCTAATTAGGAATGAAAATATGAGAATTCTTTTTATTTGTCCGCCAAATTACAGATTTCGTGAAGTGTCATTCCAGGACTTCGGTCTTGGTCCTGCCTATCTGGCCGCAGTTCTGGGGAAAAATCATGAAGTCGCTTATTACGAAACTGATGCGCCGGCAGAGGCCGAGATTAAAAATATCAGCCATGACTATACGTCATATGAATATTTAATAAAGTCCCATCACAAATATGTCGAGGGACTCCAGAATGAATCGCACCTTGTCTGGAAGGAAATCGAGCGTGTGATATCAGACTTCGCTCCGGATATCGTGGGTTTGTCGACAATGACGCCGAGTTATCCGTCGGCGTTGATTGTTGCGAAAATGGCGAAGCGGCTGTCAAACGCGACTGTGATTTTCGGAGGAGTTCATGCATCTATCCTTCCGGATGAAGTTCTGCAAAACTCTTTTATCGATTTTGTCGTGAGAGGAGAAGGAGAGACCACTATCGAAGAATTGGTTCAGTGCCTCGAAAAAAAGACTGATCCATCTATGGTAAAGGGAATTTCTTTCAGAAAAAACGGACAAATAATTCATACGCCCAGGCGCGATTTGATTCCCGATCTCGATTCCATACCGTTTCCTGTCAGAAGTTCACTGCTTTTTCCGGAAAGATTCTCTGACAGGAATTTTGCCCATATTTTTGTTGGGAGAGGTTGTCCCGCAGACTGTTATTTTTGTGCCAATCCAACGTTGTGGGGCAGAAAATATCGACTGAGATCAGCAAAAAATGTTTTTGAAGAACTCAAACTTCTCACGAATGAATACGGGAAAGTAGTTCTTTTTGAGGATGATAACCTGCTTGTATCCAAGGCGATGCTGTTCGAATTGTGCTCTTTGATAAAACAGGAAATCCCTGATCTGGTATGGAGATGCCAATCGCGGGTCGACACACTGTCCGAAGAAAAATTGTTGGCCATCAAGGAAGCCGGCTGCTGGGATGTCAAGCTGGGCTTCGAGTCCGGCTCTGACAGAATACTTACCTATATCAACAAGAAACTCACAGAAAAGAAAATTATGGAATGCTGTGAAATGATCGTGAAAAGCGGAATGCAGTTTTCAGTAAATTTCATGTTCGGCTTTCCAGATGAAACATTAGAAGATATGCGGGCTACCCTTGAAATGATCAAGAAAATTCCTGCCAATAGCATTGCTATTTCGAAGTTTATTCCTCTCCCCGGTACAAAACTCTACAATGACGTCATTAAATCAGGTCTTATCGCGGATTCACCGCCTAAATATGAGCATTTTGATTTGTATTCAAATTATTATCATTTCTCCAAACACCTCTCGCGGGAGCAACTCCAGGAATTCTGGCTCGAGATATATCATCTCGTGGAGGAAAAAAACAAGAAAACCCGGAAGGGACCGCCAAAACCAAAGCAAGTTGTCATACCGACAGCTTTGTAATAGGATTCGTAATACACCGCCAGCTGGATTCAAATAATCGCTGCTGATTCAGAGATTAAGGCCATTCATGGAACTGCGACAGCACATTTACGAAACCCTTTCGACACTAATTGACACCAATGACCGGCTATTGGTGATTCACTCTTCCTTGTTTCACCTTCGTTTTCCGATCGACGGTCTAAAAGGTAGTTTTCTTGACGCGTTACGGCTTCTGCTGCGCGATGGAAAAACACTTGCACTGGCGACATTCACCTGGGATTTTTGCGGCCGGAAGCGATATCATTTTCACGATTCAATTTCGGAAACAGGACAACTGGGAGGGTGGTTTCTCGAGCTGGAAGGCGTGCGGCGAACGCCGCATCCGATCTACTCGTTCGCTGTTGCCGGCGCATTGGCTGAAGAATTGATAGCGTGTAAAAATTCCACCACGTTTGGCGAAGATTCCGTGTTTGCTTTTTTCGAACGGCAAAACGCCCGCGTGATAATGCTTGGTTGCGGATGGGATTCATGTACCCAATACCATAAATACGAAGAGGAAGTCCTCGTTCCCTACCGATTATTCAAAGATTTCATCGGCGAAGCCGATTATGGAGACGGTTATCATAATGTAACCGCCCGTATGTTTGTCCGGGATCTGGCAATCAATCCACTGAATGATTTTTCGCCGATTGCCGATGAAATGTCGCGTAATGGTAGCATCAAAAGCACCTCTCTCGGAAGGGGAAGCGTTCAAACGGCTCTTTGCTCTGATGTCGCCCGTGCAGCCCGCTATCTTCTGAAACAAGACCCTTTCGTTCTTTTGCATGAGCCAGAGAAGATTCGTCTCGCGGTCAGGAATAAAAACATCGGAAAGCGCCCATTGAAGATGGCATTGATCGGCGCCACAAACCTAGAGCTGCTAAAGACCGCTGTACAGCAATGTGCCGCTATGTTTGCTCCCGATCGTCTGATCGAAGTTTATGCACCACCATTCGGACAACAGTATAATGAGTTGTTTGCCGGATCATCTGAATTAAAGGCGTTCAACGCCGATTTTACATTTTTCGTCGATCGTCTTGAGGATATTCTCTGCATTGACACACTTAACGATCGATCTCAAAACGATAATGAAGAAGAGCTTTTCGATCGCTTTACAGATGCATTAAAATTATATGCTTCGACCTGTGGTGGCCATATTTACGTGAATTCATTCATAAACAGCCAGCCACTGGTCCTAGGAATATCAGACGCAACGGTAAGCGATGGAGTTCGAAAGCGAGTCCTGTATTTTAACGAGCAACTCGAAGTCGTCGTTTCCAATACTAATAATGTTTCGTTATTCGACCTGAATCAGGCAGCGCTGTTGTTCAGAACGGGACCGACCTTCGACGAGCGACTGTGGCGTCTCGGCAAATTTCCATTTTCACAATCGTTTTCGGAGTATCTGATCCGGCGTTACTGCGGAATAATGCTTTCTCACCTCGGGAAAACTGTTCGTGTCATTGTGGTCGATCTGGACAACACCTTGTGGGGCGGCGTTCTCGGAGAAGACGGTTTTGAAGGCATTAAGATCGGTGGCGATTATCCCGGGAACGCATTCAAAGCTTTTCAGCGTACCTTGAAAGGCTTGTCGGGGCGCGGGATAGCCTTGGCAATATGCAGTAAAAACGAGGAAAAGTCTGCCCTGGAGGTAATTAATAGTCATCCGGAGATGGTTTTGCGTGAAGAAGATTTCGCGGCATCCAGAATTAACTGGAATTTGAAATCGCAAAATATTCAGGAAATTGCTGATGAGTTGAATATCGGTCTTGATAACATTCTTTTCGTCGATGATAACCCGGCTGAACGTGAGCAAATGCGTCTTCAGCTTCCACGAGTGAAGACTTTTGATTTTCCGGAGGATCCTGCTTTTTACTCGTCTGCGTTGTTGTCTGCGCCTGAGCTTGAATGTTCGGTGATCACGGTTGAGGATAAAAAGCGAGCAGCCGCTTATCAGGCGAAACGTGAAATAGATGGCCAACGGCGGGCGTTTGACAGGATAGAGGATTTTTATGCATCGCTTGATAGCAGAGTGCATTTGTTCTCACTTGATAAAGGCAATATCGACAGAGCAGTACAATTGATTTCGAAGACAAACCAGTTTAATGCAACGACAAAGCGGTATACGCGGCAGGATCTGGATACAATGAAATCGGGTGGCGACTGGGTAATTGTCATTGGCACTGAAGACAAGTTTTCCGCATTGGAAAACATAGGCGTCATCATTCTTCGCTGGAACGCTCCGGCCCCTCGCAAAGTGTTGATTGACAGTTTTCTGTTATCCTGCCGGGTATTGGGACGCGGAATCGAAGTCGCCGTTTTATCCTGGGCGCGGCGGACGGCTCGCGAACTGGGCATGGATCAGATCATCGGCCGCATCATTCCGACCGAAAAAAACGGGCCTGTACGGAGCATCTACAGTAATAACGGTTTTGTCGAAGAAACTACCGGCGGAGACTGGTTTTATGACGTGCGGAAAGTCACTCCTGAGATCCCCGACTGGATACAAATCATCGAGCATTTTGATAAATGTATGAGTAAACGAGCTTGTGAGCCAGTGGATGAACCAGTCAGTGAAATTCGGAGTGAAGGGATTCAGGGGCCTGAAAGTGATATTGCCGAAGAGAAGTCGGACATTTTAGCCCAATCCACACAGGACGAGTCGGTATCCGATATTTCTTCCAAATTGGATGGGCTGATCAGGAAATTCCTGCATCTTGCGCCTGATTTTGCTCTTGCTGAGGCAGGACTCGGTCTGACTCCTGGCTGGGATTCAATGCGCCAGCTCGAATTACTGTTGTCAATAGAATCAGCATTCGATATTACTTTTCGATCCCAGGAAATGGAAAAAACCACTACGTATAAAGATCTTCGGAAACTCATGGACGTGAAATTTACCGCGCAGAATGCTCGCTCCGTGAGGTGAATGAATGACAGATAAGACGGAAATCGCCGCCATGGAATCTTATTTCCAGCGTCTTTGGCCTATCATGCGCAGCATTACTGGCCATGGAGTCAGGCAAAGTCATGATATTCTCTCCGAGCTGGTTCCTTTCGAACGCTTCGAAGTTCCGACTGGGACAAAGTGTTTCGATTGGATTGTTCCAAAGGAATGGGTATGTCGGGAAGCCTATGTCATAGCGCCTGGTGGCCGACGTATACTGGATATACGTGAAAACACACTCCATCTTCTCAACTATTCGATACCTTTTCGAGGACGCATGACTCTTGCAGAACTGGACAAACACTTGTTCAGTCTTCCCGAAATTCCCGATGCGATCCCATACAAGACCAGTTACTATTCACCGCGCTGGGGTTTCTGTCTGTCGCATCAAATGCGGGAAGGATTGCAAGATGGCATCTACGAGGTAGTTGTAGACACTGATCATATCGATGGATCGTTGACGATTTCCCAGGCTATCCTGCCTGGAGAAACTGCAGACGAGGTATTGATTTCGACTTATACATGTCATCCGTCGATGGCCAACAATGAACTGTCCGGGCCGCTGGTTTCAGCTTTTTTGTATCGTCGGCTTGCTTTGCTTCCGCGAAGACGATTGACATATCGTTTCGTTTTCCTTCCGGAAACTATAGGAAGTATCACATTTCTTTCGATGTTTGGTACGCACTTGCTGGAGAAACTCGTGGCGGGTTTCGTCGTGAGCTGTGTCGGAGATGCGCGACCCTTCACCTATATGAAATCGCGACGAGGAGACACTATCGCTGACCGAGCCGCTCAGGTCGTATTGACGAAGCGAACCGACAACCTGTTTCACCTCCTGGATTTCGATCCGAACGGAAGCGATGAGAGGCAATATTGCTCGCCTGGTTTCAACCTGCCGGTCGGGGTGATTGCGAGAGCACTGTACGGGGAATTCCGTGAATATCATACTTCGCTTGACAATCGTGATTTCATTTCTTTCGAGGCTATGAGCAACTCAGTTGACGTGTGTTTCGAGATCTGCCACACAATTGATCGAAATCTTACATATTGCCGCACAATGCCCTTTTGCGAACCACAACTTGGAAGAAGGGGTTTGTATGAAAGTGTTGGCGGTGTACAGGTTACTGAGGAGCGGGCAAAAACATTATTGTGGCTTCTAAATCTTGCCGATGGAGAGCATGACCTGATTCGAATGGCGGTTCGAAGCAAAATGCCGTTCGATCTTTTCCACGAGCTTGCAGAAACATGTGTAAAAGCCGGTTTACTCAAATCTGTGAACAAGTCGTTATAAGATCTGACAAGCCTTCGGAAATGCCTGCGAAGAAAATGGTTTCATAAAGATGTGATTCAGGTTACAAAAAATAAACTTTATAAGGAGGCTGGACAGAAAAAATGGAACAACAAAGATTTGGGGAATTGTCATCCGACAAGGAAAGTAATGCGAGGGCGAATTTTTTTGAACTTTTCAAAAACTGCCCGATTCCTGACAATGAATTGCTTGCAAACCTGGGGTTGTTCATCAAACGACAAAGTCTTTCCCGTATCCTGTTCATGCACGATCTGTATAAAAAAATCCTGCCGATTCATGGCAATGTCATTGAGTTCGGCTGCCGCTGGGGACAGAATCTTGCTTTATTTTCTGCGTGTCGCGGTATGTACGAGCCGTTCAACTATTGTCGAAAGATAATCGGATTCGACACGTTTGAGGGGTTCCCGTCAGTTTGCGCTAAAGATGGTACGTCTGAATATGCCAAGAAAGGCACATACAAGGTTACGGCAGGTTATGCGGATTTTCTCAACAAAGTTCTGGCCTATCATGAGGAAGAAAGCCCTGTTTCGCACATAAAGAAATTTGAACTGGTCAAGGGGGATGCGTCCGTCGAGATCGAGAAATATCTGAAGGATAATCCGGAGACGATCGTTGCCATGGCATATTTCGATTTTGACATCTATGAGCCTACGAAAACATGCCTGAATGCGATCAAAGGGCATCTTACAAAGGGAAGCGTGATCGGATTCGACGAGTTGAACTGCAAAGATTTCCCCGGTGAAACTCTCGCGGTGAAAGAAGTTTTTGGTCTCGATAAATACAGCATCAGACATGATCCCAACAGCCCAAGTCCATCATACATAGTCATTGAATAACTGGGAAACGCGGCAGCGATATTGATGATTCAATCACGTAGTGGCGGGTTTAACCCGCCACTACGTGATGTCTGGGTGTGCTCAGTATTCATTCATTGTGGCATTTGACGAGCAATGCCGTTGTGTCCAGTGTTGCTAAAGCTCTATGAATTACGGCTGACGCCTTTGCTCCGTTTTGCGATGTCGCCTCTACAATCAGTCTGGCGCTGGCGCACAGCCTTAAAGCACTAACCGGTATACCGTTGCGGTTTCCGCATGCAGCTGGTTGCCCTAACTGGCAACGTAATCTGGCGGGCTTTCCGTTTAATCCGGGGAGTGGCAAGCCATTACCGTTGGCGAGGTTGGCCTGCATCGATTGATATATCTGCAATGTCTGATCGCGGCTTAAATGAACTTTCCTGTGGTCAGGGCCGGGCCGATAAAGCAGAAATGAAAAGATTGTCGGAATGTGGTCCCAGCCCGATGCGTCTATCAACGGAGTTCGGACAATTGGGGATACAGGTAAGGGGTCGAAAGCGGGATCACTCATCAGGCGATTCTGTACGGCGTCCGCAAATGCCTTGAGGAAACTCTTGACCTGTGCGTCAGGCACTGATCGAAACATGCGCAGTTCTTCCAATGCCGCTTCCCACCGCAGTAACAAGCCAAAGTTCGCGATATTTGCGAGATTTTCCGCGACCGCCCAGTTATCGGGCCAGTCAGCGCGTGCCGAGTATAAGTTTAGCGCTGCCGACGGCCGGTGCCCGCGAAGCCGTACTGCGACCGATGACGGAATTAGTAATGCGCCTGAAAAAGCCGGACCGGTAACAAATTTTGACCCGGTCATCGCCACTATGAAGCCTTGATTCAGATAAGCCCTTAAAGTGGATTGTGCCATCCGGAATTGAGATGCATCGACCAATACATCGACTGTTTCAGGTAGTCGGCGATGCAGTGCTGAGACATAGCCTAGGTCAGGCGAAATTAATCCGGTTTTTGAAAGATCTATCAGGATCAAAAGAACGCGTTGCCCTCTTTTCGCGGAGCCGGTTACGAGGGTTTCTATTTCAGCATTAACCGCAGAAGGTTGCCGTGGGTTGCCATTGGCCAGCCGAACAGGCACTGTAACAACTTCTATGGCGTTTCCACCGCCAATAGGCGTTTTCTCGATTGTGGGAAAACCGAGCGCGGAGCGTGTGCTGAAGTGCTGCCCGCTCAGGGCAGTCGACACGTCACTGCCGGTTTCATCCGACTCCGTCATAATGATTAGAGTTGGCATCAATTCAGAGCCTGCGACCATCTGAGCGGCAATCAGATGCAAGTCCGTACCAGACGCTGCGAATATGATTTCCAGGCCATGCATGTCAGATACGCCGCATAAATACAACAGCTCTTGTCGTATCCGATTCAGTTCGCGGGTGTACAGCGCCTCGTGGGTCTCATTATGGATGTTTGTGGCAAGCCTGCGGCGAAGCCGGTCTGCCGCAGCAAAACTTGGTTCTGAAATTGTAGATGCGGTCGATGAGGCGAATGCTGCTACACCGGGGTCTGGAATCGGTGAGCAACCATATTTATTCAAGGCGAGGCTTGGGTCCAATGCTATGCGCGCATCGCCTCCATCAAGTAAAAGTCGCTCTGTCGGTAACAATCTGAAGTCTTTCAGCAGTTCATGCACAATTATGCACTGATCGGCTTCCCAGAAGTGGCTTGCTCAATTCAATCACTTTTGGAACTCTTTCACTTCATTGATTAACATCTGACGAAAGGCATTAAAGACTTTTCGCATTTGTGGCTGTTTATATGGAAAAATATCAATCGGATCCATTGCATGGACAATCATGTTGCTATCGACCTCGAATATCAGCAATTGCCCATTAATCGTCTCACCACAATCGATACCAAGGTAGTCGAGACCTATGCGTTCGTTGATGGCGTGGAATGCCTCGGCGTGGCGGCGTGCGAAATCATCATCGAAACTGGCCATGAATCGTGCTTCCTCTGCCCTGTTTTCAGCGTTTTTCATCATGTCGGCATTGAGGTAATGGACCATCCAACGCGGAGATACTGCCATGTGGCAAATGAAAGGTTGGCCTTTAATAAGCACGATACGACATTTGCGAAACAAACCATCCGATCCGCTATAATCGACGAAGCGTGCAATATAGAATTCGTGTTCTGGCGATGTCGATAAAAAGCCCTCAACGTCAGCCAGCTGATCTAACCTGGCAAGACCATGGCCTGCATGAGAATCGACAGGTCGGACAATAACCGGAAACTTGCAATCCGCAAGGATACTGCTAATCGGGAGTTCTGTCAGGCCAATACGCTCCAGAGTTCGCCGGTAGACTCTTGCTGTGATCGGCATAACCACTCCCGGCAAATTCTGTAGTAAGGCGCAGGCGCTGTCTCGCGACAAAATATTAATGCGGGCAGGCAAATTGATGACCTTGCGCGGCCATGTTTCCAAAAGCTTTCCGACATGTTGAAGCAGTGCATGAGTCTGATCGGACTCAGAAATAGCGACAAACACCAGATCGTGATCGGGCAATGAAGATGGAAAGGGCTGTCCGGGCTTGATATAAACCATATACAACGTGATATCCGAGTCTTCCAGTAAAAATTCAAGAGGGGTGTTTACCATCAAATCACCGGGACCCATTATGGCCAATACCCGAATTCCGGATTGATTGCCGGTGGTTGGAAACCGATAAATTGACTGCATTTTTAATGCTTCGGCCTGCATAGCAATGCCGACATCGCGTTTTCCTCTGAACTGCAGGATGATCGACATATCCATAAATGCATTTGCGTCATTCGGGTGGTTTTTCACTCGATCCAGCAGACGCATCCCCAAAGGAGTAAGGTCAACGTTTTCAAAAACCATTCTCATGAGCGCTGGAAGTCCGATCAGCGGTTCCTGGTCCTTGCTTTCCGTGTGAGACTGTCTGTCATCGAAAGCCATGAAATATTTATGCCGTATTCACGATATATTCCGCAGGGGGAATCAATCGCCTGAAAACGGGCGCATAACAATTCTCCCCGAAAAAACGCAATATGCTACAGAAATTCTGCATTTTGCTCATTATATTGATTTAAGCTGAATGTTTCTGGAAATGGTATTTCCGTATGAAAGTGTTGCTTCAATCAAAGCATCTATATCATCCGAAGTCGTACGGTGATTGACAATTGCCGCTCGAATGGCAAGATGGCCATTGATGGTTGTTGTTGAAGGTGCAGCGATTCCTGATTCCTGAACTGCTATTACGATGTCCGAATTCAAGCGATCTGTGTATTCACCGCGATATCGGAAGCAGACAATATTCAGTTCAACCGGAGCAAGCAATTCCAGCATTGGTTCTCTTTCTATTCGCTGCTTCATATATTGTGCAAGTTCACAGGTGCCGGCAATCATTTTGCCAAGCTTTTCAGCACCATATGCCTGGAATGTAAACCAGGTCTTGAGTGCCCTGAACCCACGGGATAAGTCGGGGCCAAAATCGCAGGGCCACGGTGAGCCGGCGGCCATCCCTCGCGCCTCTCGCTTTAAATAAGCTACCGGTGATGCGAACGTGTTTTTATGAAGAGTTCCGTCCCTGACGAGTATAAATCCGGCATCGTAAGGGACTTGCCCCCACTTATGAAAATCGAAAGCGATGGAATCGGCACGCTCAATTCCAGATAGGCGTGGAGCTATATCCGGCGCAAGCATGGCTAGGGCACCGTAAGCTCCGTCAATATGAAATCTGAGTCGTTCCCGCTGAGCAATATCGGCAATGGCAGCAAGATTGTCTATAGCCCCAACATCGACAGTTCCGGCCGATCCAACAATTAGAAAAGGCGTTAGTGAGGCATTTTTATCGTTTGTAATTGCCTGTTCCAATGCACTGATGTCAATCTGGTATCGGTCATTCATGGGAATGATTCTTAAGCCATCTTTTCCAATTCCGGATAAATCCATTGCCTGAGCGATGCAACCGTGAGCACCAGCCGAAGTATATGCGATCAGTCGCTTATTGGTCGCGGCGATGCCGTGCCTACGTACATCCGGACCTATTGCCTCGGTCCGTGCAACTAGAATGGCTATCAGATTAGCTATTGAGGTGCCGGTAACAAAAAGTCCGCTGGCAGTGTCGGGAAAACTGAACAATTCACGCATCCACTGTATGACCTGACGTTCTACCTCGACCGGTATCTGATCACGCCCGCCAAGGTTTGAATTCAACCCGGCCGCCAGCATCTCCGCAAGCATGCCGACCGGAGTTCCCCCGCCATGAACCCAGCCCATAAAGCCGGGATGTGCATTTCCAACAGAAAACGGAAGAATATCCTGCATGAACGTTTTATGGATTGACGCCAGATCGGTTGGTTTTCGCGGTAATGGTTGTCGGAATATATCACGTATGCATTGAGGAATCGGCTGCCAGACCGGACGCTCACGTATATGTTCAGTAAAGTCCATAATATCATCGAGCATGCGGTGTGCCTGACTACGGAAATCGCTCCAGTCCGATGGATCAAGCGTGTCTTTATATGTCACCTGGTTACCCTTTGTCCTGAAGGTTCCTGCAAAATTCGCGACAAGGAATAGTTATTTGCTCCGGCACAGGATGGGAATATTTTTCGATCAGTTTGCAGGTTGCTCTTATAAGATAGGAATTTGCTGTTTTTCACACGAAGTATAGCATACGAATAATTACATTCAAGTAATCAGTGCTGCCAGTCGATAATGATTATAGGGAAAAAGGATTTTCCCTCGAGGCCCGTCGCCATAAGAAATGGAAGAAAGCGGGTTTCCGGAGGCAGACATACATGAGTTCAACTTTCTTCGGCATTGAACTTGGCAAGCGAGCAATCATGGCTCAGCGCACGTCTATGGACGTAACTTCTCAGAATATCGCCAACGCAAATACCGACGGTTATTCGCGGCAAAGGGCTGATTTGACCGCAACTGCACCATGGTCGACTCCGGACATGTATAACGGAACGACCCTGATGCAAGTCGGAACGGGTGTCGGGGTTGATCAGATCAAGAATTTTCGCGACGCATTCATAGACACTAAAATTACAAAGGAAACCAGTACTCTCGCGAAACAGACGGCCTCGGATGACATTATGAAGCAGGTGGAATCAATCATGAATGAACCAGGTACGACAAACATTCGTGATCAGCTCGATAAATTCTGGGCGTCATGGCAAAATCTTTCGGTCAATCCATCAGATACTGCTTTGCGCGCCAATGTGAAAGAAGAAGGCGATGCTCTTGTCGCTCAGTTCAAGGATGTCGATTCTCAGCTGCGCAGGTTGCAAGGCACTCCCGACCATTCCATGCAAGGCAGTATCGAGAATCAGCTCGAGGATTCCCTGAGTCAGGTCAACGCCTATGGGCAACAGATCGCTAACTTGAATGTGCAGATAGGAAAGGCGGAGACGGGCCAGGGACAAGCTAACGATCTGCGTGATAAGCGGCAGGTGCTCGTGGAAAAATTGGCGAACCTGGTGAACGCGGAAACCTCAACCGACTCAAAGGGACTTCTCTCGATACGGGTAGGGCGTCACATGCTGGTTGATAACGGCCATTTCAGTGGCCTTTACATGACGACAAAGACGAGCGACGATCCAGGAACGATAAGCGACAGCAAGGATTATCCGAATTTTTCCGATCACCCGGAAATTGCTGATGCCATAACTACCAACACGACCGATAATCGCAATCTGACTGTCAGTGTTGAGCAGACTGCCCAGGCCGAGCGTCAATACTCATTTTTAACGTTCCACCCTTTAAACGGGCCACTTTCCAATTTTGGCGCCAGCAGCGGTAATTTCACTGTCAATGGCAGAACTTTTCAACTGGACGCTCAGACCACCGACATGAATGGCCTGGTAAAAATGATCAATGATGCGAATATAAACGTAAACGCCAAGGTCAATGAAGCGGGACAACTGGTCATGGAATCTGCTCTCACCGGTACGGCAAATACGATTTCCCTGAAGGACGGGACCAGCAATATTGGAACTATTTTGAATCTGAAAGAGGACGTGAAGGCCAGGGATGCCATTTTTGTCGTCAATGGACATCAATATGTGACTGCAGAAAACAAAGTGACTGATGCTATTCCCGGTGTGACCTTGTTGATTAAAAAATCGGGTGTGGCAAATATGAACCTGGAGCCAATAGTAACCGGAGGCAAAATCAAGGGGCTCCTTGAAACGCGTGATGGAAACGTTAAAACACTGCGGGATCAACTTGATGAGATGGCATATAAGCTCGTTACAGAGGTCAATGCAGTTCACCGCCAGGGTTTTGGACTGGATGGGGTGAGCGGGCGTAATTTCTTCAAGCCCATTACGACCACGGATCCAAACAAACCATATCTTGACGCAGTGAAAAATCTCGCCCTTGATGACAGCATCACCAGTGATGGTACTGGCATTGCCGCTGCTAAAGGCAGTTATCTGAATCCAACTGATTGTCTGCCTTCATATAACGGCGACGGAGACGGGAGCAACGCCATTGCTATCGCTCAGGTCGCACAGAAAGACTTCTTTTTCGACGGAAAGGCGACATTCAGTGATTTTATAAATAAAGCCGTGACACAAGTCGCGACTGACAGCCAGACGACCGGCAGCGAAAAGTCATACAGCAACGATCTCATGACACAGCTCAAATCAGAGCGAGACTCAGTTCAGGGCGTTAACCTGGACGAAGAACTCACGAATATCATCAAATTCCAGCAGGCCTATAACGCAGCTTCTAAAGTTGTTGCCACGGTCGATGCCATGCTCGATAAAATCATCAACGGCATGCTGACGTAGCCATTTTCGGACCGGCGAGGAAGAAAGGTCAGAAAACCGTTTTCCCGTCTGAATTAAGGAGGCAAACATGGACCGTATTTCAACCTCATGGGTGACAAGTTCTTTTCTGAATGTTCTGAATCGTAATCAGGAAGAGTTGTCGAAGATGCAGATCAAAATCAGTTCAGGGAAACAGATCATTCAGGCTTCAGAAAACCCGGTTAATAATGCGCTGAGCATGCAGAGTCAGACTGATCTTTTCCAGCACACGCAGTATCTTTCAAACATCGATCGGACAAAGGAATGGCTGGACAGCACCGATGGTACAATGACTGACATCGAAAGCACGATGCAACGTGTTCGCGAACTCGCTGTTCAGGGAGCAAACGATACGCTCGTTCAGACAGATCGGGATGCGATAGGTGGAGAAATAAACCAACTCCTTCAGCATCTAGTGGACACTGGAAATACTGATGTTGCAGGGGAATATATTTTCTCGGGGAATGATGTAAATACAAAGCCGCTTTCAACAGTCAGCGGTCAGACCACCGGAGCCATGACAAGCGTTGTTACCACCCTTGGGGAAACCCGCTTGAATCAAAATATTTCGAATAGTGTCGATGTCGGATTCAATGGCGATAATAAAAAACTCATAACTGAAATCGACAGCGGCGTAACCATCGACAAGAACATCAGTGGCGCTGACTTGTTCTATCGAGGAGCTCCAATTGTCCCGGAACCATCATTTGGAGAGCGTTCGCCGACTCTAAGTCCCATGCTCAACGTTGACGCTCTCAACGATGGTCGTGGCATGCAGCCAGGGCTCATTGTAATTACCGACTCCAACGGAATCGATCGCACTATTGATCTGAAGAGCGCGGTCCGGATTGATGATGTCGTAGCTCTTATCAATCAGTCCGGGTCATTCAAGGCGGGCATTCAGGAAACTCCGTCTGACACGGCAGCCGCGCTGGGCTTGTACCGCAATGGCGGCGCGACATCCATTCTGGTCGGGCTTTCCGATCCAGCCATGCAAGCCCTGGCAACTCCTCTCGCTTCGCTCAATGGCGGACAAGGCATGCCCGCCGGATTTTTAAGCATAAATACTCGCGACGGCCGAAATCATCGACTCGATCTTTCGAGTGCACTCACAGTCGGAGACGTTGTGGACAAAATCAATGGTCTCGAAAACGGGGCCACCCTCAGTGCGAAATTCGATCCAATTCGCAATCGCCTGGAAATTACAGACAAAACCAGCGGCAGCAATGATTTTTCCATCGAGTCGAAAAAGAATCAGTTATATATCGAGGATCTTCCTCCTCACACAGCTCTAGACCTAGGTCTTCTCAAAAATGCCGGAGCCGGAAACACTATCAATGCTACGTTTGATCCCGCGATCGAATCCGTTGCCACACCGCTGTCGGCACTCAATGCCGGCAAGGGAATCGAAACCGGTTATCTCAAGATTTCCCGCCATGATGGCACATCCGCAACGATTGATTTGACAAAGTCTGTGACTGTTCAGGATGCAATCGACTCGATTAACACAGGCTTTGGATCTCCTCCCGGCCCGGTCGTTGCTGCATTCGACGCCACAAGCCGCATGATCAGTCTCTCTGACACTACTGCCGGAGGAAATTCCTTTCGCGTAGAGGAAGTCACTCTTCCGGCTCCAGGTGCGACAACAGCTGCGAGTCTCGGTATACTTCAGAATGCCGGAGGTGGCACCACAATCACCTCTATTGCTGATCCTGCAATCACATCCGGAGCCACCCTTTTATCCACCCTGAATAGTGGCGCTGGTATTAGTCAGGGTTTTATTCGCATCAGCCGTCATGATGGCTCTTTCGAAACTATAGACTTGCATGACGCCAAAACCGTTCAGAATGTGGTCGACATGGTCAATCTGCGATTTGACGGTCAGCCGGTAGCTGCATTCAACTCCGGAACCAATCGCATAGATTTCACAGACTCGACCCTTGGGACTCACGATTTTCGTATCGAGGAAAGTTCTCTTCCTATCAAGGTGCGTGAAGTATCGACGGTCGCGAACCCGCTGGGGCTATCCAAATCGGCTCAGGGAAGCTTGCTGATCGGAGATCAGGTTGGCATCGGTTTTCCGGCCACTACGGCACTTTCAGCACTGGTTCCGCCGCCTCAAAAGGGCTTTATCGAGATGAAAGGTTCGGATGGTAAGACTACCGAGGTCGACCTCAGCAATGTCACTACCATTCAGGACGTAGTCGACAAGATCAATGAAACCGGAAAATACACGGCCCGTTGGGATCAGGTTAAGGGGTGGTTCACGGTTCAGGATAATAACGCGGTTCCAGGCGGCAATGGCATCACGATCGAGGAAAAGTCCAATACCGCGCGTGATCTGGGATTCCTCAATGGCAGTACGAATCAATATCCTGACAAGATTTCAGGTGCGCCTATTCCCGTAAAAAACCTGCCCACACTTATAGGTTCACTTGATTTGAATCCGGCTGTCGATGGCAACACTGAATTATCCACTCTGAATAACAGTCGCCAGTTCAACAAGGGAGTGCAGCTTGGCCGCATCAGGATAACCGACAAGGCCGGGCGATTTGCCACGATAGATCTCAGAGGAGCCAAAACAGTTCAGGACGTCCTGAACAAGATAAACGATCCGGCAAACGGCATATATGTTGAAGCAAAAATAAACGCTAATCGCAACGGAATCGAGCTGGATGACAAGAATCACGGTGCATCAGGATGGTTCCAGGTTGCGGATGTTGATTTCAGCGCAGCGTCGGATCTCGGGATCGCCGGGAAAACAATAGACAATCGTCTCGTCGGGACCGATATCGACCCCGCCGTGACGGAGAAAACTTCGCTATCGCTGCTGCGTGTCGGCGAGGGCGGCGTTCCTACCGGAAAAGTCTTTGTTCAGAGCGGCGAATTTTCGGGCGAGATCGATTTGACAGGCGCCAAGACAGTTGGCGATCTGATGCAGAAGATTTCCACAACTGATACGCGTTTCAATCTTGCTGCCTGGATCGACGATGATGGCAAACGCCTCAATCTGACTAATACCAAGGGACAGCCATTCATCAAGGTGCGTGATCTCGGAAAACCGGAAGAGGCAGTAGCGTCAGCGATGGGACTTGGCGGCACCCGGGGAATATTTCAAACGCTCACCGATCTTCGCGACAGCTTGTTCCGTGGCGACGGAACAGCAATATCTGTTCAAAGCATACGTGAAATATCCAGCGACCTAGAAAACACGCTGAAACTGCATGCTCAGGTAGGCGTCAAAACCAATCGCGTTGATGCCTCAAAAGAAAAACAAACAAATTTGTCATTAAATATAAACAAACTACTCAATTCTGTCGAGAATATAGACATGACGGAAGCAATCACTAAGATGACCACTCTGCAGACTGCCTTTTCGGCAGCTCTCCAGACGGGCGCTCGTGTTTTGCAGACTACTCTCATGGATTTCCTCAAGTAGGGGAGCGTTGACGGAGCATATGAAATTTGTAACGACCAGATTCGGTGAAATCGATGTCTCGAATGAAGACATCGTCCAGTTTCCCGAGGGATTGTTGGGATTCAATGAATTCCATCGCTTCGTCATACTGAACTCGCAGGAAGGTAGTCCTTTCAGGTGGCTTCAATCTCTCGACGACGGCAATCTCGCATTTATCATTATTGAACCGCTTAACTTCCTGTTCTCATACGATCTGGATCTTGCGGATTCAGATGCGGCCTTTCTTGGACTTGAAAGAGCCGAAGATGCGGTTCTGTACTCCATCGTCACTGTACCGGAAAATGTTCGCGACATGACTGCCAATTTACAGGGACCTCTCGTAATAAATGCGATCAATAGAAAGGGCAGGCAGGTTATTTCGAGCAACGCAACACACTCGATCAAGGCCAATATCGTTGAAGAGATGGCCAAGCGCGAGAAAAAACTCAGTGAAGTCATGGGCTCCTTGGACTCCAAAAAATTGGAGGACAAGCGATAATGCTGGTTTTAACCAGGAAAATCAACGAACGGATCATCATCGGTGATGACATCGAAATCGTCCTGGTGGATATAGGCAAAGATCAGGTCAAAATCGGTATCAATGCTCCGAAAACTGTAAAAGTGCATCGCTGGGAAGTATATGAAGAGATACAACGTGAAAACAAGGCCGCTGCAAAGAGCAAGGGTGCCGACCAGTTGAAATCCCTGCCGGATGACATTTTCAAGAATCTTGGAAAAAAAACGAAATAGACTATATGTGCGTGATTTCGAGTGAAAAACAAAGACAATTGCTAAAATCTGGCTTTAACCACGGATTTCCGACCTAACGGAATGGGTTTGGGGAATCCGATGGAATCAGTAGACGGGGTACAAGCAATAAAAATGGCAAAGAACCCCGACAACGTATGGAGGCAACAGCATGTCCCTTCAAATCAATACCAATATTGCCGCTCTAACTGCTCATAAGAACCTGGTTATCAACGATGCACAACACGATGCTTCGATCGAGCGCCTGTCATCGGGCCTTCGCATTAATCGGGCGGCTGACGATGCGGCGGGGTTGACAATCTCCGAAAAACTTCGCACGCAGGTGAAGGGCATCAACAGAGCCATCATGAATGTCCAGGATGGCATCAGCCTCATTCAAACAGCTGAAGGTGCGCTGAATGAAGTTCACAGTATGCTCCAGCGCATGCGAGAGCTGGCAGTTCAGTCAAGCAACGATACATTGACTTCGACTGACCGCCTGGAAATTCAAAAAGAAGTTGTCCAGCTCAAGGAAGACATCAACCGTATTTCGTACGGCACCGAGTTTAATACAAAAAAACTGCTTGATGGCAGCGGAACCGCTGTGGTTTCAACCAGCGATCCGAAAAACCTCGATGGGGTTGTTACCGGCGAAGTTCAGACCTTCTCTGATTTCTCAGTCACTGTTCTTCCTACGACCCAGAATGGGGTGGTAATGAAAGGGACAGTTCAGGTACAGCGTTCGAATATTTTCATGCGAACGGATGGCCAGGTCGCCAGTGGAACCACAACCCTTCAATCGATTTCGAACTTTTATGACCAAAACGGAACATTCATTCTGGATATTCCGCAGACGCTTTATGTGCAGGGCGATAACAAACAGGCCCCGTTAGTAGTTTCGAAAGATCTGACTGTCACTCAATTGGCTGCCCGCATTCAGTCGGCCATGACAACCGATCAGCTCGGCCAGGGATTGCAGTTCGACGGGTCCACCGCGAATTTTTCCAACGTGGGAGACACCAACGGACAGTTGGAAGTTACCAGCGGGAAATACGGCAACGTAGGCCGAGTCAATCTGGCTGGAGATCAAGCACTTATAACGGCCTTTGGTTTTCAGCAGGTCATCGCTCCGCAAGATCCTGTTTATGATGTTTCAAGCACGAATCTTGGGACACCCGCTGGTGAGCGAACTACTGTCGCGACACAGATCGCCGGACACAGAGCCGCTGGGCTTATCCAGGGCATAGATCTGATGTTCCAGCCTCCCACCGCCGCTTTTGTTAACACTTTGTCTGCAACCCTGGCCATTTCTATTCCAGCCGGCGGTTATACATTCAACGTTGATGATTCACTTTCAGCCTCTGGTACTGCTAACATCGTGATTGCGTCAGGATCCTTCACGATGAGCCAGATTGCCAGCATCGTCAACAACACATTGACCGCTGTCGCCAGTATGAATGTCCGGGCCCGTATCAATGATGCGTATGCCTTGGAATTCTATACCCTTGACACTGGTTCAGCAGCCTATGTGTCGATATCCGGTGCCGCAGCCGGGAATTCCCTTGGCGTCGCCAATGGTCGATACACTGGTTCTGGTGGAAATGCTGGCCTCACCACATCGACGAATGCTCCTATCGCTAACTTTGATTTCACAACTCAGACGGCAAAATTTACTATCACCGATTATCACGGAAATGCCGCAGTGGCAATCACTCTCAACTCAAATTTCTCCGCCGGTGGAATGACTTCTCTTGTAGACGCCATAAATGCGCAAATTACTGGCACAAATGTTCAGATACGAGCCGAGAACGATAATGGAGTTCTTGCATTCCGTTCTCTGGAAACAGGTTTTGATTCGAACTTCACTATTGCTGATGCTGGTGGTGGATATCTTCTCAGCCGCTTAAATATTAACGATCAGTTTACTAACTCGGGTTTTGACGGAAATGCAGCTGACCAGAACTTTGCGTATGAGCAGGCAGCGACGCATTTTGGATACGAGGTTCTTGGAAATCCCGCCACCGACAATCTTTCATTTGCAGTAATGGATGCGGATGGCAAAAGCTTCCAGGTCCAGGTAGCCGCAGCTTCGGCCGGCGTGGGGCTTGCAGGAGCAGGATTCATTACTATCCAGTCTCTCGCCAGTTTAATCAATGGGGGAGCCAGTAACACTGGTGTAAAGGTCAACGCGGAGATCTCGTCATCCACGGAGACCATTCGAATCTATTCTACTATTCCGGGTAAAACGGGGCGGGTGACTCTGACGGAACTCGGGGCGCCGGCATCGCCAAACACCTTGTCAAGTGTTCTCAATGTGGTCAGTAAGACCTACGACAACGGTTCGGGAGATTACACTTACAAAATACATCTGAAAGATGCTGCTATCCAGTTCCAGGATGGACCGAACCAGGGGCAGGTCGCAAAATCAAATATCATACGAACTGATATAAAAGCTCTTGGCATCGAAGACATCAATCTGACGAATGTAGCCGATTCTCAAACGGCCATTGGGTTGATAGACCAGGCGATTCAGCGAGTTTCCTCGGAGCGCGCCAAACTCGGTGCCATAGAGAATCGCATGACATATACGACCAACAGCCTCCGCGTCGGACTTGAAAATATGACGGCATCCGAGTCTCGAATTCGCGATATTGACATGGCAAGCGAAGTGACGCAAATGACCAAATATCAGGTCCTTGCTCAGGCCAGCCAGTCAATGGTAGCACAGGCTAATACAGCATCCCAGCGAGTGCTTGATCTGCTGAGATAATAGTTATCGGCTGAACCCCGTGGCGTAATTCAATCCACTTTTGTATCTGAAATGGGCGTGTCGAAAGACACGCCCATTGTGTCATTCGGAAAATTCCTTCACGGTGGCATGATCGAAGGATTGACATTTAGAAGCGGATTAACGATATTTTTAAGTGAACACCATCAGATAGTTTGTCCCTTGGCAAGGATGCCGTGAGGATGGTATACAAGTCGAAATGGAATTTGTTCGATAGAACAAAATTCCATTCGTTTTTGTATTGTTCAGGGAGGAACGATTATGTCGATGCGCATAAATCAGAACCCGATAGCTATTCGGACTGTTGACGATTTAGCGATGACGAGTTCCCGCCTGGAAAAATCCATTGAGAGACTCAGCACCGGTCTGCGTATCAATCGCGCGGCTGATGATGCGGCGGGTTTGTCATTCAGCGAGAGACTCCGGCGCCAGGTTCGGGGTCTTTCCCGGGCTATATCCAACGTCCAGGATGGAGCTTCCATGATTCAAACCGGCGAAGGTGCTTTGAACGAGACACAGGATATTTTGCAACGCATGCGTGAGCTTGCCGTTCAAGCTGGCAGTGACACTCTTGCCGGGTCCGATCGTCTCGAGATTCAGAAAGAAGTCACTCAGCTTCGCGACGATTTGAATCGCATAGCCGGAAACACCGCGTTCAATACGAAGCGGCTGCTTGATGGAAGTCAGTCTGCTCTCGTAAGTTCTTCATCGGGCGCTGCTCGTGGAATTGTAAACGGCCTTCCCGACACTACCACGTCCGGTGATTTCGAAATAAGTATTGCTCTCGTTACCGGTGGCATTTCTCAGATGTTGCGTTCCCAGATCTTTACCAAGCGCGATACCAATCCGACGGAGCTGGCGGAAGGATCCACGCAACTCCAGAGCATAGCTCAGTTCTACGATGCCAATGACATATTCGTTCTCTCCACGTCACAAACGCTGACACTCCAGGGAAATGGGCGTAATGCCACGGTTGAGTTAAACGGCCAGATGACGCTGGATGAATTGGCAGGCAGCTTACAAAACGCTGCAAATACCACAAGCGGATTGGGCATAGACTTCTCGACAGCAGCTGTCCGATCCACTGCTCAAACGAATATAGCCAGCATGGGCGGATACCTGGAAATGATATCCGGAGCTATCGGAGATTCCGGACGCATATCGCTAGTTGGTGATTCTTCACTTGTTTCCAGCCTTGGATTCTCGACAGCTCGTGAACCAGTCAATAATGTAGTCGAATTCACCATGCGTGATTCTTACGGAAACACCCGCAATATCCGCACGGAGACCGATCGTGCTGTTGGTCTTCTCGATGGAATAGATGTGCGTTTTTCCTCTCAGGCGGCTCAAATTGCTGGAACAAGCGGTCTTCAGGACGGACTTTCCATAAATACTGTGCAGACTTTTGCAATTTCTGCGGGAGGAGATGGATTTGCGAATCTTACGGTCCAAATTGACAGCGGTTACTACACGCTGGATGGGTTGGCTCGCAGCATCAATGCTCAGATAGCCGTGGCTGGCGTTGCCACGGTGGTCAATGGCCTTGAAGCCTCCGTCGTTGACGGACAATTGCGAATTGGTTATATCCCCCAGGCTGGAAGTACTGCTACTTCCACTATCAATATAACTGGTGCCTCGGGAGCCCCGACACTCGGATTTCTCGACAACACATACTCTGGCTTCGTCGATGGCACAAAGGATACTTCACAGATCGTCAACGGCTTTTCCATGTATGTGGCTTCCGGCAACGGCAACTTTGCCCCTGCTCAGGTTATGAATTTTCGCGTTTCCGATGGCGGCGCCGGAATAGCCGTAATCAATTTCGCCCCTGCCGGTTATACGGCTGCGGCGGGAAGTCTTTCAAGTGCGACGGCTACAGTAGCCGATCTTGTCCGTTTCACGGATTTTCAGGTGACGGCGAATCAGCAATTGTTAGCGAACAACGTTCAGGTAAGGGTGGATCAGATCGGTAACACCATGGCATTCACCAGTCTGCGTGTCGGACATGAACTTCCAGACAAAGCTGCCAGGATATTGAGTGAAGTCGCGATGAGTGTCAGTGCATCGGGGTCGACGAACGCCATTGACTATTTTTCCAACATGTTTGGCATAAGTGCTTCCTCAATGTCAATTGGTTCCGGGGACAAAAATTTCCGACTTCACGTGGCCGACAATCGGCCTCAGTTTCAGATTGGTGACTCATCCGGTCAGGTCATGCGAGTTGGGTTTGAAGAAATGAGCGCGGATGCTCTCGGCGTCGCGAATCTCGATATGACTACTATCGAGGGAGCAAATCGGGCACTTTCTACCTTAAATTCGGCTATAGATAAGGTTTCAGCTGAACGTTCCAGACTGGGCGCATACCAGAACCGGCTTGAATCAACGATGCTTGGGTTGCGGAGTTCCTTCGACAATCTTACTGCAGCCGAGTCGCATGTCCGGGATACCGACGTGGCCGCCGAAATGATCGAATTCACTCGCAACCAGATCGTTTCTCAGACTGGCATAGCCATGGTTGCTCAGGCGAATCTTTCTCCGGCGAGTGTTCTCGACCTTCTGAAGTAAACCCGACTAAAAGCTCAAGAAAGAGAGGGGAGACCCCCTCTTTCTTGCTGTATGGCCTTGACAACTTCACCTCATCCACAGGCACAGATGCTGGGAATACACAGAACATATTCCATCTTTTTCCCGTTGTCTCCGGTATCTGCGCGGCATTTCCCATTGCCGCATTGGCTCGTATCCGCCAATGCGCAATTGCGAATATTTCGCAGGTGCTACGAAAAATGATGAAAATGAGTCATTTTAGCATGAACGGTAAACAATTACATTTCCCACCTGCTAATAATGACGAAATATCGCGAATTACCAGGGAAAGATAATACTCGTTTCGGCCGATAGAGCCCATGTCAATAAGTAATAAAAATGAATAAAGGTAAATGTTTCGGAGGTGCATATTAAAAAGTAATTGAATCGATTGACCAAAGACAATTTGACTTTTGAAACACAGCTGACATAAGGACGTGTCAGTTTAACAGATTCAAGGAGGAATCTAAAATGCGTATCAATCAAAATATTGTTGCACTTAACACTCAGAGCACTCTCGCGACTACAAATTCACGTTTAGAAAAATCAATAGCAAAATTGAGTTCGGGGCTTCGCATCAATAGTGCTGCCGATGACGCAGCAGGATTAGCGATCAGTGAAAAATTGCGCCGGCAAGTGCGCGGTTTGGCCAGGGCCATTTCAAACGCCCAGGACGGTATTTCGATGATTCAGACGGGTGAAGGTGCGCTCAATGAATCGACGAGTATACTTCAGAGAATGCGGGAGCTGGCGGTTCAGGCGGGGAATGACACCCTGACCAGCAACGATCGCCTTGAAGTTCAGAAAGAAGTAAATCAGCTTCGTGATGATCTGAATCGGATTTCCAGAAACACCGAGTTCAATACCAAGAAACTTCTCGATGGAAGTCAAACCGCGAGTATCAGCAGCTCCAGTATTGCTGTTAAGGGTATTGTACAAGGTGGGGCTCCAAACGGCGTGGGCGGAGATTATGCAGTAAGCATCGCCCTTGTCAATGGTGGAATTGCGCAGATGGCCCGCACCCAGATATTCACCAAAATGGGAGCTGATTCCGCCTCACTCGCCGATGGCAGCACGCAACTCCAAAGCATAGCACAATTTTATGATGCGAATGGTGTATTCGTTCTTGAGAATACACAGGCGATAACTCTTGTCGGAAACGATAAAACCTCATCGGTCAGCATAGATGGTCAGATGACGTTAGATAAGTTGGCCGCCAATTTCCAAAACGCGGTCAATGGTAGCAATGGACTGGATATAGCCAATTCGAAGATTACTCTGGTGAGTACCAGCACCACCGGAGTTGCCGGAATGGGGGGTTATATTCAACTTGTGTCCGGAACGATTGGGGAGAATGGGAAAATAGGGTTTTTTGCCGATCAATCCGTCTTGAGCGCTTTGGGCATAGCCACTACGCGTGAAGCCAAGAACAATCTTGTCGAACTGTCGCTAAATGACAGCTTGGGCAATACACGGCAAGTTCAGACCCAGACCGATCGTGCAGTAGGACTTCTCGATGGAATAGACGTTCAGTTTGCATCCCAGGCCGCTCAGGTGGCCGGAACCCAGGGAATTGAGCAGGGATTGCTTATTTCAGCCGGAGCCGTGGTAACAGCTACATTCCAGGTTCAGATCGGTGGCACTACGGCCACTGTTCAGGCCTCAGATGGTTACTGGACTATGGAAGGACTGGCGCGAGATATCCAGTCACAACTCGATGTTACATCCGGAGGAATCTTTTCCGGAGTTACCACGACCATTGTCGATGGTCAGATTCGGATCGGATTTACTCCCCCGTCGAATGCGACGATAGCCTCGACGATTACCATCTCCAATGCGAGCAACGCAGCCACTCTGGGTTTCCTGAATGGTACTTACAGCGGATTCGCGGATGGCAAGAAGGATACTACAAAGATCGAGTGGGGTTTCTCTGAATATCTTGGTGTCTCTTCCACTACCAACCTTTCCAGTGGGACTTCACTCAACTTCCTGGTCGGCGATGGAAACGGTGGTACGGCCAGTATTACAATCATCACGGGCACTTTGAGCACCACTCAGTTCCAGATTGCTGATATGAGACGCTTCCTGGACTTTCAGGCCACCGCTAATGAACTTCTTAGCGCCGCCACAGTCAAAGTGCGTATCGACCAGATCGGTGGGGCCATGGCGTTTACCGCAACCCGGGTCGGCAGGGAAAATGTTGATAACGCCGCCTCTATCGATAGCGTTGTGAGTCTGACATTGTCCTCCACGGCCTCCGTAGCCGGAGCTGATGTCCTTCTCAATACAACATTCGGTTTCGATGCTGCGTCGCAGATAGATTCCAGAGGATCAGGCGACAAGAACTTCCGTTTACACGTCGTCGACAATACACCTCAATTTCAGATTGGCGCCGATCAGGGACAGGCGATGAAAGTAGCATTCGCCGACATGAGTGCCGATGCACTGGGTGTCGGAAGTCTCGACATGACGAATATCGCAGGTGCCACGCTTGCCTTGGGCAAGTTAAACATCGCCATCGACAAGGTTTCCGCTGAACGGTCGAAACTTGGAGCCTACCAGAATCGCCTGGAATATGCTACCAACAACCTGCGAAGCGCTAACACCAATCTGACGGCCGCCGAGTCACGCATTCGTGATGTCGATGTAGCATCGGAAATGATCGAATTCACAAGAGACCAGATTGTGACCCAGGCGGGAACGGCTATGCTCGCACAGGCGAATACCCTGCCTCAGTCGGTCATGCAACTCCTGAAATAGTAGCACCAGTTGAGTTTGCCTGATTGAAAAAGTGACTTGGCGTTATCCGGATACATCCGGATAACGGCCGGACAGACTGGTCGAAACAGCGGTCAGCTCATACTCCATTATTGTTTGAATTAGTCTATGGAATGGGTTTTGTCGTCCGCAGCTTACTATTCATCGCATATTTATAACGACAAATAGATACTAATACTTCATTGAGATTATGTTCTGAAGACATTATTAAATGTTTATATCTAATGTTTAAATATAATAAATCTGTATCTGGTCAATTAAACAGACTTTATATGCAATAAGCATTCTAATTATATATTGAAAGGTGAATACAATGATCTCTAAAAAACGAAAGTTCGTCAGCAGTATAATTCAAGAAAAATCTCTCGCAGCCAGAAGCCAGGATTCGCCCTGGCCCAGATCAATCAAGCAGATATCGCACTACCTCGGCAGAATATCCGGAACTGTTGGCAGAAGTCCGCCGAAAGGGGTGAAGCTTTCATCCAGATCTAAATTTACGATATATGGTGGAGCGCCACGAGCCCCGGATCATTTAATGCGACCATTGTTCGTAATGACCAGTGCGACCGCTATTGAAAAATGCGGAAGCGATTCGACAGGCAGATGCAGCGGTTCCCTGAAATGCTTGTTCGCATGGAACCGGGCTTCACGAACGCAGGGATGCGTTTCTACACTTCATGGAGGATAATATATGCAAATCAATCAAAATGTGATGGCGCTCAGGACACAGGGCACATTGGCCGTTACACAATCGCGACTCGAGAAATCCATTCAGAAACTCAGCTCTGGATTGAGAATAAACTCCGCTGCGGATGATGCCGCCGGATTAGCAATCAGTGAGAAACTTCGACGACAGGTGAGAGGTCTCACGCGGGCCGTGGCGAATGCCCAGGACGGTATTTCCATGATTCAGACCGGTGAAGGTGCGCTCAACGAATCGACGAGTATTCTTCAGCGTATGCGTGAACTTGCAGTTCAGGCAGGCAACGATACTCTGACCGGAAACGATCGCCTGGAAATCCAAAAAGAGGTGTACCAGCTTCGCGACGATCTGAACCGTATTTCGCGAAACACTGAATTCAATACGAAAAAGCTTCTCGATGGCAGTCAAACAGCGTCATTCAGCTCGTCTTCGAACGCGGCTAAAGGCATAGTCAACGGTCAAAGCGGTACCGTAGCCGGCGACTTCAGCGTGAGTATCGCCCTGGTAACCGGCGGTATGGCGATGATGTCGCGAAGCCAGATATTTACCAAATCCGGATTGGATCCAACAGTCCTGGCGGAAGGCAGCACGCAACTGCAAAGCATTGCGCAGTTCTATGATGCCAACGGGGTATTCGCCCTGGAATCTCCTGGGACGATCAATCTTCAGGGAAACGATAAGACTACTTCCATCTCAATTGATGGTCAGATGACTCTGGATAAACTTGCAGCTTCTTTGCAGAATGCCGTAGCCGGAAACTCCGGGCTGAATTTGGATAATTCAAGAGTTGGTGTGGTAGGAACCGCCCAGACGCTGGTGGCAGGCATGGGAGGATACATCCAGATTACATCCGGCAAGATAGGTTCTGATGGAGAATTTGGAATCCTGGCAGATCAGCCGATTCTCACTGCCCTTGGTTTTTCAGTGTCGCGCGAATCAAAGAATAATCTTCATCAAGTCACAGTCACTGATAGCCATGGTTCAGGAATGCAGGTAAGGACTGAAGGTAGCAACGTTAAAGGGTTACTTGACGGAATCGATGTTAAATTTGCTTCTCAGGCCGCTCAACTTGCCGGAAGCGGTGGAATAGAACAAGGGTTACTCATTTCGTCGGCAATTACATTCACGGTATCCGCTGGAGGAGGATCAGCAGGAGTTGCGCTGGCCTCCGGATACTGGACCATGGAAGGTATTGCCCGTGCAATCGGTTTCCAGGTGGCAACAACGGTCGCGGCGACGACGATCTCAGGAATGAGTGCGATGGTCGTTGATGGCGAGATTCGCCTCAGTTACACCCCTCCGTCTGCTTCCATAAGCTCTACGATCAATATTTCAGGGGCCACAGTGGCGGTCACTCTGGGTTTCCTGAACGGCACATATTCCGGATTCGTCGATGGAAAGAAAGATGTAAACAATATCGACTGGGTCATGTCCACGTATGATGACAAGAACGCCTCATATACCGTTCAATTCAGTGTTGGCGATGGCGTAAACTCCTATGATCTAAGTGTTTATACCACTTTATCAGTCATGACGAGTTATGGCGCAGCCGCCTCCGGAGCAGATGCAATACAGTTCAGCGACTTCCAGGCATCGGCAAACAAGCTGATGGTCGCCGGCAGCGTTCAGGTGCGAATAGACCAGACAAACGGTTCCATGGCGTTTACCGCGCTGCGGGTAGGCAGGGAAAACGATGACAATGCTGCGGCGATTGACAGCGAGGTCATCCTGAATGTGCAAACCGTAAACACCATGAACAGATTCGGCATGGACTCTGCATTATCTGTTGCAGCACGGGGAAGCGGGGATAAAAATTTCAAAGTGCGCGTTACGGATAATGCTCCGGTTTTCCAGATCGGCGCTGACCAGGGCGAGACAATGAAAGTTGCATTCGCGAATATGAGCGCGGACGCCCTGGGCGTAGGAAGCCTCGACATGACAAGTATTCACGGTGCCGAGGTTGCGCTTGGAAAACTCAACATGGCTATTGATAAGGTTTCCGCGGAACGATCAAAATTAGGGGCGTTCCAGAACAGGCTTGAATACAGCATAAACAATCTGCGAAATACTCAAACCAACCTGACTGCGGCGGAATCACGAATTCGTGACACCGATGTTTCAACAGAAATGATCGAGTTCACGCGGGATCAGATCGTCTCTCAGTCAGGCAATGCCATGCTTGCACAGGCAAATACCATCCCACAATCGGTTCTACAACTTCTGAAATAGAAGATGAAGGGGTGTCTTCCGTGAATTCAGGAGGACACCCCTCCTCATTTTAGAGAAAAACGCAGATAATAGTAGCAAATGGGACTAAGTTATATAAATTACACGCCGCATATATCTTTTTTTCAACCATATGATCCTAAAATCGATCAAATGCTGTGACGGATTATTTCCCATTTCGGTCGATAGAAATAATGACAAGCGAAAATAGGTTTTAAATGAAGGATACCATCCTAAGAACAGGAGGAATCTGCTTGAAGACATAGTAATGGCGTTATAGATCTAAACAATAACCGGGTGCAAGGACGCGCCTTTTCATAAAGATTCAAGGAGGAATCAATATGCAGATCAATCAAAATATTCTTGCCATTCGAACCCAGGGAACTCTCGCTGTTACCCAGGACCGCCTCGACAAATCGATTCAAAAGCTGAGCTCCGGATTGCGCATCAATAGCGCAGCCGATGATGCCGCAGGATTGGCAATCAGCGAAAAATTACGTCGTCAGATTCGCGGTCTTTCCCGTGCGGTTTTGAATGCTCAGGATGGAATCTCAATGATTCAGACCGGTGAAGGCGCGCTCAATGAATCAACGAGTATTCTTCAGCGTATGCGAGAATTAGCCGTCCAGGCTGGTAATGATACTCTTACGGGCAACGATCGTCTTGAAATACAAAAAGAGGTTACCCAACTCCGCGATGATCTGAACCGCATTTCCACTAACACGGAATTCAATACCAAGAAACTTCTCGACGGAAGCCAGACTGCACTCGTCAGCACATCTTCAGGTGCTGCCAAGGGAGTAGTTACTGGCGGCTCGGGTGGAGTTGGCGGTGAATACGCCGTAAGCATCGGTTTGGTCAGCGGTGGTATCAGCCAGATGGTCCGCTCTCAGATATTCACAAAGGCCGGTACTGATCCCAATACTTTGGCTGATGGCTCGACGCAACTTCAGAGCATTGCCCAGTTCTACGATGCAAACGGCGTTTTCGCTCTTGAGAGTTCCCAGACAATTACGATTCAGGGGAATGACAAGACCACGTCGCTTACGATTGATGGGCAGATGACTCTCGACAAACTTGCGGCGAGTATTCAGAACTCAGTCAATGGAGCCAAAGGACTCGATATAGAAAATTCCAAAACCATGGTCGTCGGAACCGCAATTTCCGGTCTCGCAGGAGTTGGAGGCTACCTCCAGATTACGTCCGGCATGATTGGAAAGGATGGGCAAATCGGTTTCCTCGCGGATCAACCGGTTCTTACAGCTCTCGGTCTGGCAACCATGCGCGATGCTAAAAACAATCTCTACGAAGTGAACCTCACGGGAGGGGATGGTTCGTCGCGACAGGTTCGCACAGACACCAATCAGGCGGCTGGTTTGCTGGATGGGGTCGATGTAAAGTTCAATTCTCAGGCCGCTCAAATCGCCGGCACGATGGGCATTGAACAGGGAATGAGTATTTCCGCCGGTGGTCTGACATTTAGCGCTTCAGTAAGCGGATTCGGCTTGACTCTGACTGTTGCATCGGGAACATGGACCATGGAGGGGCTGGCGCGTTCCCTCTCGTCTCAATTCGTTGCCGGTAACATCAGTGGAGCAAATGCAACAATAGTTGACGGAGAGCTTCGGATCAATTTTACTCCGACGACCTCGACGATTGCATCCACTATAGTACTGGGAAGTACATCCAGTGCTGCTTCGCTTGGATTCATGAACGGTTCTTATTCCGGTTTCGCTGATGGCAAGAAGGATACTTCTACGCTGGTGAATGGATTCTCCATATATGCCACGTCCGCTGATGCCGGGGTTGCGGTGGATACTGTTACTTTCACTATCGACGATGGAACAACATCGGGCGCTTCGTTAACATTCACAGCCTTCACGACCCTGAATTCCGCCCAAGCCACTATTGCTGACATGGTCGAGTTCACGAGTTTCCAGGCAAGTGTCAATAAGCAGCTCGGAACAGCAGGCGTCTATGTTCGACTTGACCAGGTCGGAAATTCCATGGCATTTACGGCTCTGCGTGTAGGTAAGGAAAGCCTCGACAGTGGCGTAGTAAATGTCAGTGCGGTGGACTTGTCTATCGCTCAGGGCGGAACACTCTCCATGACTGGCAAGTTCGGATTCGATTCCGCGACGACCATTGCTTCCAGAGGTAGCGGCGACAAGAATTTCCGTATGCATGTGGTCGACAATGCGCCGCAATACCAGATCGGCGCGGATCAGGGGCAGAGCATGAAGGTGGCATTCTCTAACATGAGCGCTGAATCTCTTGGAGTGTCCAGCCTCGATATGACCAGCATCGCAGGCGCAACAGACGCACTTGGCAAGCTCAATATCGCCATTGACAAGGTGTCGGCTGAACGTTCAAAACTGGGAGCCTACGAGAATCGTCTGCAATATGCCATAAATAACCTCCGTAACACGGACACTAATTTGACTGCAGCTGAATCCCGCATTCGCGACACGGACATGGCCTCTGAGATGATCGAGTTCACTCGGAATCAGGTCGTCTCTCAAGCTGGAAATGCCATGCTGGCGCAAGCCAATACGATTCCGCAGCAAGTGTTACAACTTCTGAAATAACCTTTTTACCGGGGTGCCGATAAGGCACCCCGGTTTTTTCATTTATATTTTCTTTTTTTAAAAAACTCTTGATTTTACGATTAAATCTCTTATATTGAGTTATAATGTTGTTGAAAATCATAATGAATGTCTGATTTCGTCAAATATCAGATAAAATCGGTTAATTGCGGGCAAATGTTTTTCATTTCTACTGCCGATATGTACCACGACGAGGGAAAATAGTTTTTGGAAGATTTTGAATAATTTTGAAAGCGGAAAAGGAGAAAGAAGAAAAGGAAAGAAAAAAATGTTGTAATGTTATCAAGGGACAGCGCAAGGATGCGCGAAGCAGGCGATTCAAGGAGGAATCACTATGCAAATCAATCAAAATGTTCTTTCAATTCGTACCCAGGCAACTTTAAGCGTAACACAGGATCGGCTTGACAAATCGATACAGAAGTTAAGTTCAGGTCTCCGAATAAACAGTGCGGCTGATGACGCGGCTGGGTTAGCCATAAGCGAAAAACTGCGTCGCCAGGTTCGTGGTCTTTCTCGTGCTGTTTTGAATGCCCAGGATGGTATTTCAATGATTCAAACGGGGGAGGGAGCCCTTAACGAATCTCAGAGTATTCTCCAGCGCATGCGTGAACTGGCGGTTCAGGCTGGTAACGACACTTTAACCGGCAATGATCGCCTCGAAATCCAGAAGGAAGTCACGCAGTTACGGGATGACCTGAACCGGATTTCCACCAATACTGAATTCAATACGAAGAAGCTGCTCGACGGCAGTCAGAATGCATTGATAAGTTCATCTTCCGGAGCCGCAAAGGGCATTGTCACAGGAGGATCCGGGAGTGTGGGGGGAGATTATGATGTCAGTGTTGCATTAGTCACTGGTGGTATTTCCCAGATGGCTCGCTCTCAGATCTTCACCCAGACAGGTACTAATCCTTCAGTATTGGCTGATGGTTCGACTCAACTTCAGAGTATCGCGCAATTCTACGATGCAAACGGTGTATTCGCCCTGGATAGCTCCCAGCAGGTAACGGTTCAGGGTAACAACAGGACAACCTCGTTCATGATAGATGGTCAGATGACACTCGACAAGCTCGCGGCCAGCCTTCAGAATGCCGTTGTTGGAGCGAATGGACTCGACATCAGTAACTCGAAGGCCATGCTTATCGGAACCGCTATGAGTGGTATTGCAGGTGTTGGAGGCTATCTTCAGTTCACATCCGGAATGGTTGGCAAGGATGGCCAGGTGGGCATTCTCGCGGATCAATCTGTCCTGTCCGCTCTCGGGCTGACAACCACCCGTGATGCCGTAAACAATCTCTATGAAGTTACGCTTCAGGGATCCGATGGCTCAACTCGGCAGGTTCGTACAGAAACAAATCGTTCGTCGGGATTATTAGATGGGGTCGATGTGACGTTCAGTTCACAGGCGGCTCAGATTGCCGGCACCACGGGAATAGAGCAGGGATTGAGTATTTCCGCCGGTGGTCAGTCATTTAGTGCTTCAGTAAGTGGATTCGCCCTGACTATAACGGTAGCCTCCGGATTCTGGTCCATGGATGGACTTGCACGTTCTTTCAATGCTCAATTTGTTGCAGGTAATATCAGTGGTGCCAATGCCACAGTTGTAGATGGTGAACTCCGGATCAACTTTACTCCGACGACTACTACTATTGCTTCCACCATAGTTCTGGGGAGCACATCAGGCGCGGCCTCGCTTGGATTCATGAACGGTTCCTATTCAGGGTTCGCTGATGGCAAAAAAGACACGACCGTGGAGGTGAACGGTTTCTCCAAATACGCGGCGTCATCGGATATTGGAGTTGCCATTGACACCATTGCATTTACGATTACCGACGGAACAACAGCTGCCGGTTCGTTGGCAATAACCATTTACACGACGATTGGCTCCACGAGTGCCACCGTTGCGGATCTGGTCGAATTCACGAGTTTGCAGGCAAGCGTGAATAAGCAGCTCGGAACCTCGAATGTCGAGGTTCGACTTGATATGGTCGGAAATTCAATGGCATTCACGGCTCTGCGTGTCGGCAGTGAAAACTTGAATAATGGCGTAGTGAACGACAGTGCCGTAAACATAACTATCTCTCAAGCGGCAGGCTCCTCAATCTCAATGCTTGGGAAATTCGGATTTGATTCATCGGCCATGTCGGCCAAAGGCAGCGGTGACAAAAACTTCCGTCTGCATATAGTTGACAATGCTCCACAATATCAGCTGGGTGCCGACCAGGGACAGGTCATGAAGGTGGCCTTCGCTAACATGAATGCTGAATCACTCGGAGTCAGCAATCTTGACATGACAAGTATTGCAGGTGCAAATGCTGCTCTGGGAAAACTCAACACCGCTATTGATGCCGTGTCGGCAGAGCGTTCCAAACTTGGAGCATTCCAGAATCGTCTCGAATATTCGATCAACAACCTTCGAAATACCAACAGTAATCTGACTGCTGCCGAATCTCGTATTCGCGATACGGACATGGCATCAGAAATGATTGAATTCACCCGGGATCAGATTGTTTCCCAGGCAGGTAATGCCATGTTGGCGCAGGCCAACACTGTTCCACAACAGGTTCTCCAGCTTCTGAAGTAAATTCAGGCCCGCTTGAGTCGGCTCTTCGACTCTTCAGGATAAGCCCTTTTGTGACGTCGATCACGGATGATGACGTTGCAAAGGGGCCTGACTCATAATCGTAAAGTAAGGAGTAATATTATGGAAATCACATCAGTCAGACCCATTTCTCCGCAATTTCCCGCACCTTCCACGGATGGATCAGCGCAGGGAACTCAGGCAGCCCCCGTTCCGGTTCCGACTTCGCTTCCTCTTCCTGGCGATAAATCCAGAACAGATTCTCAGGCAAAGGATTCTCAAAGAGTCGCGGCGAAGCTTTCTGATGCCGTAGGCACACTGAACCAGGCCGCAGGAATGGTGGACCGATCTCTTCGGTTCAAAATTGATGACAAAACGAAGGAAATGATGGTCAGTGTGATCGATAATAAGACCGAGAAGGTAATCAGACAGATCCCATCCCAGGAAGTCCTGGATATGGTGGCAAAAATGAAGGACTACATGGGAATGGTTTTCGACAAAAAAGCTTGATAAATCACATCCGATTTACCAGAGCAACTGTTGCCACAGACTGGAAATACCTGATTAGTTGAAGCAGGTAATACTTAGCAAATAGGGTCGTTGTTTCCCCGCGCCAATTTGAAATTTGGCGAAGTTCGGGGTATTCTGTGTTTTGGTAAGGAGGCGTGAAAACTATGGTCAGCAGCGTTACACGCAACTGGATTGGCGGTTTGTCCAGCGGTCTGGATACACAGGGCATCATAGACAAGTTCATGGCTATCGAACGTGTTCCGGTAGACCGACTCGGTCAACAGCGGGACACACTTACCATGCAAAAGGGGCTTCTTCAGGAAGTGAATCTGAAGTTGTTCGATGTTCAGAATAAGGCGACGGATATGACCTTTGCTCGAACTTTCAATTCCAAGCTGGTAACCAGTTCGAATGAAAAGGTAGTGTCCGCTATCGGGAACACAGATGCAAAGGTTGGCTCCTATAGCCTCTGGGTTCGACAGCTTGCTACGGCGACAAAAGCTGTTACCACGCAAAAGATGGCAAGACCTCTACAGCTGGGACATAACCTTGCATCTACAAAAACTATCGGTGGCTCCAGTCTAACTCTTGGCGCCCTCGGAATTACACCCGGAGACCTGACAGTGTCTGTTGCCGGCGGAAGTACAGAAACGCTGACTCTCGGTCTTGGAGCCAATTCCACTATCTCTGATCTGGTATCATCAGCCAATGCTCGCATTGCAGCTAGTCCCACGCTCTCCGGGAAACTGAGAGCGAGTTACAACGAAAGCAATAATCAGCTGCAGTTCACTCTTACAGATACTACTAAGACGATGACCGTCAGCGATTCTGGTGGGACAATCGTGAATAAGATGTTCGATGCGACCGGAAACTTCACGGTTAACAGAGCCCTTTCCACTAAAGGCGCCACAATTGCTTTGCATTCCGGTCTTTCTACAACTTTGAGCGATCTGAGCATCGTTCCTGGAAAAATCACACTTCAGAGAGGAGGCGGGGCAGTAGAAAATCTCGATACCAATGGGCTTGCTCCTACTGCAACCGTCTCCGATTTGATAGCGAACCTCAATCATCAGATCGATTCGAAAGCGAGTCTGGTAAAAAGTGTGACCGGAAATCCGGCTGATCGTCTGGTGGAGTTTCGTTACGACGGCTCGACGAGAAAAATTCAACTGGTGGGAACGAATTCCACTGACCCCATAGGGTTCACCCTTGCCGATGATCCTGCCGATCCCACATCCAACCTTACCCAGACGTTATTTGGTGGAGCCTCCAAAAATACCGTCAATGATGTGGGCTCCGTGCTGGCGAATGAAACATTTTCTACCCCCGCCAGTTCAGGTATTTTCACTATTGATGGAGCTCAGATTTCAATCGATGTTCAGTCGGATAAGATTAGCGATGTCCTGACTCGCATCACTAACAGCACCAGTATAAATGCAACCTATGATTCGGCTCGCGATACGATAAAACTGACTCGAAAAGACGGTAGCAATTCACCTATTGGGCTCGGTTCGCCCGGCGATACGAGTAATTTCCTGAGTGTTACTGCGCTGATATCGGGTAGCCAGGGAGCTGCGGCAGTAAAAGAAAGCTCTGGAAGCATAGGTGCCGTGTCGCTTGCATCAGCCCAGACAACACAACTTTCCAGTCTTGGTGCTGCCGGTCTGAATACTCCGGTTCCGGCCGGCGGATCTCTTCGTATAACAGTCAACGGTCAGGCAAACACTATTTCTTATAATGCGACCGACACCTTGGACTCTGTTCTCGATCAGGTTAAAAATATTTCCGGAATCGGTCAGGCATATTATGATGCCTCGACAAATAAAGTTCATATTGAAACGTCATTAAAGGGAGCGGATAAGTCTCTCAAGATCGAGGATATCGGCGGAAATCTGGCTGCTGCTCTGAATATTTCCACTGATACTGCTCAGGGGGCCCAGACAGGCTCTATGCTTGAGAGTTCCCGACCGATTTCAGATATTTCTACAGCAAAAAGTCTGGCGACTGCTGGTTTTTCAACAGCTATTACGACCGGCTCTTTTACGATCAATGGTGTGAGTTTTACTATCGGAAATACTAATTCCATGACTCTTGACAGTCTCATGACCACGATAAACAACAATACCAAGGTGGGAGTGAAAGCAGAGTTTGACAGTCTGAACGGCCAACTTCTTCTGACTTCCAAAACAACAGGGAATACTACAATCAGTCTTGGATCTTCAACAGATTCCAGTAACTTTCTGTCTGCGACCGGATTGGTAACGACACCACAGCAGGTGGGACAAAATGCGATTTTTAATATTGATGGAATGTTTGGTGGTGCCGATATTGTTCGTCAAAGCAATACCGTTGCCGATGTCGTGAATGGAGTGACTTTTTCTCTCAAGGGAGTAACCGGGACGACTTCCGAAGAAGTAACCGTTGCCGCTGACACAACTACATCCAGAAAAGCCGTTGATGATTTTATCAAATCTTATAACGATGCCGCAGGACTCATTTACACACGTCTTACCGAGAAGCGCGATTATACCCTGGAAGCTCTAACAGACACAAAAAAAAGTAGTATGACGCAAGCTGACATAGATGCTGCCAATACAGATTACAAGGTGGGTTTGGTCAGCGGAGACTCCACTCTTTCTTCGGCTCGAAGTCAGATGCGAGTAGCAATGTCAGGTACGGTCAGTGGCCTGGGGAATTCCACCATAAGGTCGCTTGCCGACATTGGAATTACGACTGGCCTTGTTGGATCAGGTTATCAGGACACACAGCAAGGTTTGCTCAAGGTCACCAATGAAGACAAGTTGACTGCTGCACTGAGAGACAATCCCGATATAGTTGCGCAACTTTTCGGAAAGGATGGCGGTACAGATGCAACCAATGGAATCGCCCGCCGCCTGAAGGACACATTGAATCAGTATACCAAATCAGATGGTTTGTTGACACAGCGTGTTGGTCGAAGCGGCTCCGACACTTCGAATAGCTCAATGGATCAGCAGATAAAAATGGTGAACGATCAAATTACCCAGCAGAATGCCAGCCTCGCAGACAAAGAAAATGCTATGATTCAGGAATATTCCAATCTCGAAACCGCTATGTCCCAATATCAATCACAGTCGAGTGCATTTTCGCAACAGCTGGCCAAGGTAACCGGATCATCCGGCGGGTGAGTCTAATCTTCTTATTTGAGGGATTCCTTTGAACATCTTTCTGGACAGTGAAGTTATAACTCTGGATGAATCCTCTCCGGATTCAAAGATCGGTGAGCTGATCGATCTCATTGAACCCGAACTGGAAAAACAAGGGCGAACGCTCGTTGAAATCAATATAGACGGCGTTTCATATCTTCCTGAAAATCGGTCCGAATTCGACCAAAAGTGCATTGCTGACATCGAAAAGATTGAAATGATAAGCGCAAGTGTGCGTGAAATTCTGATGGAAGCCGTTGCTGATGGCGGCGAAGCATTCGATTATCTGGAGCGCCTTGCTTTAGATATTGCGTCTGACGTTCGGATAGGAAAAATTAAGGAAGCAATGGAACGCCTTGTTGAGCTTGTAGACGGTCTGGGTTGGCTAACAACCGTGTTGCAGCAAATCGCGTTGGGGTTTGCCAGACAGATGATGGAAAATACTCTTGAAGATCGTCGGCAGCGACTTTTTGCGCGATTTACTGAACATATGACCGCCCTCAAGGGAGCTCAAGAAAGCCAGGACTGGGTAGGATTGGCGGATATTCTGGAGTATGAATTTCCCGACATTTTCAAAGAGAGCAGGGAGTTCTTCAAAGAGCTGCAAGCGAAGGAGTAAAGCGGACAATGGACTCCTGGCTGACACAGAATCTCGCATCCGTCGCGCGGCATCCAGCATTGTTGGCTGCTATGGAGCGCATTAAACATTCTCCGGGACCTAGCGAATATCGCGTTGAAACTACGAAATCCGGCGAAAAGACGCTGCTTGTTACATCAGCAGATGGCAAAACTTTTACGTACCATAGTCGATATGATCCTGTTACTGAGGCGCGACGCCAGGTTGAGTCATCTCTTGAAAACCAGACGCATGTGCTCATGCTTGGTTTCGGTCTTGGTTATGCGTCGGCTGAGGTGCTCGCGAAATCAGCCGGAGCCACAGGGGAACGGCGCATAGTTATCATAGAACCTGACGCAAAGGCTTTTGCAACAGCTCTCACTTCACGCGATCTGCGAAGTATTCTGAACGATTCACGCGTCCAGTGGTGTGTGGGACTGACTCCTGATGAAGTGGGTGATCGTTGGCTTTCTTCTCTTGACTGGACAGCTCTCGAAAGCCTCGCGATCATCGAGCATCCGCCGTCTCTTTCCCGCAATCAGAGCTATTTCGAACGTATAAAGGAAAAGATTCGCTATCTGTGCAATCGATCGAAGGGGAATCTGGTAACCCTGATGCACAGTGGCACTGATTTTCACACTAACAATTTTGGGAACGCTGCGGCGATTGCGGAGTTTCCTGGCGTTGGACGCTTGTTCAACCGTTTTAACGGAGTTCCGGCAGTCATTATTGCGGCGGGGCCTTCGCTGGAGAAAAATGTCCGGCTTCTTGAGCGAGTAAAGGGGCGGTTTTTCATTATCGCCACTGACACGGCTTTACGACAGTTGGCGGCTCGCGACATTCGTCCTGACGTTGTTTGTGCCGCCGATCCGTGTTACGAAAATTCGCTCGATTTTGTCGGAGTGGAAGATGAGAAGGATGTGGTTCTTGCCTTTGAGCCCATGACTCACCCTGACATTCTAAAAAGTTTTCAGGGTGATAAAATATTGATGACATTTGGTGGCGGCTTGGCTCAGATGTTTTCCAAACACCGGGAAGAAATCGGCAATGTCGTCTGTTGGGGCTCCATAGCCACAACCGCATTCGATCTGGCCAGAAAATGCGGATGTGATCCTATCATTTTTATCGGTCTGGACTTGTCTTTTCAGGATGGAAAGCTGTATGCACGAGGGTCCTACTCTGACGATATCTTCTACGATGCTGTTCACCCTTACACCTCCCTGGAACACGAAACCCTCGATTATATAGCTGCGAAAGGCGTTTTTCGATTCGAACGGCCTAATGGCGAGATTTTGTATACCGATTACAATATGAATATGTATCGATCCTGGTTTGAAGACCAATTCAGGCAGACACCTGGAAGATCCATAATCAACTGCACTGAAGGCGGAGTCGTCAGTAATCACATTACTTGCATGCCTTTCGAACAAGCCATCGACCGTTTCTGGGATCGTGGTGGGCCGGTAAAAGCGATTCTTGGGGAAGCCCTTTGCAAGCCGGTTCGATGCGAGCATGCTGAAATCGTTTCAAGTATGAGCGATGCCAGACGGCAGTTGCGCGAGATGGCGGACGAGGGTCGTGAAGCTCTTTCCCGGCTGAAGAAATTGCTTCGACGTGGGGAGCAGATTCTAGTAAAAGAACTTTCCGGAGACGCCAAGGCGTCTTTCATTGATCTCCTGGATCTCCACGATAAACTTGGTGCTAACACATTGCTGATGCCATGGTTTTCCATTCACCAGACCCGTTTCGTGACACGTCACACCATGGAAATAAATGCATTGAAGCGAAATAATTCAGCATGCCTTTCAGAATGGGCAAAAGAGTTGAAAGCTTTTTTTGAGGCGGTTATCCGTTTTCACGATTATCAGATGCCGTTGCTTGAGGAAGCCATACAGGATCTGCAAGGGAAAAGTGGAAACGGTGCCGGGCAGAAACGGGCTTCTTCCACAGAGGAACTGCCTCCTTCTCATGCATCAGATCTGGTATCGAAAGATTGTTTAACCGCCGGGAGTCGGAATAAATGGCCTTGACCCAACCGGATTCTTACAAAAAAACCCAGATTGAATCAGCTTCTCCTGAAATGCTGATTCTGATGCTGTATGACGGAGCACTTCGTTTCATGGGGCAGGCTGAAGAAGCGTTCGCTGAAAAAAACACAGAGCGCATAAACAACTTTCTTTTGCGGGTTCAGGCCATTATTACCGAGTTATTGGCCTCACTAGACAAAGAAAAAGGTGGAGAAATAGCAAAAAACCTTGAGAGGTTATACCTGTTCTTCCTTGAACGGCTTGCCGAGTCGAATATAAAAAAAGATCCGGCGCCTTTGAAAGCCATAAAACCATTGATAGAAGATCTTCGAAACACCTGGGCTGAAGCCATGAAAATTCATGCAAAGAACAAGCCGGCAACACCGCCGCCCACGATGCCCCGATTCAGTATTTCGGCTTGACAATCAATTCAGACGAGAGGAGGTAAATGCCATGCCTGTCGGTTCGGTATCATCTTCGACGTCAGATATTGGAGCGCTCATGAAACTGCTTAAGAGTGGCCAGGATCAGGAAATGGACCTTGCAAAGAAGCTCATACAAGCATCTGTCGGTGCCCAGGTTTCTGCCAGTGAAGCGGAAGGCAAGGGGCAACTTCTTGATCTAACCGCCTGATGGAGGTCGTTCCATTCGCCTCGGTATTCTGATATTTTCTGATGGAGTCTCATCGCCATATCGCACGCCGTTCCCGCTTGATCGGGCGGTGGGCGATTATGGTACTCCCTTGTCAATTCTCACGCGACGATTTGCCAGATTGCCAGGCATTGATCGCATTGTTCTGCTGGCTTCAAATGCCGCCTGGGATGAACCAATTCTCCGTGAGGCCCGTGAAATCGGGCTCGATTTCGAGGTTTTTTCACGCGCTGAAGTCATAGAGCAATCGCTTAGCAATAGACCCGAGCGCTGGGGGCTTCCGAACGGAAAAGGCATCGAAACATGGACTGGAACAGCCTTTACTCGTGTTGCAGAGAAGTTCCGCTGGGATGGGTTGATTTTGGTCCCTTTGAGTCACCTTCTTGTCGATCGCGCGGGAGTGGAAGAAAGTCTGCGACTGCACCAACGGGAAGGGTTTGACGCAACTTTTGCCGAAGATCGTGTCCCGGGAGGAGGGTGGGCTATTCTTGAGAATAACCTGCTCAGGGGAATGCAGGCCAGCCACCCGGATCTCATGGCTGCCCGTGGAGGCTTGCTCTGGGCATTGCTTAAACCATTATACCCATTTCGCATAGGGGCATTCCATGCACCGCGCGATCGTTCTCCTCTCGCGGCGGATCTTCGTCTGAATCGGGAACGTGTCGCGCGGGTTCTTGCTGAGGCGGGTGGTAACGATTTCGCTGACCCCGGGTTCAGCTATGGACGTTGGATTCGTGGCCTTGATTGGCAAAGAGTATACACGGATTTTGCCCCGACGATTGCACATATAGAGCCTACAAACAACTGCCGTGGAAAATGTGTTTCCTGTCCGCAGCCATCTTTGAAACGACCCAAGGGATATCTTGAATCCGGAATTTTTGTGCGTCTTGCTGAAAAATTGGTCGGAGTTGACGATTGTCGCTGGATTTTGTCCGGCATGGGAGAGCCTCTTGCTCATCCGGGAATCAAAGAAATGGCAGAACGATTGCGAGGTCGTCTGGTTCTGCTTGAGACATCATTAAGCGAAGAGTTATCCACGGATTTTCCATGGGACGCCTTGACGCATGTAAGGGTCAGTGTCGATGCGCTTGAGCAGGGAATGTTCGAAAAACTACGGCCGGGCTGCTCGTGGAATCGAATAGAACAATTCATCCAGGAAGCAGCTTTGCGAAAAGAGCGACGGCCTGATGAAGAACCCGAAATTGGTGTGACATTAGTAAAGCACAGTGCAACAGATTCAATAGCCCTTGCATTTTTACAGTATTGGAAACAGGTTTGTACACCAGTTTTTCGAACACATTTCTTTCGATGGCCGATCGTTGTTCCCACGGAAAAAGTGCAGTGGTTTCAGATTCTGGGCGCCTCAGATTTTCTGGGAGCAATTCAGTATCCAGGAAAGGTGAGATACACGCCGCTAAATCGTCGGACATGCCTGCACGGAACGCTCGGATTTCATATATTGTGCGACGGTCGTGTAACCATTTGCCCGTTTGATATCGAAGGGCAGTGGGCGATCGGACGGATTGAGGCAAACGGAGCAGGAGTCATGGATATCTGGGGCGGAGAAACGGCCCGAGCATTCCGCAAAATGCATCTTGAAGGGGCATTCAACGAAAAATGGCCCTGTGGTGATTGCCAGGATTGGTACCATAGCTGAGATCAGACCTTGATAGGCGCTGGTATTATCCGGATTCTATCTGAGGAAAATTACACTGAAAATGAAAACCGTATCACTCATAACACTGTGGGATGTGACGGCAGCCATTTCGCCAGGATTTCCTGGATTTGTTCTATGTCGAAAGGTTTTGAGAGGTAATCGTCCATGCCGACTTCTAAACATTTTTTGCGATCACTTTCCTGGGCGCCGGCAGTAAGGGCTATAATAATAACTCGCGGAAGCGACTTCTCTGAAGCAGCTTTTCGTATCAAGGTGGCTGCTTCATAGCCATCCATTTCAGGCATATGGCAGTCCATCAAAATGAGATCGTAGTATTTGTTGGAAACAGCTTCGACGGCTTCTATGCCATTTGTGACAAGTTCAACGCGGTAACCGGATTTTTCAAGCATTCTTACAGTTATCATCTGGTTTACCAAGTTATCTTCGGCAACCAGGATACCGTATTTTGCCCTGACCCGATCTTCCAGGATTGTGTGATTCGTGATGAACTCTTCAGGCGTCCTATTATTATTTTTCTCAGAAGTTTCGGTCTTGGAAGTCTCTTGCGCAGTAACCTCGGCGAGACGTCCGGCCGCATTGACCGAATGAGAAAGAAGTTTTCGAATGCAATCCAGAAGAAGCGCCTGCTTAACAGGCTTGGTCAGATATGCATCGAGCCCGGCTTCGCGTGCCTTCTGCGCCTCGCCTGCATAAAATATAGATGTCAAAAGCAAGAGCGGGATATTTTTCCAGAGTGGGAGTTTCTTGATTGCCATGGCAAGTTGTACGCCGTCCATGACGGGCATCTGATGATCGAGAATGGCTAGATCCAGCCGGCCACCTTCGTTTTGAATGCGTTCCAGAGTCGCAAGAGCATTGGCGGCAGAATCAACCGAAATCGTTTCCATGTCGAGGGCTTCGAACTCTTTTTCAAGAATGAGACGATTAACCGGAATATCGTCGACGACTAATATTCGCTTTCCCTTCAGTGAGGGAGGTGCAATAGTGGTTGATTTGAGTGGTGGACGCGGCTCTAATGCGATCGTGAACCAGAATGTTGAACCCTGTCCGGGACTGCTTTCTATGCCGATATTGCCACCCATCAGGATTACCAGTTTACGACAAATGGCCAAGCCCAGGCCAGTTCCGCCATAGCGGCGAGTCGTGGATGAATCGGCTTGGGTAAATGCCTGAAAGAGTTTTCCTGATTGCTCCTGGGTCATTCCTATGCCGGTGTCTCGCACTTCGAAACGCACCAGAATATCATTTTCCCGCTTTTGCTGGAGTTGGGCGATGACAGCAACCTGACCTTTTTGAGTGAACTTCAGCGCATTGCTGAGAAGATTGAGTAACACCTGACGTATACGTGCAGGATCTCCATTGACACGCTCCGGAAGGCCGGTCTTGATAAGAAGCGCCAACTCGATGTTTTTTTCCGCAGCCTTTTCTGACAACATTTCCAGAGCTTCTTCTGCGGAGGAACGCAGGTCGAAATCGATGTGCTCGATTTCGACCTTCAGTGCTTCTATTTTTGAAAAGTCGAGAATATCGTTGATGATCTGAAGAAGCGTTTCTCCAGACAAACGAAGGGTTTGGAGATAGCCTCGCTGTTCAGTGTCCAGATTTGATCTCATCAACAGACTTGTCAAACCGATAACGGCATTCATCGGCGTGCGAATTTCATGCGACATATTTGCCAGGAATTCGCTCTTGGCCTTGTTCGCAATTTCTCCAATCTTTCGTGTTTCTTCGATTTCCAGAAGTATACGATGAAATTTGCGTGTTCCCCAGACTATTAGCGCGGAAGCAAGTATCCATAGGGAAAAGTGGCCGACCCAGAGGGAACGCAGACGTGAGCGACTGACGGCTTGAATCGGGGCCATGGGAATTGTGATGCTTAGCCCGCCGATTATTTCCCCGAGTTGCACTCCTGTATGACATGCGAGGCATTCGGCATCAGCACGAAGCGGATACATCATGCGCATGATTGAATTTGTTTCAGTGACGTCGAATGAGGCCACCTCTTCGGTAACTGAAGAGATGGATTTAAGTGCCTTTGCTTCCCATGGGTCGGCCGTGTTCTGAGGATGCATTGGCCGAAGACTCGCGAGACGGCTCGACAAATCCCCGTGTGCTTTTGAATTGTCCTGAATCATGCGCGCCATATAATTTGGATCTATCGGGGGCATTTTTTGACATTCGGATGAAACTGCATTTCTGTCCGGGGTAAAATTATATGAATCTGATTGTATTTTTTCCGATGCGTGTGAGTAGACACCACCAAGTTCTTTGTTCCAACGGCGAAAAGCCTGATTTTTGGCGAACACCTTTCGACCCTGCATTTTGGCGATTTCTTCGATCTTCGAAAGTTCTTCCTGATAGTTCCAGGCAAGGGACAGGATGACGAAAAAGGTCCATCCGAGCCATAGCGGAAGAAACAATGACAAATAAGATGGTGGAACATGTTCGCTTCTTTGCGTAACGGGAAGAGGCAGGCTCATGATGTTTGAGGAGTCCAGTTTTTCATGAAATTCACTGGCTATTTTCTTCTCCGAATTCTTTTGTGAGCTCTTCGTATGCATCCTCCAGAAGCTTCAATGCGATGATACACACGTCGCCGATCGTTGGGAACCAGCGTTTCATCATGCGAATAGCCTGTAGCTTGTATCGTTTTTCGTCTTCACATATGCTTGGAAGTTCGTTGAAGTCCATTTCAAATTTTACAATGATCATCTGTACGATGTGCATCAGATATAGATTGAAATATTTGCCGAAGAGAATAACCTTCCCTCGTGCCACTGTTAATTCAGCGTGAACCTGGTTAATACGATCATCGGGAAAGCGGCTTAAAAAGTCTTCGAGGTCGTTGTATTTTCCCCGGTTGAGCTCATCTTCAAAATCGTTAACAAGTTGTTCCCCCTTCGTGCAAAACTCGATCACATTCTTTACTTCTCGTCGTGTTATGACCATCGTTTCATGGAATCGCTTCCATTCTGTTTGTATTTCCTTCTCTGTGGGGTAGTGGAGATATTTTTTTAAATGTGCCTTTGCATCGAATTCTTTTTGACAATATTTCGCGATGGACTCACGAAGCGGCATCAGTTTTGTTCCTTCGATGTATGCTCCGCCTTCAGTTGAATTGATACATGTGCCTTTGTAAGTTGCCACATCTGTGACGAAATTTTTTAAAAACAAATCAAAAATTGTATCGGTATAAACCCATTCCTGTGTGTTTCCACGAACTTTGAACAATTGTTCCTGCTTGAGACCCAGCGTGGTTACTGAATTAGCTCCATTGGCATGCGTTTTTTCAAGACTTTGAAACGAGCAATCCTGGCCGACAAGTATAATTGGATTGCATCCCATATATTCCAGGAGTTTGAACGCCATATTTGAGCAGGATGGGCCGATTTGGAGAGTTCCTTTGGGCATCTGAAGCCAGTCGAAATGTGCAAAGCTGCGATATACGACAATATTCGGGCCTTTCCAGGCATCATAAACTTCACGCATTATTACCGGAGTCGCTGCCAGATAGACATTTTGCATATCTTCAAGAGGAATATCCTCGAAAAGTTTCGCGACTTCGATGACGCGTTCAAGTGTAGCCACGGCGTGAGGGCGGATTCCATGTCGCAACAAAACACGCAATGCTGAATCAGCGGCAAACATGACACATTTACCCACAGACGCTTTCAATTCCTCGATGTTTTTATCGAGCGAGGGCCCTGTTGAAACGACGATCCCTGGCAATCCCCGGAAATGATCCTTCATATCCTTGATGCCGGGATTACGCATTATCGTGGAAAGATTTTTCATGATATTTTCGACGCCGACCAGCGAATCTTTCGGGCAGTTGCCGTAGTTGAAAATAATGGTATGAGCTGCCTCCCGGAATTGGCGAAGCATGTTCCGGCTGTATTCACCATGGACTTTGCTGATGGCTGGATGGTCGAATACCACAAGAGTTTTCAAGAAAAGTTGAAAGCCGACGCCGGATTGTTTAATGAGATCGCTCATGACCGCGAATCCATCTTCTTCCGGGACGCCGATTGCCCAACGGATTTTATCCGACTCAAACAGGTCGGTCATATCGACTGTGGAAACAGCTGTACGAAGTGCTTCGACGTCTTTTTCTATGACGACCGTGAACAAATTCGTATCTGTGAACTCCGTAAGAAAGGCGCGAACGTGATAAGCCAGGCCGAGTCCAAAAAGTACGGCAAGTTTCGGGTTTTTGAACTCCAGGCCTTTTACCTGCTGTAACGCTTCTTTTTGAGGATCGTATTTACTGTGTATCTGATGACGCTTGCCTTTAGCTTCGATTGCCAAAGTCGGAGACTCGTTCTTTGCGTTTTCGACGATGTATCGATAGGGATTATTGTCATCCATTTCGATGATCTTTGCCAGTATCGGGTGGCGGCGGCGCAGACACCGCATGTTTGATGCATATACATTCGATTTCATCGTCTTGGCTCTTTCATTAACGAGTTTTGTCCTGGTAGATAGATTCTGACTGATCAAGTGTGAATAGGTTTCAGGTTTGATCGGCGCACTGGAATTCCACGCTGAGAAAGGTAGTCTTTTGCCGCAAGCGGCGTTTGTTCAGTGAATTGATACATGGCGCCGGCCGCGACCGCTGATGCCCCGCCAGTGACTATAGCCTGATACAAATGTTCGTAACTCCCGGCTCCCCCTCCGGCGATTACTGGAATCTTCACGGCTTCGGTAATGGATTTTATGAGATCAAGATCATACCCAGTCATCGTACCATCGCGTTCAATCGATGTGACGAGAATCTCACCGGCTCCATAAGATTCAGCCTGAACAGCAAGATCTACCGGACTTAGCCCGGTCGGGCGAGTTCCGCTGTGAGTGTAACATTCATAGACGCCCTTCCCAGATGGTTGAGCTCGGAATGATTGCCTGTCCGTATTAAGAGGAGGGGGCACAATGGGCCCGGTCAGAGAAACATCTGTTAAACGCGATGAAGACACGGTTTCGTCTGGTTCCATATGGGCTCTGCGGGCATCGATGCTTACTACGATGCACTGAGAACCGAAACGCTCAGCGCCCTCCCTGATGATTTCCGGACATTCGACAGCTGCTGTATTGATAGCGACCTTGTCGGCGCCCGCAAGCAAAAGTCGTCGTATATGCTCGACCTCGCGAATGCCTCCGCCTACAGTAAGTGGAACAAAGCATTCAGGCGATAATTCACTTATGATTTCGTAGTCGGGTGGGAGGCCATCGTTAGTTGCCGTAATGTTAAGTAGAATCAATTCATCGACACATCTGGCGTTGAATACTTTTATAGCAGGCATTAACGTTCCGATGCGGCGCCAGCTATCGAAGCCGATGCCTTTAATGAGCGTGACATCTTTCCAGAGCAATACCGGAATTACTCGCGTTTTCAGCATGGCTTGAATGGTTTCACTGGCTCAGGAAATTGCGCAGCAACTGAAATCCGACTGGCTGACTTTTTTCCGGGTGGAACTGGGTGCCAAAAACCGCACCGCGGCCTACCACAGAGGCAAAACCGCCGCAATATGGCGTCGTTGCGAGCAAATGCGCAGCGGGATCAGACGGGCGAAAGGCAAACGAGTGAACAAAATAGAAGTCAGTTCCATCTGGTATACCCATGAATAGTTTCTCTGAAGCTATTGATGAGACATAGTGGACATCATTCCAGCCGACATGAGGGATACGAACATCCGGGTGGTCTGGAACCAGACGTCTGACTTCGCCTGGAATCAGTCCCAGGCCGGGATTTTCCCCGCCTTCTTCACCAATATCGGCAAGGAGTTGCATACCGAGGCAAATGCCGAGGAGCGGAAGCCCTCTATCGATTGCGCGGTGAAGAGCATCGCGCCATCCGCGTTCCCGGAGGCGAGCTGAACCGTCAGCGAACGAACCCACGCCAGGCAGAATGACGTGAGTCGCTGAATTGAGATCATCGGGATTACCCGATATCTGCACGGCTGCTCCGCATTCTTCGATAGCTCTGCGGACCGAACCAAGATTGCCCATGCCGTAATCGATTACCAGGACGTTCATTTTCTCGCTCGGAGATTCAATTGGGGTTATCGTAGGCGATTTTGGTGAGATTACCCTGGCGATCTTTCAGAAGATTGCCATTGCGATCAGTTTTAAATAGTTTGCGATTCGTGAAACGGTCACAAATGCGTATAAATTCATCTACTGTAATGTCGAGTGGCTCAAGAATTTTATCGAGTGGCTTACCAAGATAATTCCAGGGGAATTTTCCATCGTGCAGCCTGACTATTTTCATTCCATCGTGTCGTGACAGGCGTCCTCGTCGGATGTGAAGGCATGTAATATCTGTTGCGCGGCTGAAACCGAATTTCAGGAACTTGAAATAATCATGAATGCCGGTCTGATGATTATCCAGGTTTTCGTAATTCACACTGGAGCCTTCTACGGTGCGATGATATGTAGTAAAGCCATTGGCTTGTGAAATAAGGGCATTTTCATAGCCATCCCATGGGAGGAAATAACCCAGGAAGAGACCGGTAACTCCGACTTTCTTCAGCTCCTCTTCCGGTGGATATGTAAAAGGAACCAGATGGCGCTGCTCGATGCTGTCCAGGCCGACGAGATCGCTGACTCGCAACCCCAGCAATCCGCCGAACTCTTCCAGCCAGCGTCGGTCAAGTGTGTTGTTCTCTGTGGCCGCAGCGGGACCGCCATACTCGTTCTGTGAATTCTCGCCCCATATCAGGAGCGGGACATTGAACTGGACCGCGATGCGCACTGGAATTGTGAATATTCCAACGTGCTCAGGCCAGGAGATGTCGCCGACCTGCATCAAGCCAATGCGGTTAAGTTTTCGACGAATAACTCGATTACTGGTCAACTCGACGTAATCGACGCCCATATTCTTTATATTTTCTATATTTTTGCGGCCTATTTCGGACAGATCACAAGTGGTTGCCGTTACGCAAATCGGATTCATTCCGCGTTCCAGCATGCGTATCACCTGATAGGTACTGTCCTTTCCGCCACTTACGGGAATAACGCAGTCCCAGTTTCTGCCGTCTTTTGAGCGGTAGCGATCCAGGATGGAATTGAGTTCCTGTGATCGTATGCTCCAGTCCACTTTTTCCCTGTTTTCGAAGCTGCGACACGCATTGCAAACGCATTCGTCATCCAGTTTCAGATCCGGTTTCGTATCGGGCATGACGCATCTGCTACAGTATTTCATATGGTTATAAACCTTCGGAGGCTAATATTTTTTTGAGTCCTTCGCTATCAAGCCAGCGGTCGTTGGTGTCGCTGGTGTATTCGAAGCCCTCGGGAACAGGGGTTACGTTGGTCAGGGGCTCCGTTTGCCAGAAGGAAAAATCCGGACGTTTTATGTAGTATTCATCCGTGGAGAACAGATTACGGGAATCGTCTTTCGAAATCATAATTTCGTGCAACTTTTCACCTGGGCGAATACCGATGATTTTGAGTCTGGCGTGTGGAGCAATAGCCTTTGCAAGGTCGACTATCTTCATGCTGGGTATTCGCGGGATGAAAAGTTCTCCACCCTGCATTTCCCGGAGGGCGTTCACGACAAAGGCTACGGCTTGGCGCAGAGTGATCCAGAAGCGGGTCATTCTATCATCAGTAATCGGAATTTCCCCTTTTATTGCCAGTTCCCGGAACAGCGGAACTATGCTGCCGCGACTGCCGAGCACGTTGCCATAGCGAACAACGGCAAAACGGGTTTCCCTCACTCCGGAGTATGCGTTGGCGGCAATAAAAAGCTTATCAGAGCAAAGTTTGGTGGCACCATACAGATTGACCGGATTACATGCCTTGTCGGTGCTGAGAGCGATAACGCGTTTAACATGTGCATCCAGGGCAGCGCCGATAACATTCTGTGCGCCCTGGATATTAGTCTGGACCGCTTCAAAAGGATTGTATTCGGCGATTGGGACATGCTTGAGAGCGGCGGCGTGTACAACTATGTCTACGTCTGAGAAAGCTCGATAAAGTCGATCGCGATCCCTCACATCGCCTATGAAGAAGCGCAAGCGCTCTGCGTTTGCTGCGAATTTTTTTGCCATTTCGAACTGTTTGAATTCATCTCGCGAATAAATGATTATTTTTCGTGGAGAATGGTTGTCGAGAAGAGCTTTTACGAATGCGTTGCCGAAAGAACCAGTGCCACCGGTTACCAACACCACTTTTTCTTGCAGCATCTCAATCCTTTCCTGAAAGCGAAATTTCCCGATCAGGATACAATATACCTGAGCATATTGACAAATTTCATCTGTCAATATGTTCTTCCCCAATTTTTGAAGGTATTCACAGGGATTGTTTATAAATTGCTGAAGGTCTCATGCAAAGGTTGACACGATTTATTGCCTGTGATAGCATATTGCGCTGTTAAATGTATTCATGCCGGCGTAGCTCAGTGGTAGAGCAGCTGATTCGTAATCAGCAGGTCGTAGGTTCAATCCCTATCGCCGGCTTGTTTGTTCCCCGGATTGCCAGGCTTCAGTTAAGGTGTCTTCCCGAACCAGATGGAATCACAAATCATCGGCGGCAGTCAAGCCATCCGCGACGTGCTTGCGCTTATCGAAAAGGTAGCGGCGAGTGATGTAACTGTTCTGATCACGGGCGAAAGCGGAACCGGCAAGGAGATGGTCGCTGAAGCGATTGTTCGTTCGGGGTCCAGATGCGGGAAGCCATTCATCAAGATGAACTGCGCAGCCATCCCTTCCGAGCTTCTCGAAAGTCAGATGTTTGGCCATGAGCGGGGAGCGTTTACTGGTGCTGTAGCCAGACAGGAAGGCTGTTTTGAGCGGGCAAACCACGGAGTTTTGTTTCTGGATGAGATTGCTGACATGGCTCTCGTTACTCAGACAAAGGTGCTTCGGGTTTTGCAGGAGCAGGTGTTCGAACGAATTGGCGGAAAAGACACGTTGCATGTTGATGTGCGAATTCTTGCCGCCACTAACAAGGATTTGCTTGAAGAGATTCGCCGTGGCCGATTCCGGGAGGATCTTTATTATCGGCTCAATGTGATCGAGATACGCATGCCGCCCTTGCGTGATCGCATGGAGGATCTGCGACCTATAGTAGATTTTTTTCTTGAGACATTTTCCCGGAAATATCGGAAACCAGGCATGAAAATAGGAAATGAAGGGTACCATACTCTGGAAGAGTATACTTGGCCTGGGAATATCCGCGAACTCCGGAATATAATGGAGAGAGCAGTTGTTCTCGCCCGAACTGATATCATAGGACCTGAAGACTTTCCAGAAAAGTTAAGGGCATTATCACTAGTTTCGACGGACCTTCTTAAGGGAGTCGACATTCTGACTCTGGCCGACATGGAAAAAATGTATGTGCGCAAAGTTCTTGATTTTACCGCTGGAAATAAACTTCAGGCGGCAAGACTTCTTGATATTGATCCAAAAACCTTGCGCGCGAAGCTCGGAAACGGTTAGACTATACAGATGAAAAAATACCATGCAGGAGTTACGGGTAGGTTTTCATGGGTAAGGTAGCCATTGTCAATCGAATGGAGGCTTTTGTTGAGATGGCCATGGACGAGATTCTCTCAAAAAGGTCTGACGTCTGTGGCTGTGAACGTTGCAGATTAGATCAGACGGCTCTCTCTCTGAATGCTCTTCCGCCGCGTTATGTAGTATCTGATTTTGGCGAGGTGGTTACCAATCTAGACCTTGATTCCTCGCAACACAAAGCCGATTGTATGGTGGCCGTCCTGCAAGCTATTGAAATTGTCCGGAAAAATCCAAGACATTAGACAAATCCTTATTGGAGGAATGTAATGACCGAGAAAAAAAGTGGAGTTGAAAAGGAAAAGCTTTCTTTCGAAATGAAAGACGCCGAAAAGGGATTCATTATTCTTTCCCTCATCGGAGAGCTTGACATGTGGTCTCTGCCGCAAGCCAAGGAGCGCGTCAGCGAATTGATAGGCCAGGGCAAGGTAAAACTGGTTCTGGACCTTGAAAAGATGAATTACATCGATTCGTCAGGTCTGGGATTTTTCATCGGCACGCTGAAGAAATTAAAGGATGCCGGCGGCGAATTGATGTTGGTAAACCTCAATGCCTATATCTTCCATATATTCAAGCTGATCCAGTTGCAGCACATTATTCCGACCTATGACACGCTCGAAGAGGCTGCAAAGCACTTTTGATCGTGCGAGTACAAATACCCCGCCGAATACGGGGCAATTATTAAGGAGCTATCGTCAATGAAAGCCAAGATCCACCCAGAATTTCACAAGATCAATGTCTCCTGTGCTTGTGGCAATGCCTTCGAGTCCTTCTCGACATCAAAGGAGTTGAAGGTCGAAGTATGCTCGGCTTGTCACCCTTTCTTCACGGGGACTCAGCGCTTCGTCGATACAGCTGGACGCGTCGAGCGTTTCCAGGCAAGAATTGACCAGGCAAAGGCTGCACCGGAAGCCCCCAAGGCAAAGGGAAAAACGGCTACAGCACGTGTGACTGCCAAGCCATCTGTGGCTATGAAGTCCGTGATGGCTGCCGATAAAACTGCAAAGACCGCGCCTGCTGCCAAACCTGCTGCTGAGAAGTAACAAAACCCGCAATCCGTCTGCTGGTTAGCAGGGAAACTCCCGGGGAGATCATTTGTCAACGTCTCCCTGGGTTTTGGTTTCCTTAAACCCCAATAGATCGGTCTGAACAATATTTGTCGGGTCAATTTTTTCAATAATGATATTCAGAGAATAGCGGATAAAACTGTTGGACGTTCTTTTGCTTCGACATACCCCTGATCCAGATCGTCTGGTCGCACTTGCGGCAAGGCGCTGCTACTCGTCGCTATCGGCTACGGCCATCGAAGAGCGACTTGAAGAGTCTGAAATTAACCGTCTGCTTGCTGTGCTGCGCAGGCGTAATCATTTATCTCCTTTCGAGCATGCTGATTTTACATTCAGCGTGGGAGGTGTTTCTCGCGCATTATCGCACCAGCTTGTTCGTCATCGAATAGCCTCGTATTCACAGGAGAGCCAGCGATACGTCGAATATTTGAAGCGCAATGATCTTCCATTTGTAACACCAGTGACCATTCGTGAAAATGCAGAGGCTTTGCGTATTTACGAAAAGGCAATGAAAGCGGCGCTCGAGGCATATGCGGAAATGCGTACAGCAGGAATTCCGGCAGAGGATGCCCGGTATGTTTTTCCAAATAGCGTTGAAACAAAGCTGGTCTTCACCATGAATGCCCGCAGCCTGTTTAATTTTTTTGAACAACGCCTATGCAATAAAGCCCAGTGGGAGATCCTTCGCCTCGCTGCGCGTATGCTTGAAACGGTGAAGGCTGTCGCGCCGCGTATTTTCAGAAACGCCGGGGCGCCCTGTATGTATGAAAAACCGTATTGTCGTGAGGATGACGTGACTTGTCCACGTTTTCCAAAAAACGATACGCCTTTTGGAAAACCTTGAAAGAGAGATAATCACATGGCTGACAACCTTCAAGAAAAACGTAAAGAGATAGACGAACTGGATCGCTCGCTCGTCAAGCTTCTTCATAAACGAGCGGACCTCGCAAGGGAGGTTGGCCGAATAAAACAAGAGGATGGATACTCGGCTCTGGCGCCAGTGCGTGAAGCGGAAATACTTTCAGCCGTTTCCACAAGCGAGTCTGGATCATTTCCAAAAGCGGGATTGCGAGCAGTGTTTCGCGAAATCATTTCATCATGCCGCAACATGGAAAAGGATGGACGTGTCGGTATACTTGGTGAAAAATACGGATGGGTGAATGATGCAGCCAGACGTCGGTTTGGGGCCGCTGCCGAGCTTATGGCGATGGGACATGCCGATGAAATCATTCGCGCTATCGCTCGACATGAGATCGGTTATGCTTTCTTCGCGCTCAATGCCGGTCACCCCGATCTTCCACTGCTGCTCGAAGAATTTATAGGACGACGTCTCTTCATTGTTGCCGAAACGCATTATCGACGGGCATTTTCTCTTATCAGCAGGGGGACTGCGGAGCAGTCGCAAATCGAAGAGATTTTTGTCACGGCTGAGGTGCTCAGTTGGTTGCGCCGATGGGCCGCATCGCTTTCGTTTCCGGTCAGGATTTCCGTCTGTCGTTCGATGGAAGAAGTGTTTGACAATATCGTTGAGGGCCGCAAGGTTGCTGGGATAGTGCCCATGGAATTTGCGAAGTCCATTGATGCCCATATTATTCAGACAGGTTTAACTCCTGTAGAAGAGCTACCGGTGAGGTGTTTCACCGTATCTGCTAAACGTTATGCGGGCCCCCTGGAAAAAGACATGATAGTATCTGTATTGCTTTCCGTCCCGGATCTTCCAGGCTCTCTTCTTGCGGCTCTGGCACCAATCCGTGATGCCAAGCTCAATGTTGCGGCGGTCGAGACGTTTCGATTTCATGGAAAGGCATGGGACAATCTTTTCTGGGTCGATTTTTCGGCTCCGACAGATTCATCGTCACTCGATGCCGTTTTAAAGGCAGTCGAAACCAAATGTCGTCTGTTTTCTTTTCTCGGCGTTTACCCCGTAATCGAGTAGATCATCAGGTTGGTAATTGTTTCAGTCATTCTGGAAACAATCAAAAGTGCATATTTTCTTCGTAATATTGACACCATTGTGCGGTAGTGGTAGTCTAAACAAGTGACTGCTACTAGTTTTTTTGAGTTTTACCTGAAACGTGTTTCGGTTAAAAAAGGCGTTGACGATCTGATCAAAATGTTTCGGATAAACATCGGTGAGATTTTGATCTAAGGTTCCGCTAAATATGCCGATGATGGTAGGGAGATTATTTTTTCTCAGGAGATGGGTTCATGAAACGATGGTTACTCCTGCTCTGCATCGGGCTGATAGTCTTTATTTCGCCACTTAGTGCCCAATCCGTAACTTCTGCGGCTCCTCTTCCCTTTCAGAGCCCGGTGATTGCTGAAGCTCCGGTGAAGGCTGCCCCGATGTCTTCCGGATCGAAGCTTCGCTCAGAAGACATAATTCATCTGCGAGTTTACAACAATCGTGGGGGCTCCGAAATCGACCAGGATCTCACGATTAACGAATCCGGCGATCTCGATGTTCCGCTTGTAGGATTCGTACATGTCGGCGGCCACAAGTTGACCGAACTTCATGACATTCTAAACAAAGCACTCACCGAGAGTGCCTTCAAGGGCCCTCGCGTCCAGGTAAGCATGGTGAAATTGGCCACTACGGATCGCGTGTTTATTTGGGGAGGGGTAAGAAATCCCGGCACACTTGAAATTCGTGATCACATAACACTCATGGATGCCATCAAACAGGCTGGCGGCTTTTATGATGATATACTGAACGGCACTGCGGGTTATGGAACCAATTATTATGATCGCAGCTCAAATATCAGCACCTATATGATGACGCAGTCACTCGACTATCTTGATGAGACAAAGCTGAAACGCGATGGAAAAGAGATTGCCATTAAGTTGAAGCGACTCATCAGAGATGCGGACATGAGTCAGAATGTTGAACTCCGGGCGGATGACGTTCTTATAATTCCGACCCGCGCGAACATTTCTCCGAAAAATGATGAGACGGTCTATGTTTTAGGTGCGGTTCTCCAGCCAGCGCGGTATCGCTTCCGCCAAAATATGTCCGTTCTTGATGCAATTTATATGGCAGGCGGTCTTACCAATCCTCATCAAATTCGATTTGCCAGTATTATTCGTGGTATCAAGGAGCCCCAGGCCGCTCAAAATGGAAAACCGATTCCCGGCGGAAGCAAGGCCGGTGGCGCCACTCCTGAAATAATTCGGGTCGATTTGCGTAGTCTGTTCTATCGTGGTGATATCCAGAATGATCAAAGACTTCAGGGCGGTGATTTGCTGCTGGTGTCAACCCGTGAATATCGCAACTTCCTATCGACGTTCGGCAAATTTATCGACAACTTCCTGCCTATTTTCGGTCGGGCCACTCAGGTTGTAGGATATGACACCACTATTCGCGCCTTCAACGATCGTTTCATTCTGAACAAGTAAGCATTCTTTTCATCGTTTATTTCGCCTGCCATACCGGAACTCCGGATGGCAGGCTTGTCATTTGAGAACACATTTCATTGCTGTTGACAGCGGATGACGGGCCGGATATAATCCGGCATTCTCGCAGACAATAGCATATGAACAGGCCAAAAAAGCTCTTTATCACAATCCTTGCCGGCTTCGGTCTTTCAGACAAGACCGAAGGTAATGCTGTTCGCGCAGCAAAGCCCGAATTTATCGGGAAACTTTTCGCCGAGCGCCCGTTCGCGCGACTTGCTGCTGCCGGAACAGCCGTTGGCCTTCCCGAGGGACAAATGGGAGATTCCGATGTTGGCCACCTCAATATTGGCTCTGGTCGAGTAGTGCATCAGGATATCACTCGCATCAATCGTTCGATTGCAGATGGTTCATTTTTTGAAAACCCAGCGTTGATAGAACTCATTGAAAATACGAAAACTTCAGGAAAAAAGCTCCATCTACTGGGCCTTGTTTCCGGAGGTGGGGTTCACAGCCATGTTTCGCACCTTTATGCTCTGCTGACTCTCGCAAAATCCCGCGGTCTTGAAAAGGTTTTTGTTCATGCCATCACTGATGGTCGTGACACCCCTACAACAAGCGGAGTCAGTTGCATTCAAGATCTCTGCCGCCGCATGACAGAGACAGGTGTGGGACGCGTAGCCTCTATAAGCGGTCGTTTTTATGCGATGGATCGTGATCTCCGCTGGGATCGTACGGAAAAAGCTTATCATGCGCTGGTTCACGGTGTGGGCAATCGCACCACTGACCCGGTTATAGCCGTCGAAGCCTCATATAAGGCCAATGTAACGGATGAATTTCTTGTTCCGGTGGTTGTAGAGGAAGGCGGGCAGCCGATAGCTCTTATCAATAACGGCGATGCCGTTATTTTCTTCAATTTTCGCCCTGACCGGATGTATCAGCTTACTGCTGCGCTGACAGACCCGGTTTTTTCTCAATTCAAGTGCAAAGAAATTTCTGTTGCATGTACCACTTTTACCAGGTATTCAGAAGCTTTTTCGAAGATTCCGGTAGCATTTTCTCCGGCAAAATTAGAAGATGTATTCGGCGAACTGCTTTCCCAAGCCCGTATTTCGCAATTTCGTTGTGCTGAAACAGAAAAATTTACACAAGTAACCAAATATTTCAATGGCGGTATTGATGCTCCGTTTCCTCTGGAAGATCGATTTCTCGTGACCTCCCCAAAGGTGAAAACCTTCGATCTAAAACCAGAGATGGCGGTATTCGAAGTTGGAGACATTCTGATGGAGCGTCTGCATATGCAAAAATATCCAGTAATCGTCACTACTCTTGCTAATGGTGATATTGTCGGTCACACCGGCAATTTTAAAGCCACAGTCGAGGCAATCGGCGCTATAGATTGTGTTCTGTCCAAAGTGATTCCCCTCGCGTATGACTTGGGATATGATTGTATAATCACTGGAGACCACGGCAATTGTGAGTATATGATTGACGAGAATACCGGAGAACCTTTCACAGAACATACAACAAACCCGGTTCCCTTCTGCCTGCTGTCGCGTCAACCCTTTGAATTGCGAGGCGAAGGGAAGCTTGCCGACATAGCTCCGAGCATGCTGGAACTCCTCGATCTGCCGAAACCGGCAGCCATGGATGGCGTGTCGCTGCTGAAGAAGAAATGAATTCACCACAGGCAGCAAATGAAAGCGGTCTTCTTTTTGTCATTTCCGGCCCATCTGGTGTCGGAAAGACCGTTTTGTGCAATCGAATGATTCAGAAGTTTGCTCCTGGCGTAGTATACTCAATCTCCGGAACCTCGCGTGCTCCACGCGGAGGTGAAGTTAACGGTCAGGAATATTTTTTCTATTCCAGGGAAGCATTCGAAAAAGATATATCGGAGAACGCTTTCGCAGAATGGGCCATCGTTCACGGCAACTATTACGGCACGCCCAAATCTTTTCTGGACGAAAAGCTGGCAAATGGTTTACACGTTATTCTGAATATAGATGTTCAGGGTGCCCTTAAAATAAAAAACGCTTATCCGGAATGCATACTGATATTCATTATGCCTCCTTCCATGGCTGTTCTCGAGGAACGCCTGCGCGGACGCAACATGGATCAGGAGGAGGCGCTTCAAAACCGGCTTGCCAATGCCCGCCGTGAGATCGAATTTCGTCATGAGTATGATCATGTTCTGGTAAATGATGATCTTGACAAAGCAGTGACTGAGCTGGCCGATATTTTTAGAAAACACTTCCAGATGGGGCATTGACAGCTTTATAGTCCGTTCTTATAATTAAATAATATTTCTCGATCCTTATGGGATTAGAATCCGATTGTGGAGGCTTGTATGAAATTGCGGAGTTTGTTTTTGATTGTGGCTCTTCTCGTGAGTGTCATTCCGGTCTGGGCCATTGATGGAGCGCCAGCACCACTCGAAGTAAAGCTCACTATTCTGGGTGGCAAAATTGATGTTGCACGAGCCGGACAATCTCTCATTGACGTCAAATCCGGAATGTCTCTATGCGCAGGGGATATCGTCGAGACATTAGCTGGAGCGCGCGGCGAACTTGCTTATTCAGACGGGACACTTATGCGCATGAAATCCGGTACCAAGATTGAGATACAAGCTCTTTCCCTGAAGGTTTTCAAGGGGCAATCCTGGTTCAAGTTCACCAAGCGCGGAACTGAGTTCCTGATCGAAACTCCCAGCTTGGTGGCAGGTATTCGCGGGACCAAATTTGATATAACTGTTGCTCCCCGAGGGACCACTGTTCTTGCTGTTACAGAGGGCAAGGTTGCCGTCCGTGGCGCTCTGGGTGAAGAACTGATGGTTCCTGCAGGCAATCAGACAAAATGCGCTCCGGGCAAGGCTCCAAATGTGATTACAGCCATTCCCGAAAGCCAGCTCAAGCTGAAAAATTCCCAATGGGAAGATAACACCTGGGGTTCTGCGAACGATCGCAATCAGCAGTTCATCAACAAGCATCTCAATGACATGGAAAACAAATAGACCTGACCTCTTCTGCTGATATAAAAGCGGCGCCCGCAAATGTGGGTGCCGCTTTTATTTATTCTTCTTCGATGCGGAAGGAAACATTAAGAGGACCAATTGCGTAGGTGTCTTCCTTGACAACGGCAATCAGATTCAAATGACGTCCAAGTTTTTTTATCTGGTTCACCATGTCATAAAATGAAAGCGTGGATTCTGAAGAAAGATCGCCGAATCTCCTGGTAAGCGGATTTTCGATCATTCCACTCCGCACGACCTCATGATTGATCTCTTCCATGAATTCCTGCAGCGCTTTCACGATAGCACCTCTCTCGAGTGACCCATCGATGCCTATAGACGCTATTTCCTGTCCTGCCGGAAAGATCAGGTCATTCGGCCTCACCAGAAATCGAACTTTTCCAAGAGTCTCGCCTATGCTGGTGTTTTCGTCCGCCACTGCTCCAATAACCATTTCTGTACCGGATGCCACAATAAGATCGGCCATTTTCGTGAGGTCATCCCGGTTTTCTTCCAGCAAAAAATCCTGGTTTTTCACATTTAAGCCTCTTGCGCGCGCTTTGGAAGCTACAACACGCATGAATGAGGCAATTTCGCTAAAAACAGTCTCCCGAGGCTGATTCCCCTTGATCACAACGGCGGCAAATGGTTCATTCTTTCGAAAAACCACCAGCTCCTGCTCCTTGATGCGAACGCGTTCCTGTACAACTTTCATTTCTTCCTGAAGAACGTCCCGCTCACTTTTCAAACGGGCAACGTCACTTGCAAGAGCCGCTCGTTCCTGATTCAACTGCTGAACCGAAAAAAGTGCGATGCGCACATTTTCAGACAGCATCATTGCCGTTATCAACGTCAGAAGCGTAATCAACATTCCGGTTGTGATAGTCACCAGAACAGCAGTGAAACGGGGGCGTAAACCGAGCACGGTCAGCCGTTTCTTGCCGACGTAGGTCCCGAGTTGATCACCAAGATAGGCGATGACTCCGCTTATAAAAAGAAGAACAAGAATTTGTATCATCGCTGAGTCTAAGGCAACTCTTTCTGTATTTGATCGAGCTGAAATCGATCCCCAAGATAAAATTTCCGGGCGGTTTCATCAGCCGCAACGACATCAGCAGTGCCCGAAACGAGAATTTTACCGAGATTCATGATATATGCTCTGTCTACGATTGCAAGTGTTTCACGCACGTTATGGTCTGTGATTAACAAGCCCAGCCCCTTGCGCTGAAGTTGCAATATGATCGATTGAATATCTTGAACCGCGATCGGATCAACACCCGCGAAGGGCTCGTCGAGCAAAATGAAGCTCGGCTCTGCTGCAAGAGCCCTGGCAATCTCAACTCGGCGACGTTCACCACCAGACAGGGAATATCCCATGCTGTCGGCAATGCGGGCAATGTCAAGATCGTTGAGCAGACGCTCCATTCGCTCTTCGCGTTCTGTTTCAGGAATATCAACATTTTCCAGAATGACCCGAATATTGTCGCGCACGGAAAGCTTGCGAAATACCGATGGTTCCTGAGGAAGATAGCCAATTCCAAGACGCGCTCTCCGATACATGGACATTTGTGAAATGTCGCGCCCGTTGAAGCGAACTGTTCCTTCGTCAGGCTTGATCAAACCAACGACCATGTAGAAGGTTGTTGTCTTACCAGCCCCATTTGGCCCAAGAAGACCGACGATCTCCCCCTTGCGGATATTCAGCGATACATGGTCGACAACGCGACGTTTTGCGTATGTTTTTGCAACAGCCTCGACAAGAATTTCATCGCTCACTGCTGCATTGCCGCCGTCGCTTTCAGGAGAGCCTTTTGTCTTCGATATTTCCAAAATACCTGAAGAAGCTCGTAAATCAGTCGCGCTTTTTTCAGTCTTATTATCAATATCAATGCTTGATTTAACGGTCATTCTCGCTCCCTCCACCTGATGGAGAATTATCAGGAGTAGCGATAATGTCTCCTCCTACCGGGGTATAATTTCCTTCGGGGAGTCCTGCAGGTGGTTTCTCTGAGTTGGACGTGGCATCGGAAGCCTCAGATGAACTCTTACCGGTATCTTTTCCGGTTACAACGTCCTTCCCCACGTCCTTCCCCACGACATTCGCGGGTTCGCTTGCATTCTCGGACTCTCCCTCCTTTTTCTTCTTTTTCTTGCCCTTTTTATCCTTCTTGTCGCTCTCGTCACCCGGAGCTTTCTGCCCCTTGGGGTATACAGTGGCATGCACTTCCCCAACTGCGATAGTTCGATCTTCATTGGGATAGTAAATCAGCTTGGTAGCGTGCAACTCAGATACTTGCTCCTCAGCGGTCGGTGCTTCCTTCGAACTTTGAATAGCGTGCGCATGACCAACGATGATGAGGCGGTTTTCCTTGTCAAGGTATATCGCCTTATCCCCGGTTGCGCGCATAGTCTTCGTTACTATGATGACGTTATTGCGGGCTATTGCCTTGTCTTCAAGGGAAAACATCTCGAGAGTTTCGCATGTAAGATCCGAAATTGGTTTCTTCTCGTTTTCCTTGGCATCCTCCTCGGTTTCAGCCTCCCGATACGGAACTTCAACGAGATGCACCTGCCCCTTCGCCAGAAAACGATTTTCTTTATTGAAGCCTTCTATCTCATTACAAGTAAGTATCAGACGGCTCTTCTTCGAGGTGATCTCCCCGTTTTCGTCCTTGCTTTGACGCTCTGTTATGCGCACTAAACGAGGATTTCCTTTTCCGAGAATACGATCCTCCTTCACGTAGGCTTCGAGATAGTCACATGTAAGAACTGACGATGGCTGTACAACCTTTACATTGTCTATCGCCTTGACCAGTTCGAGAGAACGATCATAGATGCCGCGATCCGAGGTTAGTACAGAATCCTTCTGGACAGCTTTCATTCCACCTCTGGCAACATACATGTTGTTCTGGAAAGTCATCAGCTTACTGGTTATTTCCATGTCGCCGGCTGTTATCGAAGTCAGTGCCCATGCGCATGAAACGAGTGCGCAAATGAGCAGCGTTACAGATAGCAGACGAAAATACAAGTTACGCAACAAAGAAGTGATCATTGGCGGTTACCTCCAGAAGCGGTTCCAGCCAAATCGGCCGGAGCAAAAGGCGAAGAAGAAGTTGAGCGTGGCGTGTCAGCCGTGGAAGTGGCTTCTTCCAGATTCGATTCAGATACACTGGCAACTTTTGTAATCTCATGTCTGTGGCTCTTCACAGATGCAGTTTCTGACGCTTTTTTCCAGATACGAATCAGAATGTCCCGTTTTAGATCACCCTCGCGATTCTCAGTATTGAAGCGCAATTCCTTCCCTGTCAGAACCATATCGTCCTTCCAGATCGTGACCGGGCATGAAGTATATATCTCTTTTCTAGATATGAGATACCTGAGTTCGTCGGCACGCAGACGCTCGTTTTCGCTGGTCCTCAGCCGAGCATCCCCGAAAAAACGGATTTCATAAGGGTTTTTTGTTGCCGACGACGCGGTGAGATCAGCCGTCTTGGTCGCGACCTGTTCAGCTGTTCCTGTCGCGACTTGTTCAGTTGTTCCGCTCGCGTTCTGTTTGTCGAAAAACAACGCGTGAACGTGGGTCGCAACCATATTGGTCTGCATATCGTCCATCTCGACTTCATCGGCAAACACACGTGCTGACTCGACTCCCTTATCCATTTCGCTGAAATGCACATCGGTGAGTTTCATCTTCCCTTTTATATACTTGCTTGCAGCATCTTTTTCCAGGTCAGAATCACGAAAGATCACTGCCAGAAAGAGAATCAGCACAGCCAGCCAGAACCAGATATTTGAGAAGATCGATTTCACTATGTTCTCCCCAGATCGACATGGCGATAGCGCTCGTGAAACCATACCCACTGATCCGGGCGCCGCCGGAAAGCGGCTTCATATCGCTCTACATAGCGTTTTACCCGTTCCTGCATTGGTTCACTCCGATCGAAAATAATCGGATTTTCAATGCGAATATGGTGTCGTCCCCTGTGGTCACGCTCGATGAATGCCGGCAGGAGAGGCGCACCAGATCTCTGAGAGAGAATTATTGGAGTCGGATAAAAGGAGGCAGCTCGGCCGAAAAAAGGCACCTGATAACCCCATTCCCGCGCGTTAAGATCTGATACGATTCCGACAAGACCGCGTTCCTGCAGAATTTTTAGAGAAGCAGTCAGATTGTCTTTCATCAATACGTGAACTCCACGCTTCTCACGAAATTCATTCATCAACTGCGTCATGCGATCAATGGCCTGTGGTCGAACGATAACGTGGAGAGGCCAGCCCATCGCGACAAGATTGTAGGCGATGAGTTCCCAGTTGCCAAAATGTGCGGTAAGAATGATGGCCCCTTTGCCGGAAGCCTGTGCCGCATCAAGATGTTCCCGGCCATCGAGAGTAATAAAATCCGGGTCGGAGGCAACAAGTTTTTCCAACAAAATCATCTCGAGCAGATTACATATCTGATTATGCATCATTCCATCGATAATTTCACTGCAACGATCGGCGAATTCTACTGGCAGCAGTTCTATTGTGCGCTGCTTTTCATGTGCATAAAATGGCGTGATAAGTTTCTTCAACAGGCGTTCCAACCTTGGCAATGCTGAGGCCGGCTGACGCTGAATGAGTCGCACCACGGCCAGAACAACGAAATATCTGGCCGTTCTTCGAAACCGTTTAAACTGATCTCTCATTTTATATATATGCGCATTGATTTTTATCTCGGGCGTAAGGCATTGCAACCCTACGGTGCCTATACATCGAATTGTCCAAACTCAAAAAAATATCTCTCATTTCGTCTTTGTTTAATCTGAGCATCATGAGAGGCACTATGCGGTCTCGCCATCGGAGAAAAATGACATCAGGACTTTATCGAGCAAACCTTTTCCCGAAAGAATAAGGTCGATAGCTTCGCGTACCGCTCCGTGCCCGCCACGCCTCCGTAATACACGATGAGCCCGACGAATCACCGCAGCATTTGCATCGACAGGGGCAAAAAAAATTCCGACCCGCGCCAACAGCGAAAGATCATTCACATCGTCGCCGATATAGGCAGTTTCATCGGCACGAAACCCGCGCCGAACAATAATTTCCTCGAATACAGCCCGCTTATCGGACACAGTTTGATGTAATTCCTCAAATCGTAATTCCCGGGCTCTCTTGGCCAACGCCTCGGAAGATCGCCCCGTGAGACATCCGCATATGAATCCGGCACGGTGCCACAGCTCCACCCCCATGCCATCATGTGAATGAAATGATTTAGCCTCAAATCCATCTGTTCCATGGATGATGCGGCCATCCGTGAAAACGCCGTCACAATCGAAAAGCAGCAATCGCACGTGTGCGGCAGCATTCTGAAAATCACGTTCGTTCATTGGCATGGAATAATCTTTTGCGCTGATTCTATCAAAAACAGAGTATGAATGGGAAGCATTTGATCATACGAGGCGCGAACGTAGAATATCATGCAGGTGCAGAAATCCCTCGACGCGCTCGCCGCCTGAATCGCAAACAACGGGGAGCGAAGTGATTGCCTTGCCTTCCATGATCTTGAGAGCTTCCATGGCCAATCGCTCAGGCGTAATCCTTTTGGGCGACTGGATCATGACCGATGAAAGCGAAACACTGAGACTTCCATCACTTTGCTCGAAATATCGCCTGAGGTCACCATCTGTAAAAACGCCAAGCAAATGTCGCAGTTTGTCGACAATGACCAGTGCGCCAAAACTGCCTTTTGACATGCGAATTATTCCCTCTTTCAGTGTCATTTCAGGAGAGGCAAATGGAATCGCATCTTCGACATGCATGAGATCTCGTACCTTGATAAATCGCCTGCCAAGGCTTCCGGAAGGGTGAAGCCTGGCAAAATCTTTTTCGCGGAAGCCCCGGGCTTCGAGAAGAGCAACGGCAAGAGCATCTCCGACGGCCATTGCAGCGGTCGTAGAAGAGGTCGGAGCAAGATTCAATGGGCATGCCTCGCGGTCAACCCAGGCATCGAGAACTACATCAGACATCTTCGCAAGATTTGAATCGGCGGCCCCGGTAAGCGCGATAATTCTTGCTCCGAGTCGCCGCAAAAAAGGAATCAATCGCACAACTTCTTCTGTTTCACCTGAGTTGGATAGTAACAGTACGACATCCATGTCGGTGACCATACCCAAATCACCATGCAAGGCTTCTCCCGGATGTAGAAAAAATGAAGGCGTACCCGTGCTTGACAGCGTGGATGAGATTTTCCGGCCAACCAGTCCAGATTTTCCCATGCCGCTTACGATCAATCGCCCGCGACTGGTCAGAATCAGATCAATTGCTGTTGTCATACTCTCGTCAAGACGTGAGGCCAGCTTGTAAAGAGCAGCCCCCTCGGCTTCGAGCACACGCCTGGCGGAATCTATGACGTTCACGACAGGATACTGACCCTCTTTCAAACGCTCCTCCGGAACAGTCGCATCAGTATGTCCGACACTGATATTTTCGGTTTTTTCAGTATTTTTGCTCATGTGCGTGGTTTTGTCGTAATCGCTTGTCGGATAGCAATCAATTCAGACAACAGACTTTCGAGCTGATGGAGTGGCAGGATGTTGTCAGCATCGGAAGGAGAACGCGCTGGTTCAGGATGCACTTCCAGGAAAATTCCGCCAACGCAGCCCGTTGCCATAGCCGCTCGCGCCAGATACGGAATGAACTCACGCTGACCTGTAGTACGGCCCGTGCCGCCTCCACCCGGAAGTTGCAGCGAGTGTGTGGCATCAAAAACGACGTGATCTGCCCACTCTTTCATCACAGGAAACGACCTCATATCGACGACAAGATTGCCGTATCCGAAAGATGCGCCGCGTTCGGTAAGAATGACCTCAGCGGACGGAGAAACATTACGAATTTTATCGACAATATGTTTTGTATCCCACGGTGACAAAAACTGACCTTTTTTTATGGCAACCACTGATGCAGCACAAGCAGCAGCTTGAACTATATCTGTCTGGCGGCATAAAAACGCCGGAACCTGGAGAATCGCGCACACTTCAGCAGCGGGAACTGCCTGCTCCGGGTGGTGAATATCGGTCATGACTGGAAGTCCGACCTCACGCCCGACCGAGGCCAGTACATTCAGGCCTTCCTTCAACCCGGGACCACGGCCACCTTTAGCCGAGGTTCTGTTCGCCTTGTCGAAGCTCGCCTTGAAGATTGCGGGAAGTCCCAGTTTCGCACAAATGTCTTTAACATTACGCGCAATATCGAGCGCCTCCCACTTTTCTTCAAGCACACAGGGGCCGGCCATTACGAAAAAAGGAGCTTCACGAACATATTCACGCAAAGAAAAAAGTTTTTTCATTTCAGGTGGCCTCATTCGCCATTCGGGAAGCGGCACTTTCGAACAGCCCCGTGAACAACGGGTGAGGCCGATTCGGACGGGATTTGAATTCCGGATGAAACTGACATCCGACAAAGAAGGGATGATCCGCGACCTCAATCATTTCTACGAGCTGATTATCAGGACTCGTGCCACTGATTATCAAACCACGATTCGCCAGCTGTGTGCGATACTCGTTGTTCACCTCATAGCGATGACGGTGCCGCTCGTAAATAAGAGATGTTTTGTACAATTCAAATGCATGGGTGCCATCGACCAGGCGGCATGGATAAACGCCCAGGCGCATGGTTCCTCCCTTGGCAACCCCGGACTGATCGGGCATGAGATTCACTACGGGATATGGTGTCTCCGGGGCCACTTCAAACGAGTTTGCACCGTCAAGATGTGCGACATTACGCGCAAATTCTATTACTGCGCATTGCATGCCGAGACAGATGCCTAGAAAAGGAACCTTGTTTTCACGACAGTATCTGACGGTCTCGATTTTTCCCTCAATTCCACGGTCGCCAAAGCCTCCCGGTACAATTATGCCATGCAGACCCTTGAGAGCGGACTCTGCGCCTTCTTTTTCCACCTGCTCAGACGATACCCAGACGAAATCCAGTCCCGCTTCGCTCTGCAATGATGCGTGTGTCAGAGCCTCGATCACACTTAAATAGGCATCGGCGACCTTGATATATTTGCCCACCAGCGCGATTCTGGTTTTAACCGGCTTTTTCTGGCGAAATTTGCCTACCATGCTCTTCCAGCCGTCCAGTTGCGGTGGATCTGATTCGATGCCAAGTTTTCGCAGAACATGGACAGCCAGACCCTGTTCTTCCATAAGGATCGGGATCTCATACAGACAATCGACGTCACGTGCTTCGAGAACCCGCTCCTTATCCGTATCGCAAAAAAGTGAAATCTTGTTCCGCACTTCGGCTGTTATCGGTTTGCCGGAGCGACACACGATAATGTCAGGCGTTAGTCCCATTGCCCGCATTTCCTTCACTGAATGCTGTGTCGGCTTCGTTTTCATTTCGCCCAGAGCCTTAGTGAAGGGCACATAAGTAACATGTACCATACAGACATTATCGCGACCTATATCATTGCGCATCTGGCGAATGGCTTCAAGATACGGCTGACCTTCAATATCTCCGACCGTTCCGCCGACTTCCACGATAGTTATCTGCGCATCGTTTATGCGGGAGACGCGCTGAATCATATCTTTAATAGCATTCGTGATGTGAGGAATCACCTGTACTGTGGCGCCGAGATAGTCTCCACGGCGTTCTTTAGCGATTACCTGTGAATATACCTGACCGGTAGTTATGCTATTGTAACGGGTGAGATTCACGTCTATGAACCGCTCATAATGCCCCAGATCAAGATCCGTTTCAGCTCCGTCCTCAGTGACAAATACCTCCCCGTGCTGATATGGACTCATTGTTCCCGGATCGACGTTCAAATACGGGTCGCACTTCATGATTGTAACCTTCAACCCGCGTGCCTTGAGAATGCAACCAAGCGATGACGCCGTAATGCCTTTTCCGAGAGAAGAAAGGACGCCTCCGGTGACGAACACAAATTGCGACATAATGTTTATTTCATCCTTTCGATGACTTCGCGCACTCTCGCGAGATCTTCGATTGTGTCGACGCTTAAAGATTCCATTGCAGCCGGAATAACCCTTATCTTTATACCATTATATAATGCGCGCAATTGCTCGAGGCTCTCGATAGCCTCAATATCGCAGGCAGGAAGCTCAATCAAGCGCAGTAGTGTGTCGCGCTTGTAAGCATAAACTCCGATATGTTTCAGTGGTGTAAAACCTTTGCGAAAACGTGGAAATGGAATAAGACTCCTGGAAAAATAAATCGCGTCTCCGCGTGCATCAACAACAACTTTCACCGCATTAGGATTCGCCTCATCACTCGCTGACAAAGGAAAGGAAAGTGTCGCCATTTCGACCGTCGGATCATCGGCAAATGCACGCACGATGCGGCGCAATCCCTCTCCATCTATCAGAGGCTCATCACCCTGAATGTTTACGATCACATCGGCATCCTCAATGCCCGATGCCACCGCAGCCGCACGTGCTGATCCGGATGGAAGCTCGGGATCGGTAATAACAGCATCATAACCGGCATTTCGCACGGCAACAGCGATTCTATCATGGTCAGTCGCAACTACGACGCGATTGAAAATGCCGCTTTTCATCGCGCTTTCCGCGGTCCATACTATGAGCGGCCGACCGGCGATATCGGCAAGCATTTTCTCAGGCAAGCGTGTAGATGCAAGACGCGCAGGAACAATTCCAATGACGCGCAGACTCGATGCTCCCTCAGTATTTACTGATTTCCTGGTTTCGGGTAAGGGTTTTGTATCAACGCCATCTCTTTCTGTTTCGAGAATCCTGGTCGTCGAATGCCCGGCCACCAGTGGAATGATTTCGACACGACCACCATTTTTCTCGACGTGATCGGCGCCAACTACCGTGGAGCGTGTGTAGTCGCCTCCCTTCACAAGCACCTTCGGAGTCAGTCTTTTAATCAATTCGAGCGGGGTGTCTTCGTCGAACGCCAGAACATAATCTACACAAGCCATAGCCGCCAGCGTCGTCATACGATTATCGAGAGAATGAAACGGACGATTGGCGCCTTTGCCAAGACGCTTAACTGACCCGTCCGTGTTCACACCCACGATCAACAGCTCACCGAAACTCCGCGCCTTTTGTAACAATGCTACATGTCCAGGATGTAAAATGTCGAAACAACCGTTAGTGAAAACAGTTTCATGTATTTTCAACGCGGTTGCCAATCTATCGATCTCGTCGGCTTTTACTAACTTACGCGCGGGAAGCCCCTGACGATCTGGACGCGGAAACAATCGGGCTTCGATTCCGCGACAGAGACTATGAATGATAATGGCATGAATCTCCTGGACGCGTGCAGTCACAAGTGATGGAACGCGCAGGCAGATATGCCCGCCCCGAGAGCAGGCTGACTCGGCGCTTCCGGTCATTGCAATCGTGATGAGACCGGCTTTTTCGGCTGCTTCCAACGCACTGATCACGTTGGGCGAATTCCCGCTTGTCGTGATACCAATGGCGACGTCGCCTGGCTTTCCAAGACCGAGTATCTGTCGCTCAAATACCTTTTCATACCCGTAATCGTTTGCAATCGCGGTAAACGTCGCTGAAGGGACGGAAAGGGAAATCCCCGGCAATGGTGCCCGGTCATACCCGAATCTGCCGACAAGTTCTCCCACCAGATGCTCTGCATCTGACGCCGATCCTCCGTTTCCAAAGGCGATTACTTTTCGGCCTGTCGCAAGCGCGGTGCATATTGATTCAAGCGCTTGTTCAAACGCGGTTTCCAGAATGCTCATATCATTGCCGCATACGCGGCTCAACGCCGCCAGATCTTCACGCAGAAACCGCTTCACGCAAGGCCTCCAGGTATCGGACATTTCATATGTGAAAAATAGATTGAATTTTGGACGCACCGTCATGCGCTTCTACAGTGGCCAGGACTATGCAGATATTACACATGATTTTTGTAATGTACGCGATCGTAATGATCGAGAACCATCGCGGGAGTTGCAACCGCAGTGCCCACTATGCCGACAACGACTCCGGCCGCAAGGTTGGCGATTTCTGCTGCCTCCGGAAGAGAGCAGCCGGCGGCCATTGCCAGGCTGAGAGAAGCGATGACAGTGTCACCAGCCCCTGTAACATCATAGACGTCGAGAGCCTGAGTAGGGCTCGTCATCGGAGGTTTTCCGCGCTCAAACAGGCTCATCCCCGCCTCGCTGCGAGTTATAAGAATCGCATCCGTCCTGAATTTTTTCAGCAGATCCTGCCCGCCGATAAGAACGTCGGCATCCGTCTCAAAAACGCGCCCGAGCGCAGACTCGGCTTCACGGGTATTCGGGGTGATGATCGTCGCTCCCTCATATAATGAAAAATTCTTGAGTTTTGGATCGATATTGACGAATTTTCCAGCTTTTTTGAATCGATCTATCACGAAGGAAAGCAGCTCACCGACCACAACTCCCTTGGCGTAGTCCGACACTATGACCCCTGACAGATGCGACATTCGATTCAGTAAGGCGTCAGTAAGTTTGCGCACACAACCGTGATCCGCAATCTCCGTGCTCTCGCGATCGATACGCAGCATTTGCTGGTTCTGACCGATGACCCTGGTTTTCACCGTCGTGCATCTACTGGAATCAACGATAAGTCCATCGGTACCTATTTTTTCGATTGCCAAAGCTTGGGTCAGTTTGCGTCCCGACTCATCGTTGCCTACTATGCCGTAAATATGCGCACCAGCTCCGAGGGCTACTATGTTGGAAGCGACGTTTGCGGCGCCGCCCGGGCGCACTGTCTCTTTCTTGATTTGTACCACTGGAACGGGTGCTTCCGGGGAAATGCGATCAACCTTTCCCCACACGAATTCATCAAGCATGATGTCTCCGAGCACTGCTATATCGATTCCTGAAAATGCCTGCAAAACTTCCTGAAGCCGGGTTCGTGCAATCATGATTTCAATCCCTCAAGAAAGGCCATGGCAACGAGAGGCAACATTATCTCGTGATGTCCCGTTATGTGATAACCCTGTCCTACGCCGCTACTTGGTCTCTTGACAACATTCGTCATGGCGCGATACTGGGAGAGCATGTCCATGTCTATTGTCGTCATTCCCTCAAGAGTGTTTCCAATATTGTGAGCCCTGGAAACAGCCTTTAGAAATACCTCCGGAAGAATCACAGCCGAGCCGAGATTCCAGTATACTCCGCCCTCAAGCCTCTCGACCTGGTCGCAAAAAATTTCGAAGTCGCGAAAACTCGTTGCGCCGATCGAAGCGCCATCAACAGCCGGATGGAGGTGGATGAAATCCGTGCCTATGGCGACATGGACGGTACATGGAATCTTCAAGCGACCGGCGTGCCATAGCAAGCTGATGTTACGATGAGGATAGCGAACAGGATCTGCATCAATGGCATTATACAATGATTCCCCAAGGCCGAGGCCGGAAGATGCGCCTGCCTTGATCGCAGCGCCCATCCATGAACCGGTTTCCTCGACAAAGCCAAATCGTCCGGCGGCAAGCTCTTTCGCGACATCCTCGGATGTTTCACCGAAATACGCCAGCTCAAAATCATGAATGGAACCGGCACCGTTGAATGCGATTCCGGTCAGGGCACCTTCTTCCATGAGTTTGATCAGAAAAGGAGCGAGTCCGCATTTTACGACATGCGCGCCCATGCCTAAAATCACCGGACGGTTGGAGCGGCGTGCTTTGACAAGGGCCGCAATGACGCACTTTATCGTCTTTCCGATGTGTATATCAGGCAGGCATTCGATGAATTTAACAGCTGAGAAGCCTGCCTCGGGCAGTCGGCCAAAATCCTTTCGCTTAACCAGATTGTGCCGCTCAGACATCGAGTAGCTTTTCATCGATTATATTTCCTTATCTTTCACCGGTCTTTATTTTTGCATTTTTAATATATTTTATGAAGTCGGAAAAATTGATGCTCAGCACGAAAATCGCCGTAGTTTACCATCGCTTATATTCCTCGTCAAGCAAGAACCATGCATTGATGCGGTTTTTGCCTTGACCTGCCTTGGATGCTCTGTTATACTGACACAACTAATCCTGAATCACCCCTTTACCAGGAGGCCACAGATGCGCGGAAATATCGGCACACTGTTTGCCGTGACACTGATCGCCATCGTCATGATATTCACGCCCGGATGCAGCTCAAAACCAGGAACAACAGGTCCCGCCCTGAAAGTTGATTCTTTCACTGTTGCCCAGGGACTGCCAGGCAACCATATCACCGCATTGGCAGTTTTCGGGTCCCAGATTTGGGTGGGCACGAAGAATGGTCTGGCGCGTCACGACGGAGTAAACTGGCAGGTTCACGTGAAAAAAAATACCAATGCACTGGGCTCAGAGGTGATTGAGGCTCTTGCAGTAGGTGACAACACAATATACATCGCAACTGAAAATGGTGTAACCAAGTTCGACGGCACAACCTGGGGAACCATCATGACCGGTGTGCGAGCACGCGGCGTTGCCGCCAAAGGCAACGAGATCGCCGTCGCAACTGCACATGGTGTAGAATATTCCACCGGAGCTGAATTTCAGCCATTCGGCAAGGAAAATGCCGGGCTTTGTTTCGGTGAGGTCAATACAGTTGTCTTTGACACACAGAAACGTCTCTGGGCAGGAACTCGTGCGGGCCTCGGACTGTTTTCCGGCGGAGCTTTTCAGAATCAGACCGGTCCGGCAAAATCTGTCATGGGAAATTCGCTCGTCAACGTGCCTGCATCTCCTTTGAGTTGTCAATTGCCCGGCAACAACATCCTATGCATGTTGCCATGGAAAGGCCAGATGGCGCTTGGAACCACTTCCGGGTTTGCCTTGAGCGACCTGGACAAATCATGGAGTGTATTCACTGCTGCACATAAAGACTGGGTCCAAAAAGCCGGCTCTATTGTCGAAGAGATGACCTCCGGCAACAGTCCGATGCCTGGAAATGCAGTTACAGCATTGGCAGCGATGGGTGATACTATTCTGTTTGTCGGCACGAACAAGGGGGTTGTAGCTAAATCCGACGCTTCCTGGATTGACCTGCAGTCAGCTATTCCCGCACTGTCCGGCAAGGCAATCACCGCCCTGGCGACAGAAAAAGATGCTCTCTGGGCAGGGACTTCAGATGCCTTGTATAAGATAGATGGAATTTCAAGCCTAGTCAACCAGTCAGCCGGGTCCAAATGACGAACATGCCACGGAAATTTCAGCCATGAAAATATTCATATCTGCTCCATCGACCGTCCATTACTCACGACTTTTTGCTGCGTCCGGCAATATGAAATCATATTCAAGATCTCATAAACACGTGTTTTATGGAATGATGATCATATTATTGCTCATGTTCGCTGCGGCATTATCAGCGCAGACTTATCCTAAGACCCCGGACCATTCTCGCGTTTTACCCTCCAAAACGGGTGCCGCCTCAATGCGTTCAGCTCCGCAAAGCGTCATGGCATCCGGAACGGCGCACCCGTCGGCTTTGCCGACTCCATTCGCTGCCTTGCCGCCGGAGATCACCTACGCCATCGCCACACTCGGGTTCGGTGGAATTGCGGGCTGGTGCGTGGGTTTCACGCTCAAAAAGGCGGCAAAACTGGCCGCGATTATTGTCGGTATAGTATTCATGGCAATCCAGGCGCTTGCCTACAAGCAATTTCTTTCAATCGACTGGTCCAAGGTAAAAGAAGTCGTTCCCGATCGCACAATCGAGGGGGCCTGGATGGGCGGCATGTCCCTGCTGACATACAATTTTCCATTTGCGGGCGCCTTCATAGCAGGATTCCTGATCGGCTTCCGCAAAGGTTGATTTTCTATATACTTCTTAAGCGTATTACGCGTCCCTGATTCGACATACCATTGTCCGTTCAGTGTCGGGTAGCTTTCACGCAAATCGAAAGGTCAGACCACGATCACTTTGGATAGATCTTGATAAGACTCTTTATCTCCATAGTGCCAGAGGCCGCTGAAATTCTGTGTGTAATGCCATTCGCAACGACAAGCTGTCCTTCGTATGGCTTTAGTTTTTCATACCACTCATCTTCCAGGACATCAAGGCCCTTATCGCGCGGCCTCGTGAAATCTTCTTTTATAAAAAGACGCTTATCTTTTACAAGCACCTTGCCACGTACGGTTTCTTCCTGGGTCCAGATTTTGGGCGCCTCTTCTTCTTTATCTTTTTTGTCGTGCGATTTATGACCATGACCTCTGCGACCTTTATGTTCCTCTTTATCTTCCTTGCCGGCATCGTCGCCAAGGTATTTTCTTGCATTCTTGACGCGTTCGACTCGATTGGCAGTCCATATCATGACTCCGCTTGTCGCTGATGGAGTCGAACTGGCTAGTGAGCCTTCACTATCTGTATATTCGGTAGCAGTATTGCCAGTCAAATCAGCTTCAACAACATTCCCGAACTGAAGCGCCTTTTTTCCTTTTTCCTGGCCGCGGGGCAGGGAAAAACTCACCCGGTTTCCCGCCTTGAGCGGCGCCGTCCCTGAGGCATCGCCAGGCACTTCCAGTACCTTCAAAGAAACCCTGTCACGATAAAGTGACTCGATCTGACCAACCAAGGTCAGCCCTGATGCAGACCCCATCGTCGCCCAAATGCCTATGGCACCAGCCAGACAGGTGCTGGTAAGCGAGAACCTGGGAGCAAAACGAAAATGACGTCGCATGGGTATCTCCTAGAAAAATCGAATATAACAACTTATAAAATTTAAACCACTGACAAAGCCATCACCGACTATATATTTCGACGCTTTTCGACGAAATCACAAGATTGTCAATTTACGCGAATCCGGACGGTTTTGCAAGATTACTGATGGGAATCGGGAAGGGGCATAAAACATGAACCCTGATCTCGATCAGAGATCAGGGTTCATGGCGATCGGGGCGACTGGACTTGAACCAGCGACCTTTTGGTCCCGAACCAAACGCGCTACCAACTGCGCCACGCCCCGTTGCGTGGAGACATAATAACACAACCCATATTCAACAGCAACTGCAAAAATCAGGGCTCAGGAGTCACCGCAACCGATCTGCCTTGTGTGACCCGTGAACGAATCTCCCGGGCCTTTTCAACCAAGCCTTGCGCCTCAAGAATGTCGGCTTTCAAAAGAAGAGTTGGGGAATTGTCGGGATCAATGGAAAGAACTTTTTCGATATCCGACAGTGCCAGATCCTGGCTCCCCCTGTTTCGAAAAGCTACTGAACGATTATACCAGGCTGCCAGATATTTCTGATTCAGGCGCAGCGCCTCTGAATAATAGCCTATAGCCTCCTCAGTTCTTGATGCATTCGCGGCTGCGAGACCCAGATATTCATATACCTGAGGTGAGTCCGGCCACTTCTTTCTGGCTTTTTCCATCAGAGACTGAACCTTGTCGGGATGTCCCAGATTCAATTCTGCTGCCGCTAATCCAATCCATCCTCTCTGGTCATCCGGAATCAATCTGGTTAGCTGAAGGAAATCATCGCGAGCTTCCATAAAACGCCCTGAGGAAAAATATGCTTTTCCACGGTTAATGAATGCATAAACATTAGGATTCTGACTGATAACTTTACTCCAGAAGGTCAGATTGTCGTCATACCAGCCACATCTATCTCTGGTAATATGCATCATATAACCGAATCCTGCGAGAGATAACGCTATCATTCCAATCCTGATCTTTTGCCTGATGTGATCATCAACGGATGAAAAAAGATGTTGCAGAAAGGCTACCAATGCAAAAAAAAGTCCGAAGGCTGGAAGATATGCGTGCCTGATGGCCGTGAATTCTTTTCCCATAGTAGGAAGCATGAAAATTGACGCATGGACTGGAATCAGGGCTACCAGGAAAAAACATAGACCGAACTGAACCGATTTCAGACGTCGACTCCAATAGAGGCAAATGCACAAAAAAACCGCGCATACCCCCCAGGAGAGTTTTTCCACGGGCCACTCGGAAAAAGATGGCAGAAGAAACGGAATTTGCAGAGGAATGTCAGTGGGCCAAATGATATGCCGCACCATGACACCGACTCCGAAAATTACCCTCAGGGACCTTAATAGCAACCCGCCAGTTGGATATTCATCACCGGGAAGCGGATTGAGAACGCTTCCCCAGGATCCGATGGTGACAAGACATAGCAGAAGAATGACGAGAAAAAAACTCCATGCCCGCTTGCCCCATTCGACAAAGGATGTTCCATATTGTTTGCGATCGATGATAGCAAGTACGAATGGAAATGAAATTGCTGAAAATTTGGACATAATACTCAACATAAAACAGAAAACAACGAGTTTGCGAGGATTCCTTGATGCCGAGGCAGGTGCTCTCATGTGAATAACCAGGCCAAGCAAATAAAAAAAAGTGAAAAGGACATCCTTTCTCTCAGTTATCCAGGCAACCGAATCAACTCGCGATGGGTGTATTGCAAAAAGGAGCGCAACAAAAAAAGAGCTGGTTAGTGTCATTCCCAGGCGTTTTGCCAGTTCAAATACAAGAAGAACGTTGAACAGATGGAAAAGAATGTTGGTAAAATGAAAAATAAAAAAATCTTCGCCCGCGAAATGTGAATCAATTGCGAGAGAGAGGATCGTTAATGGCTGATATAAATTCTGGTATGGTTTCGTGAACAGATTCATAAGCGAAGAGATGGAAAGGTCGTGAAAAAAGGGATTATCCAGAATCATTGCAGGATCATCCCATCGTATATATCCGCACTGGAGCGCGGGAAAAAAAGCGAACAGAGTCACCAGAAGGAGGAGTCCCCTGTAATACCACCAGTATTTTCCCGATTCCGGTGGGGATATAATTTCTGATTCCACGGACTTTTCCATTGCATCGTCTTTTTTCTATGTCATTGGTTCTTATTGATTCCTGGGGTATACTATACAGTATTATGACCGAAAGGGATCTCTGGAAGACCTATAATTTTCCTGTAATCTGTGGATGCAGGTTTGTGCAACTCCGCATTCGAAGGGACCTTCCTTAAAAAAAGAGTTATATAGATTACTTGATGTCGCTTTTTAGCAGGAACCCGTTTCCCTGAGCGCATTAGCTCTGAAACCAGTATAAGTATTCGAAAAATATTGAAATGATAATAGCAGGACTTGGAAATCCAGGAATAGAATATCAGGATACCAGGCACAATGCTGGCTTCTGGGCCGTTGAAGCACTTGCCAGAAAGTTTTCATGCGCATTTACGGAACGCTTGCATCGCGCACAGGTGGCTAGTTTTCGCTTCAAGGGTGCAGCTCATCTGCTTGTGAAACCGCAAACATATATGAATCTGTCGGGCGAGTCTGTAACACCGCTTTTGGCCTCGGAACAACTGGTATCTTCCGATCTGCTCGTGATCGCGGACGATATCAATCTGCCGGTTGGTCGGTGGCGCTTACGCTCTGCTGGAGGTCATGGAGGTCATAATGGACTGAAGTCCATCATTGCCGGGGTGGGGGAAGAGTTCTGGCGTCTGCGTATTGGAGTTGGCACTTCACCCGGCACCGGATCCACGCTTGTAGACCACGTATTGGGACCTCTTGCATCCGAGGAGAGAGCCTTTATTGACAGGCAATTGTCTGATCTGTCTGAATTAGTCTGTATGTGGCTTGCGGGAATGGGACAACGTGCAATGGGGCGATTCAACGGCCGAAATTACGGGATCCCCGAGCCGATATCATGATTTGAAACAAGATCAGATATAATTCCAATGCGGACGAGTTGCCGGTTTCTTGGTGTTTCAGTGTCTTGCAATTGTCAAGTGGCCTGTTTATAATGAGCAAATTCGCCAATATCTGGAAGGAACCGTGCATGCCGGAAATCGTTAACCTACGTCGAGATCAGCTCGATGCACTTCGTGAAGTCGGGAACATCGGTTCCGGGAATGCGGCTACCGCTCTTGCTCAGTTTCTCAATAGAAAAATCGATATGGCCGTTCCCCAGGCCAAAATCCTGCCCCTGAGTGATATTCCTGGCCTCGTCGGAGGAGAAGAAGAGCGGGTAATGGGAATTTATCTTCGTGTAATGGGCAGAATGACCGGTCGGTTTCTGCTTCTGATTCCGGAAAAAACGACTTTAAAGTTGCTTCACACACTTATTCCTGGCTGTACGGTCGATCAACCCATGGCCATGAATGAACTCGAGCGTTCATGTTTACGCGAAGTAGGAAATATCCTGGCCGGTTCTTTTATGAATGCACTTTCGGTACTTACACGCACTCCCATGTTGAATTCTCTGCCCACAATGGCGTTTGATATGGCGGGAGCGCTTCTGGATGCGGTCATTGCAGAGATGGTTGATGTAAGTGACCATGTATTGATGATTGAAGCTTCATTCATAGACAATCTGGAGAATATGAAAATGCATATTTTTCTGCTTCCTGATCCAGATTCATTAGGAACCCTCCTGGAGTTACTGGGAGTCAAATAATAAATGCCCGTGGTATATCCTGTCGGAATGGCGGATTTGCGTATCGCGCGAAATCCGGACGTATTGGCTGCATATGGAGTTGGGTCTTGTGTGATCGTGGCTATGTATGATCCAAAATCCCGCATTGGCGGTCTTGTACATATTATGCTCCCTGACTCGTCAGGCATAGAACAGGAAAAAGTGAATCCGAAAAAATTTGCTGACACCGGTGTCCCTCTATTGTTTCAGACACTTTCGCATGCCGGAATTTTTCGCGGAAGCATCTGGGCAAAACTTGTCGGTGGTGCGGAAATGTTTCCGCCAAATGAAGACTTTTCCAGCACCATCGGACAAAAAAATGTTGAAGCCGCAAGGCTTGCTCTCGAGAAGATCGGCATTCCGATTATGGCTGTAGAAATTGGTGGCACCAGTGGGCGATCACTCGAGTTAAAGCTTGAGACTGGCATGATCAGAGTAAATATTCTAGGTGAGACGGTAAAGGATATATAGAGTCTATGGCACGTCTTTCGCTGATTTTTGCTATTTTTCTATCGACTACGATGGCAAGTGTCGTTTTTGTGTTATCATTGTTGGCCAAGGTAACCTTTGGAACCTTGCTTTTTCGTTCGCTGGTTTCATTTTTTCTGTTCGGAATTCTTGGAGCCATCCTTGGAAGTGTGCTCGAAGTGCTGGTTGTTCCCGTGGCATCTGAAGAGGAAAGCAGACAGGTTAAAAAGGACATGAACATGGATGACGCGAACGTTGAGGATGAGCTTGGTGACTTATTGACCGACCTTGAACTTGTTGAGCAGGTTGATAATGAAAAGGCTTCAAATGGCATGAAACCTGCGGTGTTCCCGCGGATGTCGGTAGAAAAAGGAAAGGTGGTTTCCCGAGGTGATTCGGCGGTGATTTCCTGAAATGATTATTTGTGCTAGAGAAAGCGTAACGACATGCAACAAACGGAAGTGATAAGCGCAATGTTTTCACCTCCCGGCGTTCAGGAGCAGTTTTCGGCGGGCGCAAGGAACGAAGGGCGCAATAGGCGTCCGGAATCTTGTTTGCAGGCCAGATTCGGAGGGCAACGGTGAACCGAGAGATGGTTGTTGAAGACAAAAACAAGGAACTCGACGACGCCAAGAAAAAGGCGGCCAAGGAGCAGGACGAAGAAGATCAAAAGCTTTGGGTGCATTATAAAAACACTCATGACCAGCGCATCAAAGATACTCTGATCATGAAGTATGCCTCATTCGTTAAATATGTGGCAGGACGTATTGCCGTAAATCTTCCGAGTAATGTCGAATTCGATGATCTCGTGAGTTATGGCATTCTCGGTCTCATCGATGCCATCGACAAGTATGATCCGTGCCGTGCCGTTAAATTTAAAACCTATGCCAAAACGCGTATTCGCGGGGCAATTTTCGATGAACTTCGTGTCCTGGACTGGACACCTAGATCAATTCGCCAAAAGGCACGAAAACTTGAAAAGGCATATGCGAAACTTGAAGGCAAGCTGGGGCGTGATGCAACCGATGAAGAGATTGCCGAGTATCTGAAAATCGACATATCTGAGCTACATAAACTGTTTGACGAAACCAAGAAATCTCTTTTGCTGTCACTTGACGAAATTTTTTATGATGATGAAGAGGGCTCTTCGCGATTCGATTTTGTAGAGAACCAGAAGAGTGACAATCCGCAACTCAAGATTGAAGAAAGTGAAGCCAAAAAGATTTTGGCCGAAGCCATCGGGAAGCTCAACGATCGCGAGCGACTCGTGATAACTTTGTACTATTATGAAGATTTGACCTCGAAAGAGATTGGAAAGATTCTCGGTGTGTCAGATTCGCGCGTCTCGCAACTTCACACAAAGGCCATCCTGCGCCTGCGTGGGCGGCTTGCACGTTTACGGGATTCTCTCATAGCGGAATAATTTTCCTTATATCACAAGACACAGGCGCCGCTCAGTACGAGCGGCGCCTGTGTCTTGTGATAATGTAAAAGGGGGAAATCAGGCCGAAGGAGCACTGTCTCCAGCTGGAGTAGATTCCTTATCAATTTTAAACAATGCAATCTTGTCACGAAGAATCTCAGAATTTTTGGCCAGGCTCTGAAACTTTTCATCTTTGCCGAGCAACTGCATTTTCGCGGAAATATCATCGCTTAACGTCCTTGCACTGGCAATGGTATCCCGGAACTTCGCAAGCATGCCGTTGATGGCTATCGCCAACTCTTTAAGATTGTCATTCTTTCGAAGATGTATTTCAAAGGTCAGATCACCGGCAGCAATACGCTGTATGCTCTTTTCCAGCTTGTAGGCCGGGCCCGCAATCTGGTGAGAATACATTATACTCACGATAAATACGATTATTACATTAACCAGAATCAGTAGCAGGAGACGCGGCCAGAGGTCTGAGAAAAAGAGCTGCAGCATGCTTTCAACGCTTTGCCCCTCACTCATAGTGGCCTTGGTATTCAGAAAGAAGGAGCCGAGAACGTAGATATTGCAGGCCGTGATGACCGCGATCAGAAAAACCAGCAGAAGTATAGTTCCGGCGAACTTGCTCTGCATGCCTTTGGCGATAAAATAATTTTTGCGTTGAGACAACGTTGCGCCTCCTCGATTTACGGATGAGCCCTCCCTAAGGGAGAACAGGACATGTATGGAGATATCTTATCTTACCCCCCTCGAAAATGTCAACGCAATGCCAATCAATGTATCTGAAAAGTTCTTCGGAAATCTTTTCCAAATCACTTTTTTTGCCGATACCGAAGGCATGAAATTGCGCTCAACATTTTTTAAACCACTGCTGATGGTCATGCTGCTCGGATTGACCGGATGTATGGAAAATCGTGGAGGTGGCGGCAGCGGAACCGGCGATGTTACTGACCCCGGAATATATCAGACCGGGATCGCTTCATGGTATGGGGATCAGTTTCAGGGAAGACCAACGGCGAGCGGTGAATCCTTCAATATGAATGATCTGACCGCTGCTCATCTGGTGCTGCCGTTTGGAACGAAGATCGATGTGACAAACCGCACAAATGGCCGCCGCATAACAGTGCGCATAAACGATCGAGGCCCATACAAGAATGATCGCATCATAGATTTATCAAAACGTGCCGCCATGGAACTCGGAATGCTGGAAACAGGAGTCGCAGAGGTGGAACTGCGGATTGTTTCGCCAAGCTGATAAAATAACGCGTCTTTTATAGAACCGTGCATCCTTCTCGAGGACAAAGGATGTCAGAGATCGTTGCTCTTGTCGTCGGCATGTGCATAATATCGTCGATTCTCATATACAGCCCAACCACTCATGCGACCACTTTTTCCTTTGAACGGCACTTCAAGTATGCCGCCCTTGGCGTCGAATTTGTATTCGCCGAAGAACTGCATCAGGCGTCCGACTTCAAGCTTCATGGTATCGCTTCCCTGGATATTGTATTGGAATGTGAAGTCGTGAAGTCCATCCCGGCTTCGAAGCCTGCATAACTGAACGCTGTGGCTTCCCGGGGAGGACTCCCCTGAAAGCTCGATGATTGTTCCGGCATCACGTACTTGAGCCTTCGGAAGCTTCTGTTCGAAAGCATCTGAAACAGTAAGATCTTTGCTGACGTAATTGGCCAGAATGAAAATTACGAATACGACAATAGGGATGACAACCAAAATGGCTTTATCTTGCCATGTTAATTCGGGAGGCGCTTTGCTCACGCTTGAATCTCCTTGCTTCCCGTAGCAGGGGTTGAGATTAGAAGTTTGACCGCAAAACCATACCACAGAGAAGAGACGATAGTCCATATAATCGGTATTTTTTTGAGCGATTGCCACTGTAACAGAGGCATTTATGGACCGGCAAATTTCTTTGAATGTTTAGTTTATAAAAAAAAAGTTAAGTATTGTTCGAAACATGACGATGAATTGACTACCCAAAAGCAGCTGAAAGAAATTTTCGCCGGGTTTGTATGCGAAATGTTTGTAATCGTTCCGGAAAACCAACTCCGAAGGAGCCTGTCGTGTTGACTAAATTGAAAGCCCGGCACTACTCGATCCTGGTGCTGTTCGCAATCGTCTCCCTGGAAACCTCGGCCATTGCGGTAGATCATCTGTTTTCCCGAGGCAACAACACCGCCTTTGAAGTTTCTGGTGCCTTCCAGAATAACTCGCTCATTAATAGCTTCAAGTTGGCTGAAGCGAATGCGGCACCCGCTCCAGCCCGCCTGACGCAGCTTCCTGCCATACGCCGTGACGCCATGGCTGCAGCTTCGCTTGCTGCAACTCGTCCTGCGAGTGTAATCCCTCCATCCATAACGATTGCCGGTCCCGAAGTTCCACCAAAATCAGGTTCGGAAATTTCAGGCAAGGCATCCCTGCCCCCCGCAGGAGTCAATGCCATTGCCGCATTGCCTGCACTGGATCGCTGGGTGGATTATCCGGTAAACAAGGGTGACTCTCTGGCTGCAATCGCCGGGCAGTTTGGCACTACCGCAGATCAGATCGCGAAAGCCAATGGCCTTACAGATTCGAAATCACTGAAGGCCGGACAAAAGATTCGCATTCCCGCGACTTCGGCTAAGCTTATGTATGCTGTTCGTGAAGGGGACACACTTTCCAGAATCTCATCTAAATTTGGCCTTGCCATCCAGGACATCATCCGCGCCAATAATCTGAAAGATCACTTCCTGGCGGAAGGGCAGAAAATCGAGATTCCGGTTCACGTTTCCGGAAATAAACTTGAGATGGTCAAGTCTGAAGCATGTGCATCGGCTGGTCCAGCACTGAAGAGTCTTGAAAAGCTCGGCGGTTCGCCACGTCTCGGAGGTCATCAGGAACTCGCACTCGTAAAATCTAATACACCTGCGATAGTCACTGCTTCTCCTTCCGTCGCCGCCAATACGTTGCCGACCTCGGCGCCAAACAGTGTTGCTTCTGTTGCGGATGCCAAAAAAGTCCCCGTTATTACTCCTGTCGCTTCAAAGCCGGTGCGGATGGCCTCGATTCAATCTGCGCCCGTGTCTGAATCTGTCAAGACTGTTAAACCTGTTTCAGCTGCAGCATCTGCTGTTGTGCCCCAAAACTCCGATGATATGAAAATTGTTGCCCATGTCGTTAAGAACGGCGACAGCCTGGCAACAGTGGCTCGTCAGTATAATACTTCGATTTCGCAGATTCTTTCCAGCAACACTCTATCCAACTCGGCTCTAAAGCCTGGCCAGCAGATCAAGGTTCCGGTAAATAAACGTTTCTATCGCGTCATGCAGGTAACCAGCAGGCGGGCCGATGTCAGCACGCGAATGACTATGCCATGTCATGGCCGCATGACGGATCTCTACGGTTGGCGCATGCATCCAGTGTATCATCGCAGGCTGTTTCACGCCGGAATAGATCTCGCTGCTCCGCGTGGGTCGCCGATCAATGCAGCGATGCCGGGCGTTGTAGTCTATGCGGGCTGGATGTCCGGTTATGGTAAACTTGTTGTCATCAGACATCCGAATGGTCTCTCGACCCGATATGGGCATTGCAGCAGCATCAGGGTAAGCAAGGGCCAGTCGGTGCGCGGTGGACAGATCATCGCATGCGTGGGTTCGACCGGCTCTGCGACCGGCAATCACCTTCACTTCGAAGTGCGCCGCGAAGGCCGACCAATGAATCCCGCCGTCGCACTTGGTTGGCGCTGATCGTGAACTTTTCTGGAAACGCCACGGCTGCCGCCCGGATTGGTGCGGATGGCTGAACGGGGATTCCGGAATCATGATATGAAATCTTCCGCCAGATTTGCCATTGCGGCCCTGGCGGTTTTGCTTTTTTTTCTTGGATCCGGTTTCAAGAGCAGAAAAGCAGCCAGTGTCGACTGGGCAAAACTCACTGACGCGCAAGCAAGTATTGATCAGGAAGCTACCCCAGGAAAGAGTTCACCATTTAAACTTGGAAGTTTATCCGAATTGAGCGGTGATGGCCGCGTCCCCGATGTCCATATTCCGCCTCCGCCAAGGATACTGGATGGAGAGTATGTCAGTTCACACCGCGTCTTGCATGTTCCGCCATCGCAATCCGCCGAATACGAGTCGGGACCCAGTATTCCGCTGGTTGACCGCAGGCCGTCGGGATCGGTCGTAGTAGATGACCCGGAGCAGCCCCGCTCGTTCAGTTCGCATCTGTATGTCGACACGAGCGCTTATCTCAATACGATCGACAAAAATCGCGAGATGTCAAGCCGTGATCAGGGCACCTTCTACGAGCAAAACCTGCGGCATGAATTGCTTTCGACTAATCACAACGGTGACACGATAAACGTAATCACCGATGTGACCCACTCCAACGATAAACGCGAATATAAGGACTATGTCACTGTGAATCAGTTTACGGCTGAGTCCCGAACGGACCGATCCTTGCTGTCTGTCGGCCACTCGTCTCCTGACTTTTCCGATCTGACAATCACGAGCCGTATTGCAGGCTTATACGGAGTTCAGAAATTTTCGAACACTGAAGCGAGGGCTTTTACCGGGTATCATGCTATCGACAAGACTAACTTACAGGATCCGCGCTTCGTGAACGGGATTCGCGTCGAACACCACAAGGACGATGCCGTGACCATCGGATTGAATGCCGTATCAAGCGAGGATTTGCATGATACGCCGTCTTCCGATCCCAATCTGCCGACACTGAAAAACCACGTGATGTCCGCTGATATTGAGATGCGACCGACCGATAACATCTACATGAACGGCGAATATGCCGGCAGCGTGACGGATTTCGATAAACATGCGAATCTTGGCGATCAAACCGGCTCGGCGTATCGCTTCAAGGCCGGTTATCAGCGCGAGTGTATGCACGTCGAGGGCGGCGCCGAGGAAGCCGAGTCGACTTTTTTGACTCCGCTTGGCGACGGACCACGTGATGAGCTCTCGTATTTCGGCAATGCGTTGTATGAGTTGAACAGGTATATTTCAGCACGTGGAAGCATCCGCAGTTCACGCGATAACCTGGCGGGATACAAACGTGATACGATTCATCGCGACGAACCGGAATTGGACGTAACCCTGAAACCGAGCGAATATTACAAGGATCTTCGCCTGGACCTCTTCTACCAGCCGCTGCATGAATACGCAGAAGACACGACTTTTCTTAACCACTATAAAACACTTATCTGGACTGAATTACATCAGAAAGCCGGCGCAATGCGGTATTTCGCGGCACTTTCCTCTATGGAGGATCGGGACAACGTTGCAAAGGCGAATGACAAGAACATCGGAAAGATGGATTTGAAGCTGACATGGGAATACGATGCAATGCGCAGCTTATATGGATTATACAGTCTCGAACAACTTTCCTATCTCGGTATGGGTGGACAGGATCGCACCTGGATTTATGGTCTTGGCGGAAAGTCTCAGTTTCATGAAGATCTGAGTTTGACCTTGGATTATACGCATGAAATAGACCAACAGCGAGATTCAAGCCTCGACTCAAATCATGATCGTGTCAATCTTGCCTTCACAAAGGAATACAACAACTCCGCCCGTTTTATTCTGGATTTCGAGGGTGCAAATAACTCGTTCGCGCTTACCGGGCGGTCATTTCGTGATCTCACTGCCCGGTTGCGTTTTTTGAGGGCGTTCTGATGGTGATGATTTTACGTCGTAGTCTGGATCTGAGCTCGAAAAACCGGCTGATAATAGGGTTGTTCATCGCAATCATTTCGCTTGCCCAGGGTCTGTTCAACATGGGTGAATCAGCACAGGCAAAGGAACTGATACAGGCAAAGAGTTCGGCGGAAAAGGCGTTTCCCGTCTGGAAACCGTTGCCGGCTCCGCAGGCGTTGGAAAGCATTCAGATAAAGGTTCCGGCAAAGGCTTCCCGGATCATGGTTCCCGGGAAGGCTGCGGATGCGGGTGATGCGGCATCTTATACTGTAGACGTTGCTGACAGAGCGCCCGGAACAATTCCGACCGAGCCACCTCTTGCTTTACAGGGCTATATTATCGATCGAATGACTGCCGTTCTAGTTGATGGCAGAGTCTATTTTACGAGAAAGGGCGAGTCCCGTCGACTCGCGGTCCAGCCGGGGCAACTTTTTGTAGACGGCGATTCCGTCTACACAAATGATAATGCCTGGCTGGTAATGGCTTTTTCGACCGACAATCTGATTATGCTGAAACCCCATGGAGAACTCCGACTGAATATATCCGCCGGAGCAATACCGCATATTCGAATCGAAATAAAACACGGTGCGATGATGCTGGCGGCACGAAATTCGGATCGAGTCGAAGCTGTTGGAATTCACGCAACTTTTTTTCTGAATCATGGAGAATTGGCATGTCGGTGCGACGGAAAAACTGACGAGATATTCGCTCTTCACGGAACCGCATTCGTTCGTCCTATCGGCGCGGCCAAACCGATCCAGGTTCCTGAAAGTTATGGGTTTATGTTGGATGCCGATGGAAAAGAATCCCCTGTCGAAGCATTTGACGCCACTGCAATTCAGGAGGAGTTCCGACGCTTCCGCACCTGGTTGTCGAATTTCGACGAAGCGAATCGTATGACATGCGATCAGATCAGCTATCGTGTCGACGAGGTTTTTGTAAACAACACATTTTTGAGCCACATGGAAACAGACGAGAACGGTTTTCGAATTCTCGATCCAGGGCCAGGATTCGCGCCCGGCTTGATTAACATTCGGCTGAAACTCACGCCGTATCCGCGACCTGACGATCGCTTCGAAATCATCGTGAACAAGGACCTGGTATACGCATTGCGCGAAGGCCGCGATGGGTTTTATGAAGTCAGGATTCCGCTGCCTTCTTATCCGGAATTCACTCTTCGTATCCACTCCGTCGATACACGCGACCGTCGTAATAGGATATTTGAATGCCGCTTCGTAATATTTAACCGACATCGTAAAATAGAAGAAATTCGCGGTTTTCTGGACAGATTTGCGCTTGCGCTTGAACGTCGCGACGCAGTTTTTTTGCGGGACCACATTTCGCGAGATTATCGCGATGCGTTTGGTCACTCGTATTTCGATTTTACCCGGGTTCTGGAAGAAACGATTGATTCATATCGTGACATCCGTCTGGTGCTGCATCCGCATGCCTTCATCTTCCGCCGCGGACAAGTACAGGTGGATATGAATTATCGTCTGACAGCACTGAGTGGAAACTGGGACTATCGATATGAAGATCTTGGCGACGAACTGATGACACTTGAGTTTAGCGATGGCGACTGGCGTCTGAAAGCAAAACGACGAGGACTGCTGTTTCAGCGGATAAAAACTTCTCTGGATCTGCGCCTTGGAGTTTTGCGCGGACGTGTTACGGATGAGTTTAACGGGAACTCGATTGTCGGTGCGACAGTGCGGCTGCTGAATACAACATATCGGACACAGACTGATGCCATGGGCGAATACGTTTTTTACCATCTGCCGCCCGGAAAATATGACGTCGAGATTACGCGCAATGGCTACGGCAAAATTCTAGTACAAAAAGTGGATGTTTACGCGATCGGACGCCGCTTCTGAAAAATTTATCCATGGAACGAGTATAAAAATGAATGCGAGGAACACAATTCGATTGTCGCTGGGAATTCTGTTGGCGTTTGTCCTGACAGCCTTTTCGGGTTGCGGAAACGGCGGTCCGTCAGGCAGTGAAGAGCTCGCCGGCGGACTCGTCACGGGCCGGGTTCCGATGGGGTCTTATGCCTCGGTCGTTGTTCGCGACGAGACGGGCAAGACAAATATAGATATTCCCGTCGATTCCGAGGGACGCTTTTCGGCGCGGGTGGCGGCCGGACGCTATGAGATTCTGGGAAAAACGTCTGATGGAAAACTTTCTCTCGTGAAACAATCGGTTGTGGTCGAGGATCATTTAACAATAACTTTGCTCGAAACAGCGATGGTTCCACAGCCGGGCATCATTGCTGTTTCCGTGCCTCTGGTATACCCGGATTCGGCCTATATTGAATGGGAAACGGATATCGAATCCGATGGCCGGATAGATTATGGTCCGGATGAAAAATATGGATACTCTACATTTACCGACACGGAGATGAAGAAGCTGCACCGGGTTCAGATTCTCGGACTTAATCCCGGCACACGCTATCATTTCCGCGTCGTCGCAGGACGATACGGCCTGGATTCGGTGCAAGTTTTGTCTAACGATTACTCGTTCGTTACGGAAAACCGCGCCAATCTTCCGCACTAAGATTCAATGCAGTTCTGTTCGATGTAATTGGAGAGATTTTTTTGTTATTAAATCATGTTCGGAGGCAACGAACGCCATGAATGCATTTTTCATCGGTATCGGCGGTATGGGAATGAGCGGTCTGGCCAAGATTCTGGCGAGCGGCAAACACCATGTTGCGGGGTCGGATCGCAATCTCGAGGGTGACTACTGCAAGCGTCTTCTCGCGCTTGGCGTTCCAATTTATCCGCAGGATGGCGCAGGACCGGAGAAGTTTATAAAGGCACATGGGCTGAAAGCTGAAGACGTGACAATCGTGAAATCCACTGCGGTTGAAGATGCTGTTCCGGATGTCATTACAGCCCGTCGGCTGGGTATGAAGGAAATCATGCGCTCGGATCTTCTTGCGGATATGTTCAATTCCGCGCGCGGAATTGCGATCGGAGGGACCTCCGGCAAGACCACCACGACTGGGCTCACGGCATGGTTACTGAAGTTTGCAGGTCTCGAGCCCAGTTGTGCGGTTGGGGGTATAATTTCAGGACTCGAAACAAACGCTTTTACCGGTGCGGGGCCGCATTTCGTGATCGAATCGGACGAATCCGATGGTTCCATAGTCAAGTATCATCCTTTCATTTCACTGATTACAAACATTTCACGCGATCACAAATCGCTGGAAGAGTTGAACAATCTGTTCAAAACCTTTTCCGATAACGTCCAGGATGGTGGTACAACGGTGCTTTGCGCCGATGATCCCGGTGCAATGGCGCTCAAACCACTGCTTTCAGGACGCATCGTGACTTACGGCCTGTCAGACAAAGCAGATGTTCATCCTGAAGGAGTTGTTATAAACAGCGATAGAATCAGCTTTTCGTGGCACAATGTCTCGTTCAATCTGTCGCTGCCCGGACAACATAATCTGCAAAACGCGCTCGGAGCTTTGGCCATAGCTCAGATTCTCGGTGTACAGGCAGAAGTTGCGGCAGCGGCTTTAATGGCTTTTCCGGGTATGAAGCGCAGGTTTGAACGCGTGGGAACGATAAACGGAGTTACCGTTGTTGACGATTTTGCACATAACCCGGCGGAAATTGCCGCCGCAATCGATGCAGCGCGAAAGGTTTCGCGGCGTCGGTTCATAGTATATCAGCCACACGGATTCGGGCCAACACGCTTCACACGCGATGATCTCATTCAGGTTTTCAGTTCGTTGCAACCAGATGAGTTCCTGTATCTGGATGAAATCTTCTACGGTGGCGGAACGGTCGAGAAGGATATTTCCGCGAGTGATCTGGTTGCCAAGATCAGCGAGCGGTTTGATCAGGCAAAGTGCCTCGGTGACCGCAGTCGCATAGTTGCAGAAATAGTGGCACATGCGAAACCCGGCGATCTTGTATTAGTGATGGGAGCCCGCGATATCAATACAATATGCCATCGGATACTGGATGGCCTGCATTGATTGATTAATCGAGTCCGCGGGATATATAGTGATTAAATCCGGAACATCCTGACATATTAATTTCTGGAAGATAAAATGGACACCCGTATCACGTTTTCCCTGCCGCCCGGAGCACTTCAAATAGGGCTGATAGAAGCCGATGGAGTGCGAGTTTTGCCATCCCAGTCATCATATCTGCAACAGATTGCCGAAGAAATTGCGCCGATTCTGCAGGATGACTGGGTCTACCCGGATTGCATGCAGAAGGGTATTAGAAGCTTGTTAAAGGCCTACGGATTTCATCCGTCCGGCCGTAATCGTCCGGCGTCCGAATTTCTTGTCAAGGATTTGCAGGCGCGGGGAAGTTTCAATCCCATCAATAATGTGGTTGACATAAACAATCATCTTTCTCTGGTCTCTCATCTGCCAATAAGTATTCTGGATCGCGCAAAGACAGGTGATTCTTTGCAGATTCGAGTTGGCATGGAGGGAGAAAGCTATGTATTTAACCGTGAAGGGCATGAGTTGAGTCTGCGCGATCTTCTTATTGTTGCATGTGGAGAAGGCAGTATGGCGCCTTTTGGTAGTCCCGTGAAAGATTCTCAGGCTACCAAAGTGTTCGAAGAAACGTCACGTCTGGTCGGAGTGATTTATTCTTCCGTTACACTGTCTCCCCCCGACGCTCTTGCCGCTCTGCTGAGACGTTTTGCATCATTTCTCTCTGCCGAGGCCAGCGCGAAACGCGTCGAATGGAAAATTATTGATCCATGGTAAGGTTGGACCGTCGATAAAATTTTTCCATGGAAAACGCCGAGGATAGAGAGTTGCCTTAAATTATCACAATCAGAGAGTCATCTGATTGGTATAGTCAGGGAAGAAATATCATTTTTGTACCCGTAACAATGTTTGTTTATAATATACGCAGAAATGTAATCCGGGAGTTCTTCGGCCGGTGGTACCAGTCCGGTGGCAAATGTCGCGCGGATCTTTGTTGAACTGATGTCGGGAATATCCGGATCATTGATGATGAGTTGTCCGCGTTCCATGATTTCATGCAGTGCCGGAGAAAACGAAGCAACGTAACCTTTACGCTCGAATACCACAATCGTTCGATTTTCGCCCGGGACGGGCAGATGGCCACTTTTGATCAGTCGTGGAATAGCATCTGCCCCGATGATCTGATAATACATTGTTGAACAGCCATGTAAAGCTTTGATTTTTGCGATCAGGGGTTCATAGACATCGCCTGGATTGGTCTCCCACGCGTGTTCAAAGTCGGAGAGCGAAAGGGTGCGGATTGCAGCATACTGCCTGGAAACGAGACGTATCATTTCAAAGCGGGCGGAAAAAGCTGTGGCTCCAGGTTTGTGCCTGGGTGAATAGTTTGGAATCATGTAAATATAATCGAGTTTCAGGCGTGATTGCGCCTCGAGAGCCACCCGAATATGTCCGCAGTGCGGTGGATCGAATGTTCCCAGATATATGCCCACTCGCCTTGCTGCCGACACTGCGGAAGTAAAGATGCAGATCGACAGAAAAACAAAAACAAGGGATACAAGTTTCGGGTGCGGGTTGCGCTTCGAATAATGCGACAGCAGTTTCACACTGGCGAGTTGCTTCGGCCGGGTGAAGAATGAAGGAGTATAATGAGACGTCCGTTGAATCATGCCGCTGCCTCCAGAGATATACAGAAGCATTATGAAATTTGTTTGTGAATTCGGTCATAATTATCGTAGGGGCGGGGTTCAAACCCGCCCGATAAAGCAAAATACAATACACCTTTGTATAACTTGACAAGTCTACATGTATGATCAGTGAAATGCGATTGATAAAATTTGGGGGTATACTGTATCTGGCTCGATCCTGATATGTGACGTACGCTCTTTTTCGGAATTATCTACAGATCTTACACGAGCCCGGGCTACGTCTGTTATACTTGCTTGGTAATCACTTCATTGAGTCTCAGGAAAAATTCGATTTTTTGCATGGATAAATTTTCACCGTGATGGAGCATATATGGATGCCGCAGGGTCGAGGAGAATGGGCATGAATCGTGACAGTAGCAATAGACACGGTTTTGTCGGATTGATGGTTACTATGGCCCTGGGAATGGCCCTCGGAGCGGCTGCCCTTGTTGTTTCCAAAGAGATCAAGGAAAAGGGCGTAAATGGCGGTGGTTCGACATCCGTCAGCAAAACCGATGCGCGACAAAATCAGCTTCAGGTTGCCGCCAGCACCTATCAGCAGGCCAAGCAAGCATATGATCGTGCTCTTTCTACGCAGTCGCCTGACCTTGCGATTCGTCGGGATGCACTGCTTCGTGCCAAAGCTCGCTATGAAAAGGCTATATTACTGACCACTCCAGGGGTCACTATCCCCGGAACCGCTTCGAATGCAAAGTCAAACACAGCTGTCGAATCAAAGACGCAAACTGACAAAAAAACATCTCAGGCCTCTGCCCACACAAGTCCGTTCGACGAGGGCACTAATGTTACCATTGGAAAAGCCGCAGCTGTTCCTTTTTCTGATTCATCCAGCACTGTTGCAAAGCCCTCAGTGAGTGCAAACGTTCCCTCGAATATTTCAGAGCCAACCACCTCGGAAGGAAGCGCTAATCTTGAATACGTAAAGGTAAAGTCCGGCGACTCCCTTTCGGATATCTGCAAGAAATTCTATGGCGATTCCGGTATGTGGACTCATATTTTGAAATATCAGATTCCGTCGATTGCAGCGAATCCGAACCTGATATTTCCCGGACAGCTGATAGCATTGCCGCGTGGATTAACGACGCCCGCAAAACCCACGACCAGCCCAAATACCGGTGTGGCCACTGCTTTGCCGATAGCCCCGGCAGGAGACGAATCATGGCAGGAGACTTTCCAACGTGACTTTTTGATATCCGACCATACATTCACTGACACGAATACTATGACTGTCGCCCAGATCCAGGCATTCCTGGAAAAGAAGGGGTCCTGTCTTGCACAGCCATATCGCGGTTCATCTCCCGCTCAGATGATATACGATGCGGCGAAAAAGATCGGGATAAATCCGCAAGTGATTCTTACCCGTCTTCAGTGCGAACAAAGTTTGATCTCGAAAAAATCGGCAACTGAAAAAGAACTCGATTGGGCACTCGGAGTCGGAGCTTACGATGGCGGAAACTGGAACCAGAATTTCAAGGGTTTCGATAAGCAGATTGAAGGCGCCGCCGCTACCTATAAGCGCCATTATCTGGATGCCAAAGCCAAACTTGATCGTGGAGAATCCCTGACCATGAAGATCGACGGAACAACGATCGACGTCAAAAATGCCGCAACATACTCATTTTATCAATATTGTCCGCATGTCGCCGGAAACAAATTGTTCTTCGACGTCTGGCGCTGTTACAAAAATTCTTTCTGAAGAGCAACTTGCAAAATTATGTGGCAATCATGAGTGAATTCGCATTGTCCATAAATATTTCATTCGGAGTCTTTCCCCAAGTCGGATGAATCTTCAGTTGCCAGGAGTGTCTGAAGCAATTTTGCCGACTTGTTTAGAGTGATAATGTCGTTGCCGGCCAACAGTGCGACAGCTCGGCGTCCTGTTGAGGCATAACGTTTTACCGGAAGCCCTTCCGCCGGTTTGGGTAGCAACACCGGAAAGGCATCTTCTTTAGCTGAGCGGCGATAGAATTGCAGGCGCATTTTCTGATCAGATGCGCTACTTGAACCAGGGCTTGTTTTGCAGGACGCACCTTCCATGCAACGTATGGAATCCGGAATATTAGCTGCCGAAGGTTGCCTGAAAAGGCGCATGAGCGCAGCGTCTGTAGACTCGGTTTTATCTCCCGTCAACCAGTCGGGAAGATATTCGAGGCGGTTGAATCCGGCGTTTAATGAAATAAGCACTGCGTCTTTCGCCGTGAGAGCGATTGTGAATCTCAGCAGACAGCCTTTCGGCAACGGCTGGAATGCCGCGAATGCTTTCAGAATAGTCTCTACTCCCGGACGAAGACTGGCCGGAATGTTAACCGGATATATACGCCATGCCGTTCGGCACGTCAGATTTGGTTCTCGACCAATCTGTGATGTCATGCGGTAGTCATCAGGGCCAACAGTCAACTCTATCATGGCCTTGGGCTCTACCCATTCCTCGATGCGTAATAGCCCCTTTTCGCCGTCTTTTTCGCGTAGATGATCGAAATATGTGTTCAACTCGCGGAATCCTTCCAGACGGTACACTCCGCGACCTCCCGATCCGTTTCGACAGGCTTTCAGCGTCAGCGGAAAGCGACGAAATTGCATCGCCCAGCGCGCAAGACCTTCGAGGTCCATGGCCTCGACACCAGCCGGAACAATCAACCCGCTTTCACGGCAGTATCTGCGCATTGCAGCTCGGTCAGTCAGCAGACTCATTATGGCTGGATCGGCCGATTTCCACGGGGAACCGTCGATTCCGAGTTCGCGGTCGTCGAGCGGCAGAACAGAGAAAGGAAGCGTCACCGCGTAGTCCGTGGGCATGATGCTCTGTAGCGATGCTTCCATGGCAGTTTTAAACGGATCTGAGCCGGCGAATGACAACATGAGACCTCGAATAAAAAGTTCAAACTCTGATCACAGAATCCCTCAGTGAATCACGACGTCTGATATCGACCATTCATAATATATGCGTGCGCACAACCATTTTGTGTTTGGTCTCAGTCGTTGCAATATCACTTTTCGGAACCTCGTGATCGGGCGTGGATCAAGCCTTCCGGGTATCCATGCTAACGGGGCACCCGGTGACGTTTTCCCATATCGGCGCAATTTGCCACTTTGTGAACGTACATTCAACTGCATGTTTTAGAAGATATGCATGGCGGGTTTTGGTATGATGGGAAAGATTATGAATCACCCGATTTCAAAGACTGGCATTGAAACGCTCGAGTTTCCGCGCTTGAGATGGGCGGTCTTTTGTCTGGTATTCTGGGCTATTCCACTGCTTTTACGTTGTTACAGTGCAAATGTCGGATGGGCGGAAGCTGAAGAAAAAGACAAAATCCGATTCGAAAAGCGTCTCGATCGCGTTGTGTCAGGTCTTGCGATATGGAATGAGACACCAGCATTCATTACAACCCTTCTAAGAACTGCTGAGAGTCGCATATTCTTATCACCAGATCCCTGGAAGACCGCTGAACGTGTCAAACGACAATTAAACAAGCGTTTTCCGGGGTTGTTTACATTCTCCTTTCTCGATCCATCCGGAAACATCATTGGCAATCTGACCGATGGAGTATCAAAGGTTGCACTGCTGAAGCGTTTTAATGCAGATTATCGGGCACGGTTAAAGGGCGATTACGAGCCCATAAAAAGATCATGGCGGATGTACCAATCGTTTATAGGTGCACTTATCGACGCAACCTTTTCTCCATCTACTCTGATCATGGCTAGTTATCGAAAGGAAAAAGCTTATACCTTCGTAGGATCGCCCTTTCCGCGTGGCATGGTAATCGTCCGCGTCCAGGAACCCCCAGACTGGAAAATACTCGGGATTCGCGACCAGGTGAAACTTGCCAACGCCCGCAACAAACATTCCAAAGTGGGGCTTATCGGGCCGGCAGGCGATCTGCTGATCCAGTCTTCCGACCTTCAGGACGCGGGAGGTGACCTCAACCCTGTTCTTGCTGAGTTCGAGAGTGGAGTGACTGATCGAGTATGGCGCGGAAATAGGATATGGGTTCAGCATACGGTTGCGGCGGATTTTCGTCTCATAGGCGTTTTACGTATGCCGCCTAATCGTATTGCAGACTCCGGTCGTTTGGGGCTTGTCGCTTCAATGACTCTGCTTTTCGCTATTTTTTCGATATCAACACTTCTGGTAATGAAAGGTCGTTTCATTCTCTATCTTCCGATACGCCTTAAGCTGGTTTTGTTGTTTCTGTACACAGCGGGTTTGCCGCTTTCGCTTCTGAGTTTAACGGCAGGTATCTATATTTCAGATCGGCGGCAAGTTCTTGAGAGCTCTATTCATCGCGAAAGAGAAAAGGCGCTGTTTGTATTTGATCGCACGTTTCTGAAGATGCAGGGGAGAGTTCAGAGCGATCTAAACATGTGTTTCAGACGACTGCGTCCGAAACCTGACAGAGTCGCTTCAGAAGCCATTATGTTACTGGAAAAACTTTTCCTGAAATACCACCCTTCGCTGTCCCGTATGTATGATGAAGCGGGCCACGACATCTGGAAAGGTACCCAGGATCGAAACGAGGTGAAAAGCGCAAGGGGGCTGCGCGATCTGACTTTAAACATTTTCAAGAGCATTCGCTCTGAAGAGGAAAATGTCTCCGAAAGTCTCGCCAACAGTCCCTTATCGACTGTCAGCGCAGTAGCCGGTGGCATGGAGATAGAAGCATTGTTTGCACAGCTGGTTCTGAATCTCGGAAGACTGGCGGAATTCTCGCTTGGGGATGTCAAAAGTCTTGCCGGAGTGTTTCCCATATTCGATTCGAATGAAACGGTAAGATATCTTGTCGCAATGGTTTGGGGGCGGATAAACCTGGAGCGTCAATATGTGGTCAAACATCTGGATCGGGCTTCCAGAGGATTATCGTATACCTCGTTGTTTGCTTTCAATCGTATGACCAAAGGCTGGCACTGGCCCCCAAAATTCCGCTATCAGTCTGATATTCAGTCTTTTTTGAAAAAGGTTGATTCGCAATCGACAACCTCAACCGACCGCGTTGAACGCACAGATGGCAAGACATTGCTCCTGACCGGGATTCGCGGAAGCGAGCTCTCGGAATACGATCTCATCGCAGTGACAAGTGACGCAGGCATTCAACGTGAGTTGAGTGATTTGAACTGGATGTTTCGCGCGATGATTTTTTTGATGCTGCTCATAAGCGCTACGGTTGGTACGCTACTTGCCCGGAAGTTTCTGGCACCGGTCGGATATCTTGCCGAGGGCGTCGATGCCATTAAAAACAGACGGTTTGATTTGCGACTGCCGGTTTTGGATCGCGACGAACTTGGAGACCTGGCCGCTACCTTCAATGATATGATGGGGGGGCTGGCTGATCTTGAAATAGCCCGCATTGTTCAGGAGAGCTTGTTTCCCAATAAAGCGCTCTCATCTGATAATTTATCGGTCTACGGCAACTGTCGTCCTGCCGCGCAGGTCGGAGGCGATTATTTTGATTATTTCACAATGCCCAATGGAAAGACAGCGGTACTGGTCGGCGATGTGTCCGGGCATGGAGTGGCGGCCGCAATGGGGATGGCAATGGCTAAAGCGGTCATAGCTTCTCCGGAACAGGCTCGCGATGACCCGGCGAGAATGCTCTCAAGTCTTCATTCGGTATTGTTGACGACTCTGAAACGTAAGAAAATGATGACTTTTTTCTATGGAGTCGTGGAAGCCGGAGCACGCCGCCTCGTCTACAGCAACGCCGGACACTGTTATCCGTATCTGGTGCGTGCCGGCCGAGCGGAAGCCCTTATACTTCCTGGTTTTCCACTTGGGAGTATCTCCAGATCGGAATATGTCTCCGCCGAGTGCCCACTGGAGCCCGGAGATGTGTTGATATTTTTTACCGACGGACTTGTTGAAGCATTCATTTCCGCAGGCGAAATGATAAGTTATGCACGGTTTGAAAAAGCTCTTCCCGGATTGATCGGAAGCAATCCGATGGCTACTGAGGCGGCTATCGAGAGCTGGTTCGACTCTGTTGTCGCTCCGGGGCCTCTGGATGACGACATCACCGTCGTGGCTCTGCATATTTCCTGACTTACCGACTGTCGTGAATTTTAATGGGCATCATTGACTTTCCGGGGTGAAAAATCTATCATTTTTGTGCCCAGCGTGCTCTATGGCGTTCACTGCGATGTTCGGACCGATGGCCGCCGGAGTTATAGACGAGGATAAATTGATGACAAACGAATTGAGACCAGGGATCCATTGGGTTGGCGCAGTTGAATGGTCGCTTCGCCATTTTCATGGCCATGAACTTTCGATTACCCGCGGTACGAGTTACAACGCTTATTTGATCAAAGACGGCGATGCCGTAGCTCTTATCGATACAGTAAAAGCCACTCATGCCGCAGCTTTTGTGAGAGATCTCGAAAAACTTGTCTCTATTGACCAGATTACGCATATCATCGTTTGCCATGCGGAGCCAGACCATTCAGGCGCTTTACCGGAAATTGTGAAGCGCGCCCCCAAAGCCACGGTTTACTGTGATCGCGGTGGTGCGACCACTATCAATCGCCATTACCCAGGGTTGACGTCTCCGCAGATTGTCAAAACAGGTGAAGTTTTAAAGCTGGGTAAGCGTTCACTGCGTTTCTTTGAAGCCCAGATGCTACATTGGCCGGACAGCATGTTCGCATACTGTCCGGAAGAAGAGATTTTGTTTTCGAACGATGCATTCGGACAGCATTACGCATCGTCGTCCAGATTTGCCGATGAAGTCGATCAAGCCGAATTGTGGCAGGAAGCGATGAAATATTTTGCTAACATCCTGACCCCGTATTCCGGACAGATCGTGAAAAAGGTCAACGAGTTTCTCGGCATGAAATGGCCAATCGGGATGATTTGTCCGAGCCATGGCCAGATCTGGCGTAAAGACGTGACTAAGATAGTCGAAAAATACGTGGAATGGTCATCAGGAAAAGCGGAGCAAAGCGTCGTGTTGTTATTTGACACTATCTGGCATGGCACCGAGAAAATGGCAATGGCTATTGTGCGAGGTCTGGATGCCGAGGGCATTCCATACAAGATCTTCAATGCAGGGGTCAGTGACTTCAATGACGTTAATACCGAAATTCTGCGATCACACGGCCTATTAATCGGCTCGCCAACGCTCAATAACAATCTCATGCCGACGATTGCCCCGTTTCTGGAAAGCATTCGTGGCCTGCGTTTTGTAAACAAGATCGGCGCGGCATTCGGAACTTATGGCTGGAGCGGTGAAGGCTGCAAGCGCATTGAAGAGATCATGACGCTTGGCGGAATCAAGATTGTTCAGCCTAATTTGCGAATCAATTACGCGCCGAGCGACGAGGAATTGACCAAATGCATTCAGTTTGGACGCGACTTCGCGGCTCATCTGAAAGAGGGCTGATAGAAGCAGTTCTTGCGTTCCTTTTTATCGCGACATTTGCGCAGGCATGGCCCGGACCGGAAGCCACTGCGCTACAGGTTCCGGTTCGGTTACTTGCTGCAGCCGATGTGGAAGAGGTGACCTTCGGGAAGTTTTCTGTACGCGAGTATCTCGATGTTCACAATGACGACTTGAACAAACCTTTGCTGATCAAGACAGTGACTGCAGACTCATGGGTTGGGCGACGGCGCGATGAACAGGGGACAAACTGGCTGGATGGCGAGTCTCCGATTATTATCGGGCCGATGCAAATTCGCAGAGTTGCGGAGCGTCAGCGCATAGTCACGGGACGAGCCAGACGAAACTGGTGGGTGCGCTGGCTGAGATTTCAGGTCACGACAGACCGCGGAGTTTTCATTTCGAATTTTATCGATTCGCCTCTTCGCCCGCCAGGAAATATAGAATCAGCCATGACAGCGCCGGGCATTGATTCCATGACTGCTCCCGGATTGAAACCTCAAAAACCGGGCGAATCGCAAAAGCTTTCAGCCGGTTCCCCATGAGGAAGCGATATCAAAGGGCATCTGGTTCACTATCCATGCTGCTCACGAAATCTCCGGTTTAGTGTATACTTTGAGGCATGATTGACGTTCATTGCCATACGCGCTTTTCAATCGATTCACAGACCGAGCCGTGCGCACTTATCGAGGCGGCTCGTGCTGTGAATTTAACTCGGATTGCAATTACCGATCACGCTGATTTTGCCCCCGGGGATTCCAGTTTTGATCCCGATTCATATTTGCGTGAACTGGCCATTCTTCGCGGAGATCATAACGGCATACGAGTTGCAGTTGGCGTTGAACTCGGAATACAGGTAGGGCATGCGGCAAGCGCCGCCGCGTTTCTTGGAAAACGCCCGTTCGACATGGTCATCGCCTCAATGCATCGGGTACGTGCCCATGATATCGGAGTCCCGGGCTGGGGATGTGATATTACGGCAGAAGAAGCCTGGACAGCGTATTTTCAGGATGCTCTCGATTCAGCTCGTGTGTGTGATAACTTCGATGTTTTCGGCCACCTGGATATACCCAGACGTTACGGAATCACACGAGGAACACGTGCTGAAGGTGATTCTCTTGTCTACCTCGACGCCCTTCTGGCATGGCTTATCTCTGAAGACAAGACGCTTGAACTGAACACTTCCGGATTTCGATACGGACTGGACTCATTTCATCCCCAGAAATGGATAATGGAGCGGTATTTCCAACTAGGCGGCAGGCGCGTTACAGTCGGCTCCGATGCTCACGTTCTTGGTGACGTGGGATCTCGTATTCCGGATGCGCTTGCCTTGCTTCGTGAAATCGGTTTTACTCACGTAAGAACCTTTTTCAATCGATCAGGTGAAGATATTCCGATTCCTGGTGAATTTTCCGATGAGCAGCGTTGGGTTTGTTCATGATGAAACCTTCGATTCTGTCGTCAAAATTTCCCCCGGATTTTTTGAGTTCGAACTCATACCGGGATTTATCTCTCCCAAAACATGATGAAGCGTTGGTATATCACGGATATCGATTATCCGGTCTGATCGATATGCACTTGCATGGGGCTTTCGGCTGGGATTTCTCGTTCGGTAACCCCGATCGCATAGATGCTATGCTCGACGGACTTCTGGAAACCGGGTTGTCCGGCGTAGTGGCTACGATTATTACCTGCTCAGAGGAACAGCGTATGCGTGCGCTGGCTGACATTCGTGCAGCATCGTCCCGTCGAAACCGGCCGCCGCGTATCCTGGGTATTTCCCTGGAAGGCCCGTTTCTCGCGCCGGCTCGACGCGGATCCCACCCTGAATCGGAGTTGATGCTTCCTGATCCTGTAGCCCTGGAAAGATGGCAGAATGCGTCTGGCGGCATGATTCGCCTTGTAACGGTGGCTCCTGAGCTGCCTGGCGCCGAAGCTCTCACCAGATTTGCGCGTAATCTCGATATACGGGTTGCGATCGGCCACACGGACGCTGACCATAAAACAACGCGGACGGCCTTAGCAGCGGGAGCAGATCATGTCACACACATGTACAATGCCATGCGTCCGTTTTCCCACCGTGATCCAACAGCTGTCTCCGCAGTCCTGGGAAATCGCAGCACAACTGTCGAGCTGATCGGTGATGGCATTCATGTAGTTCCTGAGATTGTTGCATTAACTCACAGTATTGTTGGTCCCGAGCGGATAGCATTTATATCGGATGGAGTTTGCCCGATGGGTTTGCCCGACGGTGTGCACGTGGCATATGGACAGCACCTGGAACTGTATAAAGGGCGATGCACCATCAAGGGTGGACATCTGTTCGGAGGCGGAAAATGTTTGTTGGAAGCTTTTGCAGGTCTCCATCGCGATGCGGGAATTCCACTCGATGCGATCGCGGCGTCTACATCGTCAGTCCCGGCAAGGATCATTGGAGTAAGGCTCCCCAACGCCGACATCATTGTCGATGAGGCATTTAACTGGCTTGCAACGCGTATCGATGACTTGTGGTACTGGCGTGATCGTAATGGAACAGACGGCGAATGAAAGATTTACCGCTGCCCGAAGCGGCCGCTACGCCTGGATGGGGCAAAAGCCGAAGGCGGTTTGTTTGCAGGGTGGGGAAGTTGGAGCGGGCTCTGCTTTTGATGCTCATGATCGCAGCAACAGCCATTGCGGAGGGACAGGCCGGGAATGTGGGACGACCTTTCGGAGAACGTTTCCATGAATGGGCAAGCGAAACGGCGGATGCCGTGAAATCCACTCCCGCTGAAACTGGTTATGACAATCGCACATGTGAAACATGTGGACGGCCAACTCTTTTCGGAACAAAAAAATGTTTTTCCTGCCGAAGCAGGGAAGCACCTGCAGTTTTCAAGCAGGCAGTGGATGATGCACTAAATTCATCGCGCAATATGCTTGAAGCGTTGCACGATCCAAGGCTGACAAAAAATATTATTGAGCGGCTGTTGGCGGCAAAACGACAATTACAAGACCAGAGCCGGAAAGATGCTGATTATGAGAAAGCAAGGCAGAGGCGCGCTCTCGAAGACCTTGCCCATGTGGCAATCGGGTCAGACGGCCGCACTCTTAATGATGCAGCCAGAGATGCGATCAGTAAATATCTCCCTGCTCTTGAGGGCTCTGATTACTCGCAGGATCCAGCTCGCACTTTATCTTATTTTCTGGTTCTTGACGGCAAGGGTTTTATCGAAAATGTTCGTTGTGTGCGCGTCTCCGATGGGAGTTATCTGACGTTGCTGGAAGCATATGGACGATTTTCCGGGACCGATCCACACAAAGCTGAAAATCTGCTGGAGCTGATCGACGATATTCGCAAAATCGGAAATCCCGGTGAGGAATGTGGAAACGAGAGGTTGCCGGATATGCTCGACGCAGTCGCTCGGGGGCTCAGTCTGTTGCAAAATGAGCCGTAAAAGCCTATATTTTGTTGTCTTTACAATAACCAATCAAGCATTTAAGGAGTGATTGCATGAACTCTTCCGGTATCAGTAAAATCGTCAAGAGAAACGGTCAGGTGGTGAGTTTTGACAAGGAAAAGATCGTCAGCGCGATCTTCAATGCCGCCCGTGAAGTAGGTGGAAAAGATCGTCGCATAGCTGAAATACTTGCCGACAAGGTAATGCACCAGTTAGAGATCTCGAAGGTGCCGCCCATGTTGCCGAGCGTCGAAGAAGTCCAGGACATTATCGAGAAAGAGTTGATAGAGGAGGGACACGCGAAGACGGCGAAGGCTTTCATTCTTTTTCGATATGAACATGCGAAGCTTCGAAAAGGGCGTGAACAGCTTCTGGCCACCTCCGGAAATATCCCGTACAAGAAAATCTGGCAGAATCTCAGCTGGAGTCTCGACCACAATTGTTACAGCATCAGTAAAATCAATGAGCGTATCGAGAACGGATCTTATCCTCAACTGGTACTGGAAGCCACGGAAAAGTATGATGCCGATATCGCCGCTGCCGTTGAAAAAGTGATTGCCCGCAAGGATCATGTTCGCATCATAATCATTGCGGGACCATCCTCGTCAGGTAAAACCACGACGACGATCAAGCTCAGCGAGCACCTCCAGAAACAAGGCTACGAGCTGATTGCCATGAATCTGGATAATTATTTCTTCGATTTGTCGCACCATCCGCGCGACGAGTTTGGCGATTATGACTTCGAAACTCCGCAGGCACTTGATCTGAAGCTTATCAATCAACATCTGTCAGAGCTTCTCGCGGGCAAGACCATCCAAATGCCACGATACAATTTCAAGACCGGAAAACGCGAAGCCGAGACCGATTCGCTGAAACTCGAAAAAAATCAGCTTTTGCTGCTGGACAGCCTGCACGGCTTATACGGGCCGATGACAGATAGCGTCCCAGCTGAAAATAAGTTCAAGCTTTATATCGAAACATTATGCCAGATAAAGAATCAGGACGGGGAATTCCTGCGCTGGACGGACGTCCGGCTTCTGAGACGCATGGTGCGTGACTCATGGCATCGCTCATATAATCCGAAGCAGACGCTGGAGCATTGGCACTATGTGCGGCGCAGCGAGATCCAACACATTATTCCCTTCCTGGGGACGGTTGATCATCTTATTGATGGTTCGCTGGCATATGAATTACCGATATATAAGACGCATCTGTTCAAGTATTTTCCGGAATTCGTTGAAACATACCGTGATGATCCGAAACGACAGGATGCTTATATCCGCGCCCGGCGCGTTCACGACTTCCTAGCCGCATTTCACAACTGGGATGACGAATCCGTCATTCCTAAAAATGTGCTGATACGTGAATACATCGGAGGCAGTATATACAAATACTGACACTGCAAGGCCATTACAGTACACCGACGCATAACCTATAGAGCGTCGGTGTACTGTATGCAGTGCTCGTGGATGCTTATTAGAAGTGTCCTGGTTCTTGGACCGTCGAATTCACACAGATATATTCCCTGCCATGTGCCGAGTACCAGATCCCCGTTTGCGACAATAAAGGCGTGGCTGGTTCCGATCAGACTGGACTTGAGATGCGCGTGACTGTTCCCTTCGCCATGCCTGTCCCGTTCATCATGAGTGGGAACAATTGTTTCGAGACGACGCAGCAGATCGCCTACAACGTCAGGGTCGGCATTTTCATTTATCGTAAGCGCAGCCGTCGTATGCGGCACCGATACCATTATATGAGCTTCATTCACGCCGGCTTTGCGAATAGCGGCACGAATTAGGCTGGTCACATCTACGAATGCCTGCGCTGATGGAGTGCGAACGGTCTCCTGGATAAGCATATTATTACAGACTACGCAGGTATGAACAAAATGAGGAGTTGTCCCGGAGCAAGAGATATTTTTTCCGGAAGAATCTTTCCTCGCCCCATGCGTGTCCCCGTGGTTGAAAGCTGTGCCACGTCCCCTGCCTCGCGGAAGCGCTTGGGAACATTGCAATCATGAGCGTTTTCGAGATCGACATTTCCGGCGATAAGCAGGAGACGCTTGCCGACACGCTTGACATATCCTTTGACGTCGGCGGCTGTGCTTTCCCAGCGACCAAATGGCATGATGACCCCTTCCTGACAGAAAAGTCGATCACTTCGACGCGCTCGCAAAAGATCGGCAACGAAAGAGGGAAAATCAGTGTCGATACCACGTGCAAAATGACTGGGTCCCGAACGTAGCACATCTACACGCTCAATGAGTAATCGTTCGACTCCGGCGCCTGTCATCAGATCCGTGGAGAGAAAAGCTGCAAAAGTGAACTCTATTTTCATCAGGCGCAGCACGCCCTCGCGCTCGGCCTCCGAAAGCCCGTATGGGCCCTGCACTCCATCATATTCGACGAGTTTTCTGTGTATACCCTTGTCGTTCAATCCAGTCAGCTCGTTTGCACGCAGACGCGCCAGAGCACGCATAGCCGGCATGAGGACATCATGGTTGCCGAATATTGTACAAGCTGGTTTTCCGGCACTTCGCTTGAAAAACCGATAAGTATCTACCGGTACTCCAGGACCGCCGGAGTGCCAGTAAAAGTTATTGAAATATCGATCCGCGCCTGCATTGAGACCGGATTCAGCCAGCTCAATCAATGGCGCCATTCCAAGGTTTTCAGCCAGGAACCAGACGTTCGGGGCTTTCGCTTTCGTTTCCCGAACCAGATTCGCGAGAGCGTCGCGGTCTAATCCCCATGCAGCGTCGATGCGGATGGCGTTCACATGATATGATTCCACATGCGGGTAAATGACCTTTTCGAGCCAGTAACGCTGAAGATCGGGATTCGAGTTGTCGAGGACGTAGGCTCCCCAGTTGATATGTATGCGTTTTCCGTCAGCATCGACATCATCCGCCCCCGCCTCGATTCCGTTCGTCGATGAATTTTTGTACCATGAACGCTCAAGATGCTCTGCCTGCCAGTCGGCGTGGTTGAAAGGAATGTCTATCATGCGATCCATGCCGAGTTCTTTAACATAGAGCATGAAATCCGCGAAGGCATCCCAGGTGCCGAAGATAGGAGCGGGAGACTCGTAGTCCTTTACGACGTATTCCGAAAAACCCGGCAGAAAGTGGGGTAATAGCAGCAGGACATTTGCACCCATTTCACGAAGCCGCTTCACATAATCTTTCATCGCCTGAATATTGGCAAAATAGCGATGAGGAAGATCTACATAAATCTTGCCCTGTAATTCTCGGGATATGGGGACGAGCCCATGGGAGGGGGATTCGGTAAAGGGTGATGCGAATAATGATGCTGTATTCAATGTTATGATTCCTCTCACTCAGCGTTCTTTCGCAGCGATCTTTGCGGGCAGTGGATTCATTATAAGCAGAGTGGCGAGGTTCCCGCGCACAATTTTTTGCATCATGGACGGTGCAATGTTTACCACGAGGTCATTCGTGGTGTGGTAGTAGGGGGTCATATCCGGATATCCTTCGATCGTGCAAATGGCCGATGCACCAATGTTCCAGAAGGATGAATGATCGGAATACCAGATCTTTGAGTCATACAGTGTGTTGCTCTTGAGACCGGTATAAGCAAGTGCCGCATCTTTGAAGGCATCGATCAGCCAATTACTGCGTGTGTTTCCGATAACGGCTACTTCGTTGTCGTCCTTGTCTGCGAGCATATCCATGTTGAAAACCGCCTTGATCGTGACTCCAGCGGTTCCCGCAAGGGTTTTTGCGACGGCTTTGCTCCCGTACAAGCCGATTTCTTCGGCATTCATTTCGGCGTATAGAACTGTATATGGCAGTTTTTTTCCAGCCAGAGCTCTCGCTATCGTGAGAACGCCGATCGCACCGGTTCCATTGTCGTCTGCCCCGGGGGCATAACTCATGTTGCCGCTGGAAACGGTGGAGTCGAAATGACCGCAAACGACGATAATGGTTTTCGGATCGACAGTGCCCTTCTGCTCCGCAAGAACATTCTGAAGATTGTTGGCTCCGGATTGAAACGTCGGTGTCGTAACTGTCAGATTTGGAATCTTGCCGTATTGCTCAACCAGCCATTTAACAGCGGTGACATTGCCGGGTTGCCCAACGGCGCGGCTCTTCAGATCCTGCAAGGTTTGTACATCTGCCTTCATTTCGTCGGCTTTCACGAACTCGAGCAGGCTTGCAATCGCCGGATCCACTGTCCTGAATTCGCAAGGTTTTGGCATGGCTGGAACACGCGTCGGAAGCAGGCTTTCATCAATCTGGCTGAAACGTACACGTGCTGCTATCAGGCGCTCTCTGTCCTCCGGGCGAATGCGAATGATCATCGTGTGTTCATTCTGATATAACGGTTCGAAAAGAGCCTTCACTTTTTGTTCCTGGGCTGAGTTTTCAGTCCAGACGATATACCAGCTTTCCTGCTCATCATCCAATCTTTTCTTGTCGATGATTTGCGTCTCTATACCGCTTTTCTTCATGCGATCGAGGCGAACATAATTTACATGCGCCAGATACCCTTCATCGGATGCATAAAAGTAGCTTCCGGCTGCCGCCAGAATGCGATCTTCACTGGTGCGCGACGGTGTAATTTTTGCGAAAATCAGATAACCGATCTGATCAAGTCTCTTCTCTTCACGTATATTTTTGATGAACTGGTCGAATTCGACTTTCTGTTCACCCCCGAGAGCCAAAACAGGGACCGACGTACTCAACATGGCCAGTGCGATACCCACGGGAAGAATGCGGCAAATACGGGATATCAGGTGCATGTAATTCTCCTTCTTTTGTGTGGCAACCCAACAATGCGCTTGTGACGCCAGAGATACTTCAGGATAGCATATTCGCTTTTTTGATTCATCACCTGCGATTCTCGAACCTCCCGAAACTTCATCTCATATTTTTGTCGACACAAAATATATTTTGATAGTAATTAGTAGTATCTCAAATCATACAAATTACTTTATGAAAGCCGATTAAACGGAGGCAATGCTGTCGAAAATTATTTCGCTTCCGAAAAAAATAGGATTTCTCATATCTTGAACTCGTCTATGATTTTTAATTAAAAATATTATACGAAGGATAAAGGAGAAAAGGCCATGTCATCAAATCAACATAAATGCTTTAGGATTTTCATCATCGTATTTTGCTTCCTGGTTTGGAATGTCGCATCGTTCGCGACTGAGCAAGCGGAAATAATCGTTTCCGCTGCAGCCAGTTTGAAGAATGCCATGGAAGCAGTTGGCAAGATTTTTGAAATGAAAAATCCGGGGGGCAAAGTAACCTTTAACTTTGGCGGTTCGGGTGCTCTTCTCTCTCAGATCATAGCTGGCGCTCCTGTAGATATCTTTATTGCCGCTGATATTCGGGATGTTCAGATACTTGGCGAAAAAAATCTTCTTGCAACAGGCTCTCCCAAGCCATTTCTTCGAAATGAACTGGTTTTCATCATCCCCGGTGGCAGCCAATTATCCGCTCAATCTATGGCAGACCTGAAAAAAACGGAGTGGAATAAAATCGCCGTCGGAAATCCAAAATCTGTGCCAGCTGGTCTTTATACTGAGGAAAGTCTCAAGAATGAAAATCTGACAGAGTCCTTGCAAGACAGGCTTGTTTTTTGCGAAAACGTCCGACAGGTATTGGATTATGTCATTCGTGGCGAAGTAGAAGGCGGGTTTGTTTATCTGACCGACGCCAAAACAGCCAAAGCAGGTGACGTGAAACAGGCTTTCGCAGTTCCTTCCGAAAAACATTCCCCGATAATCTATGGACTGGGAAAAATCAGTACGTCTAAAAACCCGGAATTGACAGAGAAATTTGTCTCTTTTCTAACCCAACCCGAAGCGCAGGAAGTGTTTGCGGCCGCCGGCTTTATTTTGCCTGAAAAATAAATTGAGGTCGGTACGAAATCACTGATGGCTATTCCCAGAAGGGAAACTCGGCGACGGCAGCACCGGAGACGGCAAGCCTGGAGCTGGAAGTCCGGGAGAAGGCAGGCTTGGAGCTGGCAGAACATTTGATTGGTCCGGTCCCGATGTTTGTGTAATACTTGTCCCGGGAAGGGTGGGAGACGGGAGATTGGAAGACGAACCAGATGCGTTTACAGAGCCTTCTCCGCCTTCTGTGGTTTCCGAGGTGCCTGCACCCGATGCTTCATCAAATTTGGGAGGAGCAGGCATGTTCACCTGAGAGAACAGGCTGAGAGCACCACACCAAAGAGACAGAGGACCGCGTGAATTTGACAAAAAAGCGATCATTTTTATGTCCGGACTGATTTCGAAGCGACGAAGATTGTACGCTGTCAGCATATCAAGAAGCGGTGTCAGTTTGTCTTTGGGCAGGTCGGTAAAATAGACGATGTTGCGCTCAGGGAATGGATATGGATGCGGACGTAAACAGAATGTTTCCAATCGACGTGGGAAACCTTCCGGAACATTGATATCAATAAACCAGCTTGTTACAAGCTTTTCCGCGAAGAGATGGTTCATGTGGCCGAATCCGGCATCGTAGATGTTCTTGAATCGAGTCTCGATGTTCTTGAATGCAAAACATCCACCCAGGGCCAGATCGAGAATCCCCATGGAGTCGGCAACTTCTACATTGTCTGCGCCTGTTGCATGGCTGCCCGGTGAAGGAGTCAGATGGGCGGTCATGACATCGCTCAGATTCCAGAGAGGGGAAGCGATGCGCTGTGGGCGTAGCGTACCTTCGAGGAACAGGACACGATCCTTGCTCCAGAAAGAGACGAGTTTTATTGTTTCACTCGCTGCGTGACGCTGTTGCATATCTTCTACCGCACTTCCGGACGCGGAAACGCGAAATCTGCGCAATGTCGATCGTGGAAAGTCAAGATTGTCGAACTCGGTTTTGCTGCGGGCTAATCCGCAGACCTCGACAATGGCGAAAGAGAGCCCGTCAGGAGACCATAGAACTTCTGAGATCAGATCAGGCGTTGTAACCACTCTCGGATAAACTTTTCCGGTGTCAATGTCGGCAAGATGCAGTTCATTGCCGGAACAAAATAGCAGTTTATGCCCATCAGGAGACCAATATGGAAATGCGAACTGATAGTTCCCTTGTACCTGTGTATTGTCGTCAAAAATCGGACTGAGGTGATTTTTTGCGGCTTCAAAAACGAAGATCTCTCGATTGCCTGTAATACGGTCGAGGACGATGCCCGCAAGGCGATCTTCGCGTGGTGACCAACACCAGTCGAGAAGGAGTTTGTTGCCTCCGGAAAACAGCGGCTGAGGAGCTGTACTCCCGGTCGCATTCGAAACATTATTGACGGCAATCACACAGGGCTTTCCACCGTCGGTAAAAGCCAGAAAAGTTCCTCCGGGCGATGGAAGCAGATTTCCGTACTCGAATTGCCCGGCTTTAAGCAATACACTGCTCGACCCACTCATTGAAAGCAGAAACAGAGCGTTGTTGCTTTCTTCCGGGCGAATGCTGACAAGGCTGGTATTGCTCAGAAAGGTGAAATCCATATCCGGCGCGAGCCCGGGAATAAGATCTGATAGATTCGATAGGCCCATAGCCTGTTCCATTGTATCAACGCGTCTGGGAAGTTGATCACGGATGGTTTCAAGCATCGCCCTGTCGCTTAATAGAAATTTTTTTGAATTACCGGGAATCTCCAGAAGTGCTGCGTTGACCGTCTTAAGCACGGCATTGATGCCAAGATCGGTGAAAAAAATGTGATTCGCCGGTGAGACGGCTTCCGTGGAGCCATCTGGAGAATATTCAAGATTAAGCGGTTTTTCCAGTTTGATCTTCTCGAGCTTCATCAGATACAACAGGTAGTTGTCGATCAGATTCGTGATCAGGTTGAGACGTCCGACTTCGGAAGCCGGCGTCAAATCAGCTTTCAAGGCAGATCGCAGACGTGGTTGGTAAGAAAAATGTATCTGTGAACCCATGAATGAGATACTGCCTTCGGCCGCCAGCGTCGGCGAAGTCGCGACGAATGATGCAATGAACAAGGTTGCCACTACCAGTATCATCCGCGCAAACGATGCGCCTCCTGAAAAAAAGTTGATTCTCATTTCCATGCGATTTTCCTTTCGCTTATTACATTCTAAAATTTGCATATCACCGCATGTCACTCTGAATTTTTCTTTCCGAGCGATGCTCTGATTTCTTCGAGCAGTCCTGTTACAAGTTCGTCGGCAGGCAGTGTGCGAACGATCTGCCCTTTGCGGAATACCAGCCCGTTTTCCCGGCCTCCTGCAATGCCGAAATCGGCCTCTCTGGCTTCGCCGGGGCCGTTTACCGCACAGCCCATAACGGCGATGCGCAGTGGCTCTTTAAGGTGGGAAACACGTGCCGAGACTTCGCGTGCGATTTCAACGAGCGGAATTCGGCATCGTCCGCAAGTCGGACAGGAAACGATCACCGGACCAGTCGTGCGCAATCCTGTCACGCGCAAAATTCGAATCGCAGCGGCGATTTCTTCCGCCGAATCACCGGTGAGCGAAACTCGGATAGTGTCTCCGATGCCGCTCAGCAATAGAGTCCCGATACCGATACTGGATCTGATGACTCCTTCGTCCGGCAATCCGGATTCAGTGACGCCAAGATGCAGTGGATAGGGTGAACGTGCCGCGACGATACGCGTCGCTTCGATCATAATCGGAAGATCGAATGCTTTCACAGCTATCTTGATATTTGTGAACCCCTCGCGCTCGAGTTGTTCCGCTTCGCGAAGCGCTGATTCTGCAAGTGCAATGGCGGTAACGCCTCCGTGAGAGGTTCTTAATTCCGGATCAAGCGAGCCCGCATTTACTCCGATTCGAATCGGCACCCCGTGCGCACGTGCTGCATGCGCAACTTCGCGAATTTTTTCAGCGCTTCGCAGATTTCCTGGATTTATGCGCAAGCCCTGAACACCACCATCAAGTGCGATCAGAGCCAGCTTATGGTCGAAATGAATGTCGGCGATAATTGGAATCGGCATTCCCGGCACGATTGCGGCCAGGGCGCGTGCTGCTTCCTCGTCTGGAACGGCAAGTCGAATGATCTCACAACCGGCCACGGCGAGGCGCTTGATATCATTACGCGTGGCATCGATGTCGCGAGTGTCTGTCTTGGTCATTGTCTGGACTGTAATGGGTGCGTCGCCACCGACTTTTACCGACCCAAGGAAAATCGGACGACTATTGCGTCGTGTTGTAGATGGTTCTCTAGAATGGATAGAATTTTTTGGTGCAGTGGTCATGATATCTGGGGCCCTCCGAGCAGGACATATGTGATGTCATCCGGAAAAGACAATCGTCCGGGAAGAGTCGAAAGTACGTCATGCAAAGCGTCATTAAGACCATCTATGTCAAGCTTTGCGCGACTGGTAACGAACGCTTGCAGACCAACTCCTGTTTCATCGCCAAATACCTTTGCGAGGCCGTTAGTGCAACACAACAATATATCGCCGGGAGAGCAGGCAAAAGGCAGACGCGCAACAGGAATTCTTCCTTCCATTCCGAGAGGTTTTCCCGTTTCAGTGAGTATTACGGAATGTTTCTCAGGTTGAAACAGCATAGGTGCGGGATTTCCCGAATTTGAAATATACCATTTATCGTCGCTGCTTCGCTCAAGCAAAGTCACTGCCGAGCGCAATGGCGGAGAGTTGAAATCGGCCAGAACTGCATGAACTGCATCGATTCGTCTTCCTTCCGCAGCGGCTCGAAGCGCCGCATAGATGGTCTGCAAAGTGATAGCGGCCTGAATGCCTTCATGGAAGGCATCGCAAACAGCAAGAAACCCCGAGCCATCCGCTGATTCCATGATGTCGATGAGATCGCCTTTGATGCAAGGCGCCAGCGAACTGAACAGGCGTACTTCGCGGCCGCCAAACTTTTGCCGTGATTCGTCGGCGCGAATTCGCCGGTACATTTCTGTTGTCCATTGCAGATCGCGACTGTCCCGATCGCGTTCTATCAGAGTTTTTATCATGTCTATTGTGTCCAGGATGGGCGGAATTTCCTGACAAATACTTCCGATCATTCCACGTTCTTCGGGGGTATAGGGGAGACTGTTTGTCTTGGGAGCAAGGAACAATGCGCCTAGGGTCTCACGTTCAATATCGATTTCTGATTTTGAAAGCGCACCTTCCGGGCTCATACCCGTCATGAGTTGATTTTGCTGTGTAGTGAGTATTGGAGCACCATGCTCGGGTCTCTTTTCGCTCGTTATCGGGAATACAAGTCGGAAGTTACAGTCGCGCCATGCCTGAAACGGGCGAACATCGAAGTTGGGTACTTCCTGAGAAGCTTCAATAAAAGCATCGATTTCATCAAGCGGAAGCCAGCCGGACGGGAGTGGCGGTAATGGGACGGTTGTGACGGGAAGCGTTGCCATGAGTCCTGATTTCATGACTATTGCCGCTGCGGAAAAATCCAGAACCGTCCGGGTCTCGGCGAGAAGCCGGCGAAGTACTTCTTCCGGCTCTCGAGCGGCGCGCATTTGTTTGAGCAGATGTCCCATCACAAAGGTTGTATCGAAGGTGCGCTTTCCGAAGATATAATCGACGAAGCGCACTATCAAATCTTTTAATGGGGAAAATGCGGCGGCAATAATAAGGGTCGAGACGACCATCGCCAGAGTGTTATTCGCGTCGAAAAGATTTTGCATCAGGTTCTGCGTCAACTCCATGCCCCCGGCCAGAGCGGCTGTAAGCAAAGTGTAGACAAGACCGATACCGAAGATCATGTCTATATCGAGCAGCCGATATCTCAGCATTGCATAACCGATCAATGCAGCCATGATCAGACCGAGTCCCGGAAAAATACCGAACGTATAGATGGTTCCGGGCACATCGAGAAAAAAGCGGCCCAGAGCAACATAGATCGAGCCGGCGGCCGCAGGCAGCATCAACCCTGCGAAAGTATAGCGCAGCCGTTGTTCCTGAAGAGAAGAGTCAACGTTTCTGAATGCGGTTGACAGTGTTTTCATTGCGATCAACAGATACCCGACTGCAATGCCTTTGGCGAGAAATTCGAATCTGCCAAATGAGACAATGAAGCAGCTCGATATGGGTTCGCAGAAGAGGATCAGATAATTGGACCAGAGAAGCGTCAGCAGAACTGCCGTGGGCAGAAAGAACAGCCATTGCCGGGAGCCTTCCACAAGAATAAGCGCATCGGGAATGCGGCGAGGAAAATGGGCCGTGAATAATGCGAAAACGTATGGCAATAAAATGACCGGTGTGAAAAGCAGCCGATAGAATATAGGACGCGGTCCTGAGTAGATCAGAAGAAACTCACCAAGGCTCCAGAAAAAAAAGAGGCCAAGAAGAAGACTGAACAGCCTGTTTGCGGATTTGTGGGGCGCTCGCCAAAGAACAAGCAGACTCAGGCACAGATGAAAAGCCATCGCCGCCAGACAAATGAATGCTGTGACAGGCATGTAAGAGGTGGTTTCCGTGCTTCCGCTTACCGGAATTTCCAGGCAGGTTGAGAAAGGCGCTGGTGCGCACCGCGAAGAGAGACTGACGTAGTTATGGTTACGAATTCGCGATTTTGTCGCATTTTGATATGAAGTCGCAGGAAACTGATCCGTTTGCGCTGTCCGGAGTCGTTGGTATGCATGTCGAATGGAAGATATAGAAGGGCGTCAGGATCAGTGCTTGGCAGATCTTCATACATGGGATAAAAAATTTCTGACTCGATGTTGTCGGCAGAGATTAATTCGACCGGAGCTTCGCGATTTTCACTGCGATAGAGCGCAAACCGCTTTGTCCCTTTGATTTTCATCAGTTCATAGCTGACGGTCACCAAGGCTGCGTCTCCGACGGCGGCATCTTCTCCACCGCTGCCATAGCGGCTGATGCGGATAGAACTTTCGGTGACATCGAGGACCTCGTTGGCTCCGCGGAAATCACTGACCATACGCTCGAGCTTAAGTCGCACCTCTGACTGCATCGTCAGGCGGGTTACTCCCTTGCTTACCGTCGAAAGTGCCGACGACTGGAACAGATATAAAACTCCTCCGACGAGTATCATCAGAGTCATTCCGACCAGCAGTTCCACGAGTGTGAAGCCGGGCGTTCGAGATTCGATTCTGTTCATAATCACTGGTGCAATCCTACAAGGGTTACTACTTCCGCGATCCGGTGGCTGTGCTTATCATAGATGCGCACACTGACTTTCTTCAGTCGTGGTGGAACGGCGGTGTCAAATTTGTCATCGACTTCCATCACGCGGCGGAATGATCCCGCTTCGTCCGGATATATCTCACACTCGCGCCGAAATGCCTTTTTGTAATAAGTCTGGATCCGGAGACAGGTCTCTCGATCGGGGTCGATCTTAAGGCGTTCGTTTGTCACAATGTCGGAAAATATTTTTTCAAACCCTTCTTTTGAACTGCATGCTTCCGCAAAATCATTTCCCCGATCGCGATAGACGCCGCGAAAATTTTCGAAATCAGAGATAACCAGTTCGAACGGAAGAGAGCGGACTTCTTCGATTTTTTCTCGTGCCAGATTGTATGCGAATATGTGTTCCAATGTCTCGTTGCTGCCCTGGATACCGAAGGAAAACATGCGCGTGAAAGGAAGGGCTACAATTCCGACCAGAAACAAAACGATCAGAATCTCAACAAGAGTGAATGCCGAACGGAGATTACGAATCGATTGTCTGTGGGTCATGTAAGTATGAATCGTCATTTCTTAGTATCCGGGGTGCAATCATATTCACTCTTTCCCACTTCTATTCGATTGCGTCCGGAGGCTTTGGCCTTGTACATAGATTGATCGACCTCATCTATGAATTCTTCAATGCTCAGGGCACGGCCACACAGCGATGTAAGACCTATTGAGACTGTAACACAAAGATCCTGGCCGTTGTGCGGATATTTAGTAGATGCAATCGTGCTTCGAATTCTCTCCGCAACGACAAAAGCATCGTCATGCCTGGTTTGTGGCAGGAATACTGCAAGCTCTTCTCCGCCATATCTTCCAGGTGTATCAGTTGTGCGAATGCTCTCGAGAATACGCTGCGCGGTTTCACGCAGAATCATATCACCCGTCTGGTGGCCATAATTATCATTTATCAACTTGAAATGATCTATGTCAAGGAGTATCAGAGAGAGGTCCATGCCATAGCGACGGCTTCGCGAAAGCTCCTTTTCCAGACTGGCGAGAAAAAACCGTCTTACGAATAAATGTGTCAGGCCGTCTGTAACAGCTTGTTCGAATAAACGCTGATTTTCAATAATAAGGGAGACCTGACGTCTGAGCATTTCGATGAAGCTACCCTCTTCAAGCGAAAAACGTGGTGATGTTGCGTCAAACAAGAGATAAATTCCGCCGAAATCTTTCTCTTCATAGCAGAAAGGAACGGCAAGAAGGTGACGATCAGGAGATTCAAGCGGTCGGAGGTCCATGGTGCGCTTTCCGAAAGCTGTTATCATGGATGTCCTGATCTGCGCGGACATTGCTGAATCCTGTATTTCTCCAAGATAGATGTTCTCGATGCCTTCACCTTCATTTATCCAGACAGTACCGTAACTCGCCGCATTGAGATGTTCCTGAAGCTGCTGTCCCACAAGTTCCAGTATTTCACCGGAGTTGTGAGAAGTGGAAGCCTTCTGCGCAAGTTGATACAAAACCGTGAGTTCCTGCAAACGATTGCGGAGTCGGATAGTCATGTCATTAAAAGCTACGCATAACTCGCCAAGTTCATCGCGATCGTAAACCGGAAGCACGCGATTGAGATTTCCGCCGGCAAGGGCACGGGTGGCTTCAGAAATACTTGTGATCGGCTGCAGAAAAGCTCGGGTCAACAGGAAAATCAGGAAACCGGAGCCGGAAATGCTTAATAGAAGTGATGCAAAAACAAGCCACTCGATCAGTCGGACGGAAAACATGATTTCATCCCAGTTCATGCGGGCGCCGAGATAGAATCCTGTCATTATTTTGCCCGGCACCAAAGTTGTCAATATTTCCCCTTCGTCGAGCTGTATGCGCTCGGAATCAAGAGTATCGTGTGGCTGTGTCGTGGAAATGAGCGGGATAAGATGAGAGCGGATGACTGGATTGAGTTCGGGAATAGTTTGCGTATGGTCGCTGCGTTGAAGTGCAAAAAAGCGCAGATCTGACTCGCGTCGGCGTGGCGACTTGACAGCCATCCGCAGATATTCTTCATCCAGCGTGTCTTTGTCCATAGTCAGAATCAGGGCTCGTACCGGGAGCATCCTTCCGGTCGTTGCGACAGGTGTGATCAGGTCGAGAAAAAGATACACGCGGCCACTGGAACCTGGCCAAAGAATTTGCTGAAGTTTCCCGTGTTCACGCGCAAGTTGATTCAAAAGATCGCGTCCGATGGAATCGCGTCCATGCTGATCCTGAGAATCATCCACTACGTCGGAACCTGCGAACTGAAGAGCTCTGCGACCGAGTTCACTTATGAACTCTTTTCGGTCGGCTTCCTCGAACAGGTAGTCCTGATCGAATCTGATTGTTCCTGAGGCATCGACGACGTAAACATGGCGAATCGGACCGCTTCGATACATTTCCCGACAAGTTGATTTAAGTGTCTCGATATCTTCGTTTAAAAACTCGGTCTTGCGTTTGAGAGCCGATAAAAACACAAGTTTATTGCGATAATATTCGGCGGCCCCCTCATCCAGCTTCTGAATTTCTTCGCGAAGATGGCTTTTAGCGGTTTCTGCCAAAACGAAGGCGCGATCGAGGGAAAACTGTAGTCCGACTACAAGCAGCAGTGATATCGGAAGAGAAATTGAAAGCAGAAACAGGGCGGTCAGTTTGACACGCAATGACAAGCCTTCATTATGAAGTTGATACCAGGTCTTCAGGAAAAAGAAGAGTCCCAGGATAAGAACCATACCAACGACGATAACTCCGTTTTGCAGAAGATTATCCTGGTCACGGCGAAGGTGTGCGGAAGAGAATAGGGAAAATACCCGGATTGATGATGACATTGTCAGTGGGGTTACCACCATTTTCCAGTCATCCCGGCAGACTGGTGAAACCAGATTCCGGCGATAATCGTTCATAAGGCTGCGTGCTATATCGTTTAGTCGGGGAAAAGCGAGATTCAGATGTTCAGGTTGCTCAAGATCGACGTAGCCGGTCGTGAATTCCGGATTAGCCGTGGGATCTTCGTCCAATGCCTTTTTCAATCCGTAGGTCTCAGAGATGCAATTTGCGGGAATGACTATAGCAATTCCACCAGATCCGGAAAAATCTCTGGAAAGAAAACTCCAGAAAATAAGAGGTGGGCTGTTCGTACCATTTCCGCGTGTCAGTTGCCCAGGAGCGCCGCACATGGTCAACCATGGGAACCGGGGGCCTACAAACTGAGCCAGGGCATTCAGTTGTGAACTGTGACGTCGGAGAAACGAGGCGCCTTCATCATTACTTGGCAGTGTCAGGTTTGCAGTTAAAAAAGCATGTCCTTCCTGAATGATTGTCGGAAGTGACGACAACGCTGAGGCTGAAGCTTCACCTGATGCTTTGGAAACTGAATCACGCAGAAAGATTGTTTCTCCCTTTCCGTTCCAGACGATTACTGTCGAGGGTGTGTCCAGATCCTGGATCAAAACATTAACAAGGCGAGAGAGTTTATCCGTATGGCCGAGGTTTTTACGAAATTCAGGAATGTGGTCGCGGAACAGGGCGAGGAGGTAGCCCTCGCTGGTTAAACGAGAACGCTGAATATTCAATTCCCGGACAAAATAACTGGTAAGTCGCTCATCCTCTTCTGCATAAGTGCTGAAGGTGTATCCACGAAACCCTTGATACAAAAGAGCCACCGGAAGGAGAAAAAAAACCAGGAACAAGGCGATCCAGAGTATTCCGATGCGAAGCGCGGAACTTCTGGCAACGACAGGCGGTGTTACGGAATTGGTACCCGGCAAGGGCGTTTTTGGAGAAGGCAAATTATCGAATGCATTTGCGGATTCCCCGCGCGGGGAAGTCGGCGAAGAAGCCGAAACTGCCGAATCGATAGGCACTTCAGGAGAATCTGCCATATATTTCAGTATCTAATGATAAACGAAATGAACAAAAATGTTATAGACGGACAATCAGGGGCCAAAGACATTTTTCAATACAAAAATAACGAAACCGAGCCCTAATAAGACGAAAATAAGTGTAGTAGTCGGGTTTTGCGTGTAATTGAACTTGATGTTTTCCACCAGTGTCGGGGAATAACGTATCCAGCGGCGAAGATTTTCTGCATGTTCACGATATTTGCTTATCTCCAGATACTTTGAATTGATAAGACCCGTGAACTGGAATTCGTGGTATCTGAAGGTTACTCGTTCATCACCGGTTAATACACCGTGAAGATCGCAATACCAATCGTACACGTCATGGCTTTTCATAACAAAAAAATACCGACAATCGGATGTTGGCAAGACAGGTTTTTGTGGAAGATACTTGTTCGTGAGAAACATCGTATACATGTCGTCGAATTTCGACCAGGTTGGAAGATCGGATCGCTCATTCTTCATATATTTCTCAACCGCATCACGCATCATTTTCAGATTGTCGCGACAGGCTCTGGCCTTATCATTACTCGGGTCTACGGCCAGAAGTGGTGCGTTGCACCACGTGATAAAGATTAGGATCGCTATGGTCATCCTGAAAAAGCGATCAGCAAGAAAAAGCGGTGTACGACGATATGTTTCTTCCATGGGGATCTTCATGTCCTCCTGGGTGGATAGCATATACTATTTATTAGTTGCATGGCACACACTCCCCATGGTCGTTTTTTTCCACATGGAGAAAATATCATACCGCTCTTTGATTGGAAATGCCAATGCGAATTTGCCCCTGACGGATTGTCTGATTTTCCAGAATTCATTTTCCTCATTCAATAGTATGAAATATATTTATGATTAGAGGATAGTGAGAGTGCCGTTGCTTTTCTGAAGGAGTTGAAATATTGCAGAAATAATATTTCGCTGAGATCGAGAGGAGCGATATATGATGATTCAACGCATACGGGAGTATGGATTCACGGACGAAGCTGTGTTGAAAGCAATGGCTGCTGTTCCACGACACGAGTTTGTTCCGAAATCCGACAATTTGCTTGCCTATGATGACACGCCCATTCCGATAGGGCATGGACAAACCATTTCCCAGCCATATATTGTCGCTGAAATGACACACCAGCTGAATCTATGCCCGACATCCCGCGTCCTTGAAATAGGAACGGGGTCGGGATATCAGGCAGCCATTCTCTCTATTTTTACGCCTCACGTATATACGATCGAAGCCATCGACTCTCTTGCAAAAGAAGCAAAGGAACGACTGGATCGTCTTGGATACAATTCTGTTCATGTGCGGAATGGAGACGGTTACAATGGATGGCTGGACGAGGCTCCGTTTGATGGCATCATCGTCACCTGTGCTGCCGGGCAAATCCCTCCGCCGCTGATTGAGCAATTGGCTCCGGGGGGGAGGCTGATAATTCCGGTTGGCGATCAGTGCTGCACGCAGTGGCTTGTACTCGTAATCAAGGAGTCTGATGGTACGATTACAACTAAGAAACTCATGGCCGTAAGGTTTGTCCCGTTAGTGCATCATGATGTCGAATAACGCAGGGTGCTAATTATAAAAAAGCACAACAAGTTCATTTATTGCTTGTTGTGCTTTTTCATGTCACAAATATTGTGCGAGTTAGTATAAGTGATAGATTTCAATTGTCCATATTATACTCAATTTCAACGGTTATCCACATGATAGCCAAATTCAACCCCATTCATGATTTTGTCTTTAATGAATTCATATCTGGCCGGGTCGGTTTGTTTCATCTGGGGGCCGATTTGCCAATAATCACGGACAGACTCTGCCATATCCTCTTTGTCATTAGTGTTTCCGTAACTGCTTACCGATTGAGGATTAGGGCTTCCATTGGCCCAGAATTGGCTTGTCCAGGCTTGCATGATGTCAGGATGGGCACCCTGGAAATTGTGTGTCATCTCGTGAACGAAAGGTCCCTGGAAGGATCTTCCTTCGACTGAGCAGTCGGCCAAATACAGGTTTCCTCGCATGTCGCTCCATCCAAGGGCACCAGGTTGGGCATTGTCATTTTCGCGATAGATATCTTTTGTGCAGGATCTGAAATTATCCGGGAGGGTGTCGAGAATACTATTGGCTTCGTCCTTCTGGGCCTGTGTCCATTTTGATGAACCATCATGGGCGCTTATGCCGTATTTCAAGCCAGTAGGTCCAACGCTCGTGTCTGGAGGCGGTGTTGGCACTGGAGTTGGGACTGGAGTCGGCTCTGGTGTTGGAGCTGGTGTTGGCTCTGGCGTTGGTGCTGGCGTTGGAGCTGGCGTTGGGGCTGGCGTTGGAGCTGGCGTTGGAGCTGGCGTTGGAGCTGGCGTTGGAGCTGGTGTTGGCTCTGGCGTGGGTGCTGGCGTGGTTGGATCTGGTGTTGGTGCTGGTGTCGGAGCTGGCGTTGGAGCTGGTGTTGGCTCTGGTGTTGGTGCTGGCGTTGGGACTGGAGTCGGGGCCGGAGGTGGGGTGCGTAATGCAGTCAGGAAATCGCTATATGCAGTTTGATACGCCGCAGCCGCAGCTGAGATTTCGGCTTCATCCTTTTTTTGCGCCATGGAATCGAGATATTTGTTGTAGGCTTCAAGGTAAATCTTCTGAGCCGCTGCAGCAGAAAGAATAGCTCCAGGCTGACTGACTGCTGCAGGTGTATTCGGACTATTTTTGTCTCTTATCGATTCGCCGTGAACGACGGCCAGATAATTCTCGTAGGCTCTTTCATAGTCTCTCATGGCAGAAGATATCTCGGAATCACTGCCCTGTTGTCTGAGAACTTCCTGGTATCGGCTGTAAGCGTCCTGATAGGCTTGCAAAGCCGCCCGAGCAGCAGCAGAATCGGTTTGCGTTCCAACTTCGGATTCAGTTGTCGTACTGGTACAGGTGTCATTTCCTGTGATCGGATTTGCTTCTCCGGATTGTTCCGCTTTGTGGATGGTATCCAGGACGGAGCTATCTCCGTACGCTTCAGAGTGACTCATAAAGCACATTGTTGCAAGAAGAACGATTGTTGTCAGAACACCCACCCGTTCTTTCGTGTACCGCATATTTTTGTCTCCTCTGAATGCGTTTATAAAGACTGCTTATTTTCATTCTACTCAGAAATTGCGAAAAGGAAAAGAAAAACGGCTAAATGTTTAGTTTTTGGAATGAACTGCGGGTAATTTGCGACTTGATGGGTTGGGACGATCCGATGGATTGCCCTGGGAGAGCGCGCAAACATGACTAGAACCTCATCGAGTCCTGGAAAAATACAGAATAAAGGCTACAGCTTGACCCTTGAATCGAAACCAGTTACACTCATGGGGTTTCCGATAAGCTCCGCGCCTATAGCTCAGGTGGATAGAGCACAGGATTCCTAATCCTGTTGCCCCAGGTTCGAGTCCTGGTAGGCGCACTGTATTGATGCGGGTTTACGTTGGTATGCCATGCCGCCTTGGTGCGAGTGTCAGACAAATTGTCAGACATTTTATATGGCTATTTGCCCTGAAAACAAGACATCAGACTCCATCTGCGATTGGGAGAGGCTCCGCCGATTCATCAGATATTTTCAAATTACCACTGGCAGTTCTTATCAATTCGATCCACGAATTATTTATCAGTGAACCTTCAACGTCGGGAGAATCGCAAATTGTCAAAACATTCCAGTATGACTGTTTCAGCGCCTCAGCCATGTTTTCGCGGGCTAATTCATTCTGCGAATGGATAATTACCGGACAAATCGGTTTCATGTGCTTCATAAATTCCACAATCGCACAGCCGCAATCCTGGCTCATCATCCCGCAAGATCGTTTTATTTCGGAGAGATCGTGATCGAGAGAAATGAGTCCAATATGGGAAGCGGAAAAAGCCAGTTCCAGAATGAAATCAATGGGATCTGCACAGATTGTGAATTCAAAACCGTCCGACTCCAAGATCATTTGAAATAATCGTCTGCGGCACGCATCGTCTTCCAGGATAAGAATTCGCATCCAAGAAACTCCTTTCAGATCTGTCGCGCAGATATGTGTAACAACCTTAACTACAGACTTCGATTACCGTTCCCCACGGCGCGCGGGCATGGTTTTTCGGGGTCAGCCATATGACAGGGAATGCAGGTTTGTTCTCCGGAAAACTGCTTGCCAGATCCGTTATTCCGACGAATAAAGCAGGTCTTTTCTGATGATTTTCCAGCCAATGAAATATTGGCCTATGATCTGTTCCTCCTCCGCCTTTCACCTGGAGCCTTTGCACGAACGAAGCAATCCGACAAGTCGGAATTACCTGTTGTATTTTGGCGTCACCAACCAGGACCAGGCAGCTGTCAGCCAATTCCGATAGCTGGGAGATCATATTAAGAGCGTGACTCAGCACTTCTGGTGACATGCTGCCGGACGTGTCGAGAGCGATCACGAGCTCAGACACGCTTTCTCCAACGATTCCGGGAACGATGAGATCCTGCCATAGATAACGCCGATTGGGGCGCGTTCTGGAGTATTCGTCTTTGCACTGCAGCGATTGTTCGGCATACTGAAAAAACAGTCGGCGCCAGTCGTGACGGCGGACGGCTCCGCTTCTCGATTAGTTGAATCAAGTGATTGTCCGGCAGGTTTCCACGCTGACCTGATTTTTTCCAGTATTTCAGGGCTTCCCGAATTTTTTCTTGCAACTCGTCCAGATCGTGTTCGGAAAGCGAGTTCGGAAGATGGATATCCAGTCCGCCCTGATGATCGATCACTCCATCGAATACCAGTTCACCGTCTCCGGATTCACTTTCGTCACTATCGTCAGAACTGGTCTTCGTCGTTTTATTCACGCGACCTTCCGGCAAATCACGTTGATTTTTCCAGCCAGGAAGCCGCAATTTGATCACGACACGTCTGATTGCCCTTTCGATGAGTAATTTTTGGTAAATCGATTCAGCTGGCAATTCGTCAAACCGATGGTCAAGAAGTATCCCGATGATCTCCTCATTTTCCAGTCGGAATTGAGGTATCTGATAGAGTCGTTTGCTCGAACCTGATTCGGATGAGATGTCAGCAACGATGTTCGCATGCCTTCTTTACCCACTCCGGGGGCAGGAGTGTCAGGATCTGTTTGTCGCGGTCCGGCACATATACACCGCCAATCTCAGCGGGGTCCCGCTGTGAAAGGCGAATGTCGATGAGCGGCAAATCCTGGGATAGACAAAAATCATCAGGCCACTGTTGTCGCACCAGGCGATGCTTCCGTCATCACGCCTAAATATGAATCCATTGAATATGGCTTCATATGCCTTTTGTGGTTGTTCCATCGTGAGCAGTACCTTGGCTTGTTCGAAGCGGCATGTTACAAGATCATCCGAGAACAAGTTTGTGAAGTCACACTCACGGTCCGGTTCAAGCAGGGCGGCTTGCCGCTCCAGGTTTTCGACCGCTTCTGGAAATCGCCGGAGTGCTATCATGGCTCTGGCCCTGATTTCGTATCGTGCCTGATTGTCTTCGTCTTCAGAGGGCGTTTCACCCAAAATTTTAAGTGCGACTTCTGGTTTTCCGGCTTTTATGAAAGAATCAGCTATATAAGAAGTGGCTCTGCACATTCCTGATTGAAATCGTAATTCTGAAAGCGTTCTTCGACTTCGCTTACTCGGCCCAGGTGCAGAAGTGCTCGTATTTCGTCATCGATCGGAATATATTGGCCCGGGACAACAGCTCGAGTTTTTTCATAGCATTCGAGAGTGGCTTCGGCCTTGCCGGTGGCCAGGAGGGCATGGGTCATCAAGGAAAACCATTGGTATGGGCCGGGGTCTTTCGCGAAGACTTCTGAAAATGCCTCCGCTGCGGTTTCCCACTTTTTAGCCCGGTATGCTATTTTGCCCAATTCAACCCAGACGCTGGTTGCAGAGTCGTTGAGGGCGAGAGCCGTTTCAAACGACGAAATGGCGTCATTCGAATAAACTCCGGACAAATCGGGTAAGCACGGGGCGCCACGAAAAAAGAATGGAATAGCTGTCCGTGAATACTGCGCACCCAGTTGTGCCCATAATTCAGCGTTTCTGAAGTTCAGGCTGAGTTTTTCTTTCAGTCTTGCGACTTCATCAAAGTCCGTTCTCTCTATCCGGAGCAGTTTCGCGGCTTTATCTATGGAAAATTCAGTCGTTTTCATTGATTCGCTCCTTGTCTCAAAATAGAAGTCCGGCAAGAATTGCGTGAATCAGGAGTCGCTCTTATTCAAAATTCATACCCATCCGAAAACTGCACTATCGCCTTTTTCTCCAACCGGGTGTCGGACCATTGTTTTCAAAGTAAATCATCGTAATATCGCCATTTGCAGGCGGCGCTGGCGGCATTCCAGGCACAATATGCTGCCTCAGGATATCGAAGAGTGAATAGTGCTCGAACAGGTCCAGCTGGATGATGGCTTCGAAGAGATTTGTCTCGGAAACGTATCTAAATGGTATTCCACATTTGCTAGCGCATGTCGTTTGAGGTCAGCGGTTTTCAGCATTCTGGAAAAATCTCCGCAGCCCAATCACAGAGGCTGTGGCATGGCTGTGGAGTGGAAGGAAGGGGATTGCGTCGCCTTCATAAATTACATAAACCGGGGAAAATCGAGAGAAGAAACATCTTTTTTTGGCATTCTTTATTTGGTCGACCCTGGCTGCCTCTGGTATCTCAACCCCTTGGAAATTGAAGCCAATGAGGCCATGTCCCATCAGGATCCGTTGCCCAAATTCAGATATTGTGCCGAATGGAGCCGAGGTCGACGATACCTTCACTCGCTTTCGAATTCTGGTATACTCGTCGCGAAGATATCCCTTTTGATCGTTAAAACATTGTTTGAGGCTCGAATGTCATGCTTTTAAGATTGTTTCACAAATCATTTTCGGAATTGCTCAACTTATCTGATAGGCCTAAGATCGTTATTCTTAAGCGGTTTCCTAGCCATTATCTCCTTCATACCTGTAGTTTTCGCCTGTTTCAACCAGCTTTCGATTCATTTCAGCAAAACAAATCCTACCAGTCAGAGCACATCGCAATGCCGCGGACATTGCGTGTTGAAATAGACCAGGCCATCCCCGCATCGATCGATGATTAAGAAGCCTTTGTTCGTAATTATTGCCGGTCCTAATGGTGCGGGAAAAACAACCTGTGCGAAGAGGCTTATTCCCTCCGACGTCCCCTTCATAAATGCTGACGAGATTGCCAACGGCTTGCCGTTGGAGATTGGCATAAACCCGGATATGGCGGCTAGTCGAGCTTTGCTGAAAGCAATGAGCGAATGCGAAGCCACAAGAGCGAGTTTCGCAATCGAAACAACCCTTGCCAGTAAAACACTGACCGCCAAAATACGGCATTTTCAAAAAGCCGGATATCATGTTCAGATGATTTTTCTATGGCTTTCTTCTGTCGATCTCGCCATCGACCGCGTCATGGAACGGGTTCGACGTGGCGGTCACTCGATCCCAGCCACGACTATCAGAAGAAGATATGCTTCAGGAATAAAGAACTTCTTCGAATTGTACAAGAATCTGCCCGACTCATGGAGGTTTTTCGACAATTCAATATTAGGTGAACCCCGACTCTTGGCTACCGGTACTGCAACTGAACTAGCACCGGAACACATTATTTTGTCTGACTTGTGGAATACGATCCTGGAGGGAATCCGACGTGGCTGATGAACGAGAAAAACAAGCACCTCATTGGTTCGATCCTGACGTAATCGATGCCGCGATACGCCGAGCTGTTCGCGAAGCCCTCGCTGATCACAAACGCGCCGGCAATCCTGTCGCCGTCTGGCAAGACGGCCGTGTAGTCATCGTCCCGCCGCATAAGATCCCGGACTTCGACCAGGAACCTGACCCCACTCCCAATCACGAATAGGGAATCCCAGCGACCAGGAAACCACACTACCGATCTGAGAAAAGCCATCACGGGCGAGCATCCTCATGTTGACATCGCCACCCCCGATTGTTGAACTCAGGAATTCCGCAGTTCGCATTTCTCTCCGGACTGGGGGAACCAGCCGCGCAAATGGCCAATCTCGTCTGTCACTTCATCAAAATCTGTTCTCTCTATCCGAAGCAGTTTCGCGGCTTTATCTATGGAAAATTCAGTCGTTTTCATTGATTCGCTCCTTGTTTCAAAATAGAAGTCAGGCAAGAATCGCATGAATCAGGAGTCGCTCTTATTCAAAATTCATACCCATCCGAAAACTGCACTATCGCCTTTTTCTCCAACCGGGTGTCGGACCATTGTTTTCAAAGTAAATCATCGTAATATCGCCATCTGCAGGCGGGGCTGGCGGCATTCCAGGTACAATAAGCTGCCTCAGGATATCGAAGAGTGAATAGTGCTCGAACAGGTCCAGCTGGATGATGGATTCGACGTGCTTCGTCCCGGAAACGTATTTAAATGGTATTTCGACCATAGTGTAGTTGTAACCGCAACTCGGATTAGTATCTCTGAGCGTAATTTGTATAAACAGGTTGTAGTCCCTCTCGGCCTGTTCCTTGTCCAGGTAGGCCGTGTGCGGATAAAGGTATGTTCCGTCACCGTGATATGACTCGTAGAGGTCTTCAAACAAGATCAAATAGAACGTCCTCATCTCATCCGGATGCTCTGTCAGGAATGGTCGCGTGTCAGGCCAGGTCTCAGCCAGAGGTATTTTTTGCGTTGGGTCGAAGGGAGGCGATGGTGGCAGTGGCGGGAGCTCCGGTGCCTGATCCGGCGGGGAAGGAATTCCCCGGGCAGCGAGAGTGTCGGGTGTGATGGGGTCGGCGCGGAATGTGCCGAAGGCCATCTGATGGAACTGGTCCCATTCACGGCTTCCGTGCTGGAAGAATGTCCATTCGTCGGTACTCCACCGAAAGACTCCCTTTGTCCCCCATTCGCCGACGAACGCAACGATCACGTCGTCATGGGTCTCAAACAGTTTGATTGGCTGATTATTCATGACATATCTCCTTCTCCTTCACTCGTTATCGATTTCTTGTTTGACTTCCTTGTCGATTTTGTCTGTTTATTTCGTCTTGCTTTTCGTTTTGCTTGCGGTCTTGCTTTCAGGACTTTTTGGAAACTTTCATCTGACACTTTTTTTGAATGCACAGTTATTGTTTGACGATCGGGGCCCGGTATCATATAAACCTTTTGCTAGCGCTTGTCGTTTGATGTCAGCAGTTTTCAACGTTCTGGAAAAATCTCCGCAGCCCCGTCACAGGGGCTGTGGCTTGGCTGCGGAGTGAAAGGAAGGGGATTGCATCGCCTTCATAATTACATAAACCTGGGGAAATCGAGAGAAGAAACATCTTTTTTTGGCATTCTTTATTGGGTCGACTCTGGCCGCCCTTTGGTATCTCAACCCCTTGGAAATTGAAGCCAATAAGGCCATGTCCATCGGGATCCGTTGCCCAAATTCAGAGAGTGGTATTTTTCCTGAGAGGAGTGCTGATCCAAATTTCAGAAATATTATATTACGAAATGCCCTCACACTCTGAAATTATTCCCCGAGGTATCTGAGCAAAAGAGCTCAGATGCCGCATGGCCTTACGCCGCCTTTTTCCGGTGTTTAATATTGTGTTTCTGCTGGCATTCCCATCCTATGCAAGCCAGCCAGACGTGTCGAGGAATGGGTTTTTGCGCCGTTCTGTAATAGCTCACCATACGGCGACTCATCCCCAGGACTTCAGAAGCGGTTGTCAGCGATAAATTGTGATTTCGCATCCATGCGTCCAGCATCTCGTGACTTGGCTCTCCTGCTTGTTCCTTTGCCCACGCATAAACGTTATCTTCTCCGAATTCAGAGTCTATCCATTCGATTGAACCTCCCCATTCGGCAATGTGAACAGTTTTGAAAACCACGGGATCAAGAATGGAACTTAGAGCCTGATGTTTTCGTATGCGACTTTCGACATCCACGATCAAGGTTTCTCCGGTCGTCCAGGTAGTTGAAAGCCGGTAAGGCTCAAGAGCCTCAACTGCCGTGAGCTTCGGGAAAAAATACTGATTCATTCGTGCCATTTTTTCCATTCCTCCATCAGGAAACTTCTGTTTTTCGCAATCCATTCGAGTGCCTCAGCCATTTCCCGCACCGAAACCGGACCAATCATTTTCCCATTTTCAATTTCAACCATGTTGTCCCGATTCCCCGGAAACCTTCCCAATAAAAATACCAAGAATGGGAAACGCCATTTCATATTTTGGAATTGATATGGGCTTGTATTCTGGGTTATCTGATTCGAAAAGCCAGTTTTCTGACTGAGCTCGAAACCGCTTTATGGCGTATTCGCCGGTGTCAGAACCCGCAGAGAAACTTGCCGCCAGAACTATTTCACCATCTTTCCCGGGTGAGCGATGGTATTCGAAAACAAGAAGTTCACCAATCTGGAAAAGCGGTTCCATGGAGCCACCAGCGACTCGAACGACAAAACGCCTGGGCCGGCACATTCCTGACGGCACTTCTATCCATTCAAGATCGTCATTATGATCCAGGTTTCCGGTTTGGAACCCATCGAAAAAAGGGCCCGCAGCCACGTCGGCAACCAGCGGCAGGAATTGTTCGAAAGCCTGGGATGCGACTTCCGAATACCGGAAAATACGAGCGGGTATTTTGGGTAGGCTGGCTTTATCCGATTTTAGCGATGCTAAATGGGTAAAAGAAGGCGGTTCAACAGTTTCAGCTTCATCAGACAAATTCACCGATTCCATATCAATATCAATGGGCGACTGACCAAATTGCCACCGCTCAACCCCACGCTGAAGAGCAACGAGTTCAACCACCTCATACAACGAAGCCAGCGCCTGCTTTTCCCAGGCGTCTCTCTTAAACCGGCCGCCCAGAAGAGTGCGGTTCATTTCAGATTGGAATCGCTGCGGATAAGCTTTCATTGCCGATTGCCAATAATACACCACACGCTCCTCACTGGAACAAAGAGTCGCGCGGCTGACCATCTTGTCACGCTTGCGGTTGTTCACCTTCGGGGATGCTGGAAGTAGGTTCCACAGATCATTGTTGTGCCACAAAGAAAATGGAATGACATGATCAACATCAAAACGCTTATGACTCAGCGTCTGATTGCTCCAGACGCAACTCAAATTTGGCAACCCGGTATAAATAGCCTTGATCTCGCTAACACTTCGTTCGGTTTCAGGGCAGATAATCAAACACGCCAGAATGTCAGAAATCGCGATCGTCTTTTTGGCAAACTCATAACTCAGCTCGGCCCAGCGAAGAATGATCGCTTGTTCAATCCAGTGTCCGATGAGGATCATTTCCCGCCAAAGACTGGCTGGAAAATATATTCGCCCGAAAGTAGAAAGCAAATCGATCGGCGCTACAAATCGCTTAGGGTTGCGCCAATGTTGATGTTCAAAAACTTTTCCACCATTCCGCATCGCCCCACCGGAATAGACAATCGGCCCTTTGATGATGGTCAGGGAAATCTCGTTCAACACCTGGGTTAACAGCGTTGCTTGCTGCTCAGATAGCTTTCCGTTTTGGTAAGCGGCGTGAAAGGCATCAAATCCGCCAACATTTTTGAAAAGGCCGATTAACTGCTCAAGAGAAGAGCGAAATGCCAACGATTTGGCCCGAATGCCATAATGCAATTCCGGCAGAGAGAAACTCGCTTCGAAAATCGGCCAGTAATAATACAACCACTTTTCTGTGACCAAACCCAGAGGCAAACTGACCCGATCATCAGAGTGCCATTGAACGTGCTGATATGCAGTCTGAGCTATTTCGCACAAACCCCGGAGAAGGGCCAGCTTATAAGTTGTTCTTTTGTTGTCACGGTTAATGATCGATTCAATCTGATCAATCGGTCGGACACCCAGATCCCCATCAAAAGCCAATACCAGGGTATTCCATATAAAATCCCGGTTCAACCCGTCCGAGTTTTGGTCCTTTGCAAGCAGGCGAAAGCCTATTCGCTCAAACAATAATTGAACTTCTGCCGGCTCGCGGTTTACAAATAATCGCGCATCACTCGAATCGGCCGGGCGACCAGTGCAGAATGAACAAACAAAAATCCCTTTATCGCTGAGTAAAGTTCTGATTTGACAGGCAAAATGGAAAAGTTCCTGATCGGGGACATGCATGAGAACAGCGACCGCAACCACGGCATCAAATCGCCGCGTCAGCAATTCATGCTTTTCCGGCAAGGGAAAGCCCGCGTTTATAAACTCCGGTCCGGGAGTATCGCATGATGTCGCTTCCTGCGCCCGGGTTATCATCTCGGCGCTGGCATCGGTGGCAGTAACGCAACAGCCCAGCGATTGCATAAAACGAGCGTCCCGACCTGACCCACAGCCGATCTCAAGAATGGTCATTCCGGAATTTAACCGGCGCCGCAATATTTGCTGCAAATGCGCGACATCCGCGCCCTGGTAACGCTCAACCAGGAGCGAAGCATTCTGTTCGTAGTAATTAAGTGTGTTTAAATCCATGCAATAGCAATTTGCACTCAACTTCGTGCGCGAGTATTTGCCTTCTCCCGCTGTCAGCTGATTATTTCAAATTAGTTGAGGTATTCTGATCATGGCGGTACCTCCTGAAAATAGCCCGAGATTCTACTGTCACTCATACTGAAGCGAATGTTTTGGCGCAGAATAGCGGCTTTTTCCAGGGTTTGTAAATTGGTTCAGGCATTTTCATTGGAGTGGAAACCTAGCAAACGCGCAGTTTCAGCATTGTCCTTGGGATGGAAGCCCAACAGGCGCTCAGTTTCAGCCAGATCGAACACTCCGTGCTCGTTTCGGCTGACTGCGAATGCAGCCAGAAAATCGGTCTCGACTTCCAGGGCGCGACTGAAGGCTTCCACCAGATCTCTATGGCTGCAGTAAACCGCCCGCATATACCCCCCCCAATATTTCGAAGGATCATCATCAGGGACCGTCCATCCGATCCTCAGAGCAACAAAGGAGACTCCGAGATAGGACAGATGACGGCCCACGGATTCCCCATAAACCTTGGACTCGCCATACAGGCATTCCGGGGTTGGGGGACGGTCTAGCGTAATAAGTGGTTCCGATCGATTCCGGAGAACCTTCCCGATGTCTCCCTCATGATAGAAATTTGAACTGGCAAACACAATTCGGCGTACTCCGGCCCGACGGGCTTCCTCGCAGGTCAGACTGAAGGCAAGAAAGTTATTTTGCATCGTCGAGGCGCGGGGAGCCCCAGGACTCGGGTCGCCCACAAGGTGAATCAGGGAATCCAAGCCCTCGAAGGCTCCGGTTAAAGCTTGCCGATCCGCGCAGTTCAACACCTTCACCTTGGCACCGTCAGGGTGCGATGCCAAGGGTTGCCGGTCGAACAATGTGAGATCATAGTTCGCCGCAAGCCCCCTGACCAGTGTCGTGCCGACATTACCACCCGCCCCAGTTATACCGACCTGCCTGCGCGTATTGCTCATCTTTGCCTCTCTCTTAATAATTTTTTTTCCCACTGGAACTTCATGCTCTTTTTGTAATAGCCCAGAAAGAGGATATAACGCAAGTCGGCATGACACGGGGTAGGGCCATTTAATTCTCACCAGGGCGTAACCGCCGAAGCTGTGAAAAAATGGCCCTTCGAGAAAATCAGGTTAGCATTATTTATGAAAACAAGGTCAGGGAAGTTCGCGGAAGGACAGTAGCGAAGCTGTCCGAAATGGTCTGAGACCGAACCCGAAGTCTTGTCAGCAACCATTAATGACGAAAAGGGTCTGTGGATGCCTTTGATAACGGCGATTTAGCCGATGGCCAAACGACGAGTAATTTCTCATTTTTTTCACTCATAACAAAAACTCCCAGTAACAAAAACTCCCCCTTGTCATTCATAACCGGGGTTGGTATCCTGAAACCGAAAATACAAGGTTTTTTGCACAATGAAAATTCCTGAAAAAGAGGAGTCTTACGATGAGAATATCGCTCACAAAAAAAGTGGTTTTGTCGTTTTTGATTTGCTGCTGTTGCCTCATGCTAACAAGCGCTCAAGCGGACGAAAAAGATAATGCCGTTTTTAAAGTCATAAAAATAGATGGAGGCGTTCTCCATCTCATTGACGGGAAAGATCCGGTTCCGGTTAAAACAGGAGAGGAAATTTCCGGGGGAAAATTGGTTACCCTCGAAGATGGAACTGTTAAATTCACCTTTCCAGGTGGAAAAGAGAGCGTTCTGGAAAGTAATTCCATGATGGAATTAGTAAAAGGGGTTGATTCCGTAGCCGATGCCTGTGCGGCTGTTGGAGCGGTTCGGGAGCCAACCCTGGTCTTCCTGCAACCTGATGGAAAGAAGAAACTTGCTGCCGCAAAACCTTTTCAGATGATCATCGGGATCAATATGAACTCAGAACATTTCAGGAATATCGCTACGCTTTCCATCAAACTGGTGAGTGATGAAGACAGTTCCGGAAAGACCATTGCACAGCTTTCCCTTCCCAAAGAAGTGAAGACTCCATCCGATAAGCCCTGGTACCGATCTTATAAGGTTGAGGTCGTTCAGAAAATCAAAGCCGGGGACTACGAATGCGTCATAGAGACAGTTGAGAATCCTGTTGGAAAAAAGGTTAAGCCTTCGCTTCCGCTTACCTTCGAATAGTTTTATACACAGGATTTTCTGATGCCACATTTCGGCAAAGCCAAAATCTGGAAGATATTCTGGATTCTGGCGACTGTATTCATTGGCTGCATGGGAATTCGTTTTGAGAACAATCCTTTTTCTGGTTTCATCGAAAGAGTCGAATTGTATTCATACGATGTTCGAGTTGTTTTGCAGGGTGGGGTCGCATTCCGTGATGATAAAATCGCCATCGTCGGAATAGATGACGACACTTTTTCGAGGCTGGCGAAGGATCTCTCGACCAAAGAAGGATCCAAATGGCCTTTTCCTAATTCTTTCCATGCCCGCGTTGCCAGGAGAATACTCGACCTTGGAGCAAGATCCGTAGTTTTCGATCTGCTTTCATTCCTGAATCCTAGTCGGGAGCGCTATCAGGAAGAAGATCAGGAACTCGCGTCAACCTCCGTTTCTGCAGGAAAAATTGGATTTTCCGAAAAGTTTGCAATTGAATCCGGGAAAAGCTGGAAACAGGGCACCGACGGGCAGGGTTTCTCAAAGGAGAGCTGGCAGGTTCCTTGCGCGGCTTTCAGGAAAATTCCGCGAGGTTACGTCAACCTGCCATTGGATATCGATAATCGCTGCCGTCGATTCCCACCATCCATGTGGCGGCTGACTCTTTTTCAGGAAAAACCCCTCGCGCTGACCGGGCTGGAATTGGGCGGTCTCATCGCTTCCCAGCCGACTTTTTCAGAGCGGGCCGGTGTAAATCCGGAACCCCGGTATTTCGCACAGGTAGATCCGAAGATTATCGGACAAAGCACCATTTCGTATTCAGAATTCATACTGCCCGCTTCCGGGTCACGAAGCCTTTCTGATGATGAGCTTAAGAAGCGCGTTCAGGACCGGGTTGTATTCATCGGACCAACCGCGCCTGAATTCCATGATGAATTTTTTACGTCTTTTTCGGGAACTCGGACCGACCTTTTGACTCCCGGGGTTTTCATTCATGCAATGATAGCGAACAATTACCTGCAACAATACTGCATTCAGCCGACTTCACTGGAACATGAGAAAAATATCGCTCTTGCATTCATGCTTGGAAGTATTTTGATATCAGTGCTCATGAATCCTGTGACCGGCCTTGCATTATCCATTATGCTTGCATTGGGATACACCGGCCTGGCATTTGCAATATTTATCAAGTATTCGACGTGGCTGCCTCTTGCATCCCCCCTTATAGCCGCCGCCGGAAGCTCTCTCCCCAATATGGCTTTACGATTACTGGTATCAGAAGAAAAGCGGGAAATGATCAATAAATTATTTACGGCATACGTTTCGGGAGATGTACTGGAATACGTTCAAACTCACCCCGAAGCTTTGCGACTTGAAGGGGAAAGGCGGGAGGCAACGGTTTTCTTTTCCGATCTGAAAGGATTCACAACGATTTCAGAAACCATGCCCGCCGAGAAACTGTCCCAGATCATGAATGATTATTTGACGCCAATGACCGAGATCATTATGGCCCACCAAGGGTATCTGGACAAATATATCGGTGACGCCATCATGGCAGTTTTCGGAGCTCCGATGATTGACCGGCAACATGCGTTGCATGCCTGTCAGGCCGCTATTGCACAAAAAAAGAGGTTGGTGCAGGTTGCGGAGGAAGTGGAAAAAGTCGCTGATGTAAAAATTTCCGCCCGGATGGGAATCAATACCGGCATTGTCAGCGCTGGGAATATGGGTTCCAAGGATCGCTTTCAGTATACAGTGATGGGAGACATCGTCAATCAGGCTTCGCGTTTCGAAGGGGCAAATAAAATTTTCGGTTCCGGAATAATGATAGGCAAAGAAACCTATGAAGGTGCCAAAGATGCGATCCTGGCACGTCTGCTTGCCCACCTGACGGTGAAAGGGAAAACGCAGGCAGTTGTCGTGTATGAGTTAATTGAGTTGCGTGAAAATGTTGTGTCTGAGAAAGAAGCTTATCTGAGCAGCAAAATTACGAAATTTGAAGAGTCCCTTTCGTTTTTCCTGAAAGGGGAAATCGGCAAGGCAAAAACAGGCTTCGAAGAATTCCAGAGATTATTTCCGGACGATGGTCCCGGTCTGTTTTACATTGAACAATGCAAGGAACTTCTCAGCAATGGGATTCCCCAAGGTTTTGGCGGCGAAATAAAATTAGATACAAAATAAGTGAGGCATACTTCATGAACACAAAAAAAGCGCTCGTCCGACTGTTGATCGTTTCAAGTTTCATGTTTTTCGCCATGACCCTGATGGCACAACCTGATCCCAAACTCATTCAGCGGATGCAGGAGTTGTCAGCAAAACTCGGGAAGGCAACCGAAGCCGAGAAACCTGCAATCATGGAAGCTTTGAAGAAGAATGCCGAAGAAATGATGAAAGGGGCGTCCAGGCAGTCTGATAAAAGCTCTCCAGCTGCCGGGAAGTCGGATGTGTCGAAGACGGCTGATTTTTTTTACGATACTATGACGAAGCGGAATGATGGACACCACTTCGAAGAGACTCTGGAAGCAATGGTGGAACAACTCCAGGAGGACACAAGTTCAAAGGATTTTTTGATTCCGAAAGAAAAGTTATTCTTCTTTCGCCAGGTCTCCACTGATCTTTCTCTCGGTATGAGCGATTATCGCCGCGCTTTGGCTGTTGCTCAGATAGGTATCGATCAATGTACAAGGCATATGGATAAAGGTGAAAAGGACATTGCTACTCCGGGAGACAATCAGATTTTTTTTGAACGTATAGCGCTGAAAAGGGCAAAATCACTTGCATTGGCTCTTTCCAACCGGATTGAAGAAGCGAAGGCCGCCGCTGACGAGGTAATATCCGATATCTGGAACTCGTATTCCGATCCGGCTTCCACGAAGATGTGGAATAGTGTGTTCAGCATCGGTAACGTCATTTTTATATCTCAAAGCATCCTTCCTGTGCTGGAAGCAGCGGAAAGGGTGGGGGGGGAAGAAGAAGCCGGAAATTATCGGAGTTGGGCTGAGACAGCTTTAGCGACAGAAACATTCATGATTGATACATTGTCTAAGAATCCCGAATGTGCGGCGTATAAAACGACCGGCAACGTAAGAATGCTTGTACAAGCTAAAGGCGAGATTCTTCTCTTGTCCGGAAATGCAACCGAAGCGATTCAGATCCTTTCCACTTATCCCGATGAGGCGAAACTCGACCCCGGGGCCAATCCATACCTGATATTTCTGTATTTTCTGAGAGCCAAAGCTTTGGCGAAAATGGGAAACGATGTGGAGGCCCTGCAGTGGCTCAGTAAGGCGGAACAGACTTTTCTTGCGGCGCAGAAGACGAATTCCACCGCCTTCAATATGCTGAAGAATTTTTCCAGATGGTGGCCATCTTTTTTTTCGGGACAAATCCAGGAAAAGAGCGGCCATATTGATGAGGCCATAAAATCCTATTCAGTTGCGACTGGTCATCTGCGGGATTTATACGAAAAATTCAAAACCGCTTCAGCAAGACGTGAATTTTCAAAGGAAAGTGACAAGGTTTATTCGCGCTTGATCAGGTTGCTTCTGGAGAAAAAGCAGGAGAAAGAAGCACTGGAAAAAATTGAGGAGTCCCAAAGTAAGGCGGTGCTCGACCTTTTCGGTGATACACTCAAGAAACATCGCAAACAATGGCCTCCTGCCCTGAAGGAAAAGTCTGACGAAATTCGCAGAGAGCTGGACAAGATCGATGTGGAGAGCGGTTCCGGCAGTTCGTCGACAAGAGGGGGCGTAACACGCGGTGACCCGGCGGCAATGGAACAAAGAAGATCCCGGCGGCTCAAGCTTATAAGTGATTTCGAGTCGGTTTCTCAGCAGGCTCAGCTGGAAATTCAAAAAGAAATCGACAAGAAACACATATCGGGTGACATGGACAGTGCCATGGAAAATGCTTTCCAGGGCAGGAATTATAGCGCCAAGACTCTCATTGATGATAAAAACATGTTGACGCTGATATACCTGATTCGTGAAGATCCGTGCTGGGTTGTTGTTTTAGGTGACGGAAAGCTGGCTACAGTGAAGCTTCCGGCTGATGCGGCCAAGATTCGGAGCGCTGTTTCCAAATTCAGAAAGGCGTTAGTTGGAAACCGGGATGATTGGAAAGAGGCCGGCAAAAAAGTTTTCGATCTGCTCATTTCACCCATAAAAGAGTCGCTTCAGGGAAAAGAGCGCCTGCTTGTAATTCCTGACGGGAATCTCTGGTATGTGCCATTCGGCGCGATCGTTGATGAAGGCGGAAATCCCCTGGTATCAAAGTTCCGGATCGGAATCGCTCCGGGCGTGGGATTGGCTGCAAAATACATGCTTCCTTTGGAAGGACAACTTGAAAAAGAGACTTCACATGCGATAGATATTGTGGCAAACCCTGATGGATCATTACCGCATGCCCAGAAAGAAGGAGAATCCATTGCCGAGCTTGCAAAGTCCAGGAAGACCTGGAAAGCCGATCTTTCCGTCGGTGATAAGGCTATGAAAAGTTCTTTCGTGGTGGAGTCGGAGACCAAGGGAAAATATCAGGTTCTGCACCTTGCGACTCACGGAGTCCTGGAGGAAGCAAATCCGCTTTATTCCTACCTTATATTCAGCGGAGCAGGTGACGCAGGCCGTTTCGAAGTGAAGGAAATCACCAATCTGGATTTGCGGCACATTTCCCTTGCTGTCCTGTCAGCCTGCAACACAGCGATAGGCACAGTTGCCGGCGGCAATGAGGTCATTTGTCTGCAGACGGCTTTCCAGGAAGCCGGGATTCCCTGCACTTTGGCTTCTCTTTGGGAAGTTTCAGATGAGTCCACTGCCAGATTGATGTCAGCCTTTTATGGCAATCTTTTTGACGGCAAGAGCCCCGGTGAATCAATGACGCTGGCGATTAGATCCATGCTTTCCGAGCACCCTAACAGTTGGGCTCCATTTCAGGTGTATGGGCTTCCGTAATGGATGAAAAACCTTTGTTCGGGTCTTTAAGGAATGAGCCCGGCCGGGACAGAATAATCGATTGTCCGCGTTGTTTGAAAAAGATGGAGCTTGTTCAGACCACTTGTGGAGTTCAGGTCGATTGTTGCCGTCTCTGTCACGGAACATGGTATGACGGTGGCGAACTCAGCAGGATTTTGGGAAAAGCCTATCACTACGACACTTTGCTGCGAAACATGGAGTTGGGGAAGTCCTCCGCGCTATGCCCCGTTTGCAGGAAAGAGATGACGCTTTTGACTTACAAACGTGGAATTGTGTCTCTTGTGATAGATCACTGTTCGTCTTGCAAGGGATTTTGGCTTGATCGTGATGAGCTCATCGTCATGAGAAAAATAATTGATTCAATAGATGTGCGCGCATCCGGCGGCGGCCTTGGTAATGCTTTCAGCTCAGCAAAACCGTATCCACCAGTCAAAATTTCAAAGGTTCAGGGAAAACCATTGGATCCGGATTCGGCATTGGCGCATTATCACGCAGCGAATCTGGAAAGTAATTCCGAATATGAGGAGATTTCTAACGGTGTATATTTTTTCTGTTTTTTGTCCAACTTGCCGGTCGAAGTTTTCAATCCACGAAAGCGTTTTCCGGACGGACTGCTTTTCATAATAGCTATAAACTTCGTTATCTTCTTTTTAATGAGTCAGATGTCCCTGGAGTATATAAAAAGGTTCACTCATAATTTTGGAACGATTCCTTACGAACTTCTCACCGTCAAGGGGTTCTTTTCTCTCTTTACGTCGCAATTCCTTCATGCCGACATGGGCCATATAATCGTCAACATGTATTTCCTGTGGGTTTTCGGCGACAACGTCTACGACATCTTCGGTGACCACGGAATGATAAAAGGCCCGGTTTTATTTCTTTGTTTTTACCTTCTGACGGGTATTATTGGTGGTTTATTGCACAGCGCTTTCGCGATTGGTTCGAAAGTCGCGCTAATTCCGATGATCGGAGCGAGCGGCTGTGTCAGCGGTATTATCGCGGCTTACTGGCGTCTTTTTCCGCAGGCACGTATTTATCAGATATTTTTTTTCCAGGCCTATAAAATACCGATATCGTTGTATTTTTTATTTTGGCTTGGCTGGCAGTTCATTATTGGTGGCACATACGGAGTCAATTATGGAGTTGCCTGGCTTGCGCACATTGGTGGATTTTTTTCGGGGTATCTGTTGCTGCCTTATTTTCTACCGTTCAATTTAGAAGAGTTACATACCAGAAAACCAATATATTCCGGAATAAGGTGATCGAGTCGTGTTGATTTGATGGATCAGATGAATATGGTATTGACGCCGCCCTTGTTGAGCATTAGATTATTGTTTATCTTTGCCGGCGTTCTGATTTTGTAACGCTGCTTATGTTTAATTCCTTTGGCCGGGTCTGAAAAATCATTGCGAGAATACTGGAGAGAGAAATGGTTAAGTTCGTAATGCGAGTATCCGTCGTTCTGAAAGCGCATATGCTTTTGTTAGCTTTTTTCGCGGTTTTACTATGCGGAATGCCTGGCATTGCAGCAATGCATTCCAGCGATGGGTCCGCTCTTTTCGAAGATGATTTCGGGAAGTTGTCGCGCGATAACTGGTGGATAACTCGCGGCAGCTGGAATGATCACTTCGGAGAGGGAAAGCCATACGATGCTTCTGCTGCCAGGATCGATCACGGAAAATTGAAGCTGCTGGCCGACCGGACAGACCATGTAGGCGTCATGTATTCACGGCCGATAGCAGTTCCGAAGGATGCAACGATAAGGATTGCGCGTCGGTTGTTCGTTCATGCCGCCAATCGCAAATTCGGCGGCAGCTTTGATGTTTTTGGCGCTGTTGCCGGCGCTCCCTCGGCTGTTAAACCCGAACATTCAAATCATTTGTTCGGCGTTACATATAATAATTTCGATTATGAGACCAATCTGAATTGCTTCGCGCTCATCTCGGGAAGCAATATTCCGAAAGGACCCGGCAAGCATCAAGGCGGCCAGGCACCTTCAATATCACCACTCTGGGATGCATGGTTCGATGAAGAGATTATTTACAATAGCGGCACCGGGGAAACCGTATATAAAGTAAATGGGGAAGAGCGTATGCATGTCACGGGGGTGCGTTTGGAGCAGCCTTGCATCAAGCTGCAGATTCACCCTTATGGCTGGAATACCGGCCACTATCTCGAAATGTCTAATCTGTCGGTATCTCTGCTGTCGGCACAAACGCATGAAAACAACTCCGGAAAAGATCTCCAGGCTGGTACGAATGTTAAACAACCCCAATCCGACAACAAGCCTGGAAGCGGGATATCGGGTCAGCCCGAACCGAAGCTTCCGCCGCCGACTTCCACACCGGCCATACAGGAAGAACGCGCCGCTATCGAGACTCTTATTCGCGAGGCCGCAGCGGCCATGAACGAAAAGAATGTTCAACGTGTTGTCTCCTTTTTTCGGGCGTCCGAGCGCGATCAGGTGCAGAAAGGCTTCAGTGCGGCCACTGAAATGATGCCGCGCGGTGCCGAGGTTCTCAGGGGTGCCCAGATTGATTTCGTATCGGATAACGTTATGAAGGTTGAGGGGATTACGCGCAGTGCCGAGTTGGTCGCGCTTGCAGGTGGGCATCAGGTGAGAATAAAAGCGGTGAAAGTCGCTTCGACATGGCTTCTCTGCCTTAACGGAGGTCGCTGATGAATAAGCAGAATCGATACGGTTTTTCATTTTTGGCGGCGATACTCGGTCTTACTGTCATTATGACGGCGCAGACATCATGTTTATACTCATGGGACAACGTTTCCCCGCATCGGCAGATGAACGAGTATGCCTGGTCGGTGTTTCTGACAAAGTATGTCTTTGGTCCCGGCGAAAAAAGCCGATTTCGCGCTTCACCGTTTTCAACCGCAAAATTGCACTGCGACAGCATGGTGGAAGAAAATGTGATAAGGGCCTGCAATGTAAAGACAATGAGTTACGACCTGGATATTCCCGACTGGATCAAACACGGCGGTTTTTCGGCGGATGTTCCGAATTACGACATGAGTATCCGACATTTCTATGATCCTACTGAATCCGGTGCAAAGGCGGCTTTGACTGATACAATAGTCACTGAGCCGAATGGTGCGGAAACGCTTTTTGGCTTAATACCCGGTCTGAGTCTGACTGATGCCGAGAAGGCTATCCTGTTTTCCGGAATCAACGCCAGGGATTGGGCCCTGAGTAATCCCGAGAATCCGTTTTGCTGGCAGAGAGGCCTGGAATACTATCGCAATGCCATCGAACGCGACGATCTGAAGGCTGAAGAGCGAACCAAATTTTTGGCAAATGCCTTCAAAAGCCTTGGTGAGACCATGCATCTGTTGGCGGACATGACCTGCCCTGCACATGTTCGCAACGACAATCATTTGTCATACAAAAACTGGGGCGACGCCGATCCGATCGAACGAAGCGTAGGTTTCGCCGTGACGGAGTCGGCATGGAAAAACGGGCCGTGGCACGGCATGATTCCCAGATCCGTTCAACTCGCCGGCGTGAAGGTGGATCAACTGTTCCAGAATGTGGCCGCATTCACCAACAGAAGTTTTCTCTCCGACGATACGATTTACAGTCGCAGCGCCCCGATAGTGGCCCCTTATAACAGCAAGAAAAACTATTCCAGCCCTCAATTGACGGATCTCGACAGCAATAGTGAGCCCGGAGTCTATAAGACGAAAATTTCTCTGGTCGATGCGGAAACCGGGACGTCCGACAAGGGGAACGCGGAGATTCGACTCGCACGCGCCACATCATGGTATGACTGGTTGGGTAGCGGTTTCCAGGGGAAGCACAGAAGCTACGAAGTGCCGGACTGTTATGCTCAACAGCAGGCGAACCTGTTGATTCCGCTTGCGGTTTACGCAAACGCGGAATTGATAAACAGCTTCTTTCCTACAATGAATCTAAGTGCCACCATCACCGACCTGCCGCCTGATCGTGCGGACATGCGCAAAATACATGTCGATGCGAAACTGGTGCATGACAACTCGCAGGACCTGGCTTGGCACTATCAGCAACCTTTGTTGTTTTCCGGTGAGGGGCGTCTGGTACGAAAGGTGGAGAACGGCAAGGAGGAGCAACTGCCATTGACGTTCAAAAAGGGTGTCTGCGCGCAGGATGTTTATGTGAATCCGAAAGATGAATTGCGCGTCGAGGTAGAGACGGGGGGACGGATATTCACACCGACTAATCCGACCAATCCGCCCGAGGAATCGAAGACTGGTGAGCTTAAGATAACGATGACGAAGGAGAGCAAAAATAGATCGGGAGGTGGAATCGGGCAAACCGGACAAGTCAGCGAGACGCTTATTTTCCGCGTTGAGCCATCAAATCCGGCGGCGGCGAATGGATTTCCGCCCAGGAATGCTATGTTCAAATGGACAATCGCGAACAAGAGGAGTATGGAGAACGATATGACCGGGGCGAATATTGAACACGACGAGAGTGGCGCCCCTTTCATCAAAAGGACATATACCTATCCAACCGGTGGTCTGCACGGCATGCTCGTAACGCGTATCAAGGTTCAGGTGGACATGGTTGAGCCGGCCAGAAGCAAAAAAACATCGACCGAGGAGCTATTCGTTATTGGTGATGATTGGCTAAAAAACGCTTCACACTAATCGGAGCATGATTACCAAAGAGGACTAAATGAATCGGATGGGTCACCATGCGATATCGCCCATAAACATGGGAATACCCAGTCTTTTTCTTTTGGTTTCGCCTTTCAGGGTGACTTCTCTCCTTTCCGGCAACATTCCGCGTTCACCTTCGTGCTGCCGCGCCTGGTGAGCTAACAGGCTTGACCCTAGAAATACCGAGTGTTTACCGTATTTGTCTCGAAGTTCATCTACGTTCTGATAAATCTCGTTCCATTTTTCTACTGTCAGAGGAGAGTCGAAAAGAGTGAGCTGAACCACCTTTATCTCATCGAGTTGGAGAAGCGTCACGCAAGTGGCGCGATAAAATGTCTCCGACTTGAAAATATGGTTGAAGAGCGGCGTAATGGCCTTCATTATTTCATGCGGATGAGCATTCGGACGAGACAAGCGTATCTTCAGGCCAACATCATCGAACCCCTGTGTTCGAAGGAAAATAAGAACTTCTCTCGCCGCCAGCTTGTATCTTCGGGCTTTCATACATGCGTTTTCCAGGTTCTGGGAAAGTTGCGCAAAAACGAAATCACGATCACTTGAAGCCGGAGTAAATGTCTTCATTTTCTGAATTGAGCGATAAACGATTTTTTTACTTGTATCGATCGGAAAAATAAACTTTCCGTTTAACTCCTGCCAGATTTCATAAAATGGCTTCGAAAGAAGAGCCTTTACCCAAAGCTCATTTTGTCGCGCAAAATCGAGAGCCAGTCGTATTCCGTGTTTATTCAGAAAGGCCGCTGTCTGTCCGCCGATACCCCAGATTTTTTCAACGGGAAGATTCTGAAGATACTGGTGAATAAGTCTTCCGGGGATGATCGTGAGGCCGGAAGGTTTTTTCCATTTGGAGGCAACCTTTGCGATGACTTTATTTGGTGCAAGTCCGATGGAAAAAGTGAATCCGAGTTCGCTGTCCAGCTCCTGCTTGATTTTTTCCGCCATGGATTCATATGACATCCGATATATTCGCCGAAGGCCCGTCAAATCAGCAAAACATTCGTCTATTCCATACTCTTCAACGTCAGGGGTGTAACGGCGAACGATCGAATATAACCTCTGGGAAAGAAGGCTGTACGTTTCGTAATCAGACGGAAGTATCACGGCATCCGGGCAGATTTTTTTGATCTCAAACAGCCTCATTCCGCGTGTGACTCCCCGCGCCTTGGCTTCATAACTCATGGAAGAGGCAATCCCACGCTCTTTACCGGTGACGACGGGCTTTCCTTTGAGCGTGGGATTCAGTGATTGTTCACATGAGGCAAAAAAAGCGTCGCCATCAATGTGAACAATCGCCTTTGAAAAAAATCCAAGCGTGAGTGGCTGGCTTAACATCGATATTTCCTGATAACCGCCCGGACAACGGCCGCAATTACAAGGCTCTCCCGGGGGTGGATGGGCTTATATTTTTCATTGGCCGGCTCAAGATAGGCTTTACCTCCGGTTTTTCGAAAGTATTTCATGGTCCATTCCCCGTCGACTTTCGCGATGGCAATGTCGCCGTCTTTGGCTTCCAGTCCGCGCTCTACAAGAACAATGTCACCAGGCAGAATTCCCGCATCTTTCATTGAATCTCCGCTTACCTTAAGCATATAGGTCGCTTCTTTATTGCTGATCAGAAACTCATCGATCGATATGGTGTCAATCAATTCTTCTTCTGCTGCTGAAGGAAAACCAGCTTCGACAATGCCAAGAATTTTCACGGCATGGAACAACCGACCCGGAATGATGCGACCTGAGGAATCTTTTTCGAGATAATGCAGGTCAGCCAGCTTGTTTACCAGTTTGAAGACGGAGTTTCGGGACTTGTACCCAATAATCTGCATTATTTCGGTATAGGTCGGCATTCTCTTCCGGTCTCGGTAAAATTGGGTGATTTTGCTGATATAAGCATTTATATTCATAATATAAAATATAGTGAACAATCGTTCACCTGTCAAGATTTCTTGGTAAATGCAGGCAAAAATGGTAATTTGAAGGTAATTTGAGGAGCTTGCCACTTTCAGCTGTTCAAAGAATCTGTTTTATGCCGTCAGAGGAGTGTTGCTTTATGAATAACCGTTGTTTTTGGCTTTTCATGTTCGCATTTCTGTTCGGAATTCTTTTGCCTGTTTCCGCGGAAGAAAAAATACTGAAAATCGGAACCCTGTTTCCTCTCACCGGAAGCTGTGCTTTGGCTGGACAACGCTGTAAGGCCGCGGTTGAGACAGCGGTTGAGATAATAAATAACAAACATCCCGAGATAAATGTTCCTCTTGCCGCCGGAGAGGGGGTTCTCGGTTATAAAATCCAGCTTGTACATGCCGATTCCCAGGGAAAACCTGATGTCGGAAAGTCTGAAGCGGAAAGACTGTTTGATCAGGAAAACGTATATGCCATTATCGGCTGTTATAACAGTGCCGTGACCAAGCCGGCGAGTTTCGTCGCCGAACGGAAAAAGAAAATTTTTGTCGCGGGTTGTTCCAGCAGCGCAGCGTTGACCGAAAGAAAAATGCATTATTTTTTCCGACTGGCTCCCAATGACCGGATCGAATCAAAGGAGTTCTGTGATTTCGTTCAGTGGCTCAACAAGAACAACAGCTCGAACCTGAAAACCCTTGGCCTGATCTACGAAAACACCGAGTTTGGAAAACACGCCGCTGACGAGGCCAAGCAGATAGCCTCAAAATATGAAATGGAAGTCGTCGTTGATGTTCCTTTCAACCCTGGAGCGACCAATCTCAACAGTGAAGTAACCACTCTGAAAGACAAGAATCCGGACGTAATTTTTGGCGCATGCCTTGGAGGTGACTATACCCTTTTTATAGGCACTGTTAATCAGCAGAACTGGCTTCCAAAGGTGGCTTTGAATTATTGTTCCGGCTTTCAGGATCCTCAAATTTCAAAACAATTGGGCGAGAAGGGATATTATTTCGCCGGTGCATCGGGATATTCTCCCGACTTCGTCAAAATAATGCCGGTTGCCGAAGCAATTGAGAAGCTTTACAAAGAGAAAACCGGGGTTCCATTTGATACTGACAGCATTCTTGAAACCGTTGGGATGCTTGTGCTGGGTCAGGCGATCGAGAAGGCCGGCACTATTGATTCTGAAAAGGTCGCTGAGACGCTTCACAAGGAAGAGTTTGTTTCTCCGCTGTCTTTCGGAGGCAAAGTCACTTTTGATGAACAGGGACAAAACAACAAGGCAATGAGCGTGGTAGTACAATTGCAGAATGGCGAGTATCGGCGTGTCTACCCCCCCGAATATTCAACTGCTTCAGTGACTTTCCCGATTCCTTCCTGGGACAAACGAAAGTAGGGTGGGCTTCAGTCAGTGAACACATTCCTGCAGGTCACCATAGACGGCATTCTGAATGGGATGATATATGCCCTGGTCGCATCCGGGCTGAGTTTGACGTGGGGTGTCATGGATGTCATCAATTTTGCCCATGGCGAATTTCTTATGGCTGCCATGTATCTGACTTACTGGCTGGCTTTTTACGGCGGCGTCGATCCCCTTGTGGCATGGGTGGCTGCAGGTTTATTCGGTTTTATGCTCGGTTGGCTTGTATTCAGGCTTGTAGTGGTACATTGCCTGGATAAAACTCCTATGGCTGCCTTGCTGGCTACTTTCGGGCTTTCCATGATGTTGAAAAATGGGTGTCTGTATCTGTTTTCTCCCAACTACCGGGTCTTGTCGGGAACCTGGCTGGAAGGAAAAAAGATCATCGCCGGATCACTGGTGATACCTCTGCCTCAGCTTGTAACGAGTATTTTTGCTTTACTCATGGTGTCGGCTCTCTATCTTCTTTTGCGAAAGACCCGGCTTGGATGGGCAATCCAGGCCACCTCCATGGATCGGGAAGCCGCTGAGCTCATGGGAATTGACACCCGCTGGATTCTGACGCTGGTTTTTGCTTTATCCGGAGCTTGTGTCGGTGTCGCAGGCGGATTGATGCCGATGTATCTGGCAGTCCATCCGGAGGTCGGGAGTCTGTTCAGCCTGATCGCATTTCTGATCGTGGCGATGGGTGGCTTCGGAAGCATGATAGGAGCATTTTTTGCGGCTCTTCTTATCGGTCTTGTCGAATCCTATGCGGGTTTTTACGCGGCTCCGGTTCTCAAATACGTGGCGGTGTTCTCGCTTTATCTGGTGGTTGTTCAGTGGCGCCCCAAGGGACTTTTTGGCTGGTAGCCCGATGAAGACCAGAATGCTGTTCGAGGGTGGCAACAGATGAGTGACCAGTCGGGCGCATCAGGCAACCTGGACCCAAGTCCGGTGTCTTCATCTTCTTACACAAAGTCGGTAAGCGATTTCATTGGAATAGGGCTTCTGCTTTTTCTTCTGGTTTTGCCGAAGTTGTCCGTCTTGTTCGGGGCCATTGAAAATTACATATTTCCGGCCCCTTACGGCCGCTTTCAAAACCTGTTATCGAGCAACTTTTTGCATGTCCTTATTCTGATTTTCTTATACTCCGCGATGTCGCAAGCCTGGAATATAATAGGTGGTTATTGCGGCCAGATTTCATTCGGACACTCGGTGTTTTTCGGCATAGGCGCATACGGGGCGGGAATGTCCGTGGTGAAATATGGCATGGTTCCATGGCCCGGAGTGGTTGCCGGGGCTTTTGCCGCAAGCCTGATTGCACTGATGATCAGTTATCCCTGTTTCAAATTACGGGGACATTATTTTGCAATCGCCACCTTTGCCGTCGTCGAAATATTTAATCGCATGTTCATGGTCTGGGACTGGATCAATGGTGCTCTGGGCCTGGATTATCCGATCATCGAAGAAGGCTGGAAGCAGTTCATCTGGTATGACAGCAAAGTCGAATATTATTACGGTGCGCTTGCCTTGATGACCCTGATTTTTTTCATTGTAAGATTTTTGGAGACTCATCGATTCGGATATTACCTGCGGGCAGTCAGAGAAGGCGCGGAAATCGCCGAGTCGCTTGGGGTTGACAGCACAAGAGTGAAGTTGTCGGCAATGGCCCTTTCGGCGGGAATTACGGCGCTGTGCGGTTCGTTTTTCGTTCAGTACAACCTGCGGGTGGATCCGCCGATGGTGATGTCCCTGGATATGTCTCTCAACTTTGTATTGATAACTGTTCTTGGGGGAATCGGAACTTTGTGGGGGCCTTTTCTTGGCGCACTGGTACTGATTCCTCTTCAGGAATACACGAGAGCCTGGTGGAGTGGTGATGGGCTTGACCTGATCATTTTCGGCTTCATGATTGTCATCGTCGTCCTGAAACAGCCACAGGGAATTCAGGGAATAGTTTCAAACATGTTCAAGACAAAAAAGAGAGAGTGAGCGCTGCATTGGCTTTCCTTGAAGTACAAAACGTCACTATGAAGTTTGGCTCTCTGACAGCCAATAGTGATGTATCTTTTTCAGTCGAAAAGGGGAGCATCATCGGACTCATCGGTCCCAATGGTGCCGGAAAAACGACGCTTTTCAACTGCATAACAGGTCACTATGTGCCGTCCGCCGGGAAAATCTTTTTTGACGGAAAGGATATTTCCGGGCTGCCTCCATATGTAATTGCCCGCTCGGGTGCGGTGCGGACATTCCAGATCGTGCGGCCGTTCAAAGAGATGACTGTCCTAGAAAACGTAATGGTTGGAGCCTTTCTTCGGGAAACAAATGTGAAAAAAGCCCGGGATATCGCGGAACGCTGCCTGGACTTGTGCCACTTGAACGAAGTCAGGGACAAACCGGCCGGCGATCTTCCCATAGGCAATAAAAAGCGCCTGGAGTTGGCCAGGGTTCTCGCGACAGGTCCAAAACTGCTCATGTTGGATGAAGCGATTGCCGGTCTTACATCCACCGAAGTCAATGAAGCTGTTGATTTGATCCGGCGCCTGAACAGGCAGGAGGGTATGACCATTCTCATGGTTGAGCATATCATGGAAGCTGTTCTGCCCCTTTCGGACAAAGTGGTGGTCCTGGATGGCGGGGTGAAAATTGCGGAAGGTCCACCGGATAAGGTTATATATGACGAAAAAGTCATTGAGGCGTATTTTGGTCTTAAATTCAGCCAGAAATTAATGCAGCTGCAGGCTCGCGGGTTGAAGAATGACGAATAACGAGACGGGAAGAAAAATAATTTTATCCGTAAAGGATGTGCTTGCCGGATACGATCAGGTACCGGTTCTTTTTGGCGTTTCAATAGACGTAAGCCAGGGAGAGCTTATCGCGATTGTCGGCTCCAATGGTGCGGGAAAATCAACTCTTATGCGTGTGATCGCCGGGTTGATGAAGCCTTCCGGCGGGGTTGTGGAGTTCCTGGACCGAGATGTGACGAATATTCCGGCGCACAAAAAGGTTCCGCTCGGGATCAGTTATGTTCCGGAGGGACGGCGGTTGTTTCCCAAACTTACGGTTTGTGAGAACCTTGAGCTGGGCGCATATGTTGAAAACGAGCGCAGTGAAATCAGCAGGCGTCTTGAAGAAGTTTTTTCCCTGTTTCCCATTTTGAAGGACCGGGCAGGTCAGACAGCCGAGACTATGAGTGGCGGCGAGCAACAGATGTGTGCCATTGCGCGTGGAATGATGTCGAAACCGAAGTTGCTCATGATCGATGAAGTCTCGCTTGGTCTGATGCCATCAATGGTTGAAAAGGTCCTGGATGCTCTTGTACAGATCAACCGTGGAGGAACCACCATCATTATCGTTGAACAGATGGTACAGGAAGCTCTGGAAATAGCCCACAGGGGCTATGTGGTTCAGACCGGAAAGATAGTACTTTCCGGGAAATCACAGGTACTTCTCGACTCTGAAGAAGTTCGCCGGGCCTACATGGGAATGTAGCCTTCCAGCATCATATTCCCTCTGAAAGCCGGGATAAATGCATTAAAAGTTCTGTGGCGGGATACAATTGCTGATGATACCGCTTCACACCTCGGCGCGCCCGGCGGTCGCGCCCTACCATAGTCATAGCACCTCGTGAAGAGCAACGCGAAAGCTTCTCTTGTCATTCATTATCGGGGCTGGTATCCTGAGATTGAAAAAGCAGATGACTAACAATAATAACGTTCCCATTCCCATTTCGGTCATTCTCCGAAAAGTAGATGAGGCATCTGATCCGATCGCACGCTTCATTCAGCTGGGAAATCTGTTCGAGGTCACGTTGCGATATCTCGCCACGCTGACACTCGGTACATTGTTCCATGCCCGCGAAAGCCAGGATATCGACATTCCGTCGCGATTACTGTCGGGGCTCAGCCGTCCGTCGCTTGGGCACTGGTGCCAGTTGCTGCACGCGATTCCTAAACGTATCGCCGATACGAGATCTCTCGCAATTCCCGAGTTAGTATCGCTTATTGATCAGGTTGAACAGCCTGAACCCCTGACGATGTGCGCGCGAGAGATTCAGTATGTACTCGGCAGGCGCCGGGAAAGCATTCCGAAGCGCTTCTCGCTGGCAGGATTCTTCGATCTTCTCGTCGCCTTTCGCAACAAGACAAAAGCTCACGGAGCGATTCAGACCGATCTTGCGGCAGAGCTGAATCCCACTCTGGAAGCCGCAATGCGAACGATACTGAATGAGTTGCGCTTTCTCCGCCAGTATCCGGTTCGGGTCGTTCCCGATTCCGCTCCGGATGTGCCCGTGCCAGCCGCCAAACCGTCGGCCGAGGGCGCGTCGGCAGGAAAATTGTATGTATTCGCCCCGGGAGGAAATTCTCTGTTCCAGTTGTTTCCCGCTGCGATTTGGCACAACGGAGATTTCTGGTTTCTAAACGGCTGGTACGGCCCCGGGAATGTTGAGTATCTGAGCTATTCCACCGGACAAATCATTCAAACGGAGTGCGCACAAATTGGCGTTCTGTTCGAGGAGAGCAACTCCGCGGCATCTTCCTCCTTTGATCCGACGATCGCGCTCGAGATCATACGCAAGGATGTCTGGGAGCTTCCGGTCGATCTGGCGGTAATGGCGCAGGATCGCCAGCGGCTGTGCGGTCCGATCGGGGAGCTCGAGTTGCTTGGCGATCCCAAACCCCGGATCAGGAAAGTCCTCGAAGACATCGAGAAACCCTCCTCTCTGGAACGAATGGGCAGTGTCATCGTCTCAAAGCGGCCATGGTGTGCATCACGATTGCTTCTTGAAGTGATCATATACGATTTTGACGATGAAAAGAGTATGAACCGTGACACGATCGAACAAGGACTCGAACAGACGCTTTTGCAGATCACGGAGCTTGGACCGCAAACGATCGCCATCTCCCCGCTCGGTACCGAATATCATGCAATCGACTGCAACGATTTCGTCGATCTGCTGATCAAACTCTGGGAGAAGCATCATAAGGGCCTTACCTCCGTAGCGCGACTGATCTTCACCCCCCGCGAATTCGACCAGGTGAAGCCTTTGCATGAAGCGCTCACCCGTCGCCTCGGACGTCCGGTAAATATAAGATCCTGAACCCTCTTTCAACGCCTGAGAAACTTGCCGAATCAGTTTCTCAGTGTTCGCCCATGGTCACCCGTATAACTTCCTCTATAGAGGTCATTCCCAGCAGTGCCTTTCGCAGTGCTGATTCACGAAGGCTGAGCATCCCGTCATCGATCGCCTGTCTGCGTATGTCATCAGTCGAGCCGCCACTCAGGATAATGTCTCGCAGACGTTCGGTCATGGTCAGAACCTCATAAACACCCACTCTTCCTTTCATCCCGGTTTTATTGCAGCAGTCGCATCCTTTCCCGCGATAGAAGAGCAGATTTTTTTCGGTAAGATGCGGTAGTTCGAGGCGCCTCAGGATTTCCGGCGTGATGCCGAATTGTGCGATCTGCTCGGCTCTGGGTCTGATCTCATACTTGCACTCCTTGCATATTTTTCTCACAAGTCGCTGCGCCTGAATAACCAGTACTGATGTCGTAACCATGAAAGGTTCGATGCCCATATTTGTGATTCTCCCGATCGTTCCCGGAGCATCGTTCGTGTGCAGCGTAGACAGAACAAGATGACCGGTCATGGATGCCTTTATTGCTATCTCAGCGGTTTCGTGATCACGGATCTCACCGACCATGATTATGTTCGGATCCTGCCGCAGGAAGGATCGCAGCGCGGCGGGAAAATCGAGTCCGATTTCCGGGCGGCACTGGACCTGATTGATGCCGGCAAGCATGTATTCAACGGGGTCTTCAGCGGTAATGATGTTGCGCTCGTTCGTATTCAGAGTGGAAAGAGCTGAGTACAACGTCGTGGTTTTTCCCGACCCGGTGGGGCCGGTGACAAGCACGATTCCATACGGAGACTGTATGCCGCTCTTGAATCTCTGCAATGTCACGGGCTCGAATCCCAGATCTTCGAGGTTTACTTTCAGTGAGCTCTGATCGAGAATGCGCATCACTATCTTTTCGCCCCAGATCACCGGCAGGATCGAGACACGCAGATCAATATTGCGCTGATTCACTTTTATCTTGATGCGTCCATCCTGTGGCAGCCGCTTTTCCGCGATGTTCAATGAAGCCATGATCTTGATGCGCGATGTGATAGCAGCGGCAGCTTTCCGCGGCGGTACCATGGCAGTCTGCAGAATTCCGTCCTGGCGATAGCGAATGCGCAGCTCTTTTTCAGACGGCTCGATGTGAATGTCCGAGACCTGGTTTTGCACTGCCTGAGAAATGATCAGGTTGCATAACCGGATGATCGGCGCGTCATTTTCATCCAGATCCTGATTCAGGTCTATATCAGCCGGGGAGCCTTCGGCGTTCCGACTCATGCCCTCGATGTCATCGATAAGCTTTTCGGTGATTGTGCCTTCCCCGTAAGCATCCTGCAAAGCCTTTTGTATTCCGCTCTGCGTCGCAACGACCGGCTTGACTACAAGTCCGGTCATCATGGAAACATCATCGATTCCGATTATGTTCAGCGGATCAAACATAGCGACAGTCAGGCGATTGCCAACTTTGTTTATCGGTATCAGCATGTGTCGTTTTGCCAGATGTTCGGGCAAAAGGCGTGCAATGATCGGGTCAACGAGATAGTTTGAGAGATCTATAAATGGGATTTTCAGCTGCCTGCTGAGGATTTGTGCGGTCTCCTGTTCGGTGACGAGATGCATCTCAATTACGACAGCGCCTAATCGTTTTCCGGATTTCTTCTGCAGCTCGAGAGCCTGCTGCAATTGCTCCGCGCTGATAAGCCCCTCCTGCAACAGGGCATCGCCGAAACGGAGTTTCTTGCCGGCTTCCTGGGCGTTGCTCAACATGACGAATTCCCCTTTCCGCCGTCCTCCTGGAACGGCCATGCATCGGCCGGTGCGGTCAGACCCGGCTGATTTCGAATACACAACGCATATTGCAACCGTCGTGCCATTCGCGGGAAAAACGCTGTTGATGAGGGATATCAAGGTTTTTGTAGACAGAAGAAATAATTGATATATTATATTTAGTATGTTATAGATTAATTTTAATATATAGAGAGATTTGCAATATTCACGAAACATGCCAGAGGCGGGTTTAAAACACGCCTCTACAATAGGCCGATGCGGATTCATTCGTGATTGCCGCATAATTTTGCAAGTTGCTCTATAGTTTGAGGAAAAGCATGAGTACAAAGCAGCGCGTCGGATTTTCGATACTCGACAACGAACAGGACAAGGCCGGAGCCGTCAATACCCGTCGATGGCGCATTTTCCGATCGACGCTCGCATTCGCGTTGCAGGAATCCTTTCCGCTGGATTTCCTGACGATTCTGTGGCAGCCTTCACTGAAAGGTCAGATTCGTCTGCTCGAGCGCACAATCGCCGATATCCGGAGTCGGGCGGCGACGAGAGGTCTGAACATCGCGATCCAGGCGCTTCCCGTCGAATTTTCCGATCCATTCCATCTGCAGGAATGTTTTCGAGTCCTGTGGGAGACGCTGCAAAGCGAGGACAGCGGCGACGCCCAGCTTTTCCTGAATCTCAACAACGGAACGCATACGATGCAGATGGCCATGTTCCTGCTGGCCAAATATCGGCTCGACGGGCGGCCGATAAATCTGCTCCAGGTTTATCGCAATCGCTCTATCGACGATCCGGTGCCGGCGAATACCTATCAGGCCCAAGCCAGGCTTCTCGATCTTCGCTGGGAGAAGCTGCAACCGCTCGAACGTCGAATCCGCAAGGAAAAGGATGAAATCTATCACGCGATATCGCTGCAGCATTCCCGTCACCGCGAAGTGGAGCAGCTGTATCGTGAGATCGTTGACATCGGTTGCTACACGGACGATCTGATTCTTCTGACCGGCCCGACAGGCTCCGGAAAGAGCCGTATTGCCGAAGAAGTTCATCATGGCTGGGCCCGGCGGCTGGGGCGGCCGCGCGCACCTTTTTTCGAGCTGAACGCAGCCGGACTTTCCGGCGATCTGATCCGCTCGACGTTGTTCGGGCACACTAAAGGCGCATTTACGGGCGCCACCGAGGACAGAGACGGATTCCTGCTTGCAGCCCATCAGGGAACCCTGTTTCTCGACGAGATCGGAGAGCTCGATCTGCGTTCACAGGCGGAATTGTTGCTGGCCATCGAAACCAAAAGCTTCTATCCTGTCGGATCGACGAAGCGCCGCACCTCGGAGTTTCGCCTGCTGTGCGCAACTAACCGTGATCTGCGTGTTATGGTCCAGCAGGGAACATTTCGAGAGGATCTCTTTGCTCGCATCCGCTGTTGGGAATTTCATCTGCCGGGGATCCGCGATCTGCCAAAAGATTTCGAGGCGAACGTCGATTTCGAGTTAAAGCTTTGCAATGCCGAGGAGTTTCGAAAAGGGAATCCGGAGCCCTTCCAGGTTTTTTTCGAGGAAAAAGCTAAAGCCGGTTATCTGACGTTTGCGATCTCCTCTGAAGCCATCTGGACCGGGAACTTCCGCGATCTGAAATTCTCTGTCCGCCGGATGGCGACCAAGGCACGACTGGCTGAAAGTACGATCACGACCAGTATCGCAAACGAGGAAATAGAAAGGCTCAGGAGCGCATGGAGCGGCGGCGGCCAGAGAGACATCGACTCCGTCGACGTGTTGCGACGTTTCGAACAACTTGCGCGAAAGCGGCATCCCCGTAGGAATCTGATCGATGCAATCGAGGCATTGCTGTTGTCAGAAGGCTTGCAGGAGTCCGGAAACAAGGCACAGACAGCGCGCCGGCTTTACGAGTCGGCGGAAAAGCCTCTGGCGAATCCTTCCAACCGTTTCCGTGAGCGATATCGCAGCCTCTTCGAAGACTCATGAGGGAGTAATTTCCTGCCTGTCGAGGACGTCCCGGACCTTCTCAACGAAAGTCTTGATGGAATAGGGTTTTGAAAGAAAATTCACACTCTGATCAAGAATTCCACGAAGGGCGATGATATTGGCGGTATAGCCCGACATGAACAGTACTCTGATCTCCGGACGAATTAGCCGGATTTTCTCACTCAAATCATGCCCATTCATCCCCGGGATCACGACATCGGAGATAAGCAGATGAATCGGCCCGGCATGTGTTTCCGCCAGAAGAAGTGCCTGAGGTGACGTCTGAGCCGAAAGAACTTTATAGCCATGACGTTCCAGTATCATTTGATCAATACGAAGAACTTCCTCTTCATCATCCACCAGTAGAATAGTTTCGGAACCATTAACAGACTTCGCAACAAATTCCACGACCTGCACGACAGCTGAATCCGAAATGAATGCCGGGAGGTAAATCCGAAATGTCGTTCCCTCGCCTGGAGAGCTGTAAACTTTTAACAATCCATGATTCTGCTGAACAATCCCATGTACAGTGGCAAGTCCCAGTCCAGTACCCTTGTCAATTGTCTTGGTGGTGAAAAATGGCTCAAAAATATTCTCCAGCACAGACTTACTCATTCCTGAACCGGTGTCGCTTACAGCTATCATCAAATATTTTCCGGGAATGATATCCGGATTCATGTTCCGGCAGGTTTCATCGAATTCTACATTTTCAGTCTCGATAGTGACCTTGCCTTGTCCGGAGATTGCATCTCTGGCGTTGATCAACAGATTCGCAAGGATCTGATCAATCTGAGAGGGATCCATTTTCACAGTCCAGGAATCCTGTCCGGGTTTCCAGATCAGACTGATGTTTTCGCCTATTAGACGCTCAAGCATTTGTAACATATTTGCAATTGTTGCATTGACATCTAAAATTACGGGTTGCACAGTCTGCTTGCGGGCAAATGTAAGCAATCGCCTGGTCAGATCGGCCGATCGTTTCGCCGCTTTGATAATTTCTTCCAGATTCACTCGCAACGGCTCATCGCATACCCTGGCTATGGCCAGTTCCGCGTGCCCTTTGATCACCGTGAGGAAGTTATTGAAATCGTGGGCTACTCCGCCGGCCAGGCGTCCTACGGAATCAATCTTTTGAGCCTGTTGAATATGCGTTTCCAGGGCTTTCCGGGAAGTAATATCCTCGATAAATCCGACGAAATTTGTGATTACCCCGGCAGCGTTTCTGACCGGAGACATGGAAACTCTCTCCCACAACGGAGTGCCATCATTCCTGAGATTGCGCAACTCCCCATGCCACTCACCCCCGGAGGTGATGGTATCCCAAAGGCTTTGGTATTCAGCAGTCAATATCTCGGTTCCGAATAGAAAACGCAAGTTTTTTCCAAGGCACTCCTCCGGACGATATCCGGCTATTTTTGTAACGGAAGGGTTCACATACTCGATGTTGCCCAGCAGATCGGTAATCACAACCTCTGCGGGACTTTGCTCGATCGCGGATGAAAGCTTGCGCAACTGCATTTCTGTCCGCTTACGATCCGTGATATTGTCAATCACGGCAATAATTTCTCCGGGAGCACATCGGTAGATGGCAAATAAAAACCATCTGTCCACGGCGCTTAGATAATGCTCCCAATGGGCCGGTTCACCTGTACTGGCAACCCGGCCGAACACTTCGAGTGAATCCGGATTGTCGTGGCAATAATCCGGGAATATTTCGCTGATTTTCCGCCCCACAACATCTTTCATTCCGGTCACTTTCTCAAACCACGGATTGACCGCAATAAACTCATAATCAACTGGGACACCGTCCCGGAAAATCATGCGACTGTGGGCAACCGCATTCAGCATGTTATCGAATAGCAGGCGATAACTTGCTTCGCTTGCGCGTCTGGCTATCTCAGCGTCTTTCCGGTCGGTAATGTCAAGGACCACTCCGTCAAAAACAATCAGTCCATCAGAGCGCCGACGTGGTCGGGAACGCACATGCAGCCAACGCCAGATACCATCCGGGCGGTGGATGCGAAATTCCACGGAAAAATCTGTTCCATTTATATGTGCGTCCCTGGCGGATTGAAAAAGCGTTTGCACCTGGTCAGGATCCACCTGTCCATACAATCTGGCGGAGTCATGGATTATCTCTTCCGGGGAAAATCCATGAATTTCGGTCACTCCCCTGCCGACATACAGAAAAGTCGGGGTGCCATCTTCTGCTAGTGTAACCTGATAAATATAACCATTAGGAATGTTGTCCCCAATGGTACTTAACTGAGCTTCGCTTTCCCTTAGTTTTTCTTCGATCAGTTGCTTATTCAGAAGATTCACCTCCCTTCCATCAAATGCACAATTCAACAAATACACAGTTCAACTTTTTCCGAGGAACGGGGAATACCCGATAATATCCACTCCCGCAAAGTGCAACGATCAGCGCAGAAACGCTCCGTCCTGGCCGATTTTTCCGGGGCCGTTGAGCACGTAAATTCCGGCGGAATGCGCCTTCACATCAAACGTTATCGCACCGCTTCCAACGTTGATCGTGTTCCCGGTTACCGCATCACGATAGGTTCCATTGCGAACGCCTACAACAGTGATCTGCTGATCAGAGCCGGCGGCAAGACCTACGACTGCATAGCTTTTTCCATTGTCCCAGTCGCGAACGAAACTCATTCCTCCGCCCCACTCATGCATGTAGCTCATTGGAGCCTTTTGCAGAGCCGGAACAGTGTGCCGGATAAGATTCAAACGCTGAATGTGGGTCCATAATGGATGCTTACGTGTCTGCTCAATAGTGCCTGCATTCAGGTAGTCCCCGAAATAGGCCCGTCCCGTCTGATCGAGCGTGTCATCATTGCCGCAGATGTCCTGGGGGAGGCCTTTCTGGAAGGCGATTTCTTCGCCGTAATACAAGCATGGAATTCCGCGAATCGTCCAGAGAAGATTGTAGGCAACCGCCGCCATCCAATCATCGCCCTTGAAGCGGAACTTGAAATCATTGTCAGGGCCGACATCATGATTTTGCAGAAATGTGACCAGTTTCGTCGCATCTCCGTAAACCCAATCCATGGAGAGAATAGATTCGATGCCGTTGAAGCAACCATGACTCAGGTTGTCGCGGAATGTCGAAAACAGTGAGAAGTCGAGGACCGAAAACCCTGAATCAGGCCCGGATTGCGGATTTCTCGTATCGTTGCCAAGGCGAGTGTACCACCACGGACGAATCGTTGACGGCGCATTATCTCCGCCGATATCTCCCCAACCGGATCCTTTAACAAGACATTCTCCGAAAACGAAAAGGCCGGGTTTGTGATTCTTCCATTCGTTAACATAGGTGAGCAGATCGCTTCGCTCCACATGCTTGACGGTGTCTAGACGTATGGCATCGACTCCGAGGTCGAGCCAGGAATTCACGGCCCCGTTGAGATATTCCCTAACATTATCATTTTCCGTGGCCAGATCAAGACAGTCGCCAGCCATGTGCTTTGTTTGCAAGGCCACCTGGTTCTCCCAATCGCCGCCACAAATGAAACCATTCAAGTGATACCATTTCGGATCGAGCTTCATTGCATCCGTGCCGAAGAAGCGATTGACATTGCATGTCAGGGATGGAACAGTTACGCCTGTAACCGGGTCCAATAGTGGCTCAGCCCCGTCAGGATCACGAGTCACCCGCTCTCGGAACCAGTCCGGGGCGACGGGATTGTCATTGTCCTCGCGGAACTGGTACTTATAATTTCCAAGGTTTCCCGTATACGGCGCGGTGAAAGTTACACCAGCCTTGCGAAAATACTTCAAAGGCAGGCGATTCACCCATACTTTTCCGCGAATTCCGTAGTTCGATGAATGATTTATGACCACGTCCTGAATCAGTTTTATGCCGCGATCGTGGCACGCCTTGATCAGGTCTTTGTATGTCGCTCCGGGAGATTCCAGGCGCGGGTCGATGCGGGTCCAGTCGTAACCATGGTAGCCGTGATAATCGAGGCCGCTGCGGTTTTCGATCGGCGGCGTGATCCAGATGGCGGTGAAACCAAGATCACGAATATAATCCAGCTTTTCGATCAATCCTTTGAAATCGCCGCGCCACTGCGGATCACCCAACTTGATGCGATCACGGCAGTAAAAATTGTTGCTCTCATCTCCATCGAAAAAGCGGGTCGTGATGAGAAAATATATGGTTTCTTCGCGGAAATCCATTCCGGTCGGCTGAGAGGGTTCAGCCGCTCCGCAGAGACAGGCGATAGATATGATAAAGAACAGCAACAATCCGCGTTTTATTACTGTATTCATTCTGTAATTGTGTCCTTTAGTGCTGAAGCAGGTCGGATCAGCGAAGCGTAATCCGCCGATATACAGATGCGCAATGAAATTTGTTTATGCATTCGGTCATTTCAATACACTTTTGTATAAATTGGCGAAGTGTGCAGCCCACACAAATGTCAGCCTTTTTGTTTGTCTATTGTTGCAGGCTTTCTGGGACGGGGCGCACCTATCTGTGCGCTTTCCGGAAAAGCTTCCGCCAATGCGTTCTGGCGACCGGCAAGGAGTTCCGGTAGCATAAGCGTGCGCGATGGAATCATTGTGATCTGTGCCTGGCTTTCGGTGAGTTTCTGCGCTTCGAGAATCTCGAATAAGGCGTCAGAAATTTCGGGGTCGCGGGAAATTTCCTGAAGAGCTTCACCTACTATCTTCGGACGAACCGCCGCTGCCTTTGCGAATTCGGCTGCGGCCTGATTTTCAGCTGTGCTGGTGATGATGCTGACCTGATTGGCCCCATCCTGCTTGATTGCGGAAGTAACCTGTCGAAGCCGGTTCACAACCTTTTCCTGAATCTGATTGATCATTTTTGTGTCGCGGAAATGCACCTTACGAATATAGACTGATCCGACTTTATAACCCCATTCGGTAGATTGAGAACTTACTTCCTTGCGAACCATAAGACTCATGGCATGTCTGTCTTCAAGCAGGTCGCCGAGTTTCATGTTCCCGAGGCACCGCACCGTCGCGCTGCGGACATTAGACCCGAGGGAAGTGCGCGGATCAGAGTTCTTGAACAAATAGTCGACAGGATTGGATACGAACATTTCATACCAGATTCCGATTCCCATCGGCGCACCCTCTTCGGAGTTGACTGGCTGACTGCGCAGGTATTCCTGATCAATTCGCATGTCGACGATGTGGCATGTACCAAGCAGATTCACTATCAGGGCATTGACTCCAAGTGCATACGGTAAAAAGTAAAATCCGGGCTCCTTCAAAACGCCGAGCTGCTTTCCAAAGAGGATGTAGACATGGCATCTACCCTCAGGTACGATGGCATACAATCCGAACAATCGTCCAATCAGAAGTATGATATTCAAAAATATGAAACAACCGAAGAAAGAGAAGACTAAACCCACGAAAAATTCGTCCATTACTTCTCTCCTTCCATAATGACCTGTTTTACCTTGCTGTAAAGCGCAAGTTTCACATTGCGAACATATGATTTCAAAACGTCGGAGCCGTTTTTCTTGAGCTCTATAAGCTGTTGCGCCGTGCTTTTCAGCGGTTCTACTTCAGATTTAGCGCGAAGCGTCTCGATTTCAGTAGCCCTGCGGGATTGAACGATTTTTTGATCGGCTCCGGCCTGAGCAAGACTGATTTCTGAAGACACCTCGTTGTGAGCGGTGTTGATGGCGGCCAACGCACTCTCAACCTCATCCGGCGGATCTATAACCGTGATTACTGAGGCTTCGAGGGTAATTCCATATCGCGCGGCCGACTGGGCACATTCCCGCATCATGTGTTCATTGATTTCGTGCAGATTTTTTCTGAGATCGTTAATGGACACTCCGCTGGTAATGGCGATAGAACCGGAATCACCGTCAGTCTTCTTTGATTCGAAATTTGCGATGCGCTCACGTAATACCGAAACGAAATAACCCATGACATGCACAAGCGGATTCTTTATCCCAAACAGGTATGCATAAAGATTCTGATCGCTGACACGATAACGAATCTGACCGGTGAGCTCGGTGTTAAGCTGATCTTTAGTAACAGCTTCAAGGAAACGTCCATTATGGTTTGCAGACGGGTCTTCCGGGTCATAGGCCATATTCAGAGTCTGGGTGGCGAGAGAAACTTTATGGATTTCTTCCCAGGGGAATTTGAAATAAGGCCCGCCTGGCGGGATGACGACAAGCTGCGGATATGAATATCTTTCGCGCTCCTCTTCAACCAGCCCAAGTGATATCGGGGAATGCAGTGTTGTTTTTCCCTCGATGCGCTGTGCCCGGCCAAATACTGTCTTTATAGCTCTCTCATTCTGGCCTACGGTGTAGATGCCTGCCCAGAGATATTGATATAAAAACCAAATGACGAACCCAACGAAGCAGCCAATAACAAAGCCCATGTGTTCCTCCCTGTCTGTGGATCAAACTATACTGTCACTATCAGCAAACTGTCGAGTCACTGCCTGAAGTGCCCATGACATTATACTGCAACTTCAGGAATTTTTTTGCTTTTCCTGAGAATTTTGATACGGTTATGTTATGGACGGTCCCCAAAATATCAGAGTTCTCCTCTGGGACCTGGACGGAACGCTTGCCTGCTGGGAAAGCATGCGCGTAGTCCTCGAGGTTGCGAGCGTGCATCTTGGTTTTCTGCGATCCGTAGCCAATCCTTTACAAGCCGGATTGGCCTCGGCTCGTGCATTCATCCGTATCCTGAAAAACGACGGCCCTTTTCCAAACGATTTGTTGTACAGCCATCTGCTCGGGCGTTCCTTAGGGTTGCCTCACGAAAGTGTCGCCGAGCTGACGCGGCAAATGACGACGTCCGGAAGCCTGGATCCGGCTATCCGGAGATTTATCCGCCCGGTTGCCGAGGCCCTTTTGCTTGTCCGGCGCGTGCATGAACATGGGGGGTTCCGTCAAATAGTGGCAACGAATCCGGTTATGCCCGAGGAATTCAATCGACGGCGCCTGGAGCTGGCCGGATTTCCGCGAGAATGGTTCGATTTCGTCACGGGCAGCGAATCTTTTACCGGACAGAAACGCAATGTACGCTTCTTTCATGATCTTCT